>NZ_JBNCLI010000007.1:149509-509158 GCF_049844595.1 Streptomyces sp. DT224
GGGGGGGGGGGGGGGGGCCGCCCCGGGCCGCGCCGCGGGGGGGCGGCCGGGGGCGCCCCGGGGGGGGGGGGGCCCCCGGGGGGGGGGCCCCCCCGCCTCGCACCGCGTGTCCCGGTGTCAGCCCTTCCGCGCGCGGGCCGTCTTCTTGGCGGCGGGCTTCTTCGCCGCGGCGGTCCTGGCCGTCGCCGTCTTCGTCGTGGAAGCCGTCCTCGCCGCGGCGGTCTTCTTGGCGGCCTTCTTCCCGGCGGGCTTGCGGGCGGCCGGGACGGCGGCCTCGCTCACCCGGTCGGCGTCCAGGATGTCCTGGAGGAACTTGCCGGTGTGGCTGGCGGGGACGCCCGCCACGTACTCCGGGGTGCCCTCGGCGATGACGAGGCCGCCGCCGCTGCCGCCCTCGGGGCCCATGTCGACCACCCAGTCGGCGGTCTTGATGACATCGAGGTTGTGCTCGATGACGATCACCGAGTTCCCCTTGTCGACCAGGCCGGAGAGCACCTTGATCAGCTTGGAGATGTCCTCGAAGTGCAGACCGGTGGTCGGCTCGTCCAGGACGTAGACGGTGCGGCCGGTGGAGCGCTTCTGGAGCTCGCTGGCGAGCTTGACCCGCTGGGCCTCACCGCCGGAGAGCGTCGGCGCTGACTGGCCGAGCCGCACGTATCCGAGGCCGACCTCGTTGAGCGTGCGCAGATGGCGGGCGATGGTCGGGACGGCCTCGAAGAACTCCAGGCCCTCCTCGATCGGCATGTCCAGCACCTCGGCGATGGACTTGCCCTTGTAGTGGACCTCCAGGGTCTCCCGGTTGTAGCGCGCACCGTGGCAGACCTCGCACGGGACGTACACGTCGGGCAGGAAGTTCATCTCGATCTTGATGGTGCCGTCGCCGGAGCAGTTCTCGCAGCGGCCGCCCTTGACGTTGAAGGAGAACCGGCCCGGCAGATAGCCGCGGACCTTGGCCTCCATCGTCTCGGCGAACAGCTTGCGGACGTGGTCGAAGACGCCGGTGTACGTGGCCGGGTTGGACCGGGGCGTACGGCCGATGGGCGACTGGTCGACGTGCACCACCTTGTCGACCAGGTCGTCCCCGTCGACCCGGGTGTGCCGGCCGGGCACCGACTTGGCGCCGTTCAGCTCGCGGGCCAGGTGGGTGTAGAGGATGTCGTTGACCAGCGTCGACTTGCCGGAGCCCGAGACGCCGGTGACGGCGGTCAGCACGCCGAGCGGGAAGGAGACGTCGATGTCCCGGAGGTTGTTCTCCCGGGCGCCGTGCACCGTGAGCAGCCGCGAGGGGTCCACGGGCCGCCGCACCTCGGGCACGGAGATCGACTTCTTGCCGGTCAGGTACTGCCCGGTGACCGACTTGTCGTTGGCCAGCAGTTCCTTGAGCGAGCCGGAGTGGACGACCTTGCCGCCGTGCTCACCGGCGCCGGGGCCGATGTCGACCACCCAGTCAGCGACCTTGATGGTGTCCTCGTCGTGCTCCACGACGATGAGCGTGTTGCCCATGTCGCGGAGGCGGACGAGGGTCTCGATCAGCCGGTGGTTGTCGCGCTGGTGCAGTCCGATGGAGGGCTCGTCCAGCACGTAGAGCACGCCGACGAGGCCGGAGCCGATCTGCGTGGCGAGCCGGATGCGCTGGGCCTCGCCGCCGGACAGGGTGCCCGCGGCGCGGTTCAGCGAGAGGTAGTCCAGGCCCACGTCGACCAGGAACCTCAGCCGCTCGTTGACCTCCTTGAGGACCCGCTCGGCGATCTTCTTGTCGCGGGCGTTCAGCTTGAGGCGGCCGAGGAATTCGGCGCACTCGCTGATGGACATCGCGGAGACCTCGGCGATGGACCTCTCCATCACCGTGACCGCGAGGACGATCGGCTTGAGCCGGGTGCCCTCACAGGTCGGGCAGGGGACCTCGCGCATGTACCCCTCGAAGCGCTCCCGGCTGGAGTCGCTCTCGGCCTCGGAGTGCCGCCGCTTGACGAACTGGACGGCGCCCTCGAAGGACGGGGTGGTGTAGGCGCGCTCACGCCCGTACCGGTTGCGGTAGCGGACCTCGGTCTGGATCTTGTGGCCGTGCAGCAGGGCCTTCTTGGCGCGCTGCGGCAGCCCGGCCCAGGGGATGTCCGTACGGAAGCCGAGGGCTTCGGCCAGCGCGTTGATCTGGCGGCCGAAGTACTCCTTGGTGTGGCCGTGGGACCAGGGGTGGATGGCGCCCTCGTCCAGGGACTTCTCCTCGTCCGGGACGATCAGCTCCGGGTCGACCTCCATGCGCGTACCGATGCCGGTGCAGTCGGGGCAGGCGCCGAACGGGGAGTTGAAGGAGAAGGAGCGCGGCTCCAGCTCCTCGAAGGAGAGGTCGTCGTACGGGCAGTAGAGGTGCTCCGAGTACATCCGCTCGCGCTCGGGGTCGTCCTCGGGGAGGTCCACGAAGTCGAGCACGACCATGCCGCCGGAGAGGCCGAGCGCGGTCTCGACGGAGTCCGTCAGCCGGCGCTTGGCGCTGTCCTTCACGGTGAGGCGGTCGATGACGACCTCGATGGTGTGCTTCTCCTGCTTCTTGAGCGTGGGCGGCTCGGAGAGCTGGATCGTGGCACCGTCCACCCGGGCGCGGCTGTAGCCCTTGGTCTGGAGGTCGGAGAACAGGTCCACGAACTCGCCCTTGCGCTCGCGCACCAGCGGCGAGAGCACCTGGAAGCGGCTGCCCTCGGGCAGGCCGAGGACCTTGTCCACGATGGCCTGCGGCGACTGGCGCGAGATGGGGCGGTGGCACTCGGGGCAGTGCGGCTTGCCGATCCGGGCGAAGAGCAGCCGGAGGTAGTCGTAGACCTCGGTGATGGTGCCGACGGTCGAGCGCGGGTTGCGCGAGGTCGACTTCTGGTCGATGGAGACGGCGGGCGACAGGCCCTCGATGAAGTCGACGTCCGGCTTGTCCATCTGGCCGAGGAACTGCCGGGCGTACGAGGAGAGCGACTCCACGTAGCGGCGCTGGCCCTCGGCGAAGATCGTGTCGAACGCGAGCGACGACTTGCCCGACCCGGAGAGCCCGGTGAAGACGATGAGGGAGTCGCGGGGGAGGTCGAGCGAGACGTTCTTGAGGTTGTGCTCGCGAGCGCCACGGACGATGAGACGGTCGGCCACGCCGGTCCGCACCTTTCTAGAGAGAAGCGGGGGAACTGAGCCCCTCGCCCAGGGTATGGGGGGCGCCACAGCGGTGTACGGAGCTTTCGACTCCGAGCGTATAGCACGCACATTCGAATTGCGGACGGCTGAGAACTCCTTCACCCGAACGAGTGGCCGAGGCTAGGCTCGGCCCCATGACTGATCATGCGCACGACCTGGCAGCACTCCGGGAAGCGACGGACCGGCTGCTCGGCGCCACCGGGAAACTGGACGACGCGGGGCTGTCCGAGCCGTCACGGCTGCCGGGGTGGAGCCGCGGTCATGTCATCGCGCACCTCTCCCGTAACGCCGACGCGCTCGTGAATGTTCTCCGCGGGCTGCCTATGTACGCAGACAGCGAAACCCGCGACCGCGACATCGAGCGGGATGCCCCCCGGTCCCACGCGCAGCAGCTGGCCGACCTGACGGCGAGCGCGGCCCGGTTCGTCGCGGCCGCGGCCGAGCCCGGGGACTGGTCGCGCACCGTGACCCTGCGTAACGGTGTGACGGACTCCGCCTCCCACGTGCCCCTCCGCCGCCGGGCCGAGGTGGAGCTGCACCACGTCGACCTGGGCGTCGGCTACGAGCTGGAGGACCTGCCGGACGAGTTCACGGCGCGGGAGATCGGCTTCCTGGCCGAGCGGTTCGCCGGGCACCCGGAGATCGCGCCGGTGTCGCTCGCCGACGGCACCGGGCGGGTGTGGACGACCGGCGGCGGCGCGGAGGGCGGGCCCATCGGTGTCCGGGGCACGGCGCCCGAGCTGCTGGGCTGGCTCAGCGGGCGGCGCGACGGCTCGGCGCTGACCGTCGGAGGCGGAACGCTTCCGGCACTGCCCCCGCTGTAGGCCGCTGCCCCCGCTATAGGCTGAGGAACATGACGTACAGCGGAGCGGTCAAGGTCGGCGGGCCCGCCGATGTGCACGAACTGACGGATCTGATGATCTCGAAGGTCGCCGTCGGCCCGATGGACAACAACGCCTACCTGCTGCGCTGCCGGGCCACCGGCGAGCAGCTGCTGATCGACGCGGCCGACGAGGCCGGGACGCTGCTCCGGCTGATCGGTGACGACTCGATCCTCTCCGTCGTCACCACCCACCGGCACCGCGACCACTGGCGGGCGCTGGGCGAGGTCGTCGCGGCGACCGGGGCGCGCACCTACGCGGGACGGTTCGACGCCGAGGGCATCGAGGTGCCGACGGAGGTCCTGGTCGAGGACGGCGACACCATCCGGGTGGGCGAGGTGGCGCTCACCGCCCGCCGTCTGACCGGTCACACCCCGGGCTCGATCACACTCCTGTACGACGACCCGCACGGTGCGCCGCATCTGTTCACCGGGGACTGCCTCTTCCCCGGCGGGGTCGGCAACACGCACAAGGACCCCGAGGCGTTCGCGAGCCTGCTGCACGACGTGGAGACCAAGCTCTTCGCGCCACTGCCGGACGAGACCTGGGTCTATCCGGGCCACGGGCGCGACACCACGCTGGGGGACGAACGGCCCCACCTGCCCGAGTGGCGCGCCCGGGGGTGGTGAGGCGGGGCCGTCCGTCCCGCTGCGTCCAGGGCCCGCGCTAGACGCGGTCCCCGGTCTTCGCCTCGCGTGCCTCGGCCTCGGCCTTCTTCTTGTTGGCCATGAGGCTGGTGATCGTGGTGATGATCAGCACCCCGCAGATGACGCCGAGCGAGACCGGGATGGAGATCTCGGGGACGTGCACCCCGGACTCGTGCAGGGCGTGCAGCACCAGCTTGACGCCGATGAAGCCGAGGATCACCGACAGCCCGTAGCTGAGGTGGACCAGCTTCTCCAGCAGACCGCCGATCAGGAAGTACAGCTGGCGCAGGCCCATCAGGGCGAAGGCGTTGGCGGTGAAGACGATGTACGGGTCCTGGGTGAGGCCGAAGATCGCGGGGATGGAGTCCAGCGCGAACAGCACGTCGGTGGTGCCGATGGCGAGCATGACGACCATCAGCGGGGTCAGGACGCGCTTGCCGTTGTTGCGGATGAAGAGCTTGGTGCCGTGGTACCGGTCGGCGACGCCGAAGCGGCGCTCGATGTTCTTCAGGAGGCGGTTCTCCTCGAACTCCTCGTCCTCGTCGTCGGCCCTGGCCTCCTGGATGAGCTTCCAGGCGGTGTAGATCAGGAACGCGCCGAAGATGTAGAAGACCCACGAGAAGTTGGCGATGACGGCGGCGCCCGCGGCGATGAAGACCGCCCGCAGCACCAGCGCGATCAGCACGCCGATCAGCAGCACCCGCTGCTGGAGGTGGGAGGGCACCGAGAACTTCGCCATGATCAGCACGAAGACGAAGAGGTTGTCGACGCTGAGCGACTTCTCGGTGATGTAGCCGGCGAAGAACTCGCCCGATGCCTGGCTCTCGCCGAAGACGAGCAGCCCGAGTCCGAACAGAGCGGCCAGCACGATCCAGACGATCGTCCAGATCCCGGCTTCCTTGGTCGACACCTCATGGGGCTTGCGCCCGATGAGGAAGTCGACGGCGATGAGGGCGCACAGACCAAAGATGGTCAGCGCCCAGAGGGTCCATGAAACGTCCACTGCGCCTCCGGCAGTTCGCTACGGGCTACTGATCAGCGTCGTCGCTGCCGGAGGTCTCTTCCACCCGGGCGCGCGGGCTGCGCCCCGGGCCGGCGCCCCGGGACCGGTCACAGTCCGTACTGACGGGAACGCCGCGTATGGGAGTACTCCCCTCCGCTCCATGAACGGTACAGGAAATACCAAGGAAAGGTAAAGAGAAGCCTAAAAACTCTCCAAACTCGCAGGTCAGAAGCATTTTGCTGTGAGCTGTGCGAGGACTGCCCGAGGTGTACGGGGACGAGCGCGGCTCAGCGCGACCCGGTGCGGCGGGCGTGGGCCACCCGCTCCAGCACCTGGTCCAGGACCGCGCTCCCCGGCGGGGTCCTGGGCGGCTCGTACGTCCACGCGTGACCGACCCAGGGGTCGGCCAGATGGTCGTCGGCGACCGGGGTGACCCGCAGCAGCGAGCGCCACAGCGGGTCCAGGACCGGGCCGTACGCGGACGCGTCCTCCCGGTCCGCGACCATCATCAGGTGGACGCCCACCGAGGGCCCCTCGTCGGCGAGGTAGCGGAGCTGGGTCACCGCGCGGTCGTCGAAGCCGTGCGGGAAGTCGTTGACGATCAGCAGCTGCTCGGCCGGGTCCAGGTCCGGCGGCAGCGAGTCGGCGGCACCGGCCCGGATCGCCATCTGCACCAGGTCGACCCGCCGGGTGAGGTGGGCGAGGACCGCGGAGACGCCCTGGGCCCCGGCGGCGGGCGGCGAGGGAAGCACCCCGGAGCGGACCAGCGGGGCGAGCGCGCCGGCGGCCGAACCGGCCGGGTCGATGACGTGGACCGTGAACTCGTTCGGCGGGTAGACCGCCAGCAGCCGGGCCGCGTGCAGCACGGCGGTCTCCATCGCCAGCCTGCGCAGCTGGTCGGGGCCGGTCAGCGCGGCGGCCTCGGAGGCCGTGCGCCCGCTGTCGATCCACATGCCCCGCTCCAGCGGCAGCCGGACGAGGAGCGGGATGCGCAGGTCGGCGCGCTCCGGGAGGTGGAGGTCGCCGATGCGCAGGGCCATGGGGATCTCCATCGGCGCCCGGTAGCCGTGCCAGACGGGGTTGTCCCAGCCCGCGTAGGGGGCCGGGAGCGCGGGCTCCACGACGGCGGACTCGGCGGCGAGCTGGGCGAGGTCGCGGTCCAGGGACTCGCGGGCGCGGGCGGTCAGCTCGTCGCGCTTGGCGCGGGCCTCCTCGCGGGCCCGGTCGCCCGCGCCCCCGATGCGGCTGCGCGGGTCGGACAGGGTGCGCTCCAGCTCCTGGTCCATCCGGGACTCGGCGAAGTCGACGGCGCTGCGGTAGGCGGCGACCGCGCGGGCCAGGTCCTCGAACATGCCCCACACCTGGTTGTACAGGCGCTCGTCCATGGACCAGCCGGTCGCGTCCCCGGCGACGGGCTGCGCGGGCTGCCCCGGCCGGGCGGGCGGCGCGGCCGGGGGCGGCGGCGGGGGCGCGGTGGGCTGCCGGCGCGGGTGCGCGTAGTTGATCGGGCCGCCCGGGGCGGCCGGCTCCGCCAGGGGCTCGGGCTGCGGGGGCGCGGGCGGCGGGACGGGCGGCTGCCCGTTGCCCGGGGCGGGCGCGTGCCTGACCCGGTCGCCCTCCGGGGTGCGGGGCGGCGGCGGAGCCACCGAGCGGGCCAGGCCCCGGGCGACCGCCTCCTGGATCGTCCCGGCCAGCTCGGCGGCCCGGTCCACGCCCTGGTCGGCGAGCATGGCCGCGAGGCCGCCCGCGTAGCCCTGGCCGACCGCGCGGACCTTCCAGGCGCCCTGGCGGCGGTACAGCTCCAGGGCGGCGACCGCGGACTCGCTGTCGAGGCCGGTCAGCGTGAACGTGGCGATCTCGGTGCCGTCGAGGGCGGTGACCGCGACGAAGGGTGCGGCGACGGCGCCGAACCGGGTCGGGCCGCCGGCCCCGGTCGGGAGGGCCAGCAGCACCGTGACCCGGTGGACCCCGTCGGGCAGGGCGTCGAGGTCGACGGCGAGGCGGTGGTCGGCGGCGGCCTGCCGGGAGACTTCCAGGCCGTGCAGCTGCGGCGATCCGGGGTGGGCGATCCACTCGACGCCGGCCACCCTGCCCTGCTCGTCACCGAGCGTGGCGCCGGCCACGACGGGCGCCCCGGCCGATATCCGGATCTCCAGACGGGTCTGGGGCAAGGTGTGATTCTGCCCCCGGACCAGCTCGGCCGTCATTGCCCTGTCCCCTCGACGTAGTACCGCTGGTGTGGGTGAAGCTGTGCGTGGTGTCTCTGCTCCGGGTGGTGCGGTGGTGCCGCGATACGGGCAGCTCCCGGCGGCCGGTGCCGCCGGGAGCTGCGCGTGAGGCGATGCGGACCTCGCGGTCCGGTGTGCCGTCCTACAGGTGCGGCAGGATCGCCGGCATGAGGTCCTGGAAGGTCCGGCCGTTGGCCGGGGTGCCGATGGCGGTCATCTTCCAGGCGTTGCCCGCGCGGTGCACCTTCGCCATGATCTGCGCGGTGTACTGCCCGCCGCCGTCCAGCGTGTAGCGGGCGAGCTCCTGGCCGTTGGTCTCGTCCACGATGCGGCAGAAGGCGTTCTGCACCTCCTGGAACGTCTGGCCGGTGAAGGAGTTCACCGTGAAGACGATCTGGTCGATGTGGACCGGCACCCGCTGGAGGTCCACGAGGATCGCCTCGTCGTCGCCGCCGGAACCGGCGCCGCCCACGAGGTTGTCCCCGGTGTGCCGCACCGAGCCGTCGTCGCTGGTGAGGTGCCGGAAGAACACGACGTCGACCGGCTGCTTGTCGGCGAACAGGACGGCCGAGGCGTCCAGGTCGATCTCCCGGGTGCGCGAGCCGAACAATCCGCGGCGCGGTGCCGCCTGCCAGCCGAGCCCCATCCGTACCGCGGTCAGGGTCCCCCCGTCGCTCTTCTGCAGGCTGATGGCCTGACCCTTGGTCATATTGACCGTCACGCGCTGTCCCCTCTCCGCATTCCCCGCAACCGTCCTTGTGCGGTTTCCCAGCACCCTACGCAGTGGTGTCACCCGCGCGGAGGGCCTGGGCGGTTTTGTGTCGGTCCTGCAACATGCGGCCCGGGCCCCAACCGTCCGGCCGGTCAGGCCAGACCGGCCTCGCGCATCTGGCGCAGCTCCTTCTTCAGCTCCCCCACCTCGTCGCGCAGCCGGGCGGCGACCTCGAACTGCAGGTCGGCCGCGGCGGCGCGCATCCGGTCCGTCATCTCCTCGATGATCCCGGCCAGTTCGGTCGCCGGACGGTCGGTGACCGCCGCCGCTTCCCGGCCCGCCTTGCCCGCCTTGCCGGCCTTCGCGGACTTCCCGGCCGTCGCCGCCTTGCCGTCGCCCGGGACGGCGTGCTTGCCGAGGGCGGGCACGGGGGCCTTGCCCTCCTTCCCCTGGCGGTAGCCGGTGCCGAGCAGCTGCTCGGTGTCGACCTCCTCGCGCGCGATGGTGGCGACGATGTCGTTGATCTTCTTGCGCAGTGGCTGCGGGTCGATGCCGCGCTCGGTGTTGTACGCGACCTGCTTCTCGCGGCGGCGGTTGGTCTCGTCGATGGCCTGCGCCATGGCCGGGGTGACCTTGTCCGCGTACATGTGGACCTGGCCGGAGACGTTGCGCGCCGCGCGGCCGATGGTCTGGATGAGCGAGGTGCCCGAGCGCAGGAAGCCCTGCTTGTCGGCGTCGAGGATGGCCACCAGCGACACCTCGGGCAGGTCCAGGCCCTCGCGCAGGAGGTTGATCCCGACCAGGACGTCGTACTCGCCGGAGCGCAGCTCGCGCAGCAGCTCGATGCGGCGCAGCGTGTCGACGTCGCTGTGGAGGTAGCGGACCTGGATGCCGAGCTCCAGGAAGTAGTCGGTCAGGTCCTCCGCCATCTTCTTGGTGAGCGTGGTGACCAGGACGCGCTCGTCGCGCTCGGTGCGCAGTCGGATCTCGTGCACCAAGTCGTCGATCTGGCCCTCGGTGGGCTTGACGACGACCTCGGGGTCGACCAGGCCGGTCGGGCGGATGATCTGCTCCACGAAGCCGTCGCCCCGGGACATCTCGTAGGTGCCCGGGGTGGCGGACAGGTAGACCGTCTGGTTGATCCGCTGGAGGAACTCCTCCCACTTCAGCGGGCGGTTGTCCAGCGCGGACGGCAGCCGGAAGCCGTGGTCGACCAGGGTCCGCTTCCGGGAGGCGTCGCCCTCGTACATGGCGCCGATCTGCGGGACCGTGACGTGCGACTCGTCCAGCACCAGGAGGAAGTCCTCCGGGAAGTAGTCGAGGAGGGTGTTGGGGGCGGTGCCGGGGGAACGGCCGTCGAAGTGCATCGAGTAGTTCTCGACGCCGGAGCAGGTGCCGATCTGGCGGAGCATCTCGATGTCGTACGTCGTACGCATGCGGAGCCGCTGGGCCTCCAGCATCTTGCCCTGCTTCTCCAGCTCGGCCAGGCGCTCCTCCAGCTCCCGCTCGATGCCGCTGACGGCCTTCTCCATGCGCTCGGGTCCCGCCACGTAGTGGCTGGCGGGGAAGACGTGGAGGGATCGGTCCTCGCTGATGACCTCGCCGGTCAGCGGGTGCAGCGTGGACAGGGCCTCGATCTCGTCACCGAACATCTCGATGCGGACGGCCAGCTCCTCGTAGACCGGGAAGATCTCGATGGTGTCGCCGCGCACCCGGAAGGTGCCCCGGGTGAAGGCCAGGTCGTTGCGCGTGTACTGGATCTCCACGAAGCGGCGCAGCAGCGCGTCGCGGTCGATCTCCTCGCCCACCTTGAGCTGGACCATGCGGTCCACGTACTCCTGCGGCGTGCCGAGGCCGTAGATGCAGGAGACGGAGGCGACCACCACGACGTCGCGCCGGGTGAGCAGCGAGTTGGTCGCGGAGTGGCGCAGCCGCTCGACCTCCTCGTTGATCGAGGAGTCCTTCTCGATATAGGTGTCCGACTGCGGGACGTACGCCTCGGGCTGGTAGTAGTCGTAGTACGAGACGAAGTACTCGACGGCGTTGTTGGGCAGGAGCTCGCGGAACTCGTTGGCCAGCTGGGCGGCGAGCGTCTTGTTCGGCGCCATGACCAGCGTGGGGCGCTGGAGCTTCTCGATCATCCACGCGGTGGTCGCGGATTTGCCGGTGCCGGTCGCGCCGAGGAGCACGACGTCCTTCTCACCCGCGCGGACGCGCTTCTCCAGCTCGGCGATGGCCGTGGGCTGGTCGCCGCTGGGCTGGTAGGGGCTGACGACCTCGAAAGGCGCCACCGTACGTTCGATCTTCGAGACTGGCCGCATGCAACCACCGTACGACCCGCCACTGACAACGGGGCCGGTTCACCAGTCCGCGGGCTCCACGGCGTCGCGCGGGCGGGAGTGGAAGGAGGCCGGGTCGGCGTACGTGCCGAAGCGCGGGACCTGGCGCCGGGCCGGGACGCCGGGGATCCGCGCGGCGCACGGGTCGTCCCAGTCGGGCGTGCCCATGACCACCAGCGGATCGAACATGACCACGACGGCGGCCAGCACCAGGAAGCAGGCGGGTCCGAGCAGCATGGGCACCAGCAGCGAGCCGGCGCTGTCGCCGGGGGCGTGGGCCGCGGTCGTGGCGGACGGGTGCAGGTGGACGCGGAGCGCGGCCATGCCGGTGTAGTGCATGCCGCTCACGGCGACGCCCATCACGACGCTCGCGCCGAGGCTGGGCAGGAAGCCGTGGATGGACACGGCGGCCCACAGCGCGGCGGTCGAGGCGACGACGGCGATGACCACGGAGAGGGCCACGGTGATCGTGTCGTACTCGAACTGCCCATCAAGCCTCATTCCGGCCATGCCGAGGTAATGCATGGAGGCCACGCCGAGTCCGGTGATCGTGCCTCCCGTCACCAGGGCCATGCGGGCGGCGCCCCGGTACCCGACCAGGAAGATCCCGATGCCGACCATGACGATCGCGACGGCGAGGCTGGCGAAGGTGATCGGTTTGTCGTAGCCGATCGGCACCTCCTCGACGGAGAAGCCCACCATCGCGATGAAGTGCATGGTCCAGATACCCGAACCTATGGAGGTCGCCCCGAGAGCCAGCCAGCCGGCCCTGAAGGAACGCTCGGTGCGCAGTGACCGCGTGGTGCAGCGCAGGCCCAGCGCCGCGCCGAGGCACGCCATGAGGAACGCCGCCGCAGGGGTCACCGCCCCGTAGCTGAAGCCGTCGATCGTGCCCTGCATCCTTGTCCGCCCTTCGCAGCAGCAAACCCGGGTCAGGACGATCCCAGGGCCTGTCGTCCCGGGCGCGAGGCCCGGCAGACACAACAGAAGTGCCGCATCTTATCGACCGGGCCGGCAGCGCGGGGCGCGGTCCCCGAGGTGCGTTCACGCGGTGGCCATCCCTCGCCTGTCCCCCGTTCGGGGGCGGCTGGGACGCTCGGGCCGTCCGCAACTCTGACGCAAGGAGTCCACGTGTACGCAGGCACCGCCACCGCCTCCGTCGCCGCTGCGGCCGTCATGGGCGCCGGCACGTTGCTCATGCCGAATCCGGGCACCCCGGTCGCGGACACCCCGCTGACCCGGCACCCGGTCCAACAGGTCGCCCCGGTCCGCCGGGCCTCCGACGTCGCGGCGGACCACCCGCGCGTCTACGCCCACCGGGGCGCCTCCGCGTACGCCCCCGAGAACACGCTTCCGGCCGTGGACAGGGCCGACGCGCTGGGCTTCGACTGGGTGGAGAACGACGTCCAGCTGACCAGGGACGGGGTGGCGGTCGTCATCCACGACACGGACCTCAGGCGGACGACGGACGCCGAGGAGGTGTTCCCGGCCCGCGCGCCCTGGGCGGTCAAGGACTTCACGGCCGCCGAGATCTCCCGGCTGGACGCGGGCGGCTGGTTCGGGCCGGCGTACGCGGGGACCCGGGTGCCGACCCTGCGCCAGTATCTGAAGCGGCTCGGCCGCAACGGCCAGAACCTGCTGCTGGAGATCAAGAGCCCGGAGAGCTACCCGGGGATCGAGCGGGCGACCCTCCGGGTGCTGGGCGAGGAGGGCTGGCTGGACCGGAGCCACGTCCAGGACCGCCTGGTGATCCAGAGCTTCGGTGCCGACAGCGTGCGCACGGTGCATTCCCTGCGCCCGGACGTGGTCACCGGCTTCCTCGGCGCCCCTGCCGTCTCCGAACTGCCCGCGTACGCCGCGTTCGCCGACCAGATCAACCCCTCGTACGCCGGCCTGTCGGGCGATTACGTGACGGCGGCGCACGCCCTGAAAGGCCCGCACGGCAAGACGCTCCGGGTGAATCCCTGGACCGTGAACGACGCGGCGGCCGCCCGCCGGGTCGAGGACATGGGGGTGGACGGCATCATCACGAACACCCCCGACGTGGTGCGCGCGGCCACGCGGGGCTGAGGCCGCCGGGGCCCGTTGTCAGTGGGCGGCCGTACGGTGGGGGCTATGGACAGCAACGGGGTCGTCGAGTGGACCGTGGTCGAGAGCGACATCGGTCCGTTGATGCTGGCCGCGACGGAGACGGGGCTGGTGAGCGTCGTCCTCCACGCCCGCCCGGAGATACGGGACGCGGCGCTCGACCGGCTGCGCGGCCGGCTCGGCGCGGAGCCGGTGGAGGCCCCGGGCTCCGCCCGGCTGGCCGAGCCGGTGCGCCAGTTCGAGGCGTACTTCGCGGGGACGCTGCGGGAGTTCTCGCTCGGCCTGGACTGGTCGCTGACCGCCGGCTTCAACCGCCAGGTGCTCCAGGAGCTGGCCCGGGGCGTGCCGTACGGGGCGGTCGCCGGTTACGGGGAGCTGGCCGAGCGGGTCGGACAGCCGGGCGCGGCCCAGGCGGTCGGCGCGGCCATGGGGTCCAACCCCCTTCCCCTGGTGGTGCCGTGCCACCGGGTGGTGGAGAGCGACGGCGGGATAGGCGGCTTCGGCGGCGGCCTGGAGACCAAGCGGCAGCTGCTGGCGCTGGAAGGGGTGCTGCCGGAGCCGCTGTTCTGAGCGGTGCGGTCAGGCGGGGTCCGCGTCCGGCCGGTGCGCGACCATCACCGGCTGGAAGAAGCCCGTGGCCTCCGGCTCGTGCCAGGCGGGCTCCGTCAGGCCGGCTCGCCGGGCGAAGCCGGTGAGCTGGTCCTGCCCGAGCGCCCAGTACGAGGTGCGGCGCGTGCGCACGTCCCAGTCGTCGTTCCCCTCCGCCGCGGGGTGCAGCTGGAAGTGCTCCAGGTCGTAGCGCTCGCCGTCCGGGCGCCAGTGCCACAGCTGGAAGGTGACGACCCGGCCACCGGTCTCCTCCCGGAGCTGCGGCGGTGTGGACGCGGGCCGCTCGCGGCGCAGCCGGTCGTACGGCCGGGTGGAGACCAGGAGTACGCCGCCGGGGCGGAGCACCCTGCGCATCTCGCCGAGCGCCGCCTCCACCGCTTCCGGGGTGAGCAGGTGCGGCAGCGAGTTGTCGGCGCACACGACGACGTCGAAGGAGCGGTCGCCGAACGGCAGCCGCGTCATGTCGGCGGCCGTGGTGCGCAGGTCCAGGCCGCGCGCGGCCGCCTCCTTCGCGGCGCGGGCAGCGGCGGCGGGGCTCAGGTCGCTTCCGGTGACCCGGTGGCCGAGCGCGGCGAGGCCGAGCGCCTGGGTACCGATGCCGCAGGCGCAGTCCAGCACGTCGTACGGGGCGCCCGCGCCGAGCGCGGTGGTGATCAGGGCCGACAGCGCGGCGGCCTGGCGCTCGATGCTCGCCTGCCAGTCGGCGTACATGAGGTCGTAGTCGGAGGCGAGGCCGTCGTAGAAATCACGTAAGGAGGAGGCGGGTTGACCGGTCGCGGAAGGCATGGGGCGACGCTAGTGCCTGTCCGGCGGATCAGGGCCTAGCCCCCTCGTGCGCGGCCACCGGCGGTCGGTTTCGCGCCACCCGCCGGCCCGGGCCCGGCTCGTACGTTTGAGCCCCGCCCGCCCGCGACAGGGATGTGGACATGTCACTCAACGCGCCCCTCGACGCCACCCCCTACGCGCCGGTCCTCTCCGCCGAGGTGCGCGCCGCCCTCGCCGCGCACCGGCCGGTCGTCGCCCTGGAGTCGACGATCATCGCCCATGGCCTGCCCCGCCCCCGCAACCTGCGGGTCGCCGGGGAGCTGGAAGGGCTCGTGCGGTCCGCGGGGGCCGTGCCCGCGACCGTGGCGGTGCTGGACGGGCGGGCCAGGATCGGTCTGGACAAGGCCGAGCTGGAACGGGTGGCCGAGGACCCGGGGATGCGCAAGCTGGGGCACCGCGACCTCGCCCCGGCGCTGGCGGCCGGGGCGAGCGGGGCGACGACCGTGTCGGCGACCGCCTTCCTGGCGGCCCGGGCCGGACTGCGGGTCTTCGCGACCGGCGGGCTCGGCGGGGTGCACCGGGGCTGGACCCGGACGCAGGACGAGTCGGCGGACCTGCGGCTGCTGGCGCGGACGGGGATCACCGTGGTCTGCGCGGGCGTGAAGTCGATCCTGAACGTCCCGGCCACGCTGCAACGGCTGGAGACGCTGGGCGTCGGGGTGCTCGGTTACGGCACGCGGACGTTCCCCGGGTTCTACCTGAGCAGTTCGGGCGAGCCGGTCGACTGGACGGTGACCTCGCCCGAGGAGGTCGCCGAGGTGATGGGCGCCCAGGACGCGCTGGGCGGCCCCGAGGCCGCGCTGATCGTAGCCAATCCCGTACCGGAGGGGGAGCAGTTGGACCCCGGGCTGCACGACCGGGTGCTGGCCGAGGCGCTGGAGGCGTGCCGGGAGCGGGGAGTCACGGGGCAAGCGGTCACGCCGTTCCTGCTGGACCAGCTGGTGCGGCACACCGGAGGCGCCTCGCTGGAGGCCAACCTCGCCGCGGTCCGGGGCAATGCGGCGCTCGCCGCCCGGATCGCCACCGCCTGGACGGCGCGGTGAGCGGCGGCCTCCTGGTCGTCGGGGACGTGGTCACCGATGTGCTGGCCCGGCACGGATCGGCGCTCGCCCACGGCACGGACACGGCGGCCGTGATCCGGACCCGGGCGGGCGGCGCGGGGGCCAACGTGGCCTGCTGGGCGGCGCGCGCGGGCTGCCGGGACGTGCGGCTGCTGGCCCGGGTGGGTACCGACTCGGCGGACTGGCACCGCGGTCTGCTGCGGCGGGCGGGGGTGCGCGGGCTGCTCGCGGTGGACGAGGAGGCGCCGACCGCGACCGTGGTCGCTCTGGTGGACGCCACCGCCGAGCGCACCTTCCTCACGGACAGCGGCGCGGCGCTGCGGCTCTCCCCCGAGGACTGGTCGCCCGCACTGCTCGACGGGGTCGCCCACCTCCACCTGTCGGGCTATCTGCTGTTCGCCGACACGAGCCGGGCGACGGCGCTGCTCGCCCTGCGGGAGGCCGTACGGCGGAACGTTCCGGTGAGCGTGGACCCCGCGTCGGCGGGCTTCCTGGCCCGGCTCGGCGTCGACCGGTTCCTCGCCCTGACCGAGCGGGCCGGTCTGCTGCTGCCCAACGCGGACGAGGCCCGGCTCCTCACCGGACTGCCGGAACCGGCGGACGCGGCAGCCAAGTTGAGCATGCCCGCACGCCTGGTCGTCGTGACGCTCGGCGCGGGCGGGGCGCTGCTCGCCACCGGGGGCACGGTGACCGGCCGGGTCCCGGCGGAGCCGGTCGGGCGGGCCGTGGACTCGACCGGGGCGGGCGACGCGTTCACCGGCGGCTTCCTCGCGGCCCGGCTGGCGGGCGCGGACGACGCGGCGGCCGCGGCGGCGGGGTGCCGGGCGGGGGCGGAGGCCGTCGCGACGGTGGGCGGGCGGCCGCCGTTACCGGGTGAGTAGCGGGACTCGAACCCGCGCTCCTCACCGCAGCCCCGTCCACGCCGGGTGCCCCGGGTCGTCCGCGCGCACCACCGCGTCCGCGCTGTCGGCGGGCGCCACCTCTTTCTCGTAGCGCTCGAAGGCGGGCAGGGTCCACAGCTCCTCCTCCGGCGTGCGCCTGCGCAGCGCACCCGCCGAAAGTCGCAGGTGGACGGCGAGATCGAAGGGGAACCAGTGCCCGAGCAGCAGCGGCCCGTGCAGGACCAGCACCCCGCCTTCCGGCAGCCGCCGGTACGCGCTGCGGGTGGCCCGGTCCGTCGCCGGGTCCCACAGGTCGGGCAGCACCCGTCCGCTGCCGCCCTGTTCCAGCGGGCCGAACACCTCGCGCCACAGGGCGCCGGTGTCGAACCAGCTGCCGAAGTACGAGTCGGGGTCCCGCTTCCCGTACTCGTACCGCAGACTCGCCGGCCGCAGGAACCCGGCGGTGGACACGGGGAGCACGGCGCGGCCCCGGAGCCGCAGCGCCTCGGCGACGGATTCGGCCAGGTCGCCGGGGCGGGCGGCCGGGGCTCCGTCGACGGCGATCTTCAGCCAGGGCCCGCCGTCGACCGGTTCCCGCGCGTCGGCGTGCGCGGCGAGCGCGTCCGTCAGCCGTTCCCAGGTGATCGCTTCGAATCGCACCCGTCCATCATCGCGCGTCCCGTCCGGTGGCCGGATGCCGGAATACCTCCGCCGGATTCCGCGGCGAGGATTACGGTCATGGCCATGGATCTTGAATTCGCCCGTGAGTTCGCAGCACGCTGGCAGGACGACTGGAACTCCCGCGACCTGGAACGCATCCTGGCGCACTACCACGAGGACGTGACCTTCAGCTCCCCCATGATCGCGCGGTTCACCGGTGACCCCTCCGGGACGGTGCGCGGCAAGGACGCCCTGCGGGCCTACTGGAAGCGCGGGCTCGAACTCATCCCGGACCTGGAGTTCGAGGTGATGGACGTCCGGGCGAGCGTCGACACGCTGGTGATCGACTACCGCAACCAGATCGGCGGCCGGGTGTACGAGGTGCTGACCCTCCGCGACGGTCTGGTGATCGCCGGTCTCGGCGCGTACGGGGAGACGCTCGCCCGCTGAGGGCGGCGGGTTCCCCGGCGGGCGTCACTTCCCCGGCACGCACGTCACCGGGTCGGCGTCGTCGGAGAGCTCGCTGCCCTCGGGCAGCAGATACGTCACCCAGAGGACCACGGGCTCGGTGCCCAGGTTGCGTCCGATGTGGCGGTGGTTCCTCCCCGACGGCTCGATGAACGACGTGCCCGCCGGGGACACCTCGACCGAGCAGTCGTCCAGGGTGCGGGTGAGCGTGCCGGACTCGACGACGGCGATCAGCTGACCGCTGTGGGTGTGCCAGCCGGTGGAGCCGCCCGGCTCGATGGTGATCCTGCGGAAGGTGACGTCCGCCCGCCCCTTCGGCGCCTTCACCTTCAGCTTGCCCACCGAGGTGCCCTCGGCCACGACGGTCGCGCTCACCCCGCTGCCGGGCGTGGCGCCGGCCGCCGTCGGCACGAACGCGAGCGCCGCCACGCACCCGGCGACGACGAACGCCCTGCCCCGCCGGCTCTGCCGGACCCGCTGTACGCCGTTCCCCATGGGTCTCTCCTGTCTCGGGTGTCACGGACATCTCAAATGCCCGGACGTTACCCGGAAGAGGACCGCTGGAATCACGCCATCGGCATCCGGCCCAGCCCGCCCGGTGTCAGGCGCCGCGCAGCGCCTCGGCCAGCGCACCGTCCCCGTACACCTCGATCCGGCCGTCCCCGACCGCCTCCGCGAACGTCGGCTCGCCGCGCCCCAGCGCGAGGCACAGCTCCGCGTCGAGGACGATGCGCGCGTCGGCGCCGGCGGCGGGCCCGTCCCCGTACACCGGCTCACCGGCCGCCACCTCACCCGTGCGGATGTGGAACTCGCCCTCGTCCAGGCGGACATCGAGCACGCCCGCGGCCGCCCCCTTCAGGGCGCTCAGCAGCGGGAGCGCGAACCAGTGCGCCCGGACCGCGTCCGTGGGCCGCCGCTCGGCCAGTGCGGGGACGCCCCACTCGGCGAGCGCGGCGAGGACCGGCAGCAGTCCGTGCCCGCGCGCGGTGAGCGCGTACACCGTGGCGGCGGCCGGCGGCGGGAGCTTGCGGCGGGTGACGAGGCCGCCCTGCTCCATGTCCTTGAGCCGGGAGGCCAGGACGTCCGTGCTGACGCCTGGCAGGTCGGCGTGGAGATCGGTGTAACGCCGGGGACCGGCCAGCAGTTCACGGACGATCAGCAACGTCCACCGGTCGCCGACCGCGTCCAGCGCCCGGGCGCCGGCGCAGAACTGGTCGTAACTCCGGCGGCGGGCCGGGCGGGTCGAGGGCTGTGGCTGACGTGGCATGCGACGCAGTCTAGACATGTTGTTGGACTTTCCAAGCCCAAGCTTGGTAAAACCAAGTATCGCAATCGGGTCGGGGAGGCACCGCATGGAATTCCGCCAGTCCAGCAAGCTCAACGAGGTCTGCTACGAGATCCGGGGACCCGTCATCGAGCACGCCAACGCCCTGGAGGAGGCGGGCCACAGCGTGCTCCGGCTCAACACGGGCAACCCGGCCCTCTTCGGCTTCGAGGCGCCGGAGGAGATCGTCCAGGACATGATCCGGATGCTCCCGCAGGCCCACGGCTACACCGACTCGCGCGGCATCCTGTCCGCCCGGCGCGCCGTGGCCCAGCGCTACCAGGCGATGGGCCTGGCCGAGGTGGGCGTGGACGACGTCTTCCTCGGCAACGGCGTCTCCGAACTCATCTCGATGGCCGTCCAGGGGCTCCTGGAGGACGGCGACGAGGTGCTGATCCCCTCCCCGGACTACCCGCTGTGGACCGCGGTCACGACGCTGGCCGGCGGGAAGGCCGTGCACTACACCTGCGACGAGGCGTCGGACTGGAACCCGGACGTCGCCGACATGGCCTCGAAGATCACCGACCGGACCCGCGCCGTCGTGATCATCAACCCCAACAACCCGACCGGTGCGGTCTATCCGCGCGAGGTCCTGGAGGACATCCTCGACCTGGCCCGCAGGCACGGCCTGATGGTGTTCGCCGACGAGATCTACGACCAGATCCTCTACGACGACGCCGAGCACCACAGCGTGGCGGTGCTCGCCCCCGACCTGGTCTGCCTCACCTTCAGCGGTCTTTCGAAGACGTACCGGGTCGCCGGGTTCCGCTCCGGCTGGATGGTGGTGTCGGGCCCGAAGCAGCACGCCCGCAGCTATCTGGAGGGGCTGACGATGCTGGCCTCGATGCGGCTGTGTCCCAACGCGCCCGCCCAGTACGCCATCCAGGCCGCGCTCGGCGGCCGGCAGTCGATCAAGGACCTCGTGGTGCCCGGGGGCAGGCTGCACGAGCAGCGGGAGCGGGCCTGGCGGAAGCTGAACGAGATCCCGGGCGTGTCCTGCGTGAAGCCGAAGGGTGCGCTGTACGCCTTCCCGCGCATCGACCCGAAGGTGCACCCGATCGTGGACGACGAGAAGTTCGTCCTGGACCTGCTGCTGCGCGAGAAGATCCAGGTCGTCCAGGGCACCGGCTTCAACTACCCGCGCCCCGACCACTTCCGCATCCTGACCCTGCCGCACGCCGACGACCTCGACGCCGCGATCAGTCGGATCGGCCGGTTCCTGGCGGGCTACCGGCAGTGAGTCCGGGCCGGACGCGGAGCGGGCCCGGGGGCGTAGCCGGCCCCCGAGCCCTGTGTTGCCGCCTGCTGTCGCACACCGGCACGTTTAAGGTCCCGTGTCAGTTTTATGTCGTCGCGTCCTGCCTTTAGACGACCGCGGACCGAAGCTCCACGGGCCGGAGTCGAACCGGCATCTCGACGCACACGGGCACGGGCCCGGTCGATCCGGCGATAGGCGGCGCATGCTGAGCCTGGAGCGAGAGTCTGAGATTGATCACGGCCTGCCTCTGCCAGTTGGGCCACCCCGGCGCGTGCCCGTGCGCGGTGCACGGAAGTGCCGGGGGGGAGGACTCGAACCTCCACCGGAACCGCTTCGTCACGACAAACTTCAGTTTCAGCTTTGCGCTCCTCGCGCACCCCGACGGTTTCGACCACCGCCGGGGAATCCATGGTCGGTCACCCGAAGAGGTAACCGAAGACGGCGTCACCCACCCTCTGGTCCGTGACCTCCACGCCGTTGGCCTCCTCGCGGGCGAACTTGACGGCCTGCTGGAGCTTCTCGACCCGGTCGAGCAGTTCGTTCACCCGGCGCGCGGGCAGCGCCCCGGAGAACTTCACGGTCGTCCAGTAGCCGATCGGCACGTCCTCGTAGTACACCTCGACCTGCGCCGGGTGCTTCTCGGTGGCCTCCGCCTTCACATGGTTGCGGGGCACCTTCTTGGTGCGCAGGGTGCGGACCGGCTCGGTCTTCCAGGCGTCGGTGGACGGGTCCTGGGTCCACGCCTCGGCGGCGTCGAGCACCGGCAGCTTGCGGACGAAGGTGTTGAGGTCGATGAGCTGCTTCTCCAGGAAGAGCAGGTAGGACACCGGTACGTCACTCACCAGGACCCGGCCGTCGACCGTCACGTCGGCGCGGGCCGCGCAGTTCGCCCAGTCCTTCGTGGCGGTCACGTCGAACAGGCGGGTGAGCGTCTTGGCGGTCTCCCGCAGCACGTCCTCGGCCTTGACCTGCACCAGCGTCGACTCGGGCGGCAGCTGCTCGCCCTCCTCGTCCTTCGGCTGGTAGGTCCGGGAGATCCCGGCGAGGAGCCCGGCCTTCTGGAGGCCGTGATGCGCCGCCGTCAGGTCCTGGTGTGCCTTGGACTTGACGCCCTTCTCCACTGCGATGATCTGATTGAGTTTCGCCACGCCGAGGAAACTAGCAGCGCCAACGACGCCTGGGCCAAGGGTTTTCCGGTGCGTCCGGCGCCCTTCCGCGCGCCGGCGTGCGCCCGCCCGATCGGGTGGTTTCCCGATGACGCCCGGCTTCCGCCGTCCTCCTCCGGGGCCCGCTTGCGACAGTGAGGCCCGCGCGTCTGCGCCTCTCCGCATCCGGATCGAAGGGCTCCCCCATGCCTCTCCTGTCCCGCACGGCCGCCGCGAGCGAGCCGGCCGGCCCCTCCGACAACCGCCGCCCGCGCCGGCGCACCGCGCTCGTCGCCGCCGCGGCGGGCCTCGCCGTCCTGGGAGTGGGCACGCCCGTCGCGTACGCCACCCTCGGCTCGGGCGCCTCTCCGGAGCCGCGCCCGGCGGTGGCGGAGGCCGCACGGGGCCAGGCCTACATCGAGACCCGGCTGCTCTTCGGCACCGAACGCCCGGACGGCGGGCCGGACGTGACCGACCGGCAGTTCCTCGCGTTCATCGACGAGGAGGTCACCCCGCGCTTCCCGAACGGGCTGACGATCCAGGACGGCCGGGGGCAGTGGCGGGACTCCCACGGCGTCATCGAGCGCGAGCGCAGCTACGAGCTGACGCTGCTCTACCCGGCCTCCGAGGCGGGGGTGCGCGGCCGCCAGATCGAGCGCATCCGCAACGCCTACGAGAAGGCGTACGCCCAGGACTCGGTGGCCCGGCTGGAGGAGCGGCTGACGGCCGACTTCTGAGCCAGGGCCCGTTCACGCGCCGGGTGTACGGGGCCGGGCCGGCCCGGCGTGCGGTGCACCCGGGGGCGGCCCGGCCCCGCCGAATCACGCGTGGGGAGTACGGGGGCGGGCCAGCACCCTGGCCGCCGCGTGCGCGCCCGCCACGGCGACCGGCAGGACCGCCAGCCCGACCGCCGTCTCACGGGCGCCGCCGACCGGGATGCCCGCCGCCCGCAGCCGGCGCAACGCCCAGAGCGAGTACGGGATGACGACGGTCGGCGAGGTGGCCACGCCCGGGGTGTAGCCGCCGTACGCCGCCGACTGCGCCAGGTGCACCACCCCGTGGAGCCCGAATCCGGCCAGGACGGTACGGAAGAACGGGCTGCGCCCGTCCGTGCGCGCCCCGTCGGCCGCGGCCGCCGCGATGAGCACCCCCATCAGGCCGATGGCCGTGTTCACCTCGCGCTGCGAGAGGTCCGCCCGGTCCCACACCCGGTCGGGCACCCAGGGCAGCCGCTTCCTGAGCCTCGGCCGCGCGGTCCGGAGCCAGCCCGCCATGGTGGCGATCTCCTCCAGGTCATTGGCCGCCCAGGCGGCCAGCAGCCCCCAGGTCACCGCTCTTGAGACCCCGGAGTCCCGGTCGTCCTTCATGGGCATCCCCCTGCGTGTCGTGTTCGGGTGATCGGCCACAGCCTATAATCCAACGCAACGTTGCGTTGCACTTTTCCGGAGCCGCCATGTCCGCCCCTTCCCCGCACCCCCGCCCCGTCAAGGGCCCCCGCGCCGCCGAGGCGATCTTCGACGCCACGCTGCGGCTGCTCGCCGCACGCGGGTACGCGGGGCTGACCATCGAGGCCGTCGCCCAGGAGGCCGGGGTCAACAAGACGACGATCTACCGCTGGTGGCCGTCGAAGGCCGCGCTGCTCCGGGCGGCGCTGCTCCGGGCCCGGGTGCTGGACATCGATATCCCCGACACCGGTTCGCTGCGCGGGGACCTGATCGCCCTTACGGAGCAGCTGGCCGCCCTGGTCACCGGCGTACGGACGCGGGCGGTCGTGCGGGCCCTGGCCTCGGGGACGGGGCTGGCCGACGACGAGCTCGCCTCGCTGGCCCGGGACTTCTTCGCGGACCGGTTCGCGCGCGAGCAGCCGGTGTTCGTCCGGGCCGCCGCACGCGGGGAGCTGCCGCCGGGGGCCGACCCGAAGCTGCTGCTCGACCTGATCGCCGGCGCCGTGTGGGTGCGGGCGGCGCTCAGGAACGAGCCCGTCCCGCCCGGGTTCGCCGCCGCCGTGGTCGACGCGGTTCTGCCGGCCGGGCGCGGCGGTTGAGCGGCGGGCCCCTCAGCCGCCCGTCAGTTCCAGGAGCGCGCCGACCGGGTCGTGGTCCGGGGTGGCGCGCGGCCACCACTTGTCCTGGCCCGGGTCCGACTCGTAGCCGTACCAGCGGCCGTCGCGGCCGAAGCGGAGCTGGAGGGCGCCGCCGGGGTGCGTGAGGTGGTTGTGCCAGGGCTGGAAGCGGGGGAAGCCGGCGGCGGCGAGGGCCGGGCGGGCGCGGTCGAACGGGCCGGCCGGGGGGTCCCACGGGGTCTCCAGGACCGCAAGCCCCTCGGCCTCGCCCTGTCGCCAGGCGGCCACGGCGCGGGCCAGGTCCGTGGTGTTGCGGCCGGTGGCGGAGGCCAGCTCCCGGTACAGCGCGCGGGTGGTCGCGGTGAGCCCGGCGGTGGGTCCGGCCGCGGCGAGACGGACGGCGTCCTGCCAGGTGGTGAGCCCGGCGAGCGGGTCGCGGCCGGTGGTGAGCAGGGCGTGGGCGCGGGCCGCCGCGTCGGTGGCGAGCTGGTCCAGGGCGAGCGGGTCGCGGGCGCCGGGAAGGACGGGGTAGGCGGGCGGGCGGCCCGGGTGCGGGTCCACGGGGAAGGGCGCGGGAAGCGGGGGCAGGAAGCGGCCGGCCAGCGCCTCTTCGGCCGGGACGGACGGGGTGTCGGGGGCGGGGGGCCGCTCCCGGGCGGAGTGCGCGGCGTTGCGCCGGGCCAGCTCCTCCAGGAGTTCGCGCTCGCCCCGGCCGCGCAGCAGGAGCAGGACGAACGGGTCGGTGTCCAGCAGGAGGGCCGTCTGATAGCTGAGGGCCGCGACGTGCTTGCAGGGCCTGCCCCGGTCGGGGCAGGTGCAGGCGGGGTCCAGGTCACCCGGGGCGGGCAGCAGGGTCATCCCGGCGCCGGTCGCCGTCTCGGCCAGGGCGTGCGGCATCTCCTTGGCGAGGAGCGCGGCGAGGTGCCCGGGGCGGGCGGCGACCGCGTCGAGCAGGGCGTCCCAGTCCGGGTCGGTGAAGGTGCGCAGCCGCAGCTCGGCCCGGTACGGGCGGGGGCGGCTGCCGTGCACGTAGGCGACGACGTGCCCCGGTGTCACGGTGATCGCGGCGACGTGGCCGCCGTCCGCGTAGTCCCGGCCCCGGGCGAGGCGCGGGCCGTCCATCGACAGGGATTCGAGCGCCTCCACCCAGGCCCGGCCCCACCAGCTCTCCGCGAACGGCTCGGCCTCCCCTGACGTGCGCGCCGGGACGGCCTCGAAGGTGCGGCGCAGGTCGTCGGGGCCGGGGCGGGGGCGGGCGCCGGGGCGGTTGTCCCGGCGGGCGGCGAGCGGTCCGGTGGCCGGGCGGGGGGCGCCCGGGCGGGCGGGGCTCATGACGGCCTCCGGAGGGAGACGAGGTCGGCGAGGTCGCGGTCGCTCAGCTCGGTGAGCGCGCTCTCGCCGCTGCCGAGGACGGCGTCGGCCAGCGCCCGCTTGGCGAGCAGCATCTCGCCGATCCGGTCCTCCACCGTGCCCTCGGCGATCAGCCGGTGCACCTGGACGGGCTGGGTCTGGCCGATGCGGTAGGCCCGGTCCGTGGCCTGTTCCTCGACCGCCGGGTTCCACCAGCGGTCGTAGTGGATGACATGGGCGGCCCGGGTGAGGTTGAGCCCCGTGCCCGCCGCCTTGAGGGAGAGCAGGAAGACCGGGACCTCGCCGGACTGGAAGCGGTCCACCATCCTCTCCCGCTCGGCCACCGGGGTGCCGCCGTGCAGGAGCTGCGAGGGGATCGCGCGCGCGGTCAGATGGGCGGAGAGCAGCCGGGCCATCGTCACGTACTGCGTGAAGACGAGCACCGAGCCGTCCTCGGAGAGGATCGTGTCGAGCAGTTCGTCCAGGAGGGCGAGCTTCCCCGAGCGTCCGGTGAGCCGGGCGGCGTCCTCCTTCAGATACTGCGCGGGGTGGTTGCAGATCTGCTTGAGCGAGGCCAGCAGCTTCATGATCAGGCCGCGCCGGGCGATGCCCTCGGACGCCTCGATGTACGCCATGGTCTCGCGCACCGTGGCCTCGTAGAGCGTGGCCTGCTCGCGGGTGAGGAAGACGGGGTGGTCGGTCTCCGTCTTGGGCGGCAGCTCGGGCGCGATCCCCGGGTCGGACTTCTTGCGGCGCAGCAGGAAGGGCCGGACCAGCCGGGACAGCCGCTCGACCGCCTCGTCGTTGCCGAGGCCGGCCGCCGTGCCGGTGTTCTCCACGATCCGGGCGTGGCGGGCCCGGAACGCCTTGAGCGGGCCGAGCAGTCCGGGCGTGGTCCAGTCGAGCAACGCCCACAGCTCGGAGAGGTTGTTCTCCACGGGGGTGCCGGTGAGGGCGACGCGCGCCGGGGACGGGATGGTGCGCAGGGCCTTTGCGGTGGAGGAGTGGGGGTTCTTGACGTGCTGCGCCTCGTCGGCCACGACCAGTCCCCAGCTGTGGGCGGCCAGCTCGGCGGCGCTGGAGCGCATGGTGCCGTAGGTGGTGAGGACGAAGCCGCGGTCCGCTCCGGCGAGGGTGCGGCCGGTGCCGTGGAACCGGCGCACGGGGACGCCGGGAGCGAAGCGGTTGATCTCGCGGTGCCAGTTGCCCAGCAGGGAGGCGGGGCAGACGACCAGCGTGGGCGCGGGGTGGGCGCGGTGGAGGTGCAGGGCGATCAGGGTGATCGTCTTGCCGAGGCCCATGTCGTCGGCGAGGCAGCCGCCGAGACCGAGGGAGGTCATCCGGTCCAGCCAGGCGAGGCCGCGCAGCTGGTAGTCGCGGAGTGTGGCGTGGAGTCCGGGCGGCGGGGCGAGTGCGGTCTCGTCGGCGAGGAGGCGGTTGCGCAGCTCCGCGAGCGCGCCGGCGGGCACCGCTTCGACCTGCTCGCCGTCCACCTCCGCGCTGCCGGTCAGGGCGACGGCCAGGGCGTCCACCGGGTCGAGCAGGCCCAGCTCCCGCTTGCGGGCCTTGCGGACGAGCGCGGGGTCCACGACGACCCACTGGTCCCGCAGCCGCACCACGGGGCGATGGGCTTCGGCGAGCACGTCCATCTCGGCCTCGGTGAGCCGCTGGTCGCCGAGCGAGAGCTGCCAGTCGAACGCGAAGAGCTGTTCGGCGTCGAAGAAGGCGGTGCCGTCCGTGGCCGTCCCGGGCGCGGGCCTGACCACGGCCGCGGCGGTGAGGGTGCGGGCCAGTTCCCTGGGCCAGTGGACGCTCACCCCGGCGGCGGCGAGCCGGCTCCCGGCGTCGCCCAGCAGCTCGTACAGCTCGTCCTCGCCGAGGGCCAGCACATCGGGGACCGGCTGGTCGAGGAGCCGTTCGAGCGGGGCCCAGACGCGGGCCGCCCGGCGCAGGGCGAGCGCGGTGTCCACCCGCGCCCGGGGCCCGAACGGCTCGCCGGCCTCACCGGCCCACAGGGCGGCGGCGTCGACCACGTAGGTGGGGTCGGCGAGGCTGTGCACCTGGGTGACCGCGGCGGCGGCGTGCCGGGCGGTCCCGTCGGTCGCCGCGTCGGGGCCGGTCGAGTCGAACAGTTCGTACGCGGAGAGGTCCAGGCGGAGCGAGACCCGGACCCCGGCGTCCAGGCCCGAGGCGACTTCGACGGCCCATTCCCGCGCGCCGGGCAGGTGCTGGGGTTCGTCCGCCGCGAAGGGGGCGCCCACGGCGAACGCGGCGGCGGGCGTCCGGGGCAGGGTGTCGGCGACGGCGTCGAGGAAGGCGCCGATCAGCGCTTCGGGGTCGGGCAGCCGGGGCGGACTCCGGTCGGGCAGCGGGACGGCGTGCCCCTCCCAGGGGAGGGCGGCGGCCACCGCGCGCAGGTGGGCCACGTCCCGGGCGTCGCGCGGGCCGGCCCGCCAGGCGTCATGGTCGTCGGCGGTCAGCCCGGGGAGCATGCGGCCGCCGGCCACCAGGTGCAGCGCGTGCAGGGCGGCGGCGCCCCAGGCACGGGTCGCCGGGTGGGCGGAGCGCAGGTGGCGGGCGCGGGCGAGCAGGGGCAGGGCGTCGCCGACCGGGAGCAGGAGCGCGGGCACGTCCCGCGCGCGGATGTCGCCCTCGGCGCCGTACGGCCGGACGACCGTGATCTCCTCGCTCCGGGCGCCGGGCGTCTCGGGGAGCGGGGCGTCGAGCGGGTCCCAGAAGGCGACCCGGCCCCGGCGCGGCGGCGTGCCGGGCAGGAAGACGGCGGCGCAGCGCAGCAGACGGCTGTCGTCCGCTTCCCGCGGCGGCGGTGCGATGCTCACCGTTCCCTCCCCTCGCGCTTCGTCCCTGGTCAGCACGGCTCATCCGTACGCGTCCCTCTGCTCGGCGAGTCTAGGCGGGGGGTCTGACAACGGGCTCCGGCACGGCCCGGCCGCCGCCGTTCCCGCAGCTCGTACGGGTCGGACGGCGGCCGGAGAACGACAGCGCGGAACGTTCAGTGGTGCGCGTACGGCTCCGAGGAGGCGGGCGGTCGCGTGTCCGGCGGGCCGGGCTCCCCGGACCGCCCCGCCGGCGTACCGGGGCCCGAGGGCTGCCCGGCGTCGGGGGCGGGCGCCCCCGGCTGCTGGGCCCGTTCCAGGAACCTCAGCAGTTCGACCGGGAACGGCAGGACCAGCGTGGAGTTCTTCTCGGCCGCCACGGCCACCACGGTCTGGAGCAGTCGCAGCTGGAGCGCCGCCGGCTGGGCGGACATCTCCGCCGCCGCCTCGGCCAGCTTCCTGGACGCCTGGAGCTCCGCGTCCGCGTTGATGACCCGGGCGCGCCGCTCACGGTCGGCCTCGGCCTGGCGGGCCATGGAGCGCTTCATGGTCTCCGGCAGTGAGACGTCCTTGATCTCGACGCGGTCGATCTGGACGCCCCAGCCGACCGCGGGGCTGTCGATCATCAGCTCCAGGCCCTGGTTCAGCTTCTCCCGGTTGGAGAGGAGGTCGTCCAGGTCGCTCTTGCCGATGATGGACCGCAGGGACGTCTGCGCCATCTGCGAGACCGCGAAGCGGTAGTCCTCGACCTCGACGACCGCGCTCGCCGGGTCGACCACCTTGAAGTAGATGACGGCGTCCACCCGGACCGTGACGTTGTCCCGGGTGATCCCGTCCTGGGCCGGCACGGGCATGGTCACGATCTGCATGTTGACCTTGCGCAGCCGGTCGACGCCCGGCAGCACCATCGTGAACCCCGGCGGGCGCACCTCGTCGCGGAGCCGGCCCAGTCTGAGGACCACACCCCGTTCGTACTGCCTGACGACCCTGGCGGCCGCCGCCAGATACAGGGCGCCCACCGCCACTGCCGCGACCACCGCGATCACGAGTGCCTGGACCATGACGGCCCCCTGCCAGCCGGAAGAGCCCGGCAATCGGCGCCGCACCTCTTCGTGCGCTAATACCACGGTATGCCTGGTTCCGCTCCGGGTCGAACCCCTGCGCGTACGCCCGGTGGTGCCGCGCTCCCCCGCCCGGCCGCTTCCGGGATGCCGGGGTCCGGGGAAGCGGGCAGGGTGAGCGGCACCGGCACGTACACCCGCGGTGTGCGTGGTGACGAGACAGACGAGGATCCGCCCATGCCCGTGATCGACCGCCGACGCCGCCGGCTCGGCATCGCCGCCCAGGCCGTGCTCCTGACCCTCACCGTCGCAGGCTGTTCGGGCCTCGGCCGGACCGCGGTCGGCCCGGTCATCTACACCACCGAGCGGGACGCCGTGATCGAGGTGAACAGCCCCTCGGTCAAGGGCTGCCACCGGCTCGCCCCGGCCGGCGCGAAGGCGGTGGCCAACGAGACCCTGGTCGACATCGTGCTGTACCGGACGCCCGACTGCACCGGCAAGGGAACGACGTACGTCGCGACCACCTTCTCGGACGTCAACGCGCCGAACGCGCGTCCCTGGCGCAGCTTCAGCACCATCCACTGACCGCCGGGCGGCCGCTACACGGGCACGGCCCGCGCCCAGACGCCGTCGTCCGTGAGATAGCGGTCCACCCTCAGGCCCGCCGCCTCCAGGTGTCCCTCGAACGCCTCCCTCGTCAGCGGCCGGGAGCGGAAGGTCTGCGTCCACCGCGCGTCGGCGAACTCGTACTCCGCGCGCACCGAGCGCACCCCGTCGCCCACCGGCTCCGACGAGACGATGCGCACCGTGCAGCCGGCGGGGTGGACGCGCTCACGCGGGAGCGCGTCGTGATAGTCCGCCCCTTCGCGCTGGAGGAGCACCGACCCTCCGTCGCGCACGTACCGGCGGCAGGTCCGCAGCAGCCCCTCGCGCACCTCGTGGTCGCCCGCGTGGACGAGGAACGACGCGAGCACGACGACGTCGAACGTCTCGTCGCCGAGGTCCAGCGACTCGATCGGACCGCACACCGTCCGCGCGCCGCGCACCCGCTCCAGCATCTGCGGCGACTCGTCCACGGCGGTCACCCGGAAGCCCCGCTCCACCAGCGGGTGCGTCACCCGGCCCGCCCCGCAGCCCAGCTCCAGGATGTGCGCGCCGGCGGGGGCGGCCGCCGCGATCACCTCCGGTTCGTCACCCACCGCCAGCCTGCTGTACAGCTCGACCGCGCAGCCGTCCGGAGTGATCGCGCCCGGACCGGTCCCCGCGTAACCCTCGCGTACCAGTTGTCCGCTCATGCCTGCCGAACGACCGTACGGGGGCGGTCGTTCCCGCCCCTCAGACCGAGCGGCGCGCCACCAGGGCCGCGCTCAGGTGCTGGAGGTCGGCGGGGCGGGCCGGAGAGAGACCGGTGAGGCGGTCGATGCGCCGGATGCGGTAGTCCACGGTGTTGGGGTGGACGTGCAGCGCCGCCGCCGCGGCCCGGCGGTCGAGGCCGTGTCCGAGGTACGTCTCCAGCGTGTGCAGCAGCTCCGGCTTGGCGTCCAGCGGGCTCAGCAGCCCGGCGAGGCCGCGCAGCGCCTCGCTGGGCCGGCTCAGCTGGTACTCCAGGAGCACATCGGCCAGCCGGTAGAGGCCGGGCGCCCGGCCGGTGCGGGCCACCAGGTCCACGATCTCGGCGTTACGGGCCACCGCCGCCGGCACCCCGTCCGGTGACGCGGTCTCGGCGGCGGCCGTGACGGGGACGCCCGCCGCCCGGGTCGCCTCGGCGATCAGGCCGCTCAGCCCGCCCGGCCCCTCCCACGGCGGCGGCTCCGCGACAGGCAGCAGCACGGTGCCGCCGGACGCGTCCAGGGCGGTCAGCGCGGGCGTCCCGGCGAACCGGTCGAGGGCCGTCCGGACGCGCCGTATCTTCCGCCGGGCGGCCACGCCCGCGCCCGCCCCGGAGCCGGGCGCCGGACCGGCCCCGGACCCCTGCGGGGAACCCGCCCCCATCTCGTCCGGGTGCGGGGCCAGCGCGAGCGTCATCGTCAGATAGCGGGCGGCCGGGCGCAGGCCGGTGCGCCGGGTGAAGCCGTCCAGGTCCTCACCGGTCAGCAGCGCGGCCATCAGCGCGTGCCGGCCGCCGTGCTCCTGGCTGTCCAGGATCTGCCGGGCCTCCAGATAGGCACCGCTCACCGCGGAGGTCAGCTGCTGCTGGAGGACGAGGATGCGGTCCATGATCTCCAGCACGGCGGGCAGGTCCCCGGGCCCGGCGTCCTGCGCGGTCTCCTCCCAGCACATCGCGACGCCCACCTGGTAGGCGGTGAGGATGGCGTCCAGCGGCACGCCCTCCTCGGCGCGCTGGGCGGCCGAGTCGCGCTGCTGGGCGAGTTCGCCGTCGGTGGCGGCCCTGCGGTGTTCGAGGACGTCCGCGAAGAGCCGCAGGTTGTGCTGGACGATGTCCGCGATATCGCCCGCGATCTCCTCGTGCGGCAGCTGCGCGTAGACCGGGAGGTCACTGAGAAGACGGGCGACCACCCGGGTGGTCAATGCGGGCACGCGGGCCCGCAGCCGCACCGCCACCGGACGTCCAGCGATGACCAACGGCCCCTTTTCCAGGGCCTGTTCATTGTCACGCGTCACAAAAGCCCCCGGCGAAGTCTGCGTTACCCACCAGTTAAACGACGGCCTTCGAGTCTGCATGATGACCGGCGACACCCGCCATGCCCCCCACTCACAGCGCACCGGAGGTCGTCGTGAAATCGTCCCGAAACAAGGCGTTCTGTCGTACTGTCGGAGGAGTCGCCACCGCCGTCGCCCTGGCCTCCCTGGCCGTGGGCACCACCGCGTCCGGCGCCTGGGCGGCGAGCGCCGAGGACCCCGTGCAGTACGTCGCCCTCGGCGACTCGATGGCCTCGGGGCCGCTCATCCCGGGCATCACCGGCCCGCTGGCCTGCGGCCGCTCCACGCACAACTACGCGCACGAGCTGGCCGCGAGCATCGGCGCCTCACTGCGCGACGTCACGTGCAGCGGGGCCCAGTCCAAGCACATGACGGAGAAGCAGTCCCTGTCGCTGCTCGACGTGCCGATGGGCTCGGCGGCGCCCCAGTTCGACGCGCTGCGCGCCGACACCGACCTGGTGACCCTCACCATCGGCGGCAACGACGCCGGTCTGGTCGGCGTCGCACAGGACTGCATGCAGCTCGACCCGACCGCCACCCCGTGCAGGGACGAACTGACCGCGGGCGGGGTCGACCAGGTGGCACAGCGGATCGACGCGTTCGCGCCGCGCCTCGGAGCCGTACTCGACGCAATCCACCAGCGGTCGCCGCACGCGAGAGTTCTCGTGACGGGCTACGGGCTCTACATCAAGCCGGGCGGCTGCTGGCCGTTGCAGCCCGTGCTGCCGGTCGACGCCGACTTCCTCCAGGGCAGCGTGAACCGGATGAACGCGGTGATCGCCGAGCAGAGCGCCGCGCACGGGGCCGAGTACATCGACGTCGCCACCCCCAGCAAGGGTCACGACGCCTGCCAGGCCCCCTCCGACAAGTGGGTCGAGGGGTACGTGCCGACCGCGTCGGCCGCCCCGCTGCACCCGAACCAGCGGGGCGAGGCCGCCTACGCGCGCATCATCGGCGCCCACCTCCAGGGGAGCTGAACCGTGCGGCAGCGGATACTCGACGGACTGCTCGCCGCGGCGCTCGGTGCCACCGCGCTCCTCGCCCCGCCCGCCCACGCGGCCCCGGCGGACCCCTCCCCGGCGCGGGGCTGCGACCCGCTGGCACCCGCCGAGTGCCTGCTGCCGTTCCCCAACGACTGGTACACCCGGCCGGACCCGCGCACCGGCACGGGCCGCCGGGTGGCCTTCGACACCTCGCTCCTCCCCCGGCCCGCGACCGGGCAGGCCGTCGACCCGGCCGCCTGGAACCGCTCCGACGGCTTCTCCCCCGGTTCCACGCTGATCGCCCAGGTGCCGGGGCTCGACCCGGCCAGGACCGGCGCGGCCCCGCTGACCGACATCGGCCGGTCCCTGGACCGGGACGCGCCGGTCGTCCTGCTGGACACCACGACCGGTGAGCGGTGGCCCTACTGGGCGGAGCCGGACAGCAACGCCACCGACCCCGCGCGCCGGGCCCTGCTGATCCACCCGGCCCGCAACTTCCTGGACGGCCACCATTACGCCGTGGCGCTGCGCCACCTCAAGGACGGGGCGGGCCGTACGATTCCGGCCGCCGCCCCCTTCGCCGCCGTCGCCGGGAAACGGCTGCCCGCCCACGATCCGCTGCGCGCCCGCCAGGACCGGCTGCGGCCCGCGCTGTCCGCGCTGCGCCGGGCGGGCGTCTCCGCCCAGGGGCTGAACCTGGCCTGGGACTTCACGGTCGCCTCGACGCGCAGCCTCACCGGCGACCTGTTCACCATCCGCGACGACGCGTTCCGCCGGCTCGGCGGCCGCGCGCCCGCCTTCGAGGTCACCGGGGTCACCGACCTCACCCGGGAGCAGGACGCCCGGATCGCCCGCGAGGTCACCGGCGAGATCTCCGTGCCCGGGTACCTGGACGCGCCCGGCGGGCCGCCCGGCGCCGTGCTGAACCGCGACCGTGACGGCATCCCGCGCGCGCTTGCGGGCAGCACCGTGACCGCCGCGTTCCGCTGCGAGATCCCGCGCGCCGCCTTCCGCAGGCCGTCGCACCCCTCGCTGTACGGGCACGGGCTGCTCGGCTCACGCAACGAGGTCGGCGCGGGCAACGTCAGGGACATGGCCGCCGAGCACGACTTCACGTTCTGCGCGACCGACTGGATCGGCATGGCCAAGGCGGACATCCCCGTCGTCCTGGCAGCGCTCGCCGACCCGGGCCTCTTCCCGGCCGTCCCCGAGCGCAGTGAACAGGGCATGCTGAACGCCCTGTTCCTCGGCCGCGCCCTGATCCACCCCGAGGGCCTGACCACCGACCCCGCGTTCCGCACCGCCGACGGGCGCCCGCTCCTCGACACCCGGCACGGCCTCGCGTACGACGGGAACAGCCAGGGCGGCATCCTCGGCGGGGCGCTCGTCGCCGCATCGACCGACATCCGGCGCGGGGTACTCGGCGTCACCGGCATGAACTACGGGCTGCTCCTCGACCGCAGCGCCGACTTCGCGCCGTTCCAGCAGGTCCTGAACGCCGCCTACCCGGACAAGCTCCACCAGCAACTGGTTCTGCAGCTCTTCCAGATGGTCTGGGACCGGGGCGAGACCAACGCGTACGCCAATCACCTCACCGACCGCCACCAGGTCCTGATGCACATCGCGTACGGCGACCACCAGGTCGCGAACGCGGCGGCCGACGTGGAGGCGCGCACCCTCGGCGCCCGGCTGCTCACCCCCGCGCTCGCCCCCGGCCGCAGCCCGGACGCCGTCCCGTACTGGGGCATCCGCACCCTCGGTCCGCGCCGGCTGCCGTACCGGGGCTCCGCGATGACCGTCTGGGACAGCGGTACGCCCACGCCCCCGGTCACCAACACCCCGCCCACCGGGCCCGCGTACGGGCACGACCCGCACAAAGATCCCCGCAACTCGCCCGCCGCACGTCAGCAGAAGGCCACCTTCCTGACCACCGGCCGCGTCATCAATGTCTGCGGCACCACCCCGTGCACCGCCACACCGACCTCCTGACGCCTCCCCTGCCCCGCAGGGTCACGACAAGGAGCACCATGCGCACGCATCGCATCGCCGGCGCCGTCCTCGCCACCGCCCTCCTGACCGGTACGGTCATGGCCCCGGCCGCCCTCGCCGCACCGCCCGCGACCGCGCCGGCCGCCGTCACGCAGTCCGCCGTGCCGTTCACGGCCGCCACCGCCACCCGCACCGCCGACGGCGGCCACACCCTGTCCTGGGCCTCGCCCGCCGGATCGGTGACCGTCACCGCCGTGACCTCGCCCGACGCCATCACCGGCACCGCGCTCGGCACGGCCCCCGGGACCGGCTCGCTGACCGTCGCGCCGGGCACGCTCCCGGAGGCCGGGCGCTGGTACTTCCGGCTCGTCCCGGACAGCGGCAGCCCGCTCGTCGTCGCCGACCGCTCCCTCGGCCTGGCCTCCGCCCGCAACTTCCGGGACATCGGCGGCTACCGCACCACGGACGGCCACTGGGTGCGCACCGGCCTGGTCTACCGCTCCAACAAGCTGAGCGAGCTCACCGACGCCGAGCAGCAGCGGCTGGTCTCCCAGAAGCTCACGCTCGACGTGGACCTGCGCAACGTCCAGGAGCGCCACGACGACCCGGACCGGCTGCCCGCCGGGGTGCGTTACCAGGTCGCGGACGTCGTCTCGCTCGCCCACGGCATCCGCTTCCACGACTCGGCCCTGATGACCCTGGCGGAGGCCATCGCCGCCGGGCTCTTCTCCGGCTCGTCGGACCTCGGCCAGTCCATCGGCTACCCGTTCATGGTCAACTTCGTGGGCGCGGACCACGCCTTTAACGACCTCGTCACGGCCGTCGCCACGAACACCTCCGGCGCCACGGTCTTCCACTGCAGCGCGGGCAAGGACCGCACCGGCTGGGGCACGGCCGTCCTGCTCACCCTGCTCGGCGTCCCCCGGGCCACCGTCGAGGCGGACTTCCTGGCCAGCAACCAGTACACCGGCGACCCGAAGGCCGTGGAGCTGAGCTGGCTGCGCGCCGCGTACGCCGAGGTGGACCAGATCTACGGCGACTTCGACACGTATGTACGGGAGGGGCTGAAGCTCGACGCGGCGACCGTGGCGGCGCTGCGGGCGAAGCTGCTGACCGGCTGACCGGGCGGCCCGTGACCGGGCATCAGCAGCCCGGGTAGCGGTCCCGCGGCCACTCGACGGCGTGCTCGAACTCCAGGCACAGGTCGTCGGCCACCTCGGCGATCACCCCGCGTCCCTCCGTCAGCACCAGCCAGTGCGGAGGGAGGCGGGTGTCGCCGTGGCGGGCGCCCAGCAGGTTGCCGCAGACCGCGCCGGTGGAGTCGCTGTCGCCGGAGTGGTTGACCGAGAGCAGCAGCGCCTCGGCGACCTGGTCCGCTCCGGGCCGGACGAGCGCGCAGTACACCGCGATGGCCAGCGCTTCCTCGGCCACCCAGCCCTGCCCCAGGGACTCCACCCTCTCGGCGCTCGGCCCGCCCCGCGCGGCCAGGTCGACGGCCGCGCGCAGAGCGGCGGTCGTCTCCTCGTGGCCCCGGTGCCGGGCGAGCAGCTCCATGGCCCGCAGCACGGCCCCCGGCAGCGAGTCGCCTTCGAGGAGGTGCCCGACGATCGCCGCGAGCGCCCCGGCCGCGAAGGCGCCCGTGGGGTGACCGTGGGTGATCCGCGCACACCGGGCGGCGAGCTCGAAGGCGAACGCAGGGTCCTCGCCGGTCAGGCCGAAGGGCGCGGACCGCATCACCGTGCCGCAGCCCTTGGACCCGGTGTTGACCGGCCCGGGCTCACCGACCGGGCCCGCCGGGTCCGGGATGTGGCCGGCCGCGAGGCCGGTCAGGCAGGCGTTGCCGGGCGCCCGCTGGGCGTACAGCCAGGGCTGCTGCCGGAGCCATCCGTTGCGGACGGGGTGCTCGGCCTCGGCCGGAGGCGGCCCGGGGTGGTTCTGGGTGTCCAGCCAGCGAAGGTACGCGTTCCTGACGATGGCCGTCTCGGCGCCGCCGATACCCTTGGACATGGCGCGCGCGTGCGCCCGGATCAGCCCTTCGGCGGTGAACAGCGTCATCTGGGTGTCGTCCGTGATCCGGCCGACGACCCCCTCGTCGTCCGGTGTCATGCCGCGTACGCCCTGCTCGCCGTGCGCGCGCCGGATCCCCGCGAGCGACAGGAACTCGACCGGGTTGCCCAGGGCGTCCCCGATCGCCCCGCCCAGCAGACACCCGCGCACCCTGGCCCGGCGGGCCGTGAGGTCCGCCCCCGTCGTCGTACCGATCACCGTTCGGCCCCCGCCCTCTCACGCCGTCGCGCCGCATCTGCCCGGCCGTGGGTCCATGCTGGTAGGGAGGCGATGCCATGCGTACCGGCAATGAACCGACGACCGCCCGCAGTCCGCTGCGGATGCGGCTCTGGCTGAGTCTATGGGGCCTGGCCTGGACCGTCTTCGGGGTGACGGCCTTCGCCGTGAACGGCCGCACCGGCTGGGCAGTGGTCTGCGGGGTGCTGCTCGCGCTGGTCCTGGTGGACCTGTGCGTGGTCGTGCACCGGCTGCGCCAGGGCCCGCACTACCAGCCGGGCCGCTCCATCCCCCCGTACGAACCCGACCACGGCCCACGCGGCGGCAAGGGCCCGCCGCCGGGCACGCCCTAACGGTCGAAGCGCGCGGCGCGCAGATACTCCGGCTTCGGGTCGAGCGCGGCCGCCAGCCGGAAGTGGCGGGTGGCACGCTCGGGGTGGCCGGAGCGCTCGAAGGTGCGGGCGAGGGCGAAGTGCGCGAAGGCGTTGTCCGGCTCGCGCTCAAGCACCAGCTCGAATTCCAGCTCGGCGGGGCGCAGCTGCGCCGCGGCGAAGAAGGCGCGGGCGCGCAGCAGCCGGGCGGCGGTGTTCTCGGGGTGGGCGGCGATCACCGAGTCGAGCAGCCGCACGGCGCCCCGGGGATCACGCGCGGCGAGCAGTTGCTCGGCCGCACGGAAGTCGATGACGTCGGTTTCCGGGTTCCTCTCGGGCACGGTGGCATCCTTCCCTGGTCCGTCCCGGGGTCAACGCGGGGGCGGCTGCGGGTATTCCGGTACGGGAACGGGTCCGGCGGGTGGTACGGCCCGGGCTCAGCCCTTCTCCGCCGCACGGCGGGTCAGCTCCGCCCAGACCTCGCGGACCCGGGCCGCCAGCTCCTCGACCGGTCCGTCGTTGTCGACGACCAGGTCGGCGACGGCGCGCCGCTGCTCGCGGGTGGCCTGGGCGGCCATGCGGGCGCGGGCGTCCTCCTCGGTCATGCCGCGCAGCCGGACGAGCCGGTCGAGCTGGGTCTCAGGGGCGGCGTCGACCACGACGACCAGGTCGTAGAGGGGGGCGAGGCCGTTCTCGGTGAGGAGGGGGACGTCGTGGACGACCACGGAGTCCGATCCTGCGGCCTTCTCCAGTTCGGCGGAGCGGTCGCGGACCAGGGGGTGGACGATCGCGTTGAGCGCGGCGAGGCGGTCCGGGTCGGCGAAGACGATCGCGCCGAGCGCGGGCCGGTCCAGGGTGCCGTCCGGGGTCAGGATGCCGGGGCCGAACTCCTCGATCACGGCGGCGAGTCCGGGGGTGCCGGGCTCGACCACCTCGCGGGCGATGCGGTCCGAGTCGATGAGGACGGCACCATGGCCGACGAGCAGCCGGGACACTTCGCTCTTGCCGGCTCCGATGCCACCGGTCAGGCCCACTTTCAGCATCCCGGCAGCCTAACGACCTCGCCCGCGATTGTCGGCGGAAGAAGGAGCGGCGCCTGGGGCCTTCGAATCCAAGGCGGAGGAGGGAGCGATGGCGGAGCCATCGCGACCGACGACAACGCCGGAGGCGGAGGTCCCAGGCGCCGTGACGCCGCCGACAATCGCGGGCGAGGTCGTAATGCCCGCTGCCCGTCGCCCCGGCGGGCGGGGCCACGGGCAGCGGGCACGAGGCGGGAGGGGACGACGCTCAGATGTCGCCCTCGCGCTCGGCGAGGAACTTCTCGAATTCGAGGCCGATCTCGTCCGCCGACGGCAGGTCCGCCGGTTCGGCGACCAGATTGCCCCGGGTCTCGGCGCCCGCGACCGCGTCGTACTGGTGCTCAAGGCCCTCGACCAGCGAGACCAGTTCTTCGTCGCCCTGGCCGATCTGGCGGTCGATCTCCGTCTGGGTGCGGTGCGCCTCGGTGCGCAGGGCGTGCGCCACGGACGGCAGGACCAGCCCGGTCGCGGCCGTGATCGCCTCCAGCGCGGTGAGCGCCGCGTCCGGGTAGGCGGAGCGCGCGACGTAGTGCGGCACGTGGGCGGCCACGCCGAGCACGTCGTGGCCCGCTTCCATCAGCCGGTACTCGACCAGGGCCTCGGCGGAGCCGGGGACCTGCGCCTCCTCGAAGGGGCTGCGGTGGCCGGGGGTGAGGTCGGTGCGGTTGCCGTGCGGGGTGATGCCGACGGGGCGGGTGTGCGGGACGCCCATCGGGATGCCATGGAAGTTGACCGCGAGGCGGACACCGAGGCGCTCGACCACCTCCTCGACGGCGGCGGCGAACCTCTCCCACTCCACGTCGGGCTCCGGCCCGGACAGCAGCAGGAACGGCGCGCCCGTGGCGTCCTGGACGACGCGGACCTCCAGGGCGGGGGTCTCGTACGCCGCCCAGCGGTCGCGCTTGAACGTCAGCAGCGGGCGCCGGGCGCGGTAGTCGATCAGGCGGTCGTGGTCGAAGCGGGCCACGACCTGGTGCGGCAGCGATTCGAGCAGGCCGTCCACGATCTGCTCGCCGGTCTCACCCGCGTCGATGTAGCCCTCGAAGTGGTAGAGCATGACCAGACCGGCCGACTCCTGGGCGAGCGCCATGTCGACCACAGCCAGGCCCTTCGGCTCCCATTCGTACAAACTCTGCGGATCAGGCACGGTTACCGCTCCTCCTTGTGTTCGTGGAGAAGAACGTTCAGGGGGGCATGGTCATTCCCTGTCCACACCCCCCTTCGTACGGTGTTTACCCAAGAACCCGCTCGTGCAGTGCCATGACGGCCCTGCGCGCCGAGGTGAACGCGCCGTGCTGCCAGGCGTCGGCGTAGCTCAGGTAGTCACCCGCGAAGTAGACGTGACCCGCGGCCCGGTTGAGGGGCGCGAACACGGGGGCGTCCGGACCGCCCGCCAGGGAGTGCCACGAAGCCTCCAGGTACGGGGTCTGACGCCAGTGGTGCGAGAACGACGTGGCGAGTTCCGTACGGTACTTCTCGCCGTGGATCTTCACGCCCTGGGCGATCGCGCGGGCCTCCCGCTCGGCGGGGGTGAGTGCGGCGTACGCGTCCGCGTTGGAGCCCGTGTTGTAGTAGCCGATGATCGTCCCGCGACGGCCCTGGTGACCGTAGGACGGGTACCAGATGTGGGCGAGGTCCATGTCCGTCTCGGTGATGCCGCCGTAGATCCGGTGGTCGCTCTCCCACCAGCGGCTGCGGTATTCGAGGCCGATCTTCCCGGCCGATGAGGGCTTGCACGCCTCCAGGGCGGTCTGGACGGCCGGGCCCAGATTGTGCGGGGTCTTGGCCAGGATGTTGGGCGGCAGGGCGGCGACGCAGTAGTCCGCCTCGATGCGGCGGGTCCGGCCGGACTGGGTGTACGTGACGGTGACGCCGTGGGCCGTGTCGGTGATGTCCGTGACGGCGGCCCCGGTCCGGATGCGTCGTTCGCCGATGGCCCGGGTGAGGGCGGCGGGTATGCGGTCCATGCCGCCGACGGGCTGGAACATCAGCATGGCCTGGTCGTACTCGAACTCGAAGGCGAAGTAGCGTCCGACGCCGCTCGCGAAGACTTCGGATGCGGAGGGGACGGAGTCGAGCAGTTCACCCGGAGTGCCGGCGGCGGCCGGATCGACACGGTAGCCCCGGCGAGGGCTGCCGGTGTAGTCGAGCGTGTCGCCGATGTCTCCGAAGTCCTTCAGGAATTCGAGCAGCCGCTCCTGGTCGTCGGCGGTGATCTGCCGGTCGAGCGCGCCCTTGTCGGTGGCCTTGGAGAGCAGCTCCGCAACATAGCCGTATACGTCGGCCTTGGCGGTGCGGTAGCGCACCGGCGCCTTCATGCCCGCCTTCTCGTTGAAGATGTAGGCATTGGCGTTCACGTTGGTGAACACCTCGATGGGTACGCCGAGCTCGCGGCAGTAGTCGAGGGTGACCATCCACTGCGGTATCCGGCCGGGCCCGGCGTTCATGTACTGCCCGTCGGAGAAGTGGGCGGTCTGCCTGACTCCGTGGATGTCGGTGGTGGAATCCCCGCCGCGCACGGTGAAGTTCCGCCCGCCGGTGCGGCCCCGGGCCTCCAGGACCGTACAGTCGTAGCCCGCCTTGCCCAGTTCGTAGGCGGTGGCGAGACCGGCGATACCGCCGCCGACGACGACCACCTTGGCAGCGGCTCTGCCCTTGAGGTGGAAGTCGCCCTTGCTGGGAGCGCGGTAGGCGGGTTCGCGCCCTGCGGCCTGTGCGGTGGGGGCGAGCCCGAGCGCCCCCATGGTGGCGAACATGGCCCCGGCCCCGCCGGCGATTCCGACATGGTGCAGGAAGGTGCGGCGGCTCGTGCCCGGTGTCGCGGGCGGCTGGTGCGAAGCGTGCGTCATGTCCCGGCTCCCCTTCGGATCTTGAGGTTGCCGGGATCCTGGCAAGCGCGTGTTACGAGCCGTCAGCCATTCGTGTATCCCACACGTTTCTCTGTGTTACGTCGGCGCGCGGAAACGCGTGAGGCCCGCCCCCCGAAGGGAGCGGGCCTCACGGTCACTTACCTACCGCAGCCGATGACCGGCCGGAGGGACAGAGCGTCAGCTCTGGCCGCCCGCCAGCTTCTCGCGGAGCGCGGCCAGGGCCTCGTCCGACGCCAGGGCGCCGGAGTTGTCCGAGGACTCCGAGGAGTAGGAGCCGCCGCCGCCGGTGCCCGAGGCGGCCTGCGTGTTGCCGGCGGGGGTGGCAGCACCCTCGGCGGCAGCGGCCTCGTCGGCCTCGCGGGACTTGATGACCTGGGCCTGGTGCTGCTCGAAGCGCTGCTGCGCCTCGGCGTACTGGGTCTCCCAGACCTCGCGCTGAGCCTCGAAGCCCTCGAGCCAGTCGTTGGTCTCGGGGTCGAAGCCCTCGGGGTAGATGTAGTTGCCCTGGTCGTCGTAGGACGCGGCCATGCCGTACAGGGTCGGGTCGAACTCGACCGAGGCCGGGTCGCCGCCGAACGCCTCGTTGGCCTGCTTCAGCGAGAGGCTGATGCGACGGCGCTCGAGGTCGATGTCGATGACCTTGACGAAGATCTCGTCGTTGACCTGGACGACCTGCTCCGGGATCTCCACGTGGCGCTCGGCCAGCTCGGAGATGTGGACCAGGCCCTCGATGCCCTCGTCCACGCGGACGAACGCACCGAACGGAACGAGCTTGGTGACCTTACCGGGGACGACCTGCCCGATCTGGTGCGTGCGGGCGAACTGCTGCCACGGGTCTTCCTGCGTCGCCTTGAGCGACAGCGAGACGCGCTCGCGGTCCATGTCGACGTCGAGGACCTCGACGGTGACCTCCTGGCCGACCTCGACAACCTCGGAGGGGTGGTCGATGTGCTTCCAGGACAGCTCGGAGACGTGCACCAGACCGTCGACGCCGCCCAGGTCCACGAAGGCACCGAAGTTGACGATCGAGGAGACGACGCCGGAGCGGACCTGGCCCTTCTGGAGGGTCGTGAGGAACGTCTGGCGGACCTCGGACTGGGTCTGCTCGAGCCAGGCACGGCGGGACAGGACCACGTTGTTGCGGTTCTTGTCCAGCTCGATGATCTTGGCCTCGAGCTCCTTGCCCACGTACGGCTGGAGGTCGCGGACACGACGCATCTCGACGAGCGACGCCGGAAGGAAGCCACGGAGGCCGATGTCGAGGATGAGACCACCCTTGACGACCTCGATGACGGTACCGGTGACGATGCCGTCCTCTTCCTTGATCTTCTCGATGGTGCCCCAGGCACGCTCGTACTGAGCGCGCTTCTTCGAGAGGATCAGGCGGCCTTCCTTGTCCTCCTTCTGGAGAACCAGGGCCTCGATCTCGTCACCGACCTTGACGACCTCGTTCGGGTCGACGTCGTGCTTGATCGAGAGCTCGCGGCTCGGGATGACACCTTCGGTCTTGTAACCGATGTCGAGGAGAACCTCGTCCCGGTCAACCTTGACGATGACACCGTCAACGATGTCGCCGTCGTTGAAGTACTTGATCGTCTCGTCGATCGCCGCGAGGAACGCGTCCGCGTCGCCGATGTCGTTGACCGCAACCTGCGGAGTGGTGGCGGTGGTCTCGGTGCTGCTCGTCATGTGGGAAAGGGCTCCGGTACGGACAGTGAGTCGTAGGTACTGCTACGCCGAAAGCCCGTATCGCCTCTGCGGAAGCCGGACAGCCCGGGAAGCGCCAATTCCGTGACCGGAAGGCGCCTCGTGAACCGAGGGGACTAGCAACAGATGCGAGCGCGGCCTGCTAGGTCTGAGGAGCGCAGGCTCGCAGCGCAACTTGTAGCATACGGGGGCAGCAGGGCACGGTCAATGCGCGAAGGCGGACACCACGGGCGGAAAGCCCCATATCCGGCACAACTCGGGTTCACCGAGGCCAGATCGTGTCCGGCAACGCCCGGACACACCGGTTCAGCGCTGCGCAGGCCCCCTTGGTACGTACCGCGTACGACGGGGTGAAGGCAAACTACAACGACGGACACGATGAGCCAAGAGATGTACGCCGCCGAACCCGAGGCGACCCGCCGCAGCGCCGGTACCAACGAGAGCAGCCGGGCCAGCCGGGGCTGGTGGGACCGCAACGCCGACGCGTACCAGAGCGACCACGGCGCCTTCCTCGGCGACGACCGCTTCGTCTGGGGCCCCGAGGGCCTGGACGAGGCGACGGCCGGGCTCCTGGGCCCCGCCGCCGCACTGAAGGGGCTCGATGTCCTGGAGATCGGCGCCGGCGCGGCCCAGTGCTCCCGCTGGCTCGCCGCGCAGGGCGCCCGCCCCGTCGCCCTGGACCTCTCCCACCGCCAGCTCCAGCACGCCCTGCGCATCGGCGAGGACGTCCCGCTGGTCGAGGCGGACGCCGGACGGCTGCCCTTCCGCGACGCCTCCTTCGACCTGGCCTGCTCCGCCTACGGCGCCGTGCCCTTCGTCGCCGACCCGGTCCAGGTCTTCCGCGAGGTGCACCGGGTGCTGCGCCCCGGCGGCCGCTGGGTCTTCTCGGTGACGCACCCCGTCCGCTGGGCCTTCCCGGACGAGCCGGGCCCCGAGGGCCTGTCCGTGGCCGCCTCCTACTTCGACCGCACCCCCTACGTCGAGCAGGACGAGCACGGCGCCGCGGTCTACGTCGAGCACCACCGCACGCTGGGCGACCGGGTCCGGGACGTGGTCGCGGGCGGCTTCCGGCTGGTGGACCTGGTCGAGCCCGAGTGGCCCGCCTGGAACGACCAGGAGTGGGGCGGCTGGTCCCCGCTGCGCGGCAACCTGATCCCGGGGACCGCGATCTTCGTCTGCGTACGGGACTGAGCCACCGGCCGGTGCGGGGCGCGGCGGCACGCCGTACGAGACTGGGGGCGTGATCCGCACCGACGCCCTCGACCGGCTGCCCGTCCGCACCGCCGTCCCCGCCCTCCGGCGGGCACTGGACGACCGCGGGACCGCAGTGCTGTGCGCACCCCCCGGCACCGGCAAGACCACCCTCGTCCCGCTCGCCCTGGCCGGGCTGACCGGCGAGGGCCCGGTGCGCCGGGTCGTCGTCGCCGAGCCGCGCCGGATCGCCGCCCGCGCCGCGGCCCGGCGCATGGCGTGGCTGCTGGGCGGGAAGACCGGGGAACGCGTCGGGTTCACCGTGCGCGGCGAGCGGGTCGTCGGCCCGGACACCGTGGTGGAGGTCGTCACCACCGGGGTGCTGCTCCAGCGGTTGCAGCGCGACCAGGAGCTGGCCGGGGTGGACGCCGTGATCATCGACGAGTGCCACGAGCGCCACCTGGACGCGGACACGGTGGCCGCGTTCCTGCTGGACGTGCGCGCGGCGCTCCGCCCGGATCTGCGATTGGTGGCGGCGTCCGCGACCACGGACGCGGAGGGCTGGGCGCGGCTGCTCGGGGACGCCCCGGTGATCGAGGCGCGGGGGGTGTCGCATCCGGTGGAGGTGGTGTGGGCCCCGCCGCCGGCCCCGGTGCGGCCGCCGCACGGGATGAGGGTCGATCCGGCGCTGCTGGGCCATGTCGCCTCCGTGGTGCGGCGGGCGCTCGCCGAGCGGGACGGCGACGTGCTGTGCTTCCTGCCCGGCGTCGGCGAGATCGCCCGGGTCGCCGGGCAGCTGGCCGGCGTCGGGGCAGAGGTGCTCCAGGTCCACGGGCGGGCTCCGGCGGCGGTGCAGGACGCGGTGCTGGCCGGTTCGTCCGGGGGGCGTCGGGTGGTCCTGGCGACCTCGGTGGCCGAGTCCTCGCTGACGGTCCCCGGGGTGCGGACGGTCGTCGACTCGGGGCTGGCCCGTGAGCCGCGCACCGACCACGCCCGGGGACTGAGCGCGCTGACGACCGTACGGGCCTCGCAGGCGGCGGGCCGGCAGCGCGCGGGCCGGGCCGGACGCGAGGCGCCGGGGACGGTGTACCGCTGCTGGGACCAGGCGGAGGACGGCCGGCTCTCCCGCTTCCCGTCGCCGGAGATCCGGGTGGCCGACCTGTCGGCGTTCGCCCTCCAGGCGGCCTGCTGGGGCGACCCGGACGCCTCCGGGCTCGCCCTGCTCGACGCGCCGCCGGAGGGGGCGATGGCCGCCGCGCGCGAGGTGCTCGGCGCGGTCGGCGCGGTCGGCCCGGACGGCCGGGTCACCGAGCGGGGCGTGCGGATGTCCCGGCTCGGGCTGCACCCCCGGCTGGCCCGGGCGCTGCTGGACGGGGCGGCCGAGGTGGGCGGGCGCCGGGCCGCCGAGGTGGTGGCGCTGCTGAGCGAGGAACCGCCCCGCTCGTACGGGGACGATCTGGCGGCCGCGCTGCGCACCGCGCGCCGGGGCCAGGACGCGTATGCGGGGCGCTGGCGCCAGGAGGTGCGGCGCCTGTCGTCCGCGCTCAAGGGTGACGGCGGCGGCCGGTCCGTCCCGGACGACGCGGCGGTGGGGCTGGTGGCCGCCCTCGCCTTCCCGGAGCGGGTGGCGCGGGCGCGGGGCGGCGGCGCGTTCCTGATGGCGTCGGGCACGGGCGTGGAACCCGGCGAGGGCTCCGGGCTGCGCGGGGCGCCCTGGCTGGCCGTGGCGGTCGCGGACCGGCCCGCGCACGCGGCCTCCGCCCGGGTGCGCCTGGCGGCCGTCATCGACGAGGACACCGCGCTCCTGGCGGCCGGGCCGCTGCGGGTCGCGGGCGAGGAGGTCCGCTGGGACGGCCGGGACGTGGTGGCCCGCCGGGTGGAGCGGCTGGGCGCGGTCGAGCTGGCCGCGCGCCCGCTGAAGCGGCCCGATCCCGCACTGGTCCGGGACGCCCTGGTGGAAGGTCTGCGGCAGGAGGGCCCGGGTCTGCTGCGGTGGAGCCGGGATGCGGGGCAGCTGCGGGAGCGGCTCGCCTTCCTCCACCGGGTGCGGGGTGAACCGTGGCCGGACGTGTCGGACGGGGCGCTGCTCGCGGACCCCGGGGCCTGGCTGGAGCCGGAGCTGTCGCGGGCGCGGCGGCGCTCCGACCTGGCCGCGCTCGACGCGGGGCAGGCGCTGCGCAGGCTGCTGCCGTGGGCGACGGGCGAGGCGGTCCGCCTGGACGAGCTGGCGCCGGAGCGGATCGAGGTGCCGAGCGGTTCGCGGATCCGGGTGGAGTACGGCGGGGACCAGCCGGTGCTCGCGGTGAAGCTCCAGGAGCTCTTCGGCCTCCAGGAGACCCCGGAGGTGGCGGGCGTGCCGGTGCTGGTGCACCTGCTGTCCCCCGCCGGGCGGCCGGCGGCGGTGACGGCGGACCTGGCGTCGTTCTGGCGCGACGGCTACAAGGCGGTCCGGGCGGAGCTGCGGGGCCGGTATCCGAAGCACCCGTGGCCGGAGGACCCGGCGACGGTGGAGGCCACCCGGTTCACGAAGGCGCGCCTGAAGCGGGAGTGACACGGGTCAGCCCCTCGGCCGGCGGGCGGCGGAGGGGCTGACCTGAGGTGTCGTCCCGTGTCAGGAGGTGGCGGCGGCCGCGCGCTCCTCGACGGTCAGGTCGATGGTGACCGTGGCGCCGCCCTCGGTGGTGAGGCGCAGCTTGTACGTGCCGGCCGGGCCGTCCGCGTAGAACGCCGGGAGCTTCAGGCTGCCGTCGGCCGCCGTGGTGAGCTCGATGGTGCGGACGGGGTCGCCCGCGTCGTTCGTGCAGTACGGGCCCTTGTCGTTCACGGACGGGTCGTCGCCGTCGGTGATCACGGTGGCGGTGACGGCGACCTTGCCGGCGGCCTTGCCCTTGTAGGTGGCGGCGACGGTGATGTCGTCGAAGGTCTGACCGGCGACGGCGGTCAGCGTCGCGGTGCCGGTCCTGGTGAGGGCGTCGGCCTGGCGGGCGGTGACGGTCGCCTTGAAGGTGGTGGCGATGGAGGTGCCGGCCACGGTGGCCCGCACGGTGAACTCGCCGGTCTTCTCGCCCGCGTGGAGAAGCGGGGAGGACACCTTGCCATCGGCGTCGGTGGCGAGGGTGACCGCCTTGAAACCGCCTTGGAACGCGGTGTCGGTGTCGCCGACGACGGTGAAGGTGACCTTCGCCTTGGCCACCGCCTTGCCGAGGCCGTCGCGGGCCCGCACCTTGACCGTTCCGCCGAACTCTTCGCCGGCCGTGGCGGTCAGCGTGCCGGTGCCGTCGTTCTGCAGCGCCGCCACCTGCTGGGACGGGGTGGGCGCCGGGCTCGGGGTGTGCGACGGGGGCTTGCCGATGCCGCCCGGTGTGGAGGGCTCGGGGCTCGGGTCGGGCGGCGTCGTGGGACGCGTGGAACCGCCCGGCTTCGGCGTCTTCGACGGCGAGGGCGTCGGGGACGGGGACGGGGACGGGGTGCTCGACGGGCCGCCGCCCGGCCTGCTGGGGCCCGGGTGCCGGCTCGTCGGGCCGGTCGGCAGGACACCGGTGCCGTCGGGGACCTCGTGCGTGCCGCGGTTGTAGTAGGTGAACCAGGAGCGGACCGTACGCAGGTACACGTCGGAGTGGTTGTAGCTCAGGACCGCCCGGTCCAGGTCGGTGGCGGTCGACAGGTCGCGGTCGCCGGCGCAGAGGTAGCGTCCGGCCGCGAGCGCGGCGTCGTAGACGTTGTTGGGGTCCTTGCGGCCGTCCCCGTTGCCGTCCTGGCCCCAGGTCGCCCAGGTGGACGGGATGAACTGCATCGGGCCGACCGCCCGGTCGTGCGTCCGGTCCCCGTCGTAGGCGCCGTTGTCGGTGTCCTTGATCAGGGCGAAGCCGTTGCCGTCGAGGGCGGGGCCGAGGATCGGGGTGAGCGTGGTGCCCTGCGCGTCGACCCGGCCGCCGCGGGCCTGCCCGGACTCGACCTTGCCGATCGCGGCGAGCAGCTGCCACGGCAGCCGGCAGGCCGCGTCGGTGCCGGCGACGGTGTCCTGGGCCTTCTTGTACGCCGCGAGGACGGAGGTGGGTATGCCGGACTCCGCGCTGCCGGTCACCGGCAGATGGGCCGAACTGTCGGGCTTCTCCGGGGTGTTCAGCGGCGGCAGGTCCGTGTAGTACGGCGAGTCGCCGGAGACGCCGCCGCCCTGGTCGGCGGGGGTCGTGGAGCCCGCGGAGGAGTGGTCGCCGTCCGCCGCGATGCGCGGGGACGGGGCCCCGGGGGCCTGCGAGGCGGAAAGCGCCGCCACGGCCACGGCGGCCACGGCGGTGGTGGCCGCTCCCCTGTAGAACCGGCGACCGAATTGCGCTGCCATGAAGTGTGGACCCTCCCCCTTGTCGCTGTCGGCGCTCCCCTGCGCCTGGACTCAGGCGACCCTACGGCAAGTCCTCCGGCGCACACACAGCGGGCGGGCCGGTTCTTACCGCTTTCTCACCTTCCTGAACACAAGTCGTCCACGGGCGGACATTCCCGTGACGGACCTTCCTGCCCCACGGGCCACCCCGTGCCTGCCCCTCCGGGTCACGCATACTGCCCGCATGCCCTTCACGCTCAGCCATGCCGCCGCCGTGCTCCCGGTGATCCGGCGTGACGGCACGGGCCGTGGTCCGCTGCTCGCCTCGGCCCTGGTCGCCGGGTCGTTCGCCCCCGACCTGACGTACTTCGCGGACTCGGTGATTCCGGGCGCCATGGAGTTCGGCGAGGTCACCCACGCCGTGTGGGGCGTCGTCACCGTGGACGTCCTGATCACCGCGTCGGCGCTCGGACTGTGGCTGTTGGTACGCGATCCGCTGGTGGCGCTGCTGCCGCAGCGGTGGCGGGGGCGCGTGCACACCTGGCTGCGGGGCGCCGGGGCCTCGACCGGCCCCGGACGGCGGGAACTCGGCGCCCGGGACGCCGCGTGGTTCGCGGTGTCGGCGGTGACCGGGGCCGCCACCCATGTCGTCTGGGACGCCTTCACCCACCACGACCGGTGGGGTGTGCGGCTGGTGCCGGGGCTCGACGGCAGCGTGGCCGGGTACCCCGTCTTCACGCTCGTCCAGTACGGCACGTCCGCCCCGGCCCTGCTGCTGCTCGCCTGGTTCACGGTGTCGGGGCTGCGGCGGACGGGGGCCCGGCCGGTGCCCGCCTCCGTACCGGTCCTGACCGCGCGGGTCCGGGGCTGGGCGCTCGCCTCGATCGGGCTCTGCGCCGTGCTGGGCACCGCCCACCGGTGCGCCCGCTGGTACGCGTACCACGGGCACATCGACACGCCACTGGACATCATCCCCACGGCCTGCTTCGGCGCGGGCGCGGGCCTCGCGGCGGGGCTCCTGCTGTACGCGGCGGCGGTGCGGCCGGCCCCCGTACGCCGGGACACGACCGGGACCGGCCGGGACCTGTCCGAAGAGCCGGGCCCCGGCCGGAAGCGGTCAGTGCGCCGCTGACTCCCAGTCGCCGCCGACACCGACGGACACGTCCAGCGGGGCGCGCAGCCGCACCGCCCCGGACATCTCGTGGCGCAGGATGCGCTCGACCCGCTCCCGCTCGCCCTCGGCGACCTCCAGCACGATTTCGTCGTGCACCTGGAGCAGCATCCGGGACTTCAGCTCCGCCTCGGCCAGCGCCCGGTCGACGTGGAGCATGGCGACCTTGACGATGTCGGCGGCGGTGCCCTGGATCGGGGCGTTGAGCGCCATCCGCTCGGCGGTCTCGCGGCGCTGGCGGTTGTCGCTGTTCAGGTCCGGGAGGTAGCGGCGGCGGCCGAAGACCGTCTCCGTGTACCCGGTGGCCCTGGCCTCCTCCACCACGCGGCGCAGATAGTCCCGGACCCCGCCGAACCGCTCGAAGTAGGTGTCCATCAGGCCCCGGGCCTCGCCCGCCTCGATGTTCAGCTGCTGGGAGAGGCCGAAGGCGGAGAGCCCGTACGCCAGGCCGTAGCTCATGGCCTTGATCTTGCGCCGCATCTCCGGGTCGACCGCGGACTTGTCGACGCCGAAGACCTGCGAGGCGACCGTGGTGTGCAGGTCCTCACCGGAGGTGAACGCCTCGATCAGGCCCGCGTCCTCGGAGAGGTGGGCCATCACCCGCAGTTCGATCTGGCTGTAGTCCGCCGTCATCAGCGTCTCGAAGCCCTCGCCGACGACGAAGCCGCGGCGGATCGCCCGGCCCTCGTCCGTGCGGACGGGGATGTTCTGCAGATTCGGGTCGGTGGACGAGAGGCGGCCGGTCGCCGCCACCGTCTGGTTGAACGTGGTGTGGATGCGGCCGTCGGCGGCGATCGTCTTGATCAGACCCTCGACGGTGACCCGTAGCCTGGCCTGGTCGCGGTGGCGCAGCATCAGGACCGGCAGCTCGTGCTCGGTCTGCGCGGCCAGCCAGGCCAGCGCGTCCGCGTCCGTGGTGTACCCCGTCTTGGTCTTCTTCGTCTTCGGCAGACCCAGCTCGTTGAAAAGGATCTCCTGGAGCTGCTTGGGCGATCCGAGGTTGAACTCGCGGCCGACCGCCGCGTGCGCCTCCTTCACCGCCTGCTGCACGGTCCCGGCGAACTGCTGCTCCATCGATTCCAGATGGGCCCGGTCCACGGCGATCCCGTGCCGCTCCAGGCGGGCCAGCAGAATCGACGTCGGGAGCTCCATGTCGTGCAGCAGCTCCGCCGCGCCGACCTCCTTCAGCCGCTCCGTGAACGCGTCACCGAGATCCAGCACCGCACGCGCCTGTGCCATCAGGGCGTCGGCCTCCGCCCGGTCGTCGGCGCCGAACGCCAGCTGACCGTCGGCCGCGGCGGCCGGGGCCAGCTCCCGGCCCAGATACTCCACGGCCAGGGCGTCCAGCGCGAAGGAGCGCCGCCCGGGCTTCACCAGATACGCGGCGAGGGCGGTGTCCATCGTGACGCCGTCGAGGTGCCAGCCGTGCTCCGGGAAGACACGCATCGCGCTCTTCGCGTTGTGCATGACCTTGGGCCGCGCCGGGTCCGCGACCCAGGCGGCGAACGCCTGCTCGTCGGCCTCGTCCAGCTGCGCCGGGTCCAGCCAGGCGGCCGAGCCGTCGGCGGCGGCGAGCGCGACCTCGGTGACCGCACCGGTGCCGAGCGCCCAGGTGTCGACCGTCATGACGCCCAGCGGCTGCGCGCCGTGCTCCGCCAGCCAGGGCCCGACCTCACCGGTGGCGAGCACGGCCCCGTCCAGCTCGATCCCGGCGGCGGGCGCGGGCGGCTCGGCCTCCGCCGCGCCCGGGTCCACCGCGAGCAGCCGCTCGCGCAGACTCGGATTGCGGATCTCCAGTATGTCGAGGATGCCCGTGACCGCCGTGCGGTCGTAGGGTGCGCGCTCCAGGCCCTCCGGGGTCTTCGGCAGCTCCACGTCCCGGACCATCTCGGTCAGCACGCGGTTCATCTTCACCGCGTCCAGGTGGTCGCGGAGATTCTGCCCGGCCACGCCCTTGACCTCGTCGGCCCGCGCGATCAGCTCGTCGAACGAGCCGAACTGGTTGATCCACTTCGCGGCGGTCTTCTCACCGACCTTGGGAATGCTCGGAAGGTTGTCCGACGGGTCACCGCGCAGCGCCGCGAAGTCCGGATACTGCCGGGGCGTGAGGCCGTACTTCTCCACGACCTTCTCCGGGGTGAACCGGGTCAGCTCGGAGACGCCCTTGGTCGGGTAGAGCACGGTCACGTTGTCCGTGATCAGCTGGAACGAATCGCGGTCGCCCGTGACGATCAGGACCTCGAAGCCGGCCGCCTCGGCCTGCGTGGCCAGCGTCGCGATGACGTCGTCCGCCTCGAAGCCCTCGACCGCGAACCGGTCCGCGTGCATCGCGTCCAGCAGCTCACCGATCAGCTCGACCTGCCCCTTGAACTCGTCCGGGGTCTTCGAGCGGTTCGCCTTGTACTCCGGGAACTCCTGCGCCCGCCACGTCTTGCGGGACACGTCGAAGGCCACCGCGAAATGCGTCGGCGCCTCGTCACGCAGCGTGTTCGCGAGCATCGACATGAAGCCGTACACCGCGTTCGTCGGCTGGCCCGCCGCCGTCGTGAAACTCTCCGCGGGCAGCGCAAAGAACGCCCGGTACGCCAGGGAGTGCCCGTCCATCAGGAGCAGGCGCGGTCGGTTGTCTGCCGTCTTCTTCGATGCCGTCTCAGCCACACCCCGATCCTGCCACGGACCACTGACAATCCGGACCGGCCACCGCACGCGACGCCTCACCAAGCACCCGGCCCGCACCCCGTGCCAGGATCGGAGGACAGGAATCACCCACGGCGGACCCGCGAGACACCTCCCGGGGCCCCGCAGCCGGCTCGAAGGGGAGCACCATGGCCAGCAAGCCGCCCACAGGAGACCCCGTCCAGGACGCCCCCCGGGTCGGACCGGCCCAGCACTCGGCCGCCGGGCTGCCCGCCGTCGCCCAGAGCCTGCGCGTCGCCCAGCAGCAGATGGGCCTGCGCCGCACCGCGCAGACCCTCCTCAAGGTCAACCAGAAGGACGGCTTCGACTGCCCCGGCTGCGCCTGGCCCGAGGGCGACAAGCGGCACACCGCCGAGTTCTGCGAGAACGGCGTCAAGGCCGTCGCCGAGGAGGCCACGCTCCGCCGGGTCACCCCGGACTTCTTCGCCGCGCACCCCGTGTCCGACCTCGCCGGGCGCAGCGGCTACTGGCTCGGCCAGCAGGGCCGCATCACCCAGCCCGTGTACCTCCCCGAGGGCGCCGACCGCTACGAGGCGGTCACCTGGGAGCGGGCCTTCGAGATCGTCGCCGAGGAGCTGGGCGCCCTCGCCTCCCCCGACGAGGCCGTCTTCTACACCTCCGGGCGCACCAGCAACGAGGCCGCGTTCCTCCTCCAGCTCTTCGCCCGCGAGTTCGGCACCAACAACCTGCCCGACTGCTCCAACATGTGCCACGAGTCCTCGGGCTCCGCGCTCACCGAGACCATCGGGGTCGGCAAGGGCTCGGTCTCCCTGGAGGACCTCCACCACGCCGACCTGATCATCATCGCCGGGCAGAACCCCGGCACCAACCACCCCCGCATGCTCTCCGCCCTGGAACAGGCCAAGGCGGCCGGCGCGAAGATCATCTCGGTGAACCCGCTGCCCGAGGCCGGCCTCGAACGCTTCAAGAACCCGCAGACCCCGCAGGGCATGCTCAAGGGCACCCCGCTGAACGACCTCTTCCTCCAGATCCGGATCGGCGGCGACCAGGCCCTCTTCCGCCTCCTGAACAAGCTGATCCTGGAGACCGAGGGCGCCGTCGACCACACGTTCGTCACCGAACACACCCACGGCTACGAGGAGTTCGCCGCCGCCGCGGCCGACGCGGACTGGGGCGCGACGCTCGCCGCGACCGGACTCGACCGGGCCGCCATCGAACAGGCCCTCGCGATGGTCCTGGCCTCCGAGCGCACCGTCGTCTGCTGGGCCATGGGCCTCACCCAGCACAAGCACTCCGTGCCGACCATCCGCGAGATCGTCAACTTCCTCCTGCTGCGCGGCAACATCGGCCGCCCCGGCGCCGGCGTCTGCCCCGTGCGCGGCCACTCCAACGTCCAGGGCGACCGCACCATGGGCATCTTCGAACGGCCCGCGCCCGCCTTCCTCGACGCGCTCGACAAGGAGTTCGGGATCACCTCACCGCGCCACCACGGCTACGACGTGGTCCGCGCGATCCGCGCCCTGCGCGACGGCGACGCCAAGGTCTTCTTCGCGATGGGCGGCAACTTCGTCGCCGCCACCCCCGACACCGACGTCACCGAGGCCGCCATGCGCAACGCCCGCCTCACCGTCCACGTCTCCACCAAACTCAACCGCTCCCACGCCGTCACCGGCGCCCGCGCGCTGATCCTGCCCACCCTCGGCCGCACCGACAAGGACGTCCAGGCGAGCGGCAAGCAGTTCGTCACCGTCGAGGACTCCATGAGCAAGGTCCACGCCTCGCGCGGCAACCTCACCCCCGCGAGCCCCCACCTCCTCTCCGAACCCGCCATCGTCGCCCGCCTCGCCCGCGCCGTCCTCGGGCCCGGATCCACCACCCCCTGGGAGGAGTTCGAGAAGGACTACGCCACGATCCGGGACCGCATCTCCCGCGTCGTCCCCGGCTTCGAGAACTTCAACGCCCGCGTCGCCCACCCCGGCGGCTTCACCCTCCCGCACGGCCCCCGCGACTCCCGCCGCTTCCCCACCACCACCGGCAAGGCCAACTTCACCGCCGCGCCCGTCGAGTTCCCCGAACTGCCCGAGGGCCGCCTGCTCCTCCAGACCCTGCGCTCCCACGACCAGTACAACACCACCATCTACGGCCTGGACGACCGCTACCGGGGCATCAAGGGAGGCCGCCGCGTCGTCCTCGTACACCCCGGGGACGCCGAAGCCCTCGGGCTCGCCGACGGCGCCTACACCGACCTCGTCAGCGAGTGGAAGGACGGCGTCGAACGCCGCGCCCCCGGCTTCCGCGTCGTCCACTACCCCACCGCCCGGGGCTGCGCCGCCGCGTACTACCCGGAGACCAACGTGCTGGTCCCCCTCGACTCCACCGCCGACACCAGCAACACCCCCGCCTCCAAGTCCGTCGTGGTGCGCTTCGAACCCGCGCGCTAAGCGCTCGCTCAGGCGTCTGATAAGAACGACGCGGACGAGCACCACACAAGACGAAAGGCGGACCCATGGGCGAGCACACCGCACCCACGTTCCCCCAGGAGATCATCGACGAGTACGCCGCACTCGGCGTCGACCTGCCCGCGCTCTTCTCCGCCGGCCACCTCGGCGAGCGCATGGGCGTCCACATCGTCGAAGCCTCCGCCGAGCGCGTCGTCGGCACCATGCCCGTCGAGGGCAACACCCAGCCGTACGGGCTCCTGCACGGCGGCGCGTCCGCCGTCCTCGCCGAGACCCTGGGCTCCGTCGGATCGATGCTGCACGGCGGCCCCTCCAAGGTCGCCGTGGGCGTCGACCTGAACTGCACCCATCACCGCGGGGTACGAAGCGGCCTCGTCACCGGCACCGCCACCCCCGTACACCGGGGCCGCTCCACCGCCACGTACGAGATCGTCATCACCGACGAGCACGGCAAGCGGGTCTGCACCGCCCGCCTCACCTGCCTGCTGCGCGAGGCCCCCGCCCCCGAAGCCTCCTGACTCCGCGCCACCGCACCACCCCCCTGCCCGGCCGTGACCCAAAACGGCCGGGCAGCGGCATATCCGGGCACAACCACCGCCAGGAGCAAGGAAGTCGAACGGAGCACGGCTTCAACCCCCTTGACCCGGCGCCCCGTTCCATGGCCCACTCAGCTGCCACACCTCACCCGCCGCCACCACCACACCGCGTCGCCACACCCCCACCGACGTAACGCAGCGTAATCAACGGCCGGGGCGGAGCACCCTCGTCGCGACGCGACCGGCCCGGCCCCCAGCCACCGGGCCCCTTCGCCATGCCCTCGCACCCCCACACCGGACCCCGCCGCGCGACAGCAGCAAGATCACCTCAAGCCCCTTAGCAGAGCTGCGCGTTCTCACATTGCGGTCACTTCACGGTCCGGTAAAAAGCCGTACATGTCCACCCAGCCACCTCAAGCCTTGCTCAAGGGCATAACAAGACAGTCACATCCTTGGCCGGCACCCCTCCCGACCCCCACCACTGCCCTTAGAGTCACGGCCAGTCACCGCGCCGCCGGGCGCGTCTGCAAGCACGGCCCTGTACCAACCCAGTACGGCCCGGCGAACGACACGGCACCTCAAGCGAGGAGGCCGCGCCAGGGAAAGGACCTTTCGTGCGACACCGTTCTTTGCTCATCCTCACCACAGTGCTCACCACCGGCGCACTGACACTCACCGCCTGCGGGTCGCGCGACGACGACAACAAGAGCGACGGCAACGGCGGCAGCTCCAACACGACCGTCGTCATCGGCGTCGACGCGCCGCTCACCGGTGACCTCTCCGCCCTCGGCCTCGGCATCAAGAACTCCGCCGACCTCGCCGCCAAAACGGCGAACAAGGAGAAGACCGTCCCCGGCGTCACCTTCGAGGTCCAGCCGCTCGACGACCAGGCCCAGCCCTCCGTCGGCCAGCAGAACGCCACGAAGTTCATCGACAACAAGAAGGTCGTCGGCGTCGTCGGCCCGCTGAACTCCGGCGTCTCCCAGTCGATGCAGAAGCCGCTCAACGACGCCGGCCTCACCCAGGTCTCCCCCGCCAACACCGGCACCGAGCTGACCCAGGGCGACAACTGGAAGACCGGCGACAAGAAGCGCCCCTTCGCGACCTACTTCCGCACCGCCACCACGGACCAGATCCAGGGCGCCTTCGCCGCGAAGTACCTGTACAACAACGCGAAGATCAAGCAGGTCTACCTCATCGACGACCAGAAGCCCTACGGCGCCGGTCTCGCGGCCTCCTTCAAGGCGACCTTCACCGGCCTCGGCGGCAAGATCGTCGGCTCCGACCACGTCAACCCCGAGGACCGCGACTTCAACGCCGTCGTCACCAAGGTCAAGAAGTCCGGCGCCAAGGCCGTCTACTACGGCGGCGAATACCCCGCCGGCGCCCCCCTGAGCCAGCAGCTCAAGGACAGCGTCAAGATCCCGCTCATGGGCGGCGACGGCATGTACAGCGCCGACTTCATCAAGCTCAACAAGAAGGCCCAGGGCGACATCGCCACCTCCGTCGGCAAGCCCGTCGAGGAACTCGACTCCGCCAAGAAGTTCATCGCGGACTACAAGACCGCCGGCTACAAGGACGCCTACGAGGCTTACGGGGGCGGCACCTACGACGCCACCTGGGCCATCATCGAGGCCGTCAAGCTCGCCGTCTCCGAGAACGACGGCAAGCTCCCCGACGACACCCGCGCCAAGGTCCTCGCCGCCATGAGCAAGGTCAAGTTCGACGGCGTCACCGGCCCCGTCTCCTTCGACGAGTACGGCGACACCACCAACACCATGATGACCGCCTACCAGGTCGACGGCGGCAAGTGGGTCTCCAAGATCAGCGAGGCGTACAAGCCGTAACCGCTCCCGGGCACGCCCGACCCCAGACCGCGCGGGAGCGCTACGAGCACTCCCGCGCGGTGCCATATCCGAACCACTCCACGGAGGCCCTGCGGTGCACGAACTGCCGCAACAGCTGGCCAATGGACTCATCCTCGGCGCGATGTACGGACTCATCGCGATCGGCTACACGATGGTCTACGGAATCATCCAGCTCATCAACTTCGCCCACGGCGAGATCTTCATGATCGGAGGCTTCGGAGCTCTCACCGTGTACCTCTGGATGCCGGCCGGCTCCAACCTCCTCGCTATCGTCCCCCTCATGATCATCGGCGGCGTCATATGCTCCGTCGCCATCAGCGTCGCCGCCGAACGCTTCGCCTACCGGCCCCTGCGCAACGCCCCCCGGCTCGCCCCGCTGATCACCGCGATCGGACTCTCCCTCGCACTCCAGCAGGCCATCTGGAAGTGGTACCCCGACGCCACCAAGGACCGCCCCTTCCCGCAGTTCAAGGGCGAAGCCTTCAACATCTTCGGCGCCCACGTCCAGCGCGGTGACCTCTTCGTCCTCATCGCCGCCCCCGTCTGCATGATCGCCCTCGGGCTCTTCGTCTCCAAGACCCGCTCCGGCCGCGGCATGCAGGCCACCTCGCAGGACCCCGACACCGCCAAACTCATGGGCATCAACACCGACCGCATCATCGTCATGGCCTTCGCCATCGGTGCCGCGTTCGCCGCCGTCGCCGCCGTCGCCTACGGGCTCAAGAACGGCCAGATCGGCTTCAAAATGGGCTTCCTCATGGGCCTCAAGGCATTCACCGCCGCCGTACTCGGCGGCATCGGCAACATCTACGGCGCCATGCTCGGCGGAGTCGTCCTCGGCGTCGCCGAATCCCTCGCCACCGGCTACATGAGCGACGTACCCGGCATGGACCTCTTCGGCGGCGGCGCCTGGAAGGACGTATGGGCCTTCGTCCTCCTCATCGTCGTCCTGCTGCTGCGGCCCCAGGGCCTGCTCGGCGAACGCGTCGCGGACAGGGCGTGATACGGATGACCACCGCACTCCTCCCCCTCCCCGCCCCCGCCGCCCGCATCGCCACCCTCACCGGCGCCGCGGCCGCCCTCGCCGGCACCCTGCTCCCCTGGACCTGGACCTCCGAATTCCCCGGCGACCTCACCGTCACCGGCTACCCCGGCGGCCTCCAGGTCCTCACCCTCACCGGCGCGATCCTCACCCTGCTCCTCGCCCTCACCGGCTACGGCATCCCCGGACTGCGCTGGCTCACCCCCGCCGGCACCCACAGCCCCGTCCGCCTCGCCGCCCTCGCCACCTTCGGCACCACCGGCTACGCCATGGGCGCCATCTCCTACGAGCTCGGCGGCGTCGTCAACCTCGAACCGGGAGCCTGGGTCAGCGGCATCGGCGCACTCGTCGCCGTCATCGCCTCCCTCGCCCTCCCCTACGACGTCCCGCTCCCCGCCGACGGCCCCGCGCCGAACGCCTGGCAGCGCTTCCGCAACAGCCTCGCCGCACCCTCGGCACCCCGCGCCAAGGCCCTCCCCGCCTGGGCCGAGATCATCATCATCGCGGTCTCCTTCGGCCTCGCGCTGTACATCTTCACCTACGGGATCGACATCCCCACCGAGGACTCCGAACAGTTCATCGGCTTCCTCATCACCGCGGGCTTCGCCTTCACCGCACTCACCCGGGCCGGCCTCATCGCCCGCCTCACCGCGCTGACCGCCAAGCACCGCAACGTCACCCTCGCGGCAGCCCTCGTCGCCGCACTCTGCTTCCCCTTCACCCAGGACACCGCGGAATACGCCCTCATCGGCGTCAACATCCTCATCTTCGCCACCGTCGCCCTGGGCCTCAACGTCGTCGTCGGCCTCGCCGGCCTCCTCGACCTCGGATACGTCGCCTTCCTCGGCGTCGGCGCCTACACCGCCGCCCTGGTCTCCGGCGCACCCCTCTCCGCGATCGGCGTCAAGTTCCCCTTCTGGGCCGCCGTCCTCACCGGGGCCGTCGTCTCGATGATCTTCGGCGTCCTCATCGGCGCCCCCACCCTGCGCCTGCGCGGCGACTACCTCGCCATCGTCACCCTCGGCTTCGGTGAGATCTTCCGCGTCACCGTGAACAACCTCAACGGCAACAGCGGCCCCGACCTCACCAACGGCTCCCAGGGCATCCCCAGCATCCCCGACCTCAACCTCTTCGGGATCGACTTCGCCCTCAGCCACGACGTCGGACCCTTCACCCTCAGCAGGCCGGCCAACTACTACCTGCTGATGCTCGTCGTCACCGCCGTCGTCGTCCTGGTCTTCCGCCGCTCCGGGGAATCCCGCATCGGCCGCGCCTGGGTCGCCATCCGCGAGGACGAGACCGCCGCCACCGCCATGGGCATCAACGCCTTCCGGCTCAAGCTCCTCGCCTTCGCCCTCGGCGCCACGCTCGCCGGCCTCGCCGGCACCGTACAGGCACACGTCAACTACACCGTGACGCCCGAGCAGTACCAGTTCGCCGGCTCCGTGCCCCCGAACTCCGCGTTCCTCCTCGCCGCCGTCATCCTCGGCGGCATGGGAACCCTCAGCGGACCCTTCGTCGGCGCCGCACTCCTCTACCTCATCCCGGCCAAGCTCCAGTTCATGCAGGACTACCAGCTCTTCCTCTTCGGAATCGCGCTCGTCCTCCTGATGCGCTTCCGGCCCGAGGGCCTGGTCGCCGACCGCAGGAAGCAGCTCGAATTCCACGAGACCGACCAGCTCGACGTGCCCACACCCCGGAAGTCCGACGAAACGGACGCCGGCATCGCCAAGGCGGGGGCGTAACACCATGACCACCACCACGAAGACCGCCACCGGGACGACCGTCCTGGACGCCAGCGGGGTCACCATGCGCTTCGGCGGCCTCACCGCCGTCCGCGACGTCGACCTCCAGGTCAACACCGGCGAAATCGTCGGCCTCATCGGCCCCAACGGCGCCGGCAAGACCACCTTCTTCAACTGCCTCACCGGCCTCTACGTCCCCACCGAGGGCAAGGTCAGCTACAAGGGCACCGTCCTGCCGCCCAAGCCCCACCTCGTCACCAAGGCCGGCATCGCCCGCACCTTCCAGAACATCCGGCTCTTCGCCAACATGACCGTCCTGGAGAACGTCCTCGTCGGACGCCACACCAGGACCAAGGAAGGGCTCTGGTCCGCCCTGCTCCACCTGCCCGGCTACCGGGCCGCCGAGAACTCCAGCCGCGAACGCGCCATGGAACTCCTGGAGTTCATCGGCCTCCAGGACAAGGCCGACCACCTCGCGCGCAACCTCCCCTACGGAGACCAGCGCAAACTGGAGATCGCCCGCGCCCTCGCCAGCGACCCCGGACTCCTCCTCCTGGACGAGCCCACCGCCGGCATGAACCCCCAGGAGACCCGCGTCACCGAAGAGCTCATCTTCGCGATCCGGGACCAGGGCATCGCCGTTCTCGTCATCGAGCACGACATGCGCTTCATCTTCAACCTCTGCGACCGCGTCGCCTGCCTCGTCCAGGGCGAGAAACTCGTCGAAGGCACCGCGTCCGAGGTCCAGAGCGACGAACGCGTCATCGCCGCCTACCTCGGCACCCCCTTCGAAGGCGCCCCCGGCGCGGAGGAAGTCGCCGAGGTCGAAGCGGCCGAAGCCCACACGAGCACGGAAGAGACGGAAGAGGAGGGCAACCGATGACCGCACTGCTGGAGGTCGAGGACCTCCGCGTCGCCTACGGCAAGATCGAAGCCGTCAAGGGCATCTCGTTCACCGTCGAGACCGGCCAGGTGGTCACCCTCATCGGCACCAACGGCGCCGGCAAGACCACCACCCTGCGCACCCTCTCCGGGCTGCTCAAACCGCTCAGCGGCCGCATCCTCTTCGAGGGCAAACCGCTCACCAACGTCCCGGCGCACAAGATCGTCTCCCTGGGCCTCGCCCACTCCCCCGAGGGACGCCACATCTTCCCCCGGCTGACGATCACGGAGAACCTCCTCCTCGGCGCGTACCTGCGCAACGACAAGGCGGGCATCGAGAAGGACGTCCAGCGCGCCTACGACCTCTTCCCCATCCTCGGGGAACGCCGCAAGCAGGCCGCCGGAACGCTCTCCGGCGGCGAGCAGCAGATGCTCGCCATGGGCCGGGCGATGATGTCCCAGCCCAAGCTGCTCATGCTCGACGAGCCGTCCATGGGCCTCTCGCCGATCATGATGCAGAAGATCATGGAGACCATCGTCGAACTCCGCGCCTCCGGCACGACGATCCTCCTGGTCGAGCAGAACGCCCAGGCCGCGCTGTCGCTGGCCGACCAGGGGCACGTCATGGAGATCGGCAAGATCGTCCTCTCCGGCACCGGGGCGGACCTCCTCCACGACGAGTCCGTCCGCAAGGCGTACCTGGGCGAGGACTGAGCGTCCACGGATACGAGGAAGGCCCGCGCCTCTGGCGCGGGCCTTCCTCGTCTGCGTTACGGGTCCTACTCGGCGGCCTTCTTCTTCTCCTCGGCGTCCGCGATCAGCGCCTCGGCGAGCTGCTGCATCGACAGCCGGCGGTCCATGGACGTCTTCTGGATCCACCGGAACGCCTCCGGCTCGGACAGCCCGTAGTCCGTCTGGAGGATGCTCTTCGCCCGGTCCACCAGCTTCCGCGTCTCCAGCCGCTGGGCGAGGTCGGCGACCTCGTTCTCCAGGGCCTTCAGCTCGGAGAACCGGGAGACGGCCATCTCGATCGCCGGGACGACGTCGCTCTTGCTGAACGGCTTCACGAGGTACGCCATCGCCCCGGCGTCCCGGGCACGCTCCACGAGGTCCCGCTGCGAGAACGCGGTGAGCATGAGCACCGGCGCGATGGACTCCTCGGCGATCTTCTCGGCGGCGGAGATCCCGTCGAGGACCGGCATCTTCACGTCCAGGATGACCAGGTCCGGCTTGTGCTCCCGCGCCAGCTCGACAGCCTGCTGCCCGTCCCCGGCCTCGCCGACGACGGAGTAGCCCTCTTCTTCGAGCATCTCTTTGAGGTCGAGGCGGATGAGCGCCTCGTCCTCGGCGATGACGACACGGGTCGTCAGCGGCGGGACGTGCGACTTGTCGTCGTCGGCGACGGGCTGGGGCGACTCGGGGGTGGTCACGGGGCTCCTTGGTCCAGGGCAGGGACTGCTGCGAAGCAGCCTACCTACCTGCTGTCTGCTTCTGTTACCAGGTACACTTCTGCCCGGGTTGCCTAGCCGGGTTGGCGCAACTGGTTGACGCGGAGGTCTCAAACACCTCTGTCCGAAAGGACGTGTGGGTTCGAATCCCATACCCGGCACATTTCCGGAAAGCGGATGTTCACGTTCTCGTGAACATCCGCTTTTTGCTGCGCGCGACAAGTTCGGACTGCTCATCCTATTCCCATGAACTTCCACGGCCCGGAATTACGGCAGAAGGCCCTTACTCTGCTGCGCGGCGGCGCGCGCAACGCGGATGTCTCGCGGAAGCTGAACGTGCCCGCCGGCACGATCAGCTACTGGAAACACATGGACCGAGCCAAGCGCGGCGAGCCTACGAGAACCCGCTACCACCTCTGCCCTCGATGTGATGGTGGGCTCGATCAGGCCGCCTACTCCTACCTTCTCGGCCTGTACTTGGGCGACGGGCACATCATTCAGAACAAGGCCATGAAAACGCCCAGTCTGTCCGTCTTCTGCGCCGAATCCTGGCCAGGCCTGATGGCCGAGTGCGAGAACGCGATGCGCGCCGTTCTCTCCGAGAACTCGGTGTGCCAAGTACGCAGGAAGGGGTGCCGGGAAGTGAAGGTCTACTCGAAACACCTGTGGTGCCTCTTTCCCCAACACGGCCCCGGCATGAAGCACACCCGCCGCATTGCCCTCGAACCCTGGCAGCAGGACATCGTCGACGCCCACCCCTGGGACTTCATTCGCGGACTCATCCACTCCGACGGCTGTCGGACCATGAACTGGACGACCAGGGTGGTCGGTGGCGTGAAGAAGCGGTACGAATACCCCCGGTACTGGTTCACCAACGTCTCGGACGACATCCGGCGGCTCTACACCGACACCCTCGACAAGCTCGGCATCGAGTGGACGCACTGCACGCGTGCGGGCAAGGAGTACAACATCTCCGTCGCCCGACGGGCGTCCGTAGCCCTCATGGACGCTCACGTCGGGCCGAAATACTGAGCCGCCCCGCTACTTCGGGCTGTCGTCCTCGCCGATGTGGTGCACCCGGACCAGGTTCGTGGAGCCCGCGACACCAGGCGGGGAGCCGGCCGTGATGACGACCACGTCGCCCTTCTGGCAGCGGCCGATCTTCAGCAGTTCCTCGTCCACCTGGGCGACCATCGCGTCCGTCGAGTCCACGTGCGGACCCAGGAACGTCTCCACGCCCCACGTCAGGTTCAGCTGGGAGCGGGTCGCCGGGTCCGGGGTGAAGGCCAGGAGGGGAATCGGGGAGCGGTAGCGCGACAACCGCTTCACCGTGTCGCCGCTCTGGGTGAAGGCCACCAGGAACTTCGCGCCGAGGAAGTCACCCATCTCCGCCGCCGCGCGGGCCACCGCGCCGCCCTGGGTGCGGGGCTTGTTGCGCTCGGTCAGCGGCGGGAGCCCCTTCGCGAGGATGTCCTCCTCGGCCGCCTCCACGATGCGGGACATCGTGCGGACCGTCTCGATCGCGTACGTGCCGACGCTCGTCTCGCCGGAGAGCATCACCGCGTCGGTGCCGTCGATGACGGCGTTCGCGACGTCGGACGCCTCGGCGCGGGTGGGCCGGGAGTTGTCGATCATCGAGTCGAGCATCTGCGTCGCGACGATGACCGGCTTGGCGTTGCGCTTGGCGAGCTTGATCGCGCGTTTCTGGACGATCGGGACCTGCTCCAGCGGCATTTCGACGCCGAGGTCGCCGCGGGCGACCATGATGCCGTCGAAGGCGGCGACGATGTCCTCGATGTTCTCGACGGCCTGCGGTTTCTCGACCTTGGCGATGACGGGGAGGCGGCGGCCCTCCTCGTCCATGACGCGGTGGACGTCCTCGATGTCGCGGCCGCTGCGGACGAAGGAGAGGGCGATGATGTCGGCGCCCGTGCGGATGGCCCAGCGCAGGTCCTCGATGTCCTTCTCGGAGAGCGCGGGGACGGAGACGGCGACGCCGGGGAGGTTGAGGCCCTTGTGGTCGGAGACCATGCCGCCCTCGATCACGGTGGTCCGGACGCGGGGGCCGTCGACCTCGGTGACCTCCAGGGTGACGCGGCCGTCGTCGATCAGGATGCGCTCACCGGGGGTGACGTCGGCGGCGAGGCCGCTGTACGTCGTACCGCAGCCGTCGCGGTCGCCGTCCATCGGCTCGACGGTGATGGTGAAGTCGTCGCCGCGTTCAAGGAGTACGGGGCCTTCGCGGAAGCGTCCGAGGCGGATCTTCGGGCCTTGAAGGTCGGCGAGGACGCCGACGCTGCGGTGTGCCTCGTCGGACGCTTCGCGTACGCGGTGATACCGCGCTTCGTGTTCGGCGTAGCTGCCGTGGCTGAGGTTGAGGCGGGCGATGTCCATTCCCGCTTCGACGAGGGCCTTGATCTGGTCGTATGAGTCGGTTGCGGGTCCCAGGGTGCAAACGATTTTGGCTCGGCGCATGGTTCGAGCCTAGACCTTACCTATGGGTAGGTAATTGGCTCTGTATGACTGCTCAACCACCTTTGCGTAAAGGGTTATTGCCAAGTGTTGAATTGTGCGGCGGCGTGCTCGGATGAGCACGCGCCGGTCTCCTCGTGGGCGGGAATTCAGAGTTTCGGCGGGGTCATGGTGAAGCGGGCGTTCACCTGCGCGTACACGGTCTGTCGCTGGGGTTCGAGGTCGACGGGGGGCGGCGGCGGGGCGCCCCCTCCGGCGGGGGCCGGCAGCGCGCCGCCGTAGCCGCCGGTCCGCGCGTACGCGACGGGGGCGGCGTTCTCCGCGCCTATGTCGGCGAGTTCGACCAGGGCGGCGAGCTCCGCGCCGAGTGCTCCGGCGTACTCGCGGGCGCGCTGGACGGCTTCGCGGACGGCCTGGCGGCGGGCCTCGCCGCGGGCGGGTGAGGTGGGGCGCAGGGCCCACCAGGGTCCGTTGACGTGGGTCATGTCGAGGTCGCCGACGCGGGTGACGAACTCGCCGAGTGCGGTGAAGTCGTTGAGGACGGCGGTGATGTGGACGCGGCCGTGGTAGGCGCGGATCTTCTCGTCGCGGCCGCGCTGGACGAGCTCGGGGTGGATGGAGAGGGCGCCGGTCTCGGTCTTCTCGACGGCGTCGCCGTAGGTGCGGGCGAGTTCGAGGACGGCGGCGTTGCGGCGGGTGAGGTCTTCGAGGGCGGCGCGGCGGTCCTTGCCGCGGGCAGTGACGGTGATGGAGAGGCGGGCGATCTCGGGGTCGACTTCCAGGCGGGCTTCGCCGCGGACGGCGAGGCGGGGCTGGTCCGGGGTGCCGTAGGGCTGTGCGGGCTCGGTCATGGGTCCACTGTGGCATCCGGGTGTGACAGTCGGGGCGTTCGCGGCCGGACGCCGTCCTGTCGATGTGTGGTCATGGAACGGAAACCTGCCGGGGGTGTTGCCGGGGGTGGTGTGTGGGTGATTATCTACGCGCGTTGTCCGGCGTGCGGGTGTGCCCTGGGGGCCGGTCTACACGCGTCACCCCGGGTGGGGCGGACGGCGTACGACAGAACAGAACTTCGCACCAGGTGAACCGATATGTGGGAGACGAGATGCCGCTGAACCGAAGGACGTTCCTGGGGACATCGGCCGCGGCCGGCGCGGGTGCGGTGGTGGTGGGCGGTGTCGCGTCGCCCGCCCAGGCGCACGGGCGTGGGCAGGGGCAGGGTCAGGGGCGTCCGCAGAAGCGGTATGCGTTCACGGTGATGGGGACGACGGACCTGCACGGGAACGTCTTCAACTGGGACTACTTCACGGACGCCGAGTTCGACGACAAGGACCACAACGATGTGGGTCTGGCGAAGATCTCGACGTTGGTGGAGCAGGTGCGGCGGGAGAAGGGCCGTCACAACACGCTGATGATCGACGCGGGTGACACGATCCAGGGCACGCAGCTTTCGTATTACTACGCGAAGATCGATCCGATCACGGCGAAGCGCGGTCCGGTGCACCCGATGGCGCAGGCGATGAACGCGATCGGGTACGACGCGGCGGCGCTGGGGAACCACGAGTTCAATTACGGCATCCCGGTGCTGCGGAAGTTCGAGGAGCAGTGTGATTTCCCGCTGCTCGGGGCGAACGCGCTGGACGCGAAGACGTTGCGGCCGGCGTTCGCGCCGTATGTGATCAAGAAGCTGCGGACGCCGCACGGGCGGGATGTGAAGGTGGGGATCCTGGGGCTGACGAACCCGGGGATCGCGATCTGGGACAAGGCGAATGTGAGCGGGAAGATGGTGTTCCCGGGTCTTGAGGAGCAGGCGGCGAAGTATGTGCCGCGGTTGCGTTCGATGGGTGCGGACGTGGTGATCGTGTCGGCGCATTCGGGGAACAGTGGGACGTCGTCGTACGGGGATCAGATTCCGTACGTGGAGAACGCGGCGGGTCTGGTGGCGGAGCAGGTGCCGGGGATCGACGCGATTCTGGTGGGCCACGCGCACCTGGAGATTCCCGAGTACTTCGTGGAGAACAAGGAGACCGGGAAGAAGGTCGTGCTCTCGGAGCCGTTGAAGTGGGGGCAGCGGCTGACGCTGTTCGACTTCGAGGTGGTGTGGGAGAAGGGCCGCTGGGTGGTCGAGAAGGCCGGTTCGCGGGTGTTGAACTCGAACACGGCGGTGGAGGACCGGAAGATCACGAAGCTGCTGGCGGACGAGCACGAGAAGGTCGTGGCGTACGTCAACCAGGTGATCGGTACGGCGGCGTCGGAGATGACCACGGCGGAGGCGGCGTGGAAGGACGAGCCGATCATCGATCTGATCAACGTCGTCCAGGCCGAGACGGTGAAGGCGGCGCTGGCGGGTGGTGAGTACGCGGACCTTCCGGTGTTGTCGCAGGCGTCGTGCTTCTCGCGTACGGCGCGGATTCCGGCCGGGAACGTGACGATCAGGGACGCGGCCGGTCTGTATCCGTTCGAGAACACGCTGGAGGCGCGTCTGGTGACGGGTGCGCAGATCCTGGACTATCTGGAGTTCTCGGCGAAGTACTACGTGCGGACGGCGGCGGGTGCTCCGGTGGATCCGGAGAAGCTGACGAATGCGGACAGCACGCCGGATTACAACTATGACGCGGTGTCGGGTCTGACGTACGACATCGACATCGCGAAGCCGGTGGGGTCGCGGATCGTGGGTCTGTCGTTCGAGGGGAAGCCGGTGGATCCGGAGGCGCGGTTCGTGCTGGCGGTGAACAACTACCGGGCGAGCGGTGGGGGTAACTTCCCGCATGTTCCGGGTGCGAAGCAGCTGTGGGCGAATTCGGAGGAGATCCGGAACACGATCATCGCCTGGGTGCAGGCGAAGGGTTCGGTGGACGGTGCGGAGTTCGCTTCGGTGGACTGGCGGCTGACGCGGGACGGTGTGCCGGTGTTCTAGTGGTGCCGGTCCGTGTGTGGCGGCGGCCCCCTTCCTTCCGCGGGTGCGGTGGGAAGGGGGCCGCTGGTGTGTGTCAGCGGGTGCCGAGGAGGGTGCGCCAGGTGTTGGGGCCGATGACGCCGTCGGCGGCGAGGTGGTGCTTCTTCTGGAAGGCGAGGGTCGCGGCCTTGGTCTTGGCGCCGAAACTGCCGTCGACGGCGAGGGCGTAGCCGTAGAGCTTGAGCTGGTTCTGGGCTGCCTTGACCGATTGGCCCTTGCTGCCGTACTTGACGGTGACGATGAGCTTGGCCCAGGTCTTGGGGCCGATGACGCCGTCGGCGGCGAGGGAGTGGGCCTTCTGGAAGCGGATCACGGCGGCGCGGGTCTTGGGGCCGAAGCTGCTGTCGGCGGAGATGCCGTAGCCGCGTGCGATGAGGAGTTGCTGGGCGGAGCGGACGTCGGTGCCCTTGGATCCGCTCTTGAGGACGGGCCAGCCGGCGCTGGGGACGGGGGTCTGGCTGCCGCCGCCACCGCCGCTGCTGCTTCCGCTGAGCTTGAGGGGGCGGTAGGGGTCGTAGTTGTCCTTGCCGATGCCGTAGCTCAGGGTGCGGTGGGTGGTGCCGTGGGAGCCGCGCTGCTCGTAGGCCCAGTAGGAGCTGTGTGAGGCGTTGGCCCACTTCTCGAAGATGACGACGTGGCGGAAGTCGCCGTCGCTGGTGCTGGCGTCGATGAGGAGGTCGCCCTTTTTGAGCTGGCTGGTGCTGCTGAGGTGCTTGGTGACGCTTCGGCTGCTGGCGAGGCCGACGGTGTTGAGGCCGGGCTTGCCGAGTGCGAGTGCCATGGAGACGAACCCGGAGCAGTCCTGGCGGTAGCCGTCCTTCCAGACGCGCTGCATGCTGTACGGGACCTGGTGGCCGCCGTTGGCGGTGAGCCAGGTGCGGGCCCGGTTGATCATGGTGTCGGGGGAGATCGTGCCGGAGGCCATGGAGGCTATCTGGTCGGCCTGGGTGACGAGGTCGCTGTCGGCCTCGGGTTCGGGACCGTAGTCCGTGTCTCTGGCGGCGGCGACGTTGGCCTGGTCGGTGGTGTCGTCGGTGAGCGACGGTACGACGACGACGGCGGCGGCGGCGATTCCCGCGGCGACGAGGCCGGCGAGGGCGATCTGGGTGCGGCGTGTGATGGACATGGTGTCCCCCGTTGTGTGTCCAGGTGCGGCACACGGTCCGACGCGCCCGCTGGTGCGGGGTGCTGTCGTTCCCGGGGTGCCGGCTGGGGTGGCTGACGGGGAACCACGATGGCCTGTGCGGGGGCGTTGGCCCAGCGTTGTGCGAAAGCCGCATCCGCTAGTGACGTGACCTCAACAATGTCGGCGGTTGGTGTGCGGCTTGTCTCGGGGGCCGGGTGGGTCAGTTGGTGTGGGTGAGGGGGACGAGGGTGGGTTGCTGGGTGGGGATGGCGGGTTGGGTGAGGCCGAAGGTGGTGAAGGCGGTGCGCTGTGGGAGGGGGTAGGGGGTGGTGCCGGTGAGGTCGTTGAGGATGGTGGCGCTGCGCCAGGCGGCAAGGCCGAGGTCGGGGGCGCCGACGCCGTGGGTGTGGCGTTCGGCGTTCTGTACGTAGATGTGGCCGGTGATGGCGGGGCCGAGGTCGAGGCGGTGGTGGGTGTCGATGCGGGGGCGGCCGGCGGTGTCGCGGCGGAGGTGGGGGGCGAGGTGGTGGAGGAGGGTGTCGAGGGGGCGTTCGCGGTAGCCGGTGGCGAGGACGACGGCGTCGGTGGTGAGGCGGGTGCGGGTGGATTGCTGGGTGTGTTCGAGGTGGAGTTCGACGCGGGTGTTGGCGACGCGTCCGGCGGTGCGGACGGTGACGCCGGGGGTGAGGGTGGCGTCGGGCCAGCCGCCGTGGAGGGTGCGTCGGTAGAGCTCGTCGTGGATGGCGGTGATGGTGTCGTGGTCGATGCCTTTGTGGAGTTGCCATTGCTGGGGGACGAGGGTGTCGCGGACGGTTTCGGGGAGGGCGTGGAAGTAGCGGGTGTAGTCGGGGGTGAAGTGTTCGAGGCCGAGTTTCGAGTACTCCATGGGGGCGAAGGCGGGGGTGCGGGCGAGCCAGTGGAGTCCTTCGTTTCCGGTGGGGCGGGCGCGGAGGAGGTCGAGGAAGATTTCGGCGCCGGACTGTCCTGAGCCGATGACGGTGATGTGGCGGGCCTGGAGGAGGCGTTCGCGGTGGTGGAGGTAGTCGGCGGAGTGGATGACGGGGGCGTTGCCGGTGTCGGTGAGGGGTTTGAGGGGTTCGGGGATGTGGGGTTCGGTGCCGATGCCGAGGGCGATGTGGCGGGTGTGGGTGCGGCCGAGTGATGCGGCTTGGCCGTGGGTGTCGAGCTGGGTGTGGTCGACGTCGAAGCGGGCGGTCTGGGGGTCCCAGCGGATGGCGTCGACCTGGTGGCCGAAGTGGAGGCCGGGGAGCCGGTCGCTGACCCAGCGGCAGTAGGCGTCGTATTCGGCGCGGTGGATGTGGAAGCGCTCGGCGAAGTAGAAGGGGTAGAGGCGGTCCTGGGCGCGTTGGTAGTTGAGGAAGCTCCAGGGGCTGGTGGGGTCGGCGAGGGTGACGAGGTCGGCGAGGAAGGGGACTTGGAGGGTGGCGCCGTCGATGAGGAGCCCGGGGTGCCAGTGGAAGGCGGGGCGCTGTTCGTAGAAGGCGGTGGTGAGGGGGGTGGGGAGGCCATGGGCGAGGGCGGCCAGGGAGAGGTTGAAGGGGCCGATGCCGATGCCGACGAGGTCGTGGGTGCGGTGGGGGTCGGGGGCGGGTGGGGCGGCGGTCATCGCAGGGTGCTGCCTTCCTTGAGTTCGGCGGTGAGGTGGGTGACGAGGGTGAGGAGGCGGTGGAGGTCGTCGGGGGTGGTGTGGGGGTTGAGGAGGGTGGCCTTGAGCCAGAGGCGGCCGTGGGTGTGGGTGCGGCCGAGTACGGCGTGGCCGCGGGTGAGGAGGGTGCGGCGGACGGTGGCGACGGTGTGGTCGTCGGCGTCGGTGGGGCGGAAGAGGACGGTGCTGATGGTGGGGCGGTCGTGGAGGTCGAGGCCGGGGGTGCGGGTGACGAGGTCGGCGAGGGTGTGGGCGGCGGCGCAGGTGCGGTCGACGAGGTCGGCGAGTCCGGTGCGGCCGAGGGCCCGGAGGGTGACGGCGATCTTGAGTGCGTCGGGGCGGCGGGTGGTGCGCAGGGAGCGGCCGAGGAGGTCGGGGAGGCCGGCTTCGGTGTCGTCGTCGGCGTTGAGGTAGGGGGCCTGGTGGTGGAGCGGGTGGAGGTGGTGGCGGTCGGGGACGGCGAGGATGCCGGCGGAGGCGGGCTGCCAGCCGAGTTTGTGGAGGTCGAGGGCGACGCTGTCGGCGCGGTCGAGTCCGTCGAGGAGGTGGCGGTGGGCGGGGCTGAAGAGGAGGGGGCCGCCGTAGGCGGCGTCGATGTGGAGTTCGGCGCCGTGGCGGGTGCAGAGGTCGGCGATGTCGGTGAGAGGGTCGATCCGGCCGGTGTCGGTGGTGCCGGCGGTGGCGGTGACGAGGAGGGGGCCCTGTCCCCGGTGGCGGGCGAGGGTTTCGTGGAGTGCGGGGACGTCGATGACGCCGTCGGGGGCGGGCACGGTGAGGGGTGCGGGGAGGCCGAGGAGCCAGGCGGCGCGGGTGATGCTGTGGTGGGCGTTGGCGCCGGTGATGGTCTGGACGGGGCCGTGGCGTTCGCGGGCGAGGAGGAGGCCGAGTTGGTTGGCCTCGGTGCCGCCGGTGGTGATGAGGGCGTCGGGTGCGGGGTGGTGGGGGTAGATCTCGGCGGCGAGTGCGGCGGCGGTGTCGGCTTCGAGGGTGGAGGCGGCGGGGGCCTGGTCCCAGGAGTCCATGGAGGGGTTGAGGGCGGAGGCGGCGAGGTCGGCGGCCGCGGCGAGGGCGAGGGGCGGGGTGTGGAGGTGGGCGGCGCAGAGGGGGTCGGCGGGGTCGGCGGCGCCTTCGGTGAGGGCTTGGACGAGGGTGGCGAGGGCGTGGTGGGCGCCGGTGCCGTGGTCCGGGATGAGGGGGGTGAGGGCGGTGCGGGTGCGGGGGGTGACGGTGTCGGGTCCGCCTGCGGGGAGGGGGCCGTCGCGGCGTCGGGCGCCTTCGGCGAGGGCGGTGAGGACGGTGTCGAGGAGGGGGCGCAGGGCGTCGGGTCCGGTGGTGGTCCCGGCGAGGGGCGGTACGGGCATGGGGTGGGTGGTCCTTCGGGCGCGCGTGGACGGGGTGCGGGCATGGTCGTGTCCGGCAAGTCCCGTCGTACGACCGGAGGGGGTCGGGGGCCGGGCGGGACTTTCCGGACACGGCCATGGGTGTGCGTGCCAGCTTGTCCGGGTTTCGGGTGGCGCGGCCGGGGAGCCGGGTGATCTGAACTCGAAAGGGTGGCGGGGTCCGGGTGGGGGCGGGTGGTGGGGGGCCGGGGTGGTATGGGTGTGCCCGGCGCGCCCCGGTGGGTCGGGGCGGGCCGGGCACGGGTGGGGCGGGTGGGTTCAGTTGGCGTTGCGTACGTGCAGGGCGCGGCGCAGGTCGTCGATCTGGTCGATGAGTTTGCGGCGGAGGGCCGGGATGAGGGCCGGGTCGTCGAGGGCTTCTTCGCCGGTGCGGAGGCTTTCGGCGTCGACGGCGTGGACGGGGAAGGCGTTTCGCCCGGCGGCTTCGGCGATGGCGGGGCCCCGGCGGGCGGCGAGCTGGGCGGCTTCGGGGTAGAAGCGGGGCACGTATGCGCGTACGAGGTCGGTCTGTTCGGGTTGCCAGAAGCCTTGGGCGGTGGCGGTGAAGAGGTAGTTGGAGAGGCTGTCGTCGTGGAACATCGCGTTCCAGGCGGCGGCTTTGGCCTCGGGGGTGGGGAGGGCGGCGCGGCAGCGGGCGGCGCCTTCCTGGCCGGTGGCGCTGGGGTCGTCCTCCAGGGCGGCGTCGATGGCGGTCTCGTCGGTGGCGCCGAGGACGGCGAGGCGGGTGAGGATGCGCCAGCGCAGTTCGGGGTCGAGTTCGGGTCCGCCGGGGACGGTGTCGTCGGCGAGCCAGCCCTGGATGGTGTCGGGCTGGGTGGCGGCGTCGATGAGGTGGCGTACGGCGGTGAGGCGCAGGCCGGGGTGGGTGCCGTCCTCGGTGCGGCGGATGAGGTCGCGGCAGAGGGCGGTGAGGGTGGCGAGGGCGGCGGGCCGGTCCTCGGGGGCGGTGTAGCGGCCGGCGACGTGGGTGTCGGCGAAGGCGAGGACGCCTTGGAGGAGGGCGAGGTCGGTCTCGTGGGGGAGGTGGGCGCGGGCGGCTTCGAGGTAGGTGCTGGGGGCGAGTTCGCCGTCGCGGACCATGTCGCGGGCGGCGTTCCAGATGACGGCGCGGGTGAGGGGGTCGGGGATGCCGGAGAGGCTGTCGAGGACGGTGTTCCAGGAGTGGGGGTCGAGCCGGATCTTGGCGTAGGTGAGGTCTTCGTCGTTGAGGACGACGAGGGCGGGGCGGCGGCCGGGGCGGGTGACGGGGGCTTCCTCGGGGATGCCGGCGTCGAAGCGTTCGCGCAGGACGAGGGGGGTCGGGCCGTGCTGGGTGTCGAGGCTGTGGTCGTAGGCGCCGACGCTGATGCGGTGGGGGCGGGTGCCCTGGTGGTCGACGGTGAGGGACCAGGTGGTGTCGCTCTCGGTGGTGTGTGCGGCGAGGGTGTCGACGCCGGTGGTGCGCAGCCACTGGTCGGCCCAGGCATGGACGTCGCGGTCGGTGGCGGAGGCGAGGTTGTCGATGAAGTCGGCGAGGGTGGCGTTGGCGAACTTGTGGCGGGCGAAGTGGGTGTTGATGCCGGCGAGGAAGTCCTTCTCGCCGAGCCAGGCGACGAGCTGGCGGAGGGCGGAGGCGCCCTTGGCGTAGGAGATGCCGTCGAAGTTGAGGAGTGCGGAGGCGGTGTCGGGGACGTCGGCGGGGTCGGGGGCGACGGGGTGGGTGGAGGGGCGCTGGTCGGCGTCGTATCCCCAGCCCTTGCGGGCGACGCCGAAGTCGACCCAGGTGTCGGTGAACCTGGTGGCTTCGGCGAGGGTCTGGTAGCCCATGTACTCGGCGAAGGACTCGTTGAGCCAGATGTCGTCCCACCAGGCGAGGGTGACGAGGTCGCCGAACCACATGTGGGCCATTTCGTGGGCGATGACCATGCCGCGGGTCTGGCGTTCGGTGTCGGTGACGGCAGAGCGGTAGATGTATTCGTCACGGAAGGTGACGAGTCCGGGGTTCTCCATGGCCCCGGCGTTGAATTCGGGGACGAACGCCTGGTCGTAGGAGTCGAAGGGGTACGGCTCGGTGAACTTCTCCTGGAACCGGTCGAAGCAGGCCCGGGTGATGTCGAGGATCTCGTCGGCGTCGGCGTCGAGGTGGGGGGCGAGGGAGCGGCGGCAGTGGATGCCGAAGGGCAGTCCGGCGTGCTCGGTGGTCACGGAGTGCCAGGGGCCGGCGGCGACGGCGACGAGGTACGTGGAGAGCGGCGGGGTGGGGGCGATGGTCCAGCGGCCGTCTCCGGTGTGCTCGGTGACGCCGTTGCCGAGGACGGTCCAGCCTTCGGGGGCGGTGACGGTGAGGGCGAAGACCGACTTGAGGTCGGGCTGGTCGAAGGCGGCGAAGACGCGCTGGACGTCCTCCATGAAGAGCTGGGTGTAGACGTAGGTCTCGTTGTCGCTGGGGTCGGTGAAGCGGTGCATGCCCTCGCCGGTGCGGGAGTAGCGCATGGCGGCGTCGACGCGGATCTCGTGGGGGCCTTCGGTGAGGCCGGTGAGGGGGTACCGGTTCTCGGTGAGGTCCGCGGGGTCCAGCGGCTGCCCGTCGAGGCTGATCGAGCGCAGGGTGGCGGGCTTGAGCTCGATGAAGGTGTCACCGGCCGTGCGGGCGGTGAACTCGATCACGGTACGGGAATCGAAGGTCTCCTCCCCCGCGGTGAGATCGAGTTCGATCGTGTATCGCTGTACGTCGAGGATCTGGGCTCGGGCCTGCGCTTCATCGCGCGTCAGTACGGACATGGGGACATGCTGCCGTATCGGCCGGGCGGCGCGCAGGCGGGTTCCGGTGGGGGCGGACCGCCGCGGAGGCGGCTGGGCCGCCTCCGCCGGACCGGTCCTCAACGTCCCCCGGTCGCCCCCGCGCCGTTCGCGGACTCCTCCGCGATGCGTTCGTGGTGGCGGATGACCTCCGCGACGATGAAGTTGAGCAGCTTCTCGGCGAACGCCGGGTCGAGATGGGCGCTCTCCGCGAGCTCCCGGAGGCGGGTGATCTGCCGGGCCTCGCGGGCCGGGTCGGCCGGCGGGAGCTGGTGGGCGGCCTTGAGGTGGCCGACCTGCTGGGTGCACTTGAAGCGTTCGGCCAGCATATGGACGACGGCGGCGTCGATGTTGTCGATGCTCTGGCGCAGCCGGTCGAGTTCGACGCGTACGGAGGCGTCGATGTCGTTCGTGGTCATGGGCAGCGAGCTTACGGGGCTACGAGCCGATCGTCGGAGGGTGTTCGGGGTCCGGGACGCGATCACTCCAGCCGCCCGGGACCGCGCGGCCCTGCTGTTCGCGGAAGCGCACCGGGGCGATGCCGACGCGGCGGGCGAAGAGGCGGGAGAAGTAGGCCGGGTCGTCGTAGCCGACGCGGCGCGCGACAGCCGCCACCGGCAGGTCGCTCGTGGCGAGGAGCTCCTTCGCGCGCCCGAGGCGGATGGTGAGGAGGTAGTCCTTCGGGCTGCTTCCCGCACCCCGCCGCACCGCCGTCCGCAGTTCGGCGGGGGTCATCCCGTGCCGGGCGGCGTGCTCGGCGACCGACAGCGGCTGGAAGGCGTCCCGGGCGAGCGCCTGGAGCACCGGATCGCCGTCCGGGCCGACATCGGCACGGGCCCGGCGCAGGGCGACGAGGAGTTCGTGCACGGCGGCCCCCGTCTCGACCTCCAGGAGCGGGTTGCCGCGCCGGGCCGCCCGGACCATCCGGCCGATCGCGGCGCGCGGGGCCGCGGTGTCGGCGAGGGGGACCAGGGGGCGGTCGGGTTCGATGCAGCCGAGCTCGGTGTACGTGGCGGTGGCGGACCCGGTGAAGTCCACGAAGCTCTCGTCCCAGCCGGACGCGGGGTCGGCGCCGTAGTGGTGCGGGACGCCCGGGGTCAGCCAGATGAGGCTGGGCGCGATGACCGGCACCCGCCGCCCGTCCGGCCCGGCGAACCAGCCGCTGCCGGAGTGGACCACGACGGCCACGTGGTGGTCCAGGGTGCGCGGGCCGACGGCCGGCAGGGTGCCGTGCTGGAGGCCGACGCCGAGGCAGACGAGACCGAGGCGGTGGTGGAGCGGGCTCGGCGTGAAGAAGCGCATCCAGGTGCGGTACATGGGCTCCCTCTCGCCCGGTCCGGCGACTCGCGTCCAAACAGCCACGATATTTGTCCATGGACCGGCCGTCACGCCCGGGGTGAGGCTGGACCGGGACATCCGCGTATCAGGAGAACGGGCACCATGGCTGACTTCACCGTCGGGGACGACGGCTTCCGGATCGACGGCGAGCCCGTACGGCTGCTGTCCGGGGCCCTGCACTACTTCCGGGTGCACGAGGGCCAGTGGGACCACCGGCTCGCGATGCTGCGGGCGATGGGCCTGAACTGTGTGGAGACGTACGTCCCGTGGAACCTCCACGAGCCCCTGCCCGGCCGCTTCCGGGACACCGGGGCGCTGGGCCGCTTCCTGGACGCGGCCCAGCGGGCCGGGCTGTGGGCGATCGTGCGCCCGGGCCCGTACATCTGCGCGGAGTGGGAGAACGGCGGGCTGCCCGTGTGGGTGACCGGCCGGTTCGGGCGGCGGGTGCGGACCCGCGACGAGGGGTATCTCGACGCGGTCGGGGCCTGGTTCGCCGAGCTGCTGCCGCAGGTCGCGGAGCGGCAGATCGACCGCGGCGGCCCGGTGATCATGGTGCAGGCCGAGAACGAGTACGGGAGTTACGGCACCGACGCGGTCCATCTGCGCCGGGTGGCCCAGCTGCTGCGCGGGTGCGGGGTGAGCGTGCCGCTGTTCACCTCGGACGGGCCGGAGGACCACATGCTGACCGGCGGCTCGGTGCCCGGCCTGCTCGCCACCGCCAACTTCGGTTCGGGCGCCCGCGAGGCGTTCCGGGTGCTGCGCCGCCACCAGGCGTCGGGTCCGCTGATGTGCATGGAGTTCTGGTGCGGCTGGTTCGAGCACTGGGGGGCGCCGCCGGTGGTGCGGGATCCGGCGCAGGCGGCCGGTGCGCTGGCGGAGATCCTGGAGTGCGGGGCGTCGGTGAACGTCTACATGGCGCACGGCGGCACGAACTTCGCCGGCTGGGCGGGCGCGAACCGTTCCGGCCCGCTCCAGGACCAGGAGCTGCTGGCGACGGTGACGTCGTACGACTACGACGCGCCGGTGGACGAGTACGGCCGGGCCACGGAGAAGTTCCGGCTGTTCCGGGAGGTCCTCGCCGGGTACGCGGACGGGCCGCTGCCCCCGCTGCCGCCCGAGCCGGTCGGGCTCGCCGCCCCGGTGCGGGCGGAGCTGACCGAGTGGGCGCCACTGGACACGGTGCTGGAGGCGCTGGGCGACGAGGAGGCGGCGGAGTCCGGGGTGCCGCCGACGTTCGAGGAGCTGGGGGTGGACCGCGGCCTGGTGCGCTACCGGGTCGCCGTGCCGGGTCCGCGCCGCCCGTACACGCTGGGTGTCCCGGGGCTGCGGGACCGTGCGGTGGTGTACGTGGACGGGGTGCGCCGGGGCGTCCTGAGCGAGGAGGACTCCGCACTGCAGGAGCCGGTGGCCGGGCCCGCCGAGGTGGAGCTGTGGGTGGAGTCGCTGGGCCGGGTCAATTACGGGCCGCGCCTGGGCGAGCCGAAGGGGATCACCGGGGGCGTGCTCCACGAGCGCCAGTATCTGCACGGGGTGCGGGCGCGGGCGCTGCGGCTGGACGCGTTCGAGGAGCCGGGTGCGGTGGCGGGTGTGCCGTTCGCGCCGGTCGGCGGGGAGGGCGGGACGGGTCTGTACCGGGGCACGTTCGAGGTGACGGCGGGCGCGGACCACGCGGGGCTCGAACTCCCGGGCTGGACGCGGGGGTTCGTCTGGGTGAACGGCTTCTGCCTGGGCCGGTACTGGTCGGCGGGCCCGCAGCACACGCTGTACGTGCCGGGTCCGGTGCTGCGGGACGGGGTCAACGAGGTGTGGGTGCTGGAGACGGAGGGCGCGGGCGCGCCGTTCGTCCGGCTGGGCCCGGGTCTGCCGGTCCGGGCGGGCGGCTGACAACCTCGGGGCGCCCTCCCCCGTCTCCATGGGTGAGGAGTCGGGCCCGGAGCGAGGAGCGGAGGTACGCAGATGCCGGACAGCCCCCGCCGCAGCCCGGTCGAGCACGGGTTCCCGCATCTGGACACGGTCCGCTCGGCGATCACCGCGCTGTACCGGCGGCTGTCGGCCGACGGCGTCCAGCGGTTCGCGCCGAGCCTGGCCCCGGCCGACGCCGCGTTCGCCGACGCGGACGATCTGCACCTGGGCGCGCAGCGGGTGGCGCGGGCGATGGTGCACCACTACCGGCTGCCGGACGCCCGGGTGATCGTGGCGTTCCGGTCCATGGAGCACGCGGGGAGCGTCGAACTCGCGTCGGGGCCGGAGTACTTCGTGGAGCTGAACGACCGCTTCCGCACCCATCGCCGGGACATCGGCGCGGCCCTGTCGCACGAGGTCGCGCATGTGCTGCTGCACCGGCTGGGCCTGGAGTTCCCCGGCACGCGCGACAACGAGATCCTCACGGACACGGCGGCGGCGTACCTCGGGGCGGGGTGGCTGCTGCTGGACGCGTTCCGCGAGGACGCGACGTCCAGCCAGAAGCTGGGGTACCTGACGCCGGAGGAGTTCGGGTACGTGCTGGCCAAGCGGGCGCTGGTGTTCGGCGAGGACCCCTCGCCGTGGTTCACCAGTCCGCAGGCGTACACCGCGTACACGGAGGGCCGGGCGCGGGCGCTGCGGGATGCGGCGCGGGCGCCGCTGACGGCTGCGGGGTGGGCGGGGCGGCGGCGCTATGCCCGGGACCGGCGGTCGGTGTCCGGGGTGCCCGGGGGCGCGTACACCTTCGAGGCGGGCGGGGACGGGTTGCGGGTGGCGTTCCCGTGCCCGGTCTGCCACCAGTGGAACCGGGTTCCGGTGCGGGGGCGGGTGCGGGTGCGGTGTGCGCTGTGTCGCGCGGTGCTGGACTGCACGACGTGAGCGGTCACTGTCCACGGCGCCGGAGGGGCGAAATCAAGCCCCTCCGGCGATTGAGGAGCGGGGGTCCGGCGCAGCGGCCCCCGGGAGTGTCACGCGGCGCGGCGGCTGCGCTGCGCGGTGCCCCTGGAGGCACCGGTGCTGCGGGACGCGCCGGTGCTGCGGGACGCGCCGGTCCCCCGGCCCCGGCCGCGGCTGCCGGAGCGGGTGCCCGTGCCCGCCGGCCGCGTGCGCGGCTTCGGCTGGGCCGGCTGCGGGACCTCTATGACCACCGCGACTCCGGACGGTTCGCGGGCGCCCGTGATGCGGGACAGTTCCTCGTCGCTGGAGCGGATCCGGGTGGTGCGCGGATCGATGCCGGCGTCGCGCATCAGGCGGGTCATGTCCCGCTTCTCGTCGGGCAGCACCAGGGTGACGACGCTGCCGGACTCCCCGGCACGGGCGGTGCGGCCGCCTCGGTGGAGGTAGTCCTTGTGGTCGGTGGGCGGGTCCACGTTGACGACCAGGTCGAGGTCGTCCACGTGGATGCCCCGGGCCGCCACGTTCGTCGCGACGAGGGCGGTGACCTGGCCGTTCTTGAACTGGTCCAGGGTCCGGTTGCGCTGCGGCTGCGAGCGCCCGCCGTGCAGCGCGGCAGCGCGTACACCGCTGGCGAGAAGCCGCTTGGCGAAGCGGTCCGCCGCGCGCTTGGTGTCCACGAACATGATCACGCGCCCCTCGCGGGCGGCGATCCGGGTCGCGACGGCCTTCTTGTCGGTCTCGTCCAGGACATGGAGGACGTGGTGCTCCATGGTGGTGACCGCACCGGCGGACGGGTCGACCGAGTGCACGACGGGGTCGGTGAGGAACATCTTGACCAGGCGGTCGATGTTCTTGTCCAGGGTCGCCGAGAACAGCATCCGCTGGCCGTCCGCCTCGACCTGCCTGAGCAGCGCGGTGACCTGGGGCATGAAGCCCATGTCGGCCATCTGGTCGGCCTCGTCCAGGACCGTGATCGCGACCTGGTCCAGCCGGCAGTCCCCGCGCTCGATGAGGTCCTTGAGCCGGCCCGGGGTCGCGACCAGCACCTCGGCGCCGCGCCGCAGCGTGGCGGACTGCCGGGTGATCGACATGCCGCCGACGACGGTGGCCAGGCGCAGGTTGACCGAGGTGGCGTACGGGGTCAGCGCGTCGGTGACCTGCTGGGCGAGCTCGCGGGTCGGGACGAGGACGAGGGCGAGGGGCGCCTTCGGTTCGGCGCGGCGGCCGGCGGTGCGGGCCAGGAGCGCGAGGCCGAAGGCGAGGGTCTTGCCGGAGCCGGTGCGGCCCCGGCCGAGGATGTCGCGGCCGGCCAGCGAGTTGGGCAGCGTGGCGCCCTGGATCGGGAACGGCTCGGTCACGCCCTGCGCGGCAAGGGTCTTCAGCAGGGCGGCGGGCATGTCCAGCTCGGCGAACGCCTCGACGGCGGGCAGTGCGGGGGTGATGGTCTCGGGCAGCGCGAATTCGCCCTGCGGCGGCGTGGCCCTGCGACGGGGCGACGCCTTTCCGGTTCCCTTGCCGGAACCCTGTGCGGTTGCCTGTGCCCGGTCCGTGCCGCGCGCCCTGGACGGGCGGTTGCGGGCGGGACGGTCCTGGCGTTCGGAGCGGGTCATATCGGGATTGTCCTCCTGGGACAGCACGAGCCGGGGCCCGCACCTTGACGGTGCGGGCCCCGGCTGCGAGGTACGCGTCCGGCGAAAATTAGGCCGGGACGATGTTCTCCGCCTGCGGGCCCTTCTGGCCCTGCGTGACGTCGAAGCTGACCTTCTGGCCCTCGACGAGCTCACGGAAGCCCTGGGCGTTGATGTTCGAGTAGTGGGCGAAGACGTCGGCGCCGCCGCCGTCCTGCTCGATGAAGCCGAAGCCCTTTTCAGAGTTGAACCACTTCACGGTTCCAGTAGCCATGTCGTTCTCCTAAGGAGGTGCAGTGCCGGAAATTCGCACTTTACGAATTCCAAGTCGCCGCATTGAGCCCCATCCGGAGAAAGCCGGAAAACAATAAAGCGCCTGACGAAGCATTCCGTCAGGCGCACATAAAGTTCATGGGTACCAAAACTGCAACACGACAACCGTAGCACGACCTGCCGCCGGATGTCGGGAGGCACACCCGATCAGCCGTCGTTGCCCCTGCGGATCGTGCGCAGCGGGCGGCCGGGGCGCCAGGTGGTGAGGACGATGGTGTCACCGCCCTCCAGGCCGACCCTTACCACCTCGGTGGGCTCGACGCGGAACAGGTGGAAGGGCTCGGGCGGGGTGCGCTCCTCGATGAAGCGGGCGAGGACGGCGGGGTCGGTCACCTCGACGGCGCGCCCGGAGATCCGGACGTCCCCGTCGGCCATCTCGGCGTCCGGCCCGGGGTTGGCGTGCACGCAGAAGCGGGGGTCGCGGCGCAGGTCGAGGGCCTTGCGGGAGTTCGGCATCATGCCCAGGTGCGGCTCGTCCTCCCAGAAGTCCACCTCCAGGCCGGTGAGCCGGGGCGATCCGTCCTTGCGGAGGGTGGCGAGGACGTGGTGCTTGTACTGCGCGAACCTCCGTCGCACGGTGTCGGCGAAGCCGGGTTCGGCGGTGCGGAAGTCGGTCCAGGTGATCGTGGTCATGAGGCCATGGAACCGGTTAATCCCGTCACCCTCTGTCCGGTTTTCCGGCCGACCCGCTCCGGCCCACCCGTTCGGGTGCCCGCCGCGGGTGCGGAGCCCGGGTCGGGGCCGCCGCCGCGCGTTCGCTATCTTGATCGCCGCCGACCCCCACCGGCCCCGATCCCGTACAGACGAAGGAGCCGGCCATGGAGGCCGCCGCCACCGCGTGTTACCGCCATCCCTCGTACGAGACGTATGTGAGCTGCGTCCGCTGCGAGCGCTTCATCTGCCCGGACTGCATGCGGGAGGCGGCGGTCGGCCACCAGTGCGTGGAGTGCGTCAGGGAGGGGCGGCGCTCGGTCCGGCAGGCCAGGACCGCGTTCGGCGGGACCGTGTCGCGGACCGCGGTGCCGGTCGTCACGTACACGCTGATCGGCCTCAACCTCCTGGCGTACCTGGCGGAGCTGATACGCCCGGGGGTGGTCGGCCGGTTCGCGATGACAGGGGCCGTGCTCACCGACGCGGACGGCGGGCGGTACTTCTACCAGCCCGGGGGCCACACCGGGTTCGACGTCGTCGGGGTGGTGGACGGCGAGTGGTACCGGCTGCTGACCGGGGCCTTCCTCCATCTGCCGCCGGACGGCTCGTCGTTCGGGTCGCTGCCGTTCGGGGTGCTGCACATCGCGTTCAACATGTACGCCCTGTGGAATCTCGGCCGGGTCGTCGAGGAGCAGCTGGGCCGGGCCCGCTTCCTCGCGCTGTATCTGCTGTCCGCGCTGGGCGGCTCGGTGCTGGTGTACCTGATCTCGCCGTCGGACGAGGTGGTGGGGGCCTCGGGCGCGGTCTTCGGTCTGGCCGCCGCGTTCTACGTCATCAGCCGGCGCCTGGGCCGGGACATGCAGGCGGTCAACAGCTTCCTGGCCGGGTTCCTGGTGTGGATGCTGCTCTCGGCGGCCTTCACGTCCTGGGAGGGCCACCTGGGCGGCCTGCTGACCGGTGCGGCGGTGACCGTCGTGTACGCGTACGCCCCCGCCGGGCGGCGTACGGCGGTGCAGGCGGCCGGGTGCGTGGTGCTGGCGGCGGTGCTGGTGCTGCTGGTGGTCCTCAAGACGTCGGCGCTGACGGGCTGAGCGGGCGGGCCGGGGTGCCCCGGTCTGACACGATGACCCGCATGCGGAACGATCACTTCACGGAGCGCTCGCGTGCCCTGGTGCGGCGGCTGCATCCCCTGGACTGGCTGGCCGGAGGGCTGCTCCTGCTCGGAGTGATCGCGGCGGCGACCGGGCTGCTGCCCGCCGGGCCGGCCGAGGACCAGCTGCGGCGCCTCGGGCCGCTGCTCGCGTTCCTGGCGACGGTGATCGTGCTGGCGGAGCTGGCGGGCCGGGCCCAGGTCTTCGACGTGGTCGCGGCGTGGGTGGCGCGGGCCGGGCGGGGGCGGTATCCGCTGCTGTTCGGGCTGTGCGTGGCGTTCGCCTCGCTGACCACGATCACCCTGAACCTGGACACCACGGCCGTGCTGCTCACCCCGGTGATGCTGGCGCTGGCCGGGCGGGTGGGCATCGCGGCGGTGCCGCTGGCGATGACGACGGTGTGGCTGGCCAACACGGCGAGCCTGCTGCTGCCCGTGTCGAATCTGACCAATCTGCTGGCGGCGGACCGGGTGGCGCTGTCCCCGGCCGGTCTGGCCGGTGTGATGTGGCTGCCGCAGCTGGCCGCGATCGGGACGACCGCCCTGTGCCTGTGGGTGTTCTACTGGCGCCGGGGGCGCCGGGGTGCCGATACGTACACCCCGCCGCCGGTGCCGTCGCCCGGGGACCGGGTGCTGCTGGGCGTGTGCTCGGCGGCGTGCGCCGGGTTCCTGCTGGCGATCCTGGTGGTGGACGTGCCGCTGTGGTCGGCCTCGCTGGTGGCGATGCTGGTCGTGGTGGTGGCGTACGCGGTGCGGCGGCGCGGGGAGCTGCGGCTCTCGCTGGTCCCGTGGCGGCTGCTGGTCCTGGTGCCGGGGATGTTCCTGGTGGTGGAGACGGTCAACGCGCACGGGCTGCACGAGGTGCTGGTGCGGGCGCTCGGCACGGACGACGGCCTCGGCGGCATGCTGCGTACCGCCGGGGTGGGCGCGGGGCTCGCCAACGTGCTGAACAACCTTCCGGCGTACGTGGCGGGCGAGGCGGTCGTCCCGGCGGGCAACCACCATCAGCTGCTGGCCCTGCTGATCGGGGTGAACGCGGGCCCGCTGGTCACCCCGTGGGGGTCGCTGGCGACGCTGCTGTGGTTCGAGCGGTGCCGGTTCCAGGGGACGCGCATCGGCGTACGGCGCTTCGCGCTGACCGGCCTGGTGCTCGCGGTGACGGCGACGGCGGCGGCGACCTGTGCGCTGGCGCTGACCGCCTGAGCCCCCGGCACCGCCTGCCCCCGGACGCGCCACGGCGCCTGCCGAATTCGTCCGGTCGGGGACGGGCAGGCGCCGCGTTCAGTTCCGCACGCCGTTGTGCGGGACGTCTGTGTGCCGTGTCAGACCGTCAGGGCACGGTCCGTCGGGCGGATCGGGGCCGGCAGGGCGCTGGCTCCGGTCAGGAAGCGGTCCACGCCGCGTGCCGCGGAGCGGCCCTCGGCGATGGCCCACACGATGAGGGACTGGCCGCGGCCCGCGTCCCCGGCGACGAAGACGCCGTCGACGTTGGTCGCGTAGTCCTCGTCACGGGCGATGTTGCCCCGTGCGTCGAGCTCCAGACCGAACTGCTGGACCAGACCGTTGGCCTGGTCGGTGCCGGTGAAGCCCATCGCGAGCGTGACCAGCTGCGCGGGGATGACCCGCTCGGTGCCGGGCTTCTGCTCCAGCTTACCGTCCTTGAACTCCACCTCGACCAGGTGGAGGGCCTGGACGTTGCCGTCCTCGTCGCCCTCGAAGTGGGTGGTCGAGACGGAGTAGACCCGCTCGCCGCCCTCCTCGTGCGCGGAGGTGACCTTGTAGAGCATGGGGAAGGTCGGCCAGGGCTGGTTGGCGTTCCGCTCCTCGCCCGGCCGGGGCATGATCTCCAGCTGGGTGACGGACAGGGCGCCCTGGCGGTGCGCGGTGCCGACGCAGTCGGCGCCGGTGTCGCCGCCGCCGATGACGACGACGTGCTTGCCCTCGGCGGTGATCGGGGAGACCGTCAGGTCGCCCTCCTGCACCTTGTTGGCGAGCGGCAGGTACTCCATCGCGAAGTGCACGCCGTTCAGCTCCCGGCCCGGGACGGGCAGGTCGCGCGAGACGGTGGCACCGGCGGCGATGACCACGGCGTCGTAGCGGCGGCGCAGCTTCGCGGCGTCGATGTCCCGGCCGATCTCGGTCTCGGTGCGGAACTTGGTGCCCTCCGCGCGCATCTGCTCGATGCGGCGGTTGATGTGCGACTTCTCCATCTTGAACTCGGGGATGCCGTAGCGGAGGAGGCCCCCGATGCGGTCCGCGCGCTCGTAGACGGCGACCGTGTGGCCGGCCCGGGTGAGCTGCTGGGCGGCGGCGAGGCCGGCCGGTCCGGAGCCGATGACGGCGACGGTCTTGCCGGAGAGGCGCTCGGGCGGCTGCGGGGTGACATCGCCGCGGTCCCACGCCTGGTCGATGATCGAGACCTCGACGTTCTTGATGGTGACGGCCGGCTGGTTGATGCCGAGCACGCACGCCGACTCGCAGGGGGCCGGGCACAGCCGCCCGGTGAACTCCGGGAAGTTGTTCGTGGCGTGCAGCCGCTCGGATGCGGCGGTCCAGTCCTCGCGGTAGGCGTAGTCGTTCCACTCGGGGATGAGGTTTCCGAGCGGGCAGCCGTTGTGGCAGAACGGGATGCCGCAGTCCATGCAGCGGCCGGCCTGCTTGCTGATGATCGGGAGCAGCGAGCCGGGAACGTAGACCTCGTTCCAGTCCTTGACGCGCTCGCCCACGGGGCGGGTCTGCGCGACCTCGCGGCCGGTGGTCAGGAAGCCCTTGGGGTCAGCCATTGGTCGCCGCCTCCATCATCTTCTCGGTGGTCTCCTGCTCGGAGAGACCGGCGAGCTCAGCGGCGTCCTTGGCGGCGAGCACTGCCTTGTAGGTGGACGGGATGATCTTGCTGAAGCGGGCCACCGCGGTGTCCCACTCGGCGAGGAGCTTCCCGGCGACGGTGGAGCCGGTCTCCTCCTGGTGGCGGCGCACGACGTCGTGCAGCCACTGCTTGTCGGTGCCGGTCAGCTCCTCGATCGCGCCGAGGTTGCCGGCGTTGACGTTGTCGCGGTCGAGGTCGATGACGTACGCGACACCGCCGGACATGCCGGCCGCGAAGTTGCGCCCGGTCTCGCCGAGCACCACGGCGTGGCCGCCGGTCATGTACTCGCAGCCGTGGTCGCCCACGCCCTCGGAGACGACGGTGGCGCCGGAGTTGCGGACGCAGAACCGCTCACCGGTGCGGCCGCGGAGGAACAGTTCGCCGCCGGTGGCGCCGTAGGCGATGGTGTTGCCCGCGATGGTGGAGTACTCGGCGAGGTGGTCGGCGCCGCGGTCGGGGCGGACGACGACGCGCCCGCCGGACAGGCCCTTGCCGACGTAGTCGTTGGCGTCGCCCTCCAGGCGCAGGGTGACACCGCTGGGCAGGAAGGCGCCGAAGGACTGGCCCGCGGAGCCGGTGAAGGTGATGTCGATGGTGTCCTGGGGCAGGCCCGCACCGCCGAACTTCTTCGTGACCTCGTGGCCGAGCATCGTGCCGACGGTCCGGTTGATGTTGCGGATCGCGATCTGCGCGCGGACCGGCTGGGCGGCCTCGGGGCTTTCGGCCTTGAGGGCGTCGGCGGCGAGCTTGATCAGCTCGTTGTCGAGGGCCTTGTCGAGGGCGTGGTCCTGCTCGGTGTTCCGGTACCGGACCGCGCCTTCGGGGAGCTCCGGGACGTAGAACAGCGGGGCGAGGTCGAGGCCCTGGGCCTTCCAGTGGGTGACGGCCCGGTCGGTGTCGAGCAGCTCGGCGTGGCCGACGGCCTCCTCGATCGTGCGGAAGCCGAGCTCGGCGAGGAGCTCGCGGACCTCCTGCGCGATGAACTCGAAGAAGTTGACGACGTACTCGGCCTTGCCGGAGAAGCGGTCGCGCAGCACCGGGTTCTGGGTGGCGATGCCGACGGGGCAGGTGTCGAGGTGGCAGACGCGCATCATGACGCAGCCGGAGACGACGAGCGGCGCGGTCGCGAAACCGAACTCCTCGGCGCCGAGCAGCGCGGCGATGACGACGTCGCGGCCGGTCTTGAGCTGGCCGTCGGTCTGCACGACGATGCGGTCGCGCAGGCCGTTGAGCAGCAGGGTCTGCTGGGTCTCGGCGAGGCCGAGCTCCCAGGGGCCGCCCGCGTGCTTGAGGCTCGTGAGGGGGGACGCGCCCGTGCCGCCGTCGTGGCCGGAGATGAGGACCACGTCCGCGTGCGCCTTGGAGACGCCCGCCGCGACCGTCCCGACGCCGACCTCGGAGACCAGCTTCACGTGGATGCGGGCCTGCGGGTTGGCGTTCTTGAGGTCGTGGATCAGCTGAGCCAGGTCCTCGATGGAGTAGATGTCGTGGTGCGGCGGCGGGGAGATGAGGCCGACGCCCGGGGTGGAGTGCCGGGTCTTGGCGACCCACGGGTAGACCTTGTGGCCGGGCAGCTGGCCGCCCTCGCCGGGCTTGGCGCCCTGGGCCATCTTGATCTGGATGTCGTCCGCGTTGACCAGGTACTCGCTGGTGACACCGAAGCGGCCGGAGGCGACCTGCTTGATGGACGAGCGGCGGGCCGGATCGTAGAGCCGGTCGGCGTCCTCGCCGCCCTCACCGGTGTTGGACTTGCCGCCCAGCTGGTTCATCGCGATGGCGAGGGTCTCGTGGGCCTCGCGCGAGATGGAGCCGTAGGACATGGCGCCGGTGGAGAAGCGCTTGACGATCTCCGAGACGGGCTCGACCTCCTCGATGTCGATCGAGGGGCGGTCCGACGTGAAGCCGAACAGGCCGCGGAGCGTCATCAGCCGCTCGGACTGCTCGTTCACCCGGTCCGTGTACTTCTTGAAGATGTCGTACCGGCGGTTGCGGGTGGCGTGCTGGAGGCGGAAGACCGTCTCCGGGTCGAACAGGTGCGGCTCGCCCTCGCGGCGCCACTGGTACTCGCCGCCGATCTCCAGCGCGCGGTGCGAGGCGGAGATGCCCGAGGCGGGGTAGCCCTTGGTGTGCCGGGCGGCGACCTCCTGGGCGACGACGTCGAGGCCGGCGCCGCCGATCTTGGTGGCGGTGCCGTTGAAGTAGCGGTCCACGAAGGACTGGTCGAGGCCGACCGCCTCGAAGACCTGGGCGCCGCGGTAGGAGGCGACCGTGGAGATGCCCATCTTGGACATGACCTTGAGGACGCCCTTGCCGAGCGCGTGGATCAGGTTGCGGATGGCCTGCTCGGCCTCGATGCCCTCGATGAAGGTGCCGGCGCGGACCAGGTCCTCGACGGACTCCATGGCCAGGTACGGGTTGACCGCGGCGGCGCCGTAGCCGATCAGCAGCGCGACGTGGTGGACCTCGCGGACGTCACCGGCCTCGACCAGCAGGCCCACCTGGGTGCGCTGCTTGGTGCGGATGAGGTGGTGATGGACGGCGGAGGTGAGCAGCAGCGAGGGGATCGGCGCGTGCTCGGCGTCGGAGTGCCGGTCGGAGAGGACGATCAGGCGGGCGCCGTCCTCGATGGCGGCGTCGACCTCGGCACAGATCTCCTCGATGCGGGCGGCCAGCGCGTCGCCGCCGCCGTGCACCCGGTAGAGGCCGGAGAGCGTGGCGGCCTTCATGCCCGGCATGTCGCCGTCGGCGTTGATGTGTATGAGCTTGGCCAGCTCGTCGTTGTCGATCACCGGGAAGGGCAGCGCGACGCTGCGGCAGGACGCGGCGTTCGGCTCCAGGAGGTTGCCCGAGGGGCCGAGCACGGAGCGCAGCGAGGTGACGAGCTCCTCGCGGATGGCGTCCAGCGGCGGGTTGGTGACCTGCGCGAACAGCTGGGTGAAGTAGTCGAACAGCAGCCGGGGGCGGGCCGAGAGCGCGGCGATCGGCGAGTCGGTGCCCATGGAGCCCAGGGGCTCGCCGCCGGTGCGGGCCATCGGGGCGAGGATGACGCGCAGCTCCTCCTCGGTGTACCCGAAGGTCTGCTGGCGGCGGGTGACGGAGGCGTGCGTGTGGACGATGTGCTCCCGCTCGGGGAGGTCCTCCAGCTCGATCTCGCCGGTCTCCAGCCACTCCTGGTAGGGGTGCTCGGCGGCGAGGGACGCCTTGATCTCGTCGTCCTCGATGATGCGGTGCTCGGCGGTGTCCACGAGGAACATGCGGCCGGGCTGCAGGCGGCCCTTGCGGACGACCTTGGCCGGGTCGATGTCCAGGACGCCGACCTCGGAGGACAGCACGACGAGGCCGTCGTCGGTGACCCAGTAGCGGCCGGGGCGCAGACCGTTGCGGTCGAGGACCGCGCCGACCTGGACGCCGTCGGTGAAGGTGACACAGGCCGGGCCGTCCCAGGGCTCCATCATCGCGGAGTGGTACTGGTAGAACGCGCGGCGGGCCGGGTCCATGGAGTCGTGGTTCTCCCACGCCTCGGGGACCATCATCAGCACCGAGTGCGGCAGGGAGCGGCCGCCGAGGTGGAGCAGCTCCAGGACCTCGTCGAAGGAGGCGGAGTCGGAGGCGTCCGGGGTGCAGACGGGGAAGATCCGGTCGAGCGGCGCGTCGCCGAAGAGGCCGGAGGCGAGCTGGGACTCGCGGGCCTTCATCCAGTTCCGGTTGCCCTTGACCGTGTTGATCTCGCCGTTGTGCGCGACGAAGCGGTACGGGTGGGCGAGCGGCCAGCTCGGGAAGGTGTTGGTCGAGAAGCGGGAGTGGACCAGGGCGACCGCGGTGGCGAACCGGGGGTCGGAGAGGTCCGGGAAGAAGGGCTCCAGCTGACCGGTGGTGAGCATGCCCTTGTAGACGATGGTGCGGGCGGAGAGCGACGGGAAGTAGACCCCGGCCTCGCGCTCGGCGCGCTTGCGCAGCAGGAACGCCTTGCGGTCCAGCGCGATGCCCGTGCTCTCGCCGTCGGCGACGAAGAGCTGGCGGAACTCGGGCATGGTGGCGCGGGCGCCGTTGCCGAGGATGTCCGGGGTGACCGGGACCTCGCGCCAGCCGAGGACCGTGAGGCCCTCCTCGCCGGCGATCTTCTCCAGTTCGCCGACGGCGCCGGTGGAGTCGTCGGCGGGCAGGAAGGCGATGCCGACGGCGTAGGCACCGGCCTCGGGGAGCGTGAAGGGGACCTCGGCACGCAGGAACGCGTCCGGGACCTGGAGCAGGATGCCGGCGCCGTCACCGGAGTCGGGCTCCGAGCCGGTGGCACCGCGGTGTTCGAGGTTGCGGAGCACGGTCAGCGCCTGCTCGACCATCTCGTGGCCGGGCACACCGGTCAGAGTGGCTACGAACCCCACGCCACAGGCGTCGTGCTCGTTGCGGGGGTCGTACATCCCCTGGGGGGCGGGGCGACCGTCCATGGGCGACCAGGCGTCGGTGCGCATCGGCTCTCCCGTCGTCGTCGTGGCATATGCAGTGCCGAGGGACGACGTTGGCCCTCTGCGAAATTTCGTGCAGATTACATGATGGGGCGCTTCTCAAAAAGCGGATGAACCATTCCAACATGCGGACACCGTCGACGACGGTGGAGTGGGTCGCTGTCGGAGGATCGGCGCCCGGGAGACGCGGAGAGCAGGCGTCGTTGCCCGCGGTGTCTACGGCTCATGCCCGGTGGCGGAGAAAACGAAACCGCCGGGTAGTGGCTACTTATGTGCAGCCCTGCATAGGGACTCATTTTACGGTGCGCGGCGCGGTCGCGCCCAGAGGCCCGGACCAAGACGTACGTCACACGCGTGGCGTACGCGTAACGGGCCGATTGCGTGAACCGGCCCGTTACGCGGCAGAAGCCTGAGGGAGAAGCGGCCGGGGGTCAGCCGCCCACGGCCACGCCGAACAGGGCGCCCAGGCCGTACGTGATCGCGGCGGCAGTGCCGCCCAGCGCCAGCTGGCGCAGTCCGCTGAACCACCAGCTGCGGGCGGTCACCCGGGCCACCACCGCGCCGCAGCCGAACAGTCCGGCCAGCGCCAGGAGCACGGCCGGCCACAGCGCGTCGGCGCCCAGCAGGAACGGCAACACGGGCAGCAGGGCCCCCAGCGCGAAGGCGCCGAACGAGGAGACGGCCGCCACCAGGGGGGAGGGCAGGTCGCCCGGGTCGATGCCCAGCTCCTCGCGGGCGTGGATCTCGAGGGCCTGCTCGGGGTCGCGCGAGAGCTGGCGGGCGACCTCGCGGGCGAGCGCGGGCTCGACGCCCCGGGACTCGTAGAGCGCGGCGAGCTCCCGCTCCTCGTCCACGGGGTGCTTGCGCAGCTCGCGCCGCTCGACGTCCAGCTCGGCCTCGACCAGCTCGCGCTGGGAGGCCACGGAGGTGTACTCGCCGGCCGCCATGGAGAAGGCGCCGGCGGCCAGTCCGGCGAGGCCGGTGATGACGATGGTGCGGTGCGAGACGTCGCCGCCGGCGACGCCGGTCATCAGCGCCAGGTTGGAGACGAGTCCGTCCATCGCGCCGAAGACCGCGGGTCGCAGCCAGCCGCCGTTGACGTCGCGGTGGGTGTGGTTGTCCCGGTGCGCCTCGTGCAGTACGGCGTCGGTCTCGATGATGGCCACGACGTGCCCCTCTCCCCTGGTCCGAGTTCCCCGGAGACGGGCCTCCTGCCCGCCCGCACTCGCTCGACACCCTCGAAAGTACGCACGAAAAATCGCTCCTGCCAGCAAGGCAGGCCGTACTTACCACCCTGCGTAACCGGATAGGTACGGCTTGCCTTGCTGTCCGGAAGGTTTCATCCGAGTGGCCCTTTTGTGTGGATAACCGGCCTTCGTCCCGGCTCGACGTGGAACGGATCCCACAGGCACGAGTACTGGCTCGGTACGAGCGAAGGGTCGACGCGATGGAGACGGTCGCAGGAAATCCGACGGCGCCGCGGGTGGGCGGCACACGGACGGCAGGGCTTCCGGACGGGCCGGCCCCGGGCGGGCCCCGCGACCGGGCCAGGGGCGCGCTGCTCGGCCTCGCGGTCGGCGACGCGCTCGGCGCCCCGGCGGAGAACATGCGGCCCTCCGAGATCCGCCGCCGCTGGGGCCGGATCGAGGGCTTCGTCAGCGACGACCCCGCGGGCACCGACGACACGGAGTACGCGATCTTCTCCGGGCTGCTGCTGGCCCGGCACGGCTCGGACCTCACCGTCACCGATGTCGAGCGGGCCTGGCGGCTGTGGATCGCCGACCTGGACGAGGGGCCGTTCCGGGGCGCCGGTTTCAGCGAGCGCGGCACCCTGGAGAACCTGCGCCGGGGCCTGGCCGCGCCGATCTCCGCCCAGCACCGGCACGCCTGGAGCGACGGCCTGGCGATGCGGGCCGCGCCCTTCGGCGTCTTCGCGGCCGGGCGCCCCGCCGAGGCGGCCCGGCTGGTCGCGGTCGACGGCCGGGTCAGCCACGAGGGCGAGGGCATCTACGGGGGCCAGGCGGTGGCCGCCGGGGTGGCCGCCGCGATGACCGGCGCCTCGGTCACCTCGGTGATCGCCGCCGCGCTCTCGGTCGTCCCCATGGACTCCTGGACGGCCCGCTCGCTGCGCCGCGCGGTGACGGCGGCGCGGCGCCCGTACCCCGACCGCCTCACCGGCGAACGCGCGGTCCGCTCGGCCGTGGTGGTCGGCGGCTACCCGTGGACGGACCTGGCCCCGGAGGCGGTCGGCCTGGCCTTCGGCGCCTTCGCGGCGGCACGCGGCGACTTCCGTACGGCGGTGCTGATGGCCGTCAACATGGGGCGCGACGCCGACACGACGGCGGCGGTGGCGGGCGCCCTGTCCGGCGCCCTGCACGGCGCGTCGGCGATCCCCCGCCTCTGGGCGGACGCGATCGGCCCGGTACGCGGCAGCTGCCTGCCGTCGATGCGCGGGTACCACGTGGTGGACATCGCGGACCTGCTGGTGTCGGGCGCCGACGAAACGGCCGCGACCGACGGACCACCGCGCCGCACCCCGGGGGCCGGACGGGCGGCGGGCTCGGCCGGACGGGCGGGCCGCAGCCCGGTGAAGGGCCCCGGGGCGGACCGGGCGGAGCCGGACGAACCGGTGGACCGCGCCCCCGCCGGGGGAGCACCGGCCCCCGCCGCGGCCGGGCCCGCGCGGCCGGGCGGCTGCCCCGCGGGCGCCGGGGCGGTGTCCCGGTGAGCGGGGCGCGGCGGGCGCGGATCGAGGGGCTGCTCATCGGGCTGGCCGCCGGGGACGCCGCGGGGTGGCCCGCGGCCCGGCACCGGGCGGCCCGGATGCCGGAGTGGACCCGGCGCCTGACCCGGGAGCTGGACACCTTCGCCGAGCAGAACGCGACGACCACGCTCCCGGTGCCCATCGCCCTCAACCAGCCCCCCGAGCCGCTGCGGCTCGGGCCGTCCGACGATGCCGAGTGGGCGGCGTTCGCGGCGGGGACCGTGCTGGCGGCGGCCCCCGGGCACGGGCGGGCCGGGCCCGCCTCCGGTCCGTGCGACGCACACGTGCGCGCTGCCGTCGCCGGGGCCTGGAACGCCCTCGCCGCCGAGGTCGCCGCCGCCGCTGCGCGGGCGACCGAGGTGGAGGCGGCCGTGCTGCCGTTGCGGGCGCGGATCTCGGTGCGGGCCGGGCTCGGCAACCTCGCCGCCGGGCTGCGGCCGCCCGCCACCGGGCACGACAACCCGCACTACTTCGACGACGCGGCGTGCGTACGGGCGGCCGTGCTGGCGGTCGTCCACCCGGGCGACCCGGACGCGGCGGCGGAGCTCGCGGAGTTCGACGCGCGCTTCACCCAGGACGGGGACGGGGTTCACGGGGCGCGGGCGATGGCCGCCGCGAGCGCCGAGGCGCTGGGCGGGGCGGACGTGGACACCGCCGTGAACGCCGCGCTGGCCCAGCTCCCCGACGGCACCGAGATCGCCCGCAACGCGGCCCACGCGGTCCGGATCGCCCGGGAGTTCGCCGGGGAGCGGGCCGGGGCGTTCGCGCTCGTCCCGGTCCTGGAGCACCAGATCGTGGACCACGTCTACAGCTACGGGATCGCCGCCGCCGAAACCGTACCGGTCGCTCTCGCGCTGACCACCGCGTCCCGGGGCGACATCGCGCAGGCCGTGCCCGCGGCGGCCTGCCTGTCCCGGGTCGCGGACTCCGCGCCCGCCCTGGCCGGCGCGCTGACCGGGGCACTGGGCTCCATCGGCTCCGTGCCCGACGGCTGGCGCGAGACCTGCCGGACGCTGGCCGGCTGCGCGCTGCCCCGCCTCGCGGGCACGGATCTGCTGGAACTCGCCGGGCTGCTGGCAGACACGGAACCGGCCCCCATGGGTGGACAATTCGGACATGACCTCCACCGTGCCCCTGGCGCCCACGACGTCCCCCTCCCCCACGACAGCCACGACGCCCACGCTCGATGACCGGATCACCGGCGCCCTCGTCGGCGCCGCCGTCGGCGACGCGCTGGGCGGCCCGGTCGAGGGCCGCTCCCCGGAGCAGATCACGGCCCGGCACGGCGGCAGGATCACCGGGATCGTCGGCCCCTGGGACGGCGACGACTGGCGGACGGCCCGCCCGATCGCCCCGTACCACAAGGGGGACGGGCACGTCACCGACGACACCCTGATGACGCACGCGCTGGTCCGGGTGTACGGGAAGGTGCGCGGCCATCTCGACGCGTACGCGGTCGCCGACCACCTCGTACCGGAGATGATCGGCGCTCCGCGCTGGATTCCCGAGCTGGAGGCCGAGGCGCTGCCGCTCCAGCGGGTCTTCCTCGCGGAGAAGTGGATCGTCGCCCGGCTGCACTACGGCCACGTCGACCCGCGCGAGGCGGGCTCCGGAAACATCGTCAACTGCGGGGCCGCGATGTACATGGCCCCGGTCGGTCTGGTGAACGCCGCCCATCCGCAGGCGGCGTACGCCGAGGCGATCGACGTCGCCGGGGCCCACCAGTCGAGTTACGGCAGGGAGGCGGCGGGCGTCTTCGCGGCGGGGGTGGCCGCCGCCTGCGCGCCCGGGGCGACGCCCGCCACGATCGTGGAGGCGTGCCTGTCGCTCGCCAAGGACGGCACCCGGGCCGCGATCGAGGCCGTCTGCGAGGCGGCCGCCCGCCACCAGGACGTGGAGTCGGCGCTCGTCCCGCTGCGCGCGGCCGTCGCCCCTTTCGACACCGTCGGCCCCGATTACCGCGCGCCCTCGCTCGGCGCCCGCCGCCCGTCCCGGCTGCACGCGATCGAGGAGCTGCCGGTCGCCCTCGGCATGCTCCTGGCCGCCGGCGGGGACTACCGGCAGGCGGTCCTCGGGTCGGTCAACTACGGCCGCGACTGCGACTCGATCGCCACGATGAGCGGCGCGCTGGCGGGCGCCCTGCACGGCGAACGCGCCGTCCCCGCCGACTGGGCGGCCACCGTCGCCGAGGCCAGCCGCCTCGACCTGCGCGCCCCGGCCCGGACCCTGGCCGAGGTGGCCCGCGAGGTGTTCGCGCGGGACACCGCACGCCGCCGGGCCCACGAGGCCGCCTTCGCCACGCTGGCGGGCACCTCGTGACCACGGCGGTGCGGGTGACCTGGGTGCAGCCGGAGGACCTGGTGGGCCACGAGCTGCGGCAGGCCGCCGAGGACGGCCGCGACGCACGCGACATCGCCCGCCGGTGGTACGAGGCCGGCGGCTCCCCCGCCCCCGAGCGCGCCGGCGCATCCGCCCCCGGCGCCCCGCCCGGGCTGCGCGCGGTCGCCGAGCGGCTGCTGGACGAACTCGCCCTGCTGGAATCCCCGCTGGCCGGTGACGAGCCGGACGGCCTGGACGCGATCCGGGCCGCCTGCCCGCAGTGGCCGCGCGCGCGGGGCGGGCGGCCGGCCGGCCGGGAGCGGCTGCACGCCGCCTGGCTGGGCCGCGCCGCCGGGTGCTTGCTGGGCAAGCCGGTCGAGAAGCTGCCGCTGGAAGGCATCCGCGCCCTGGCCCGGGCGACCGGCAACTGGCCGCTGAACACCTGGTTCACCGCCCGGGGTCTGCCCGCCCCGCTGGCCGCCACCTATCCGTGGAACCGGCGCTCCGCGCCCACCTCGCTCGCCGAGAACATCGACGGCATGCCCGAGGACGACGACCTCAACCACCCCCTGCTCACCCTGTTGCTGCTCCAGCGCCACGGCGCCTCGTTCACCACCGCGGACCTGGCCCGGCTCTGGCTGGACGAGCTGCCGGCCGGGCGTACGTTCACCGCCGAGCGGATCGCGTACCGGAATCTGCTCGACGGCATCGAGCCCCCGGAGACCGCCCGCCACCGCAACCCGTTCCGCGAGTGGATCGGCGCGCAGATCCGGGCCGACGTGCACGGCTGGACCCGGCCGGGCGACCCTGCCGGGGCCGCGGAGCAGGCGTACCGCGACGCGGTCCTCACCCACACCGGGAACGGCGTCTACGGCGCGATGTTCACGGCGGCGGCGCTGGCCGAGGCGGCCACGGGCGAGACCGACGCGCACGGCTGCCTGGCCACCGGCCTGCGTGTGGTGCCCCCGCGCTCGCGTTTCGCGGCGGCGGTACGCGACGGCATCGCGGCCGCCCGCCAGGAGCGGGACTTCGATACGGTCGTGGACCGGCTGCACGCGGCGTACGGCGGGTATCACTGGGTGCATGTGCTGCCCAACGCGGCCCTGCTGGCCGCCGCGCTCACCCACGCCGACGGCGACTTCACCGGTTCGATCTGCAAGGCGGTGTCCGGCGGCTGGGACACCGACTCCAACGGTGCGACCGCCGGTTCGCTCGCCGGACTGCTCGCCGGGCGGCCGGACGCGCTGCCCGACCGGTGGACCGCCCCGCTGAAGAACCGGCTCGCCACGTCCGTCCCCGGTTTCGACGGGGCCGGCTTCGACACCCTGGCCGCCCTGACCCACCGGCTCACCCACGAGGAGGCACTCCGCCCATGACCAGAGTCGCGGTGCTCGGCAGCACCAATATGGATCTTGTGGCCTACGTCGACCGGGCCCCGGAACGCGGCCGGACCGTCACCGGACGGGAGTTCCGCACCATCCCCGGCGGCAAGGGCGCCAACCAGGCCGTCGCAGCCGCCCGCGCGGGCGGTGACGTGCTGATGATCGGCGCGGTCGGCGACGACGAGTACGGCGTACGGATGCGGGAGAACCTGGAGCACTCCGGCGTCGACACCGACCTGCTGCACACCGCCGAGGGCCCCAGCGGCACCGCGCACATCGTGGTCGACGCCAAGGGGTCCAACGCGATCGTGGTCATCCCCGGCGCCAACGGCACCATGACCGCGCTCGGTCCGGGCGAGGTGGCCGCCATCGCCGAGGCGGATCTGTTGCTGCTCCAGCTGGAGCTGCCGATGTCCGCCGTGATCGAGGGCGCCCGGGCCGGTCACGCCCAGGGCGTACGGACCCTGCTCACCCCCTCCCCCGTGCAGGAGCTGCCCTCCGAACTCCTCGACCACGTCGACCTGCTGATCCCCAACGAGCACGAGGCGGCCGAGCTGTCCGGCTACGACGACCCGCACGCGGCGGCGGAGATCCTCCTCGGCCAGGTCCCCGCGGTGCTCATCACGCTCGGTTCGAAGGGCAGCCTGTACGCGGCCCGGGGCAGCCGCACCATCCACTTCCCGGCCCCGGACGTCACCGCCGTCGACACCACCGGCGCCGGGGACACCTTCGTCGGCGCCCTGGCCGTGGCGCTGGGCGAGGGGCGGCCCGTCCCGCAGGCCGTCGCCTGGGCCTCGGCCGCCGCCGCGCTCTGCGTGCAGAAACCGGGCGCCTCGGTCTCCATGCCGTACCGCAGCGAAATCGACGGCGCGTGAGCGCCCCCGCGGCGCCGCCGCTGACCGGACTGCGGGTCGTCGATCTCGCCACGCTCTTCGCGGGCCCGCTCTGCGCGACGATGCTGGGCGACTTCGGCGCGGAAGTGATCAAGGTGGAGCACCCGGTGCGCCCCGACCCGTCCCGGGGCCACGGGCCCGCGAAGGACGGGGTGGGCCTGTGGTGGAAGCTCCTCGGCCGCAACAAGCGCAACCTGACGCTCGACCTCTCCGCCCCGGAGGGCCGCGATCTGCTGCTGCGGCTCGCCGCCGGCACCGACGTGATCATCGAGAACTTCCGGCCGGGCACGCTGGAGCGGTGGGGCCTCGGGCCCGATGAGCTGCACGCCGTCAACCCCCGCCTGGTCCTCGTGCGCGTCACGGGCTTCGGCCAGTTCGGCCCGTACTCCCACCGGCCCGGCTTCGGGACGCTGGCCGAGGCGATGAGCGGCTTCGCGGCGATCACCGGGGAGCCGGACGGGCCGCCGACCCTGCCGCCGTTCGGCCTGGCCGACTCGATCGCCGCGCTCGCCACGGCGTACGCGGTGATGGCGGCGCTGGCCGGCCGCGACCGTACCGGCGAGGGGCAGGTGGTCGACATGGCGATCATCGAGCCGATCCTGACCGTGCTCGGCCCGCAGCCGCTCTGGTACGACCAGCTCGGTTACGTACAGCCGCGCACCGGCAACCGGTCGCGCAACAACGCCCCGCGCAACACCTACCGCACCTCGGACGGGCAGTGGGTGGCCGTCTCCACCTCCGCGCAGTCCGTCGCGGAGCGGGTGATGCGCCTGGTCGGGCGGGCGGACCTGATCGAGGAGCCGTGGTTCGCCTCGGGCGCCACCCGCGCCGAGCACAGCGACGAGCTGGACGAGGCCGTGGGCCACTGGATCGCCCGGCACAGCCGGGAGGAGGCCCTGTCCGCGTTCGAGAAGGCGGAGGCCGCCATCGCCCCCATCCACGACGTCCGGGACGTGATGGAGGACCCGCAGTACCGGGCGCTGGACTCCGTCACCGAGGTGGACGATCCGGAGCTGGGCCCGCTGCGGATGCAGAACGTCCTCTTCCGGCTCTCCCGGACCCCGGGCGCGATCCGCTGGGCGGGCCGCCCGCACGGGGCCGACACCGAGGAGATCCTGACCGAGCTGGGGCTGAGCGGGCCCGAGATCTCGGCGCTGCGGGCGGAGCGGGTGCTGTGAGCGCGGCGGCCCCCCTCACCCTGCTGTACGTGCCCGGCGACCGGCCGGACGTCGTGCGCAAGGCGGCCGGCTCGGGGGCGGATGTGGTGATCGTGGACCTGGAGGACGCGGTCGCCCCCGACCGCAAGGAGTACGCGCGCGCCGCGACGGTGGAACTGCTGTCGGACCCGCCGTCCGCCACGGCGCCGCCCGTCCATGTCCGGGTCAACGACGAGGCGGACGTCCTGGCGCTGGCCGGCCTGCCGGGGCTCGCGGGGCTGCGGCTGCCGAAGATCACCCACGCCGCTTCCGTGCACCACATCGCGGCACTGGCCCCCGGGGTGGCCCTGTGCCCGCTCCTGGAGTCGGCCCTCGGCATCGAGCACGCGTACTCGGTGGCCTCCGCGCACCCCCAGGTCCGCGCCATCGCCCTGGGCGAGGCGGACCTCCGCGCCGATCTGGGCGTACGGGAGGACGCGGGCCTCGACTGGTCGCGCAGCCGGGTGGTGGTCGCCGCCCGGGCGGCCGGCCTGGCCCCGCCCACACAGTCGGTGTTCGCGGACGTCCGGGACCTGGACGGCCTCTGGTCCTCCTGCGCCCACGGCCGGGCCCTGGGCTTCCTGGGCCGGGCGGCGATCCACCCCCGCCAGCTCCCGGTGATCGAACGCGCGTTCCACCCGACGCCGCAGGAGGTCGAAGCGGCCTGGGAGATCGTGGAGGCGGCCCGCGACCAGGCAGGGGCCCAGGCCCTCCCGGACGGCCGCTTCGTGGACGCGGCGGTGGTTGCGCAAGCGCGCCGGACCCTGGCGCTGGCCCAGCGCAAACGGTGAGCACATCAAGCCCGTCCGGCGATTGAGGACACCCGGCGACGGCGAAGGGGCCGCCGGAATCCGGCGGCCCCTCACTCAGCTTGCGCGGCGTCAGCCTTTGGCGGCCTCGGCCGTACCGTCCGCCTTCGGCGCGTCCTCGTCGGCCTCCGACTTCACATCGGCGTCCGGCTTCGCGTCGGCGTCGGCGTCCGGCTTCGCGTCGGCGTCGGCTTCCGGCTCGTCCGAGGATTCCGGCGCCTCCGGCGCCCCGGGCGCCCCCGGCTCCACGACCTCCTCGCGGCCCGGCCGGACCTTCGCCGAGATCACGATGTACGTCACCGCCAGCACGAACACGATCAGCGCGGTCCACACGTTGAGCCGCAGGCCCAGGATGTGGTGCGCCTCGTCCACGCGCAGGTACTCGGTCCACACGCGCCCCGCGCAGTACGCCGCGACGTACAGCGCGAACGCCCGTCCGTGACCGAGCTTGAAGCGGCGGTCGGCCCAGACGACCAGGAGGGCCACACCGACGCACCACAGCGACTCGTACAGGAAGGTCGGGTGGTAGGTGCCCGCGACCCGGTTCGGGCCCTCGCTGATCTTCAGCGCCCACGGGACGTCGGTCGCCCTGCCGTACAGCTCCTGGTTGAACCAGTTGCCCCAGCGGCCGCACGCCTGGGCGAGGGCGATGCCGGGGGCGAGGGCGTCGGCCCAGGCGGGCAGCGGGATCCCGCGGCGGCGGCAGCCGATCCAGGCACCGACCGCGCCCAGCGCGATCGCACCCCAGATGCCGAGCCCGCCCTGCCAGATCTTGAAGGCGTCGACCCAGTCCTCACCGTCGCTGAAGTACAGCTGGTAGTCGGTGATGACGTGGTAGAGGCGGCCGCCGACAAGACCGAAGGGCACGGCCCAGACGGCGATGTCGGCAACGGTGCCTGCGGTGCCGCCTCGGGCGATCCAGCGCTTGTTGCCGAACCAGACGGCGACGAAGACACCGATGATGATGCAGAACGCGTAGCCGCGGAGCGGGATCGGTCCGAGATCGATCACGCCGGTCGACGGGCTGGGAATGTAGGCAAGGTTCATGGCAGCATCGACGCTACCCTGCCGGGCGGGAGGTAGGACAACCCACCCGGCAACGTCTGGGTAACGAGCGGGCCTTCGATTCCCCCGGCCGGCCCCATGGAAGCCTTACGGCGTGGCCGTGGCGGTGGCCGGTTTCTTGCCCTTGTTGGCCTCGGCGACCCACTTCTTCAGGTTGGCCGCCGTGATCGCCTCGTCGCCCTTCTTCGGGAAGATCGACTCCCCGTTGAGCAGGGCCGTCGGAGTGCCCTGGAAGCCGCCGTCGCTGAAGGCCTTGTTGGACTTCTCCACCCACGCGTCGTGCTTGCCGTCCTCGACACAGCCGCGGAAGTCGGGCGTGTCCAGGCCGGGGACCTTCTTGGCGAGCTCGATCAGCTTGTCGTTGTCCCCGAAGGCGTCGTCGGTCTCCGCCGGCTGGTTGCTGTACAGCACGTCGTGGTACGCGGAGAACTTGCCGGCGTCCTGCGCGCAGGCGGCCGCGTTGGCCGCCTTGAGGGAGCCGCTGCCGCCCATGTTGCCGTCGATGATCGTGGCGAGGTGGTAGTCGACCTTGATCTGGCCGTCGCGCTCCATCTCGTGGATCGTGTCGCGGAACGCGGTCTCGAACTGGGCGCAGACCGGGCAGCGGAAGTCCTCCCAGATGGTGAGGGTGGACGGGGCGTCGTCCGCGCCGACCCGGATGGCCAGGGCGTCCTTGCCGGTCGCCCCGGACGGGGCGACGGCCGGTCCGGACGCCTTGGACTTGTCGCTCTTGCCGCCGGTGTTCGCCGCGATCACGCCGACGACCGCGGCCAGGCCGAGGACCCCCACCACGGCCGTGGACACGATCAGCGTGCGGCGCCGGCGGTCGCGCGCCTTCGCCTGCTCGCGCTGCTGGATCAGCCGGTCTCGCGCGGCCCTCTTACCCTGTTCGTTCTTCTCGCTCACACCGCGCAAACGACCCGGGGAGGCACTCGCGTGCCTCCCCGGACCGAGGTCCACCCGTTCGGGTTACCTCAGGTGTCAGCGCTTTCGAACACCTTCGGCAAGCTCGGCCGCCAGTGAACGGACGCCCGCGAGCCCGGCCGCCTCGTCGGGGGCGTCGAGCATCCGCTTGACGAAGGCCGTGCCGACGATGACGCCGTCGGCGAAGCCGGCGACCTCCGCGGCCTGGGCGGCGTCGGACACGCCGAGGCCGACGCAGACCGGCAGCTCGGTGGTGGCCCGGGTCCGCCGGACCAGCTCCTGGGCCTGCGCGCCGACCGAGGCGCGGGTGCCGGTGACGCCCATCAGGGACGCGGCGTAGACGAAGCCGGAGCCCGCGTCGGTGATGGTGGCGATCCGCTCGTCCTTGCTGCTGGGCGCGACGACGAAGACGGTGGCCAGGCCGTTCCGCTCCGCGTGCTCGCGCCACAGCGCGGACTCCTGGACCGGCAGGTCGGGCAGGATGCACCCGGCGCCGCCCGCCTCGGCCAGCTCGGCCGTGAACCGCTCGACGCCGTACCGGTCGATCGGGTTCCAGTACGTCATGATCAGGATCGGCGCCCCGGTGGCCTCGTGGGCCTCGCGCACCGTGCGCATCACGTCGGCGATCCGCACGCCGCCGCGCAGCGCGATGTCGTCGGCGGTCTGGATGACCGGGCCGTCGAGCACCGGGTCGCTGTGCGGCAGCCCCACCTCGATGACGTCGGCGCCGCCCGCGACGGCGGCCTTGACGGCCTCGATGCCGCCGTCGACGGTCGGGAAGCCGGCCGGCAGGTACGCGATGAGCGCGGCCCGGTCCTCGGCCCGCGCGGCGGCGAGCGTGGTGTTCAGCAGTTCGATGTTGCCGCTCACAGCGCGTCCCCCTCGATCTCCGCGGCACCGCTGCCGGCGTCCGCCTCGACGGCCGCGTCGGTGTCGTACAGCCCGAAGTAGCGGGCCGCCGTGTCCATGTCCTTGTCGCCGCGCCCGGAGAGGTTGATCAGGATCAGCCCGTCCTTGCCCAGCTCCTTGCCGACCTCCAGCGCCCCGGCCAGCGCGTGCGCGCTCTCGATGGCCGGGATGATGCCCTCGGTGCGGGAGAGCAGGCGCAGCGCCTGCATGGCCGCGTCGTCGGTGACGGCGCGGTACTCGCCCCGGCCCACGTCCTTGAGGTACGCGTGTTCGGGGCCGATGCCCGGGTAGTCCAGGCCGGCCGAGATGGAGTACGGCTCGGTGATCTGGCCCTCGTCGTCCTGGAGGACGTAGCTGCGCGAGCCGTGCAGGATGCCGGGCTCGCCCGCGGTCAGGGTCGCCGCGTGCTCGCCGGTCTCCACGCCGTGTCCGGCGGGCTCGCAGCCGATGAGGCGGACGTCCGGGTCGGGCACGAAGGCGTGGAAGAGGCCGATGGCGTTGGAGCCGCCGCCGACGCAGGCCACGGCGGCGTCCGGCAGCCGGCCGGCCCGCTCCAGGATCTGCCGTCTGGCCTCCACGCCGATGACGCGGTGGAAGTCGCGGACCATCGCCGGGAAGGGGTGCGGTCCGGCGACCGTACCGAAGAGGTAGTGGGTGCGGTCCACGTTGGCGACCCAGTCGCGGAACGCCTCGTTGATGGCGTCCTTGAGGGTGCGGGAGCCAGACTTCACGGCGATGACCTCGGCGCCCAGCATCCGCATGCGCGCCACGTTCAGCGCCTGGCGCTGGGTGTCGATCTCGCCCATGTAGATGGTGCAGTCGAGGCCGAAGAGGGCGCAGGCGGTCGCGGTGGCGACGCCGTGCTGTCCGGCGCCGGTCTCCGCGATGACACGGGTCTTGCCCATGCGCCGGGTCAGCAGCGCCTGCCCCAGCACGTTGTTGATCTTGTGCGATCCGGTGTGGTTCAGGTCCTCGCGCTTGAGGAAGACGCGGGCGCCGCCGGCGTGCTCGGCGAAGCGGGGCACCTCGGTGAGGGCGCTGGGCCGTCCGGTGTAGTGGACCATCAGCTCGCCGAGCTCGGCGGCGAACGCGGGGTCGGCCTTGGCCTTCTCGTACTCGACGGCGACCTCGTCCACGGCGGAGACCAGCGCCTCCGGGATGAACTTGCCGCCGTACGCGCCGAAGTAGCCCTCGGCGCTGGGGATCAGACCCTCCGGGTCCGGGATGAAGAAGTCGGAAGACATGCGGAACGTGCTCCTCGTCGTCACAGGGGTGGTTGCACCGTCTGCGCCATGAGCGGAGCGCCGCCCCGGTCCGGGACCGGGGCGGTTCGGACACGCGGAAATGCGGCCGGGGCCCGCTCTACGACGCGCGCGCCCTGCGCCATCGCATGCCGTTGACCTGACCGGGCTCGGCGCCGATCACGTACCGCACCCGCCGGCCGTGCACCCGGCGCGCGGGCGCCCGGCAGCCGCGGTGCCACGAGGGCAGCGCACAGCTCGTCGGCTCGGGGTGCGGGAGGGACACGGCCGGGTCAGCCCCGTCCGTGGCGCAGGGCCGGGTGGGCGCCGGCGGCGACGAGGTCGGCGACGGCGGTCCGCGGGTCGCGGCCGGTGACCAGGGACTCGCCGACCAGCACGGCGTCGGCGCCGGCGTTGGCGTAGGCGATCAGGTCGTGCGGGCCGCGGACGCCGGACTCGGCGACCTTGACGATGTGGTCGGGGATCTCCGGGGCGACGCGCTCGAAGGTGGAGCGGTCGACCTTGAGGTCCTTGAGGTTGCGCGCGTTGACGCCGATGATCCGGGCCCCGGCCTCGACGGCGCGCTCGGCCTCGTCCTCGTCGTGCACCTCGACCAGCGGCGTGAGGCCGATGGACTCGGCGCGCTCGATCAGGGAGACCAGGGCCTCCTGTTCGAGGGCGGCGACGATCAGCAGCACGAGGTCGGCGCCGTACGCGCGCGCCTCCCACAGCTGGTACGAGGTGACGATGAAGTCCTTGCGGAGGATCGGGATGTCGACCTTGGCGCGGACGGCTTCCAGGTCCGCCAGGGAGCCGCCGAAGCGGCGCTCCTCGGTGAGGACCGAGATGACGGAGGCCCCGCCGGCCTCGTAGTCCGCGGCGAGCGCGGCCGGGTCGGCGATGGCGGCCAGCGCGCCCTTGGAGGGGCTGGAGCGCTTGACCTCGCAGATGACGGTCACGCCCTCGCCGCGCAGGGCGGCGACGCCGTCCTTGGCGCGGGGGGCACGGGCGGCGCGTTCCTTGAGCTCGTCGAGGCTGACGCGCGCCTGCCGCTCCGCGAGGTCGGCGCGTACGCCGTCGATGATCTCGTCGAGCACACTCACGCGAGCGGCCCCCTTCCGGAACGGTGACAAAAAAACGTAGCAGGCCACAGGATCAGCCACTCCGATGTTATCCGCAGGAGGGCGCTGGGCCCGCATCCGGCCGTCGGCTGTCCCACTACCTGGGACTTCACGGGGCGAGCGCGGAGCCGAAGGGGAGGTTCCGGATGACCGTGAAGAGCAGCAGTACGGCGCCGATCGCCCACCAGTGCACCGTCCGCAGCCCGATCCGCAGGGGCTTTCCGCGGGCCTCGCGGACCAGCCATACGGTCCACAGCGCGGCGAAGAGCGCGTAACCGGCCACCGCGAGCGCGTTGGCCCCCAAGGCGGCGGCCAGGTCGCCGTGGGCGAAGGCGTGGGCGCTGCGGAGGCCGCCGCAGCCGGGGCAGTAGACACCGGTGAACCGCAGCAGCGGGCAGACGGGGTAGTGGCCGGGCTCGTTCGGGTCGACGGTGGCGACGTATCCGAAGGCGCCGACGACGGCGGCGAGCACGCCCACCGGGACGGCGAGCCGCCGCAGCCGTGAGGCGCCGGCGGGGGCCGTGGGGAAGAGGGGGGCCGGCACGGGGGCGAAGGGCGGCGGCCCGGGGGCCGGGACCGGGGCGGGGTCCGGGGCCGAAGAGGCGGCGGCGGGGGTTGGCGTTGCGTCCACCCGGTGATTGTCGCCGCTGACGCGGAGAGGCGCAGCCCGGTCCGGGCCGCGCCTCTCCGGCGTACGTGGTGCGGGGGTCAGGAGGTCTGCGCCTGGCCGGCGCGCGCGCGGGCGGCGGCCAGCTCGGCCGACTCCTTCGGCATGCCGAGGCCCGCGGCCTTCATCGCGAGGCCGACGACACCACCGAGCAGGACGACGCCCATGCCGGCCCAGAAGCCGGCCGGGTTGGCCGCGACCATGAAGACGCCCGCGACGCAGAAGCCGATGAAGGCGATGATGACACCGGTCCAGGCGGCCGGGGTGTGTCCGTGGCTGCTGCCCGCCATGAGTTGCTCCTCGTTGGTGTTGCGCTGTTGGAATCGCTCGGGTCGCTGTGCCCACGGCCCGTGCCGCTGTGCCAGCTCACCGTCATTGTCCCGTACGTGCGGGTAGGACGTGAGCTGGGGGTCATGCCTCGCGCGTCGGGTCCTCGCCGCGGTCCAGGGCCTTCCACAGATCCTCCGGACGGTCGGGGTCGAGCGGGCGGGGGGCCTTGCGGGGGCGGGGCGTGCCGTCGCGCTCGTAGCGCCCGGACATCGTGGGCCACCGGTCGCCGTAGCGCAGGGCGAGCAGCCCGGCCAGCAGGATCAGCAGACCGCCGGCCGCCGTGACGTACGGCCAGGCGGTGTGGCTGAGGGCCGTGATGGTGGCGGCGCTGTCGCCGCTGGTCTGCGCGGCCTTCTCGTCCAGCGCCCCGCTGTCGGACGCGCCGAGGAAGGCGCTGAGCGCGGCGCCGAGTCCGCTGAGCGCGAGGAGTCCGGCGACCACGCGCCGGCCGGCGCCGCGTACGGCGAAGACGGCGACGAGGGCGGCCAGGCCGACGATCGCGAGGGCGGCGGGGAGTCCGGTGACGTCCTGCCCGTCGGCGCTCAGCGGCAGGCTGCCGCCGCCGACCGGGGCCTTGCCCTCGGCCCAGGTCTGCCCGGAGGCGAGCAGGACGACGGCCGCGCCGGCCGCCCCGAGGAGCAGGCCGGCGGCCAGGGTGCGGCGGCTCCCCGCACTGTCGGGCGCGGCGGCGGCTTCGGTACGGGGCTGGGGTACGGGGACGGCACTCACGTACTCCACTATCCCTCACCGGCCCGGAACGCCCCACCGCGCCCCTGGCGCGGGCGCACCGCTCAGGCGCCGCCGAGGCGGTTGGCGGTGTGGACGGCGCGGAGGACGGCCGCCGCCTTGTTGCGGCACTCGGTGTCCTCGGCAACCGGGTCGGAGTCGGCGACGACGCCCGCGCCCGCCTGGACGTACGCGGTGCCGTCGCGGAGCAGGGCGGTGCGGATGGCGATGGCGGTGTCGGAGTCCCCGGCGAAGTCGAGGTAGCCGACGCAGCCCCCGTACAGGCCCCGGCGGGTGGGTTCCAGCTCCTCGATGATCTGGAGGGCGCGGGGCTTGGGGGCGCCGGAGAGGGTGCCGGCGGGGAAGCAGGCGGTGAGCACGTCGAAGGCGGTGCGGCCCTCGGCGACCTTGCCGGTGACGGTGGAGACGATGTGCATCACGTGCGAGTAGCGCTCGATGGACATGAAGTCGACCACCTCGACGCTGCCCGGTTCGCAGACCCGGCCCAGGTCGTTGCGGCCGAGGTCGACCAGCATCAGGTGTTCGGCGCGCTCCTTGGGGTCGGCGAGGAGTTCGTCGGCGAGGGCCTGGTCCTCCTGCGGGGTGGCGCCGCGGTGCCGGGTTCCGGCGATGGGGTGGACCATCGCCCGGCCGTCCTCGACCTTGACCAGGGCCTCGGGGCTGGACCCGGCGACGTCGAAGCCGTCGAACCGGAAGAGGTACATGTACGGCGAGGGGTTGGTGGCGCGCAGGACCCGGTAGACGTCGAGGGCGCTCGCCGTGCACGGGGTCTCGAAGCGCTGGGAGGGCACCACCTGGAAGGCTTCGCCGGCCCGGATGCGCTCCTTCACGTCCTCGACGGCGTCCTGGTACGCCTTTCCGCCCCAGAGCGCGGTGTACGGGGGCAGCTCGGAGGGCGGCAGGGCGGCGGGGGCGTTCTCGACGGGGCGGCGCAGGTCGCGCTCCATCGCGTCGAGCCGGACGACGGCGTCGGCGTACGCCTCGTCCACGCCGGTGGCCAGGTCGTTGTGGTTGATGGCGTTGGCGATGAGCAGGACGCTGCCGTCCCAGTGGTCCAGGACCGCGAGGTCGGAGGTGAGCAGCATGGTCAGCTCGGGGAGCTTCAGGTCGTCCCCGCCGCTCTCGCCGATCTTCTCCAGGCGGCGCACGATGTCGTAGCCGAGGTAGCCGACCATGCCGCCGGTGAAGGGCGGCAGGCCGGACTCCCGGTCGTGCGGGGTGTGCAGGGCCTCGATGGTGGCGCGCAGGGCGTGCAGCGGGTCGCCGTCGACGGGGACGCCGACCGGCGGGGTGCCCAGCCAGTGGGCCTCGCCGTCGCGGGTGGTCAGCGTGGCGGCGCTGCGTACGCCGATGAAGGAGTAGCGCGACCAGGTGCGGCCGTTCTCGGCGGATTCCAGGAGGAAGGTGCCGGTGCGCTCGCCCGCGAGCTTGCGGTAGAGGCCGACGGGGGTGTCGCCGTCCGCGAGGAGGCGGCGGGTGACGGGGATGACGCGCCGGTCGACGGCCAGCTTGCGGAAGGTGTCGAGGTCCATGGCGGCAGACCCTACTGTCCGAGGAACAGGACGTCGGCGTCGAAGCAGGTGCGGTCGCCGGTGTGGCAGGCGGCACCGGTCTGGTCGACCTTCACCAGGACGGTGTCGGCGTCGCAGTCCAGGGCGACGGACTTGACCAGCTGGATGTGGCCCGAGGTGTCGCCCTTGACCCAGTACTCCTGGCGGCTGCGGGACCAGTAGGTGCACCGGCCGGTGGTGAGGGTGCGGTGCAGCGCCTCGTCGTCCATCCAGCCCAGCATCAGTACCTCGCCGGTGTCGTACTGCTGGGCGACGGCCGGGACCAGTCCGTCGGCGCCCCGCTTGAGGCGGGCGGCGATGGCGGGGTCGAGGGCGCTGGCGGTCCGGGGGGTGCCGGGCTGGGGCGTGCTGCTCATGGGCCCATTGTGCCGTGGCGGCGCGGGGTGTCCGGGCGGGCGTCCACTGGGCGGACGGGGGACGGCGGTCGTACGCTGGCGGGCATGTCGACCCATGCGAAGCGCGAACGTCTCCTGCTCGCCGACCTGTTGGAGGCGGCGGGTCCGCAGGCTCCGACCCTGTGCCAGGGCTGGACGGCCCGTGATCTCGCGGCCCATGTGGTGGTGCGGGAGCGGCGGCCGGACGCGGCGGCCGGGATCGTCATCGGGCCGCTGAGGAGCCGCCGGGACCGGGTCATGGCGGAGTTCACCGAGAAGCCGTACGAGGAGCTGATCCAGCTCATCCGCACCGGGCCGCCCCGGATGTCCCCGTTCGGCCTGAAGCAGCTGGACGAGGCGGCGAACACGGTGGAGTTCTACATCCACACGGAGGACGTGCGCCGGGCGCAGCCCGACTGGACGCCCCGTGAGCTGGACCCGGTCTTCGCGGACGTGCTGTGGGCGCGTACGGAGAAGGCGGCGCGGATGCTGGGCCGGAAGGCGCCGGTGGGCCTGGTGCTGCGCCGCCCGGACGGGCAGACCGCGGTGGCGCACCGGGGGACGCCGGTGGTGACGGTGACCGGTGAGCCGGGCGAGCTGCTGCTGTTCGCGTTCGGGCGGCAGGACGCGGCCCGGGTGGAGCTGGAGGGCGAGCCGGAGGCGATCGGCCGGGTGACGACGGCGAAGCTGGGCATGTAGCCCGCGTACGCCCCGGTCAGCGCGGGAGTTCCGCGCGGCGCAGCGGGGCGAGGACGAGGCCGGTGGCCGCGCCGGCGAAGCACAGGGAGGCGCTGGCGACGAAGACCGGACCGGTGCCCCAGAGGGCGACGGCGGCGCCGGTGACGGGGTAGCTGAGCGGCGCGAGGGCGTGCGTGAAGAGGGTGAAGACCGAGGTGACGCGGCCCAGGTAGGCCGGGTCGGTGACGGTCTGCATGAGCGCGCCGCACAGCGAGCCGCCGAGGCCGGCGAAGAGGCCGACGAGGACCGCGACGGTCGCGGCGAGCGGTACGGAGGGCACGTATGCCAGGGCCGCGATGGCGAAGGACCCGACCACGACGGTCAGGCACATGACCAGTCCGGCCCTGGGGACCCGGCCGCGTACGGCGAGGAGCAGGGCGGAGGCGCCCGCGCCGGTACCGAAGGCGGCGACGACCCAGCCCATGCCGGCGGCTCCCCAGCCGCGTTCGTCGCTGAGCAGGATGAGGCCGAGGTTGAGGGGGCCGACGTAGCCGAGTTCGCTGACGGCGACGACGAGCATCAGGGGCCCGAGGAGCGGGTGGCGGCGGATGTGGCGGAGCCCGTCGGTCAGGTCGCGCCAGGCGGTGCCGGCGGGCGCGGCGGTCTCCGGTGCGGGCAGCGCGCGCATGCGTACGGCCAGCAGGAGCGGGAGCGACACGGCGAAGAGGACTCCGGCCGCGGCGAAGGCGAGGGCCGGGCCGCCGAGGGCGACGGCGACGCCGCCGAGCGGGGCGCCGACGACGTTGGCGGTACGGGTGGCGAGGCCGCGCATGCCCTGGACGCGGGCGAGCTGGGAGGCGGCGGTGATCCGGGGCGGCAGGGCGCCGACGGCGGGCAGGAAGAGGGCGTCGACGGCGCCGAAGACGAGTGCGACGGCGATCAGCATCCACACCGTGGGCGAGGTGAGCAGCAGGGCCCCGGCGAGGCCGAGTACGACCAGGCAGCGGGCGGTGTCGCTGCCCACGACCACGCGGCGCGGGCCGAGCCGGTCGGCGAGCACTCCCCCGCCGAGCAGGAGCACCGCCCGGGGTATGGAGCCGGCGGCGAGCACCAGGCCGGTCTGCGAGGCGCTGCCGGTGCGTGCGGCGGCCCAGGCGAGGGCCATGTAGTAGACGCTGTCGCCGATCATGGACGCGGTGTACGCGCCGAGCCAGCGCAGGACGTTGCCGTCGCGGTGGGCCGGGCGGGCGGGGGCCTCGGCGGGGGCGGGCTGGGTGGCGGTCACGGTCTCGTCCTCTCGTCGGGCCGGGTCGTCGTAGGGCCGGGTCAGGTGCGGAACGGGAAGCCGTAGACGTGGAGGGCGACGTTCTCGCGGTCCTCGCCGTCGCCGGCCTCCTCGCGGGCGCGGCCCTGCTGCTCGTAGCGCTTGATGAGGTCGTTCATCTCGGAGGCGAGCGCCGCGAGCTCCTCAGCGGTCAGCCGGGCGAGGTACTCGGAGCTGAACGAGGCGCTGCGCCACTCGGCGGGCCAGGTGCGGTACGCGTCGAGGTGGCGGCGGTACATCTCGACGTGCTGGTCGTACGAGAGCCGGCCGACGGCGGCGTGGGTGGCGGCCTTCTCGGGCGCGTCGCTGAAGTCCTCGTCGTGGAAGGTCAGCCCCTCCGAAGCGGGCTGCCACCAGCGCTCGCGGCCGTCCCTGCCCTCGCGGTCGGCCTCCTCGATCAGGCCGTGGTCGGCGAGCTTGCGCAGGTGGTAGCTGACGAGCGAGACCGCCTCGTCGACCTGCTCGGCGAGCTGGGATGCGGTGGCCTGCCGGGCGATGTAGAGGGCCCGGTAGAGCCTCATCCGCAGGGGGTGCCCGAATGCCTTGAGGGTGCCGAGGTCGGAGACCCGGCGTGATGCGTCGCGTGCCATGCCCCGAGCGTAGACAGGAAAGAAAAGTTGCACAATATCTATTGCGCAAGAAACGCTGCACTTCTTCTCGCGCGGGTCCCCTTCCGGCCGTCGCGGGAGCCCAGGTGCCCGAGCAGGAAGCCGGCCGGGATGGTGAGCAGGCCGGGCGTCTGGAGCGGGAACCAGTGGAAGTCACGGCCCGGGAAGAGCGCGATGGGCGTGCCCGAGAAGGCGGGCGAGAACACCATCAGGACCGCGATGAGCGGCAGCGTCCCGTACACCGTCCAGCGCACCCCGCGCGCGGTGAAGCCCGGCCGGAACAGCGCGTACAGCAGGACCGGCGGCAGGACGGAGGCCGCCGCCGCGAAGGAGAGCGAGAGCAGGACCTGCGGGTTGCGGTCATGGGTGTACGTGGACGCCCAGACGGCGACCGCGCCGGTCAGGACCACCGCGAGACGGGCCCGCAGGATCTCGCGCCCCGCGGACCGCACGGAGCGCCCCGCCGTACGCGCTCTGCTCCTCGCCGCGAAGTCGCGGGCCAGGGACGAGGCGGCGGCGAGGGTGATACCGGCGACGGCGGCCAGCGTGGTGACGAAGACCGCGCAGGCCACGCACGCGAAGAGCAGGCTCTCGCGCGGCCCGCCGGCGCCCGGGTCGAGCGCGCCGGTCACCATGAGCAGCGCGGTGCCGCCGGCCGGGTCCGCCCCCTGGATGGCCTTGTGCCCGAGCAGCGCGGACGCGCCGAGTCCGGCGACGACGATCCCGGTGCACAGCACGGCCACCGGGACCACCGCCCACACGGTCGCGCGGCGCACCGTCCGGCGGTCGCGCATCGGGTGCAGCCGCATCGTGATGTGCGGCATGCACGCGGCCCCGAGGAGCAGGGTGAGCTGGAAGCCCAGCAGGTCCAGGGTGCCGGCGGGTCCGTGGCCGAACTGGAGCCCGGGGCGGGCGTACGCACCGCCGGCCCCGCTGCCGCGGCGCGCGGCGTCGAACAGGGCGAACGGGTTCCAGCCGAAGCGGGCGAGCACCAGACCGGCGAGCAGGGTGACCGCCGCCAGGGCGACCGCGACCTTGAGGATCTGCACGTACCCGGTGCCCCGCATGCCGCCGACCGCGGAGTAGCAGACCATCAGGGCGCCGCCGGCCACGGTGCAACTGGTCAGCGCGCCGTCGGGCAGCCCGAACATGGCGGCCATCACCCGCCCGGCGGTGGCGAGCTGGACCAGGAGCAGCGGGGTGAGGACCACCAGCGTCGTGATGCCGAGGGCGCGGCGCACGGAGGGGTCGCCGAGCCGGTCCGCGAGGAAGTCGCCGAGCGTGAACACGCCGCTGCGGCGCATCGGTTCGGCCAGGACCCGCATCACCAGGACCAGCGAGACGACCGTGGCCAGGGCGAACAGCACCCCGTCGAACCCGGCCAGCGCGACGGAGCCGGTCGTCGAGAGCAGCGTGGCGGCGGAGAGGTAGTCCCCGGCGACGGCGAGCCCGCTCCCGGCGGGGCCGAGCGCGGAGCCGCCGCCCGCGTAGAAGTGCTCCGGATCGTCCTGGTCGGCGGCGGCCAGCCCGCACAGCAGCAGCGAGACGGCGACGAACGCGAGGAACACGACGACCGCGAGTGAGCGGGCGTCGAAACCGCCGGTCACCGCCGGGGCCCGGGGGTGGTGGGCCGGGACCCTGGGGCAGCGAGGGGAATCAGGCGCGGAGAAGGCATGCGGTTACGGCATCAGGCCCCCGGCCCGGCGTACAGCGGGTCGCCCCGGGGCGCGGCAGGGGTACAGGCCGTACCGGCGGGGACTGTGCGGGGGCACAGGGCGCGCCCCGCACGCCCCGCGCCCCCTCGGTCCGGCGGCGGTCAGTCCGGCAGCAGGCGGCGGGCCGTCAGGGCCAGGGAGACCTCGGTCGCGTCCGAGGGGCGGGTCAGGCAGCGGCCGGTGAGCTGTTCGAAGCGGCGGAGGCGGTTGAGGACGGTGTTGCGGTGGCAGTAGAGGCGGGCTCCGGCCCGGGGCGCCGAGCCGTCCGCGTCGAACCACGCGGTGAGCGTTTCGATGAGCACGTCCCGGTCGGCCGCGTCCAGCCGGTCCAGGGGGCCCAGCACCCGGTCGGCGAGGGCCGCGCCGAGCGCCGGGGACGAGACCACCAGGGCGGCGGGCAGGTGTTCGTCGAGCAGGACGGTCCCGCCGTCCGCCGGGCAGGCCCGCAGCGCCGTGTCCGCGAGGCGCCGGGCGTCCCCGACCGCCGCAAGGCCGTCCACCGCCGAGCCGATGCCGGCCCGGGCCCCGGGCGGTACGCGCAGGCCGGCGGCCAGCGCGGCGAGGGCGTCCGCCGGGTCCGTGCCGCCGGACCGGCCCAGCGACAGGACGGCGTACTCCGCCTCGGGCCCCGCGTGCCACACGGCGTCCGTGCCGGCGGGCAGCTCCAGGGGCGGGTGCGCCGTGCCGTGCGGGGAGCGGCGGGCGTCGCGCAGCGCCAGCACCGCGTACCGGCCGTCCTCCGGCAGGCCGAGGGCCGCCGCCGTGTCCGGGAGGTCGGCGATCTGGGCGGTGCCGTCGAGCAGCGCGGCCGTCATCAGGCGGTGCCGGTTCTCCCGGCGCCAGGCGAGGCGGCGTTCCGCCCTGCGGTAGGCGTCGGCGACGATCGCGCAGTGCTCGTCCACGAAGTTCCAGACGTCCGCGGCGACATGGACCAGCAGCCGGACGTCCTCGGGGTGGCGGCGGGCGGTCTCGTCCACCAGGTCCTGCCAGACCATCGCCCCGCCCATCCGGAACGCGTGCAGGACCGCGTCCAGCGGCACCCCCTGCTCGGCCCGGACCTCACCGATCCGCCGCGACGTGCGGTGCGCGGCGTCCCGGAACTCGCGGGGCTGGATGAGCGAGCCCACGTTGTGCCGCAGCGAGTGGTGCACCTCCTGCCAGATCTCCGCCGGGTCGGCCTCGATCGCGGCACGGTAGCCGGGCTCCCGCTCCCGCAGCGCCTCCACCATCCGGTCCGTCAGCTCCGGGAGCGCCGCCACCAGCACCCGGGCGGCCCGGTGCAGGACGGCGACGGCCTCGCGGTCGGCCAGCGAACGGAAGCGGCGCGGGACCGGGACGACGGGCGGCGGCGCGGGCAGCGCCCTGACCCGTGAACGTACGACCTGTGGCATGGCGGCCTCCACCGGGATTCGGCCGGCTCGGTGAACGGCCGGCTCCGGCACGCCCCGCCCACGACGGAGCCGCGGGCGCACCGAATGATCCTGACGCCCGCAGAATGACATACCGCCCAGTCGGTACCTAGAGGTGTGCGGCCTCCTTCTCATCACGGTCCTGCAACCTTGGTGGTCTCAGCCCCCGTTCCCGAGCAGCCCGGCCAGCTCCGTCCGCGAGCGCACGCCCAGGGCGGCGAACACGTTGCGCAGGTGGTGGTCGACGGTCCGGGTGCTCACCGAGAGCCGCCGTGCGACCTCCCGGTTGGTGGCCCCCTCGGCCACGCACCGGGCGATCCGCTCCTGTTGCGGGGTGAGCGCCGCCAGCGGGGCGGCCGCCCCGGAGGGGCCCGGCACCTCCACCGCCTCACCGGCGGCCCGCAGTTCGCCGCTCGCCCGGGCGGCCCAGGCCGCGGCCCCGCACCGTTCGAACCCGACCAGGGCGTCCCGCAACGGCTCGCGGGCCTCGCGGGTGCGGCGGCGCCTGCGCAGCCAGGACCCGAACAGCAGCCGGGTACGGGCCTGTTCGAAGTCGCCGCCCGCCCGGTCGTGATGGGCGAGCGCCTCCCCGTACCGCCCGGCCGCCTCGCCCACCGGCGCCAGCAGGGCCCGGCAGCGGGCGAGTTGGGCGGGGACCTGGGGGTCCGTGGTGCGCGTCGCCCACACGGCGAACTCCGCCACCGCCTCGGCCACCGGTTCCGCTCCCCCGCCCCGGACCGCCCGCCCGGCCAGCACGGACGCCTCGACGTAACAGGGCACGGCGAGCATCCGGGTGGCGAAGTGGCCGCGCCGGGGCCCGGGCCGGACCAGCGGGTCGAGCCGCGCCGCCGCCTCCGCCGGGCGCCCGGCCGCCAGATCGGCGCGCGCCAGCGCCCAGGTGGCCAGGGTCTCCGCCTGGACGAGCCCGTGCGGCGCGGCGCCCGCGAGCGCGGCACCGGCGTGCGCCGCGCACTCCCGCGTCCCGCTCTCCACGGAGGCGGCGAGGGCGAGTACGGCGTGCAGGTGGGCCGCGGTGTTGAGCCCCCCGGTACGGCGTGCCGCGCGCAGGCCGTCCAGCGCGTGGGCACGGGCCCGGGCGTGCCGCCCGGCGCGCAGCTCCGCGTAGGCGAGGTGTTCCAGGGCCTGCGGCAGCAGGGCGTCGGCACCGCCCGCGTGTACGGCGGCCAGCGCGCGGGTCCCGGCCCGGCAGGCGGCGTCGAGGTCGCCGAGGACAAGCCCGGCCGCTCCGGCCCGCAACAGCGCCCCGGGGTCGCGGGCGCCGGAGTCGAGACAGCGGCGCAGCAGCAGGTGCCCGGCACCGATCCGCCCGCGCAGCACGGCGCACATCCCGTCCCGGTAGTGGGCCAGGTCCCGGTCGGCGCCGTCCGCGGTGATACGGGTCAGCGCGTCGAGGTACCCGAGCGCGTCCCCCGCCGCCCAGGCGGCCTCGGCGGCCCCGAGCAGGGCGTTCCGGGCGCGCCCGGGGTCGTGCGGGGCGAGCAGGGCGGCGGCGGTGAGCAGGGTCTCGTGGGCGTCGGGGGCGGGTCCGCCGGCGAGGGCGAGCAGGCCGCGCACGTGGTGGGCGGGGCCGGGGGCGGCGCCCGCCCGTGCCAGCGCGGCGCGGGCCCGCCCCGGCTCGCCCGCGAGGCGGTACTGCTCGGCCGCCGCCGCGTACCGGGCGGCCCTGTCCGCCTCGTCCGGGGTCAGCGCGGCGGCGTGGGTGAGGGCGGTCGCGCGGTCGGCGTGCGGGCGGGGCGGGGCGGCGGCCGCCTCCAGTGCGGCCGCGAGCGGGGCGTCGGGTCCGGGGGACGCGCAGGCCCGCTGGATCAGGGCGGCGAACCCGGGCGCGAGCAGGCCGGCGAGCAGGTCGTGCACTGCGCGGCGGCGGTCCGGGGGCGCCCGGTGCAGGAGGGCGCGGCGCAGCAGGGGCTCGCCGAAGTGGACGCGGTCGCCGGCCCGCCGGAGCGCACCGGCCGTGCCGCCGGGCGTGTGCAGGGCCAGGTCGCACGCGGCGGGCGGGACGGCGGCCGACGCGGCGGCGCGGCGTACGAGAGCGAGGTCGGCGCCCGCGCCCTCCGGCTCGTGCGCGTGCGCGGCGGCCGCGACCAGGAGGAGGGTCCGGGTGGCGGCGGGGAGGTGGCCGACGCGGTCGGCGTGGGCGGCCAGGACCTCGTCCCCGCCGGGCAAGGGGTGCGGCAGCGGCGCCCGCCCGGCGAGCTGGGCCGGGGTGAGGCGGGCGGTGAGCGCGGTGAGCAGTCCGGGATTCCCGGCCGCCTCCCGGAGCAGTGCGCCCCGCACCACCGGATCGGCCCGGTCCGCCCCGGTGAGCCGGTCCAGGAGCGCCGAGGCCGCGCCGTCGTCCAGGGGGCCGGGGCGCAGGGCCGGCAGCCCGGCGAAGCCGGCCTCGTCCCCGGCGGCGATCAGCACGGCGGCCCGGCTGCCCGGCCCGAGCCGGCGGGCGGCGAAGGCGAGGGCGGCACGGGAATCGGGGTCCCAGAGGTGGGCGTCGTCCACGCACACCAGGAGGGGCCGCCCGCCGCCGAGCCGCCGGAGGAGGGCGAGGAAGGCCGCGGGCGGGAGGCCGTCGCGCAGCACGCGGTCGGGGTCGCCGGGCGCGGGACCCGCAGCGCACAGCAACGCGTGCAGCCCGCTGTACGGCACCCACCGCTCGTCGGGTGCGCCGACGGCATGAAGGGCGTGGCCCGCGCCCCGGTCGCGGTAGGCGGCGACGGCGTGGGCGAGGAGGGCCGTGCGGCCCGAGCCCGGCGGGGCCGTCAGGACCAGCGCGCCGCCGTCGCCGTGGCGAAGGCGCGTCAACAGGGTCTCCAGGGCGGCGAGTTCACCGCTGCGGCCGTACAGCCGGAGCGGACTGTGCACGGTCGTGGGGGGAGTCACGCCGGGCACACTAGGCTTCCGGGGCGCGGCCCGGAAGGTGCGCGTACGGCGAGGGGGCGCCCTCCCAGGGGAGGACGCCCCACACCTGTGCACACGCACAGTCCGGGCGGTCAGCGCACCGGGTGACCGGCCTCCGCCAGCGCGCCCTTGACCTCCCAGATCCGCAGGTCGCCGAAGTGGAAGACGGACGCGGCCAGGACCGCGTCGGCCCCGGCGCCGACGGCCGGCGCGAAGTCCGCGAGCCGGCCGGCGCCTCCGGAGGCGATGACGGGGACGCTGACGTGCTCGCGGACGGCGGCGATCATCTCGGTGTCGTAGCCGTCCTTCGTGCCGTCGGCGTCCATCGAGTTGAGCAGGATCTCGCCGGCGCCGAGCTCCGCCGCCCGGTGGGCCCACTCGACGGCGTCGATGCCGGTGCCCCGGCGGCCGCCGTGCGTGGTGACCTCGAACGTGCCCTCGGGGGTGCGCCGGGCGTCCACCGAGAGCACCAGGACCTGGCGGCCGAAGCGCTCGGCGATCTCCCGGATCAGCTCGGGCCGGGCAATGGCCGCCGTGTTGACGCCGACCTTGTCCGCGCCGGCCCGCAGCAGCTTGTCGACGTCGTCCGGGGTGCGGACGCCGCCGCCCACCGTGAGCGGGATGAAGACCTGCTCGGCGGTGCGGCGCACCACGTCGTAGGTGGTCTCCCGGTCGCCGCTGGACGCGGTGATGTCCAGGAAGGTCAGCTCGTCGGCGCCCTCGGCGTCGTACAGCTTCGCCATCTCGACGGGGTCGCCCGCGTCCCGCAGGTTCTGGAAGTTGACGCCCTTGACGACCCGGCCGTTGTCCACGTCGAGGCAGGGGATGACGCGTACCGCGAGGCTCATCGCGCACCCGCCCGGTACGCCTCGACCTCGACCTCGACGACCAGGCCCGGGTCCACGAAGCCGGAGACGACGACCATGGTGGCGGCGGGGCGCACCGCGTCGAACAGCTCCTTGTGGGCGCGGCCGACCTCGTCGGTGTCGCGGGCGTGCATGACGTACATCCGGGTGCGGACGACGTCCTCGCGGCCGAGACCCAGCTCCTTCAGCGCCTCGAAGGCGACGTTGAACGCGGTGACGGTCTGGTCGTACGGCCCGCCTGCGGCGATCTCGCCGCCGACCACCGACGTGCAGCCGGACACGAGCACCAGGCCGTTCGGCAGTGCGACGGCGCGGGAGTAGCCGAACTTCTCCTCCCAGGGGGCGCCGGAGGAGACGCGGCGCACGGACGCGGCGGAGTCGGTCATGCGGAGACCGCCTCCAGCGCCTCTTCCAGGGTGAACGCCTTCGCGTACAGGGCCTTGCCGACGATCGCACCCTCGACGCCCGCCGGGACGAGCGAGGCGATGGCGCGCAGGTCGTCCAGCGAGGAGACGCCGCCGGAGGCGACGACGGGCTTGTCGGTGGCGGCGCAGACGTTCTTCAGGAGCTCCAGGTTGGGGCCCTGGAGCGTGCCGTCCTTGGCGATGTCGGTGACGACGTAGCGGGCGCAGCCCTCGGAGTCGAGGCGGGCCAGCGTCTCGTAGAGGTCGCCGCCGTCGCGGGTCCAGCCCCGGCCGCGCAGCGTGGTGCCGCGCACGTCGAGGCCGACGGCGATCTTGTCGCCGTGCTCGGCGATGACCTTGGCGACCCACTCGGGGGTCTCCAGTGCGGCGGTGCCGAGGTTGACCCGGCGGCAGCCGGTGGCGAGGGCGGCGGCGAGCGAGGCGTCGTCGCGGATGCCGCCGGACAGCTCGACCTTGATGTCCATGGCGCCGGCGACCTCGGCGATGAGGGTCCGGTTGTCCCCGGTGCCGAAGGCGGCGTCCAGGTCGACCAGGTGCAGCCACTCGGCGCCGGCGCGCTGCCAGGCGAGTGCGGCCTCCAGCGGGGAGCCGTAGGAGGTCTCGGAGCCGGACTCGCCGTGCACCAGGCGGACCGCCTGGCCGTCGCGGACGTCTACGGCGGGGAGCAGTTCAAGCTTCGGCATTACAGCGTCTCGATCCAGTTGGTCAGCAGCTGGGCGCCGGCATCGCCGGACTTCTCGGGGTGGAACTGGGTGGCCCACAGCGCGCCGTTCTCCACGGCCGCCACGAACCGTTCGCCGTGCGTGGCCCAGGTGACCCTGGGGGCACGGATCTTCGGGTTGGTCACTTCGAGGTCCCAGTCGTGCGCCGCGTACGAGTGCACGAAGTAGTACCGGGCACCGGCGTCGAGTCCCGCGAACAGCTGGGAGTCCTCGGGGGCTTCGACGGTGTTCCAGCCCATGTGCGGGACGACGTCGGCCTTCAGCGGGCCGACCGTGCCGGGCCACTCGTCCAGGCCCTCGGTCTCCACACCGTGCTCGATGCCGCGCTCGAACAGGATCTGCATGCCGACGCAGATGCCCATGACGGGGCGTCCGCCGGCCAGCCTGCGGCCGATGACCCACTCGCCGCGGGCCTTCTTCAGGCCCTCCATGCACGCCGAGAACGCGCCGACGCCGGGCACCAGCAGCCCGTCCGCGTTCATCGCGGCGTCGAAGTCGCGGGTGATCTCGACGTCCGCGCCGACGTGGGCGAGGGCGCGTTCGGCGGAACGGACGTTGCCGAAGCCGTAGTCGAAGACGACGACCTTCTTCTTCGTATCCACGTGTCGCTCGTCGCTTCCTAGTCCCAGAGACCTTGAATGCGCAGGACGCCCGCCACCAGGCACATCAGTGAGCCGATGGAGAGCAGGACGATGACGCCCTTGGGCATGCCCTGCTTGGAGAAGGAGTAGACCCCGCCGGCCAGGAACAGGCCGACCAGGATCAGGACGGTGTTGAGGCCGGTCACAGGGCGCCCTTCGTGGACGGGAGGATTCCGGCCGCGCGCGGGTCGCGCTCGCTGGCGTACCGCAGGGCCCGGGCGAGCGCCTTGAACTGGCACTCCACGATGTGGTGCGCGTTGCGCCCGTACGGGACGTGGACGTGCAGGGCGATCTGCGCCTGGGCGACGAACGACTCCAGGATGTGCCGGGTCATCGTCGTGTCGTACGCGCCGATCATCGGCGCCATGTTCTCGGGCTCGGTGTGCACCAGGTAGGGGCGGCCGGAGAGGTCGACGGTGACCTGGGCGAGCGACTCGTCCAGCGGGACGGTGCAGTTGCCGAAGCGGTAGATGCCGACCTTGTCGCCGAGCGCCTGCTTGAAGGCGGCTCCGAGTGCGAGGGCGGTGTCCTCGATGGTGTGGTGCGAGTCGATGTGCAGGTCGCCGTCGGTCTTGACGGTGAGGTCGAAAAGACCGTGCCGGCCGAGCTGGTCGAGCATGTGGTCGTAGAAGCCGACCCCGGTCGCGACGTCGACCTTGCCGGTCCCGTCGAGGTTGATCTCGACCAGGACGGACGTCTCCTTCGTGGTGCGCTCCACGCGGCCTGTGCGGGGGTTCATGCGTCGTGCTCCTTCTTCAGTCCGCGCACCGCATCGAGGAACGCGTCGTTCTCTGCCGGGGTCCCCGCGGAGACCCGCAGCCATCCCGGTACGCCGTTGTCCCGGACCAGGACGCCCCGGTCGAGGATCTGCCGCCAGGCGGTGTGGCTGTCGGCGAAGCGGCCGAACTGGACGAAGTTGGCGTCCGAGTCGGTGACGTCGAAGCCGAGGCCGCGCAGCTCGGTGACGAGCCGGTCGCGCTCGCTCTTGAGCTGCGCGACGTACCCGAGGAGCGTATCGGTGTGCTCCAGGGCGGCGAGCGCGGTGGCCTGGGTGACGGAGGACAGGTGGTACGGCAGCCGGACCAGCTGCACCGCGTCGACCACGGCGGGGTCGGCGGCCAGGTAGCCGAGGCGGAGCCCGGCGGCGCCGAACGCCTTCGACATGGTCCGCGAGAGGACCAGGTGGCGTCGGCCCTCGATCAGCGGGAGCAGCGAGGGGCGGTGGCTGAACTCGCCGTAGGCCTCGTCCACGACGACCATCGAAGGACCTGCGGCCTGCGCGGCCTCGTACAGCGCGAGGACGGTGTCGGCGTCGACGGCGGTGCCGGTGGGGTTGTTGGGGGAGGTGATGAAGACGACGTCGGGGCGGCGCTCGGCGATGGCGGCGCGGGCGGCGTCGATGTCGATGGTGAAGTCCTCGTTGCGCGGCCCGGAGATCCAGCCGGTGCCGGTGCCCCGGGAGATGAGGGCGTGCATCGAGTAGGAGGGCTCGAAGCCGATAGCGGTGCGGCCGGGCCCGCCGAAGGTCTGGAGCAGCTGCTGGAGGACCTCGTTGGAGCCGTTGGCGGCCCAGACGTTGGCGGCCTCGACGCGGTGCCCGGCGGTGCGGGTGAGGTAGCGGGCGAGCTCGGTGCGCAGTTCGACGGCGTCGCGGTCGGGGTAGCGGTTGAGGTCGCGGGCGGCCTCGCGGACCCGTTCGGCGATGCGGTCGACCAGGGCGTCGGGCAGCGGGTAGGGGTTCTCGTTGGTGTTGAGCCGTACGGGGACGTCGAGCTGGGGCGCGCCGTACGGGGACTGGCCGCGCAGTTCGTCGCGGAGGGGCAGGGTGTCCCAGGGGTTGGCCGTGGGGCCGCCCGCGTTGTTCTTCGTCACTGCTGGGGAACCTTCCACCCGAACCTGGCCTTGAGCGCGGCGCCGTGGGCGGGGAGGTCCTCCGCCTCGGCGAGGGTCACCACGTGGTGGGTGACCTCGGCGAGCGCGTCGCGCGTGTAGTCGACGATGTGGATGCCGCGCAGGAAGGACTGCACGGACAGGCCCGAGGAGTGGCAGGCGCAGCCGCCGGTGGGCAGGACGTGGTTGGAGCCCGCGCAGTAGTCGCCGAGCGAGACGGGCGACCAGGGGCCGACGAAGACCGCTCCGGCGTTGCGGACCCGGTCGGCGAGCGCGGCGGCGTCGGCGGTCTGGATCTCCAGGTGCTCGGCGGCGTACGCGTTGACGACGGTGAGGCCGTCCTCCAGGTCGTTGACCAGGACGATCGCGGACTGCCGGCCGGCCAGGGCGGGCTCGATGCGCTCCTGGACGTGCTTGGTCGCGGCGACCTGGGTGACCAGCTCGGCCTCGGTGGCGGCGGCCAGTTCCTCGGAATCGGTGACGAGGACGGCGGCGGCCATCGGGTCGTGCTCGGCCTGGCTGATCAGGTCGGCGGCGACGTGCACCGGGTCGGCGGTGGCGTCGGCCAGGATCGCGATCTCGGTGGGTCCGGCTTCGGCGTCGATGCCGATGCGGCCCTTGAGGAGGCGCTTGGCGGCGGCGACGTAGATGTTGCCGGGGCCGGTGACCAGGTCGACGGGCAGGCAGTCCGCGGTGCCGTACGCGAACATCGCGACGGCCTGGGCGCCGCCGGCGGCGTAGACCTCGTCCACCCCAAGCAATGCACAGGCGGCCAGGATCGTGGGGTGCGGCAGTCCGCCGAACTCCGGACCATCCCCGGATGTGCGGGGAGCGGCCTGGGGTGGAGAGGCTACGGCCAGCGACGTTACGCCAGCTTCCTGAGCAGGCACAACGTTCATCACCACGGACGAGGGATAGACCGAACGGCCGCCCGGCACGTAGAGCCCGACGCGGTCGACGGGGACCCACTTCTCGGTGACCGTGCCGCCGGGGACGACCTGGGTGGTGTGCGTGGTGCGGCGCTGGGCGCGGTGGACGAGACGGGCGCGGCGGATGGACTCGTCGAGGGCGGCGCGGACGGCCGGGTCGAGCTCGTCCAGCGCCCGGGTGAGGGCGGCGGCGGGCACCCGGACCGATTCCAGCCGGACGCCGTCGAACTTCTCCCCCCAGTCGATCACTGCCGCCGAGCCACGATGGCGTACGTCCTCGCAGATGGGCCGCACCGTCTCCAGGGCGGCTTCCACGTCGAACTCGGCACGGGGCAGCAGGTCGCGCAGGGCGCCGCCCTCGGGGAGGGCATCGCCGCGCAGATCGATTCGAGAGATCACACCGCAATTCTCTCAGACCGCCGCGCACGGCCGGACGGCCGTATCACTGGCTGATACATGCCGGCGCTGTGACGGCTGACTATGTGCGTTCATTCCGTCACTCAGAGGGAATAACGGGATCACGCCTCCGGACGAAAGGGGCACCGGTGACGGAGCGGCACGACGATGATCTCCCGGACGGCCTCAGCGCGGCGGAGCTGGGCATGTGGCAGTCCTTCCGGAACGGCACGACCTACGACCTGCGGTCCCGCGACCGGGCCCGCGACGATCCCTTCGCCCCGCACGAGTGGGGCCCCGAGCGCAGTGTGGCGGCCCGGGTCGTCGCCCGGCTGCTGCTGAGCGGTCCGCCGCCCCGGCCGGGCCGGGTGACGGCGCTGAAGCTCCGGGGCGTACGGATCACGGGGAAGCTGGACCTGGCGGGCGGGCGCGTCGATCCGTACGTGGAGCTGACCGGCTGCCGGTTCGACGAGGAGGTGGCGTTCCCGGAGTGCCACTTCACGACCCTGCGGCTCGTGGGGTGCGCGGTGCCCCGCTTCGACGCGGCCCGGCTGCGCACCGAGGGCGATCTGCATCTGCCGCGCTGCCGGGTGGAGCGCGGCATCCGGCTCACGGACGCCCAGATCGGCACGGACCTGCTGGTCAACCAGATCGAGGTCGGCCCGGACCGGCAGGGGCGGGCCCTGCTCGGCGACGGGCTGACGGTCGCCCAGGACCTCCAGGCCGAGATGGCGGACATGCTGGGCGAGCTGAGTCTGCGCGGGGCGAAGGTGGGCGGCTCGCTGAGCCTGCGCGGCAGCCGGCTGCGGGCGGCCCGGGGCCGCCGCGCGCTGAACGCCCCGCAGCTCAGCGTCGAGCGGACGCTGTACATGAGCGAGGCGTGGGTCAGCGTCGACACGGGGAACCAGGGCACCACTCCCCCGTACGGCATCACCACGTCGCCGGCCCCCGCGCACGGTACCCGCTCGCAGGTGTTCCGCTGCCGGGGCGGGGTGCGGCTGGACGACGGCAGGTTCGGTGACGCGGTGGACCTGCACAAGGCGGTGTTCGTGCTGGACACGCACGAGGAGCTGTCGCTGCGCCGGACGGTCACGCCGGAGCTGCGGTTCAACCCGGAGCGCCCGGTGCGCGGCCGGGTGGTGCTCAACGGCGCGAAGGTCGTCACGCTGATCGACGTCTCCACGAGCTGGCCGGGCCCGGGCGGGCTCGCGATGGGCGGGTTCGTGTACGAGAACCTCGTCCCGTACGGGCACTTCCCGCTCTCCCGTCGCCTGGAGTGGGTGGCGGCGGCGACCCCGGAGTACGTGCCGGAGCCCTACGAGCGGCTGGCGGCGGTCCTCCGCGGCTGCGGCGAGGACGCGGACGCCCGGGAGGTGCTGCTCGCCAAGCAGCGCCGCCGCCGCGAGACCCTGCCGCCGGCCGGGAAGCTCTGGGGCTACCTCCAGGACTGGACGGTGGCGTACGGGTACCGGCCCGGGCGGGCCGCGGTGTGGATGGCGGTGCTGTGGGCGGCGGGCACGCTGGCCTTCTCGCGGTACGACCCGGCCTCGATCAAGGGCGCGGAGCATCCGCAGTGGAACGCGGCGCTGTACGCGCTGGATCTGCTGATCCCGGTGATCGACCTCGGCCAGCAGGGCTACTGGCGGCTGGAGGGCGGCTGGCAGTGGATGGCGGCCGGGCTGGTCCTGGTGGGGTGGATACTGGCCACCACGGTCGCGGCGGGTGCCTCGCGGCTGCTGCGCCGCGGCTGACCGCCGGGCGCCGGAGCGGGCGGCCGTCCCCGGTGACGGCGGGCCGCACGGCACCGGGCCACAGCCGGGACGGACCACGGGCTTTCTGCCCAGGACCAGCGAGAATCAGCCGGAATCCGCGCATTCTTTTACCGCTCCTTGACCGATGGCCGGGCAACCCATCCACTCGGCACAAATGCTTCACAGCGCTCCCCTTGGCGCCGCCTCCACCAGCGCTTTTCAATGGTCTGCACCATGCCTTTCCTCCGCGCTCTGCTCCGAACCGCGCGCGTGATCCGGCACACCCCGGCGCTCTCCACCGGGTTGCCCGCGGACCACGCGGTGCTGCTCGACGCCCCCGACGAACGGCTCTCCCCCGCGCTGGTGGCCGCCGCGGCCGGGGAGTACGAACCGGCCGCGAAGCTCCTGGCGACCACCCGGGACGCGGCCGAGTGGGAGAGCCGGGACCGCTATCTGAGACGGCTCGTCGCGTTCGCCCGGAACCGGGACGGCTGGCTCGCGGACTGGCTGGCCGCCGCGCCGCACGATCCGGACGCGCTGCTCGTCAAGGCACAGCTCGCGGTCGACCGCGCCTGGGAGTCCCCGGCGCGCGCGGAGCAGCTGCGCGAGGTGGGGCCGCTGATCACGGCGGCCGCGGCCGGTGATCCGCGCGACCCGGTGCCCTGGCGCCTCGCGCTCGACCACGCCCGGGGCACGCAGGCCACGCACACCACGTTCGAGGCGCTGTGGGAGCAGGCCCTCCAGCGTTCCACGCACCACTACGGCTGCCATGTCGCCGCGCTCCAGTACCTGTCGGCCGCCTGGTACGGCTCGCACCGGGAGTGCTTCGACTTCGCGGAGCGGGCTGCCGAGGACTCGGTGCCCAGCTCCCTGGTCCAGGCGCTGCCGCTGCGCGCGGCCTTCGCGATGCTGACCGAGGGGGCGTGGGACGCCCGGTCGACCTCGGTCCAGGAGGAGCGGATCGACGCGGCGGCGGATCTGGCGATCTCCCTGTCGGCGGCCTTCGCCCCGGGCGACCCGTGGCCGGCCGAGGTCCGCAATCTGCTCGCGTACGTCCTGGTGGTGCGGGGCCGGTGGGCGGAGGCGCTGGAGCAGTTCGGCCGGATCGGCGCGCACGCGTCCTCGTTCCCGTGGGCTTCGGTGTCCGGCGATCCGCTGGGCCGGTTCCTGGACGCGCGGGACAGCGCACGGCTGCGGGTGGCCTCCGGGACCCCGCTGTGGCAAGGCTCCGGACGCGGACGGGCGCGCGGCCATTACGCTTGACCGCTGTGACCACCGCTCGCCTGCCTCTGTTCCCGCTGAACGCGGTGCTGTTCCCGGGCCTCGTGCTGCCCCTCAACGTCTTCGAGGAGCGATATCGCGCCATGATGCGGGAGCTCCTCACCATCGACGAGGACGAACCGCGCCGGTTCGCCGTGGTCGCCATCCGGGACGGCCGGGAGACCGCTGTGACGGGTCTCGGCATGCCTGAGGCGGTCCGCAAGCCCGTCGAACGCGGCCCGGGCGACGGCTTCGGCGCCGATCCCCTCCAGTCGCTGCACCGGGTGGGCTGCGTCGCCGACGCCGCGACCGTCCGGGAGCGCGCGGACGGCAGCTTCGAGGTCCTGGCCACCGGCACCACGCGGGTCCGGCTCCTGTCCGTGGACGCGTCCGGCCCCTTCCTCACGGCCGAGCTGGAGGAGCTGGAGGAAGACCCGGGCGACGAGGCGGGCCCGCTCGCCGAAGGCGTCCTGCGGGCCTTCCGCGGCTACCAGAAGCGCCTGGCGGGTGCGAGCGAGCGCTCCCTCACCACGGGCGCGGACCTGCCGGACGACCCGTCGGTCGTCTCGTACCTGGTCGCCTCGACGGTGGTCCTGGACGTTCCCGCCAAGCAGCGGCTCCTCCAGGCCCCGGACACCGCGACCCGCCTCCGCGAGGAGCTGCGGCTCCTGCGTTCGGAGACGGCGGTGATCCGGCACCTGCCGTCGCTGCCCGCGGTGGACCTGACCGTCGCCCCGACGCACCCCAACTGACGCGATGGCGAAGAAGCAGAAGAAATCCCAGTCCGGCGGCACCCCCGCCACGGTCGCCCTGACGGCGGCGGGCACGGCGTTCACCGTGCACGCGTACGACCACGACCCGGCGTCGCCCTCCTACGGCGAGGAGGCGGCCCAGGCCCTGGGCGTCTCCCCCGACCGCGTCTTCAAGACCCTGGTCGCCGACGTGGACGGCCGCCTGACCGTCGCGGTCGTCCCGGTGGCCGGGAGCCTCGACCTGAAGGCGCTGGCCGCGGCGGCGGGCGGCAAACGCGCCACGATGGCGGACCCGGCGGCGGCGGAACGCACCACGGGCTACGTCCGGGGCGGCATCTCCCCCCTGGGCCAGCGCAAACGCCTCCCCACGATCCTGGACGCGTCGGCCCGCGCCCACACGACGATCTGCGTCTCGGCGGGCCGCCGCGGCCTGGAGGTGGAGCTGTCCCCGGAGGACCTGGCGGCGCTGACGGGCGCGGTGTTCGCGGACATCGGCCGGGGCTGAGCGGGGGCTGTCCAGCCCGTCCGGCGTCTGAGGACCGGGGTCCGGGGCGGAGCCCCGGTTTCGGGAACGGGCGGGGAGGGGAACAAGCCCCGCGCTGCGGCCCTACGCTCCGTCGGAGGGCGCGCCGGACCCCGACGACGGCGCCCCGGACGACGGCGCCGAAGGCGCCCCGGGCCCCCACCCCCCGGAGGACGCCCACTCCCCCTCGAACTCCCGCGGCCCCCAAGCCGCGGTCAGCCCCAGATGCACCACCATCGCCGCCAGCCCCCAAGCCAGCAGCACCCCGTACGCGTGCATCTCCAACGGCGCGTCGAACACGACCCCCTTGCCGACCTCCCGCGCATGCGCGACCACGTCGGACGTGGGCCCCAGCCGCGTCCCGAGCTGCCACGCCAGCAGCGACCCGAGCACACTGCCGACCGCGAGCCCCAGCGTCAGCAGGATCCCGCCGCGCCGGTGGAACCAGAAGACGAGCCCCGCCGAGACCGCGCCGAACGCCAGCCCGAGGAGGGCGAACGTGCCGTCGGCCCCGATCGCCTCCTCGCCCTCGCTGTCGTTGAGGAACACCGCGGTGCTGTCGGAGACGAGCGGCACCCGGGGCGCGAGCCACAGCCACAGCAGCCCCATCAGCACACCGGCGACGGTCACCACGGCCGCGACGACGCCCGCTCGCCGCACATCCGCCGGCAGCTCGTTCCGGTCCGCCCCCGGCGAGGGCGCCAGGTGGGAACCGTACGGAGCAGCACCGGGCTCACCCCCCGGAGCCGGCTTCCGCCAGTCGTGGTGGTCGTCGGACGAGGGCCTGTTCGGCGGCGTCAGAGGTGCGGTCACCGTGCCATCGTGCCAGGCGCCCGCGAGCCGCGCCTCACCGGACCGCCGCCCTGCGGTACGCCCAGGTGGCCACGGCGAGCGAGACCACACCGACGACGGCGCAGACCGCGAGGTCGAGCGCGACGACCGCCCAGTCGGGACGGGCGCCGAAGGACCGGGCCAGCGCCTCCACCCCGTACGTGGACGGCAGCAGGTCGCGCGCCCAGCCCACCGGCTCCGGCAGCCGGTCGGCCGGCAGGACGCCCAGCAGGAGCGCGGCGGACATGCCCAGCTGCCCGAGCAGCGTGGCGAGCTCCTGGCGCGGGGCGAGGAGCCCCAGCGCGGCGCCGAGGCCCGAGAGCGCCGCGCCGGACAGCGGCACGACGGCCACGAGCACCCACAGATGCCCCATCGGCAGCCCGAACAGCACACTGCCGGTCACCGCCGTGACCACGGTCCCGGGCACGGTGAAGGAGGCGTACGCCCCCGCCGCGCCGAGCACGACGGCGGCGGGCGGCACGGGCAGGGTGGCGTAGTGGTCGAGCCCGCCGCCCGCCCGGAGCTGCCCGAAGTACTGGGCGAGGAGGTTCAGCGCGACGAAGGCCACGACCAGGACGCTGGACCCGGCGACGACGGCCCGCGCCTCGGAACCGCCGTCCACCACCCCGCGCATGAGGACCATGATCCCGACCGACTGGAAGGTCGCCACGAACAGCAGCGGGATGCGGGCCACCCGGGCCCGGGAGAGCTGGGCGCGGTAGACGGCCGCGAGGGAGGGGAACAGCCGGGCCCGGGGGGCGAGCGTCGCGGCCGCCCCGGCCACCGCACCGATTGCGCTCATGCCTTCACCAGTCCCTTGGTCGCGCCGCCGCCGAGCGCGAGGTAGACGTCCTCCAGGCTCGGCGTCGCCAGGCTGAAGTCGTCGAGCGCCGCGAAGGCCGCGCCCCCGGTGACCGCGGCGACCGCCGCGCGTGCCTCGTCGGGCGCGAGCCGCAGCGTCCAGCGCCGCCCGGACTCCCGCGCACCCGCCCGCAGGGCCGCGACCTCGGGGATCTCCAGCGGGGCGCGCTCGCGCCACACCAGCTCGACCCGGACCTCCCCGGCGACGCGCTCCTTGAGCCCGGCGGGGGTGTCGCAGGCGATGACCTTGCCGCGTTCGACGACGGCGACCCGGTCGAGGACGGTCTCGGCCTCGATGACGTTGTGGGTGACGAGCAGGACCGTCGCACCGCGCTCCGCGCGCCGGCGGTCGACGGCGGCCCAGACGGCGCGCCGTGCCACCGGGTCCATGCCGGTCGTCGGCTCGTCCAGGACGAGCACGGGACGCTCCCCGACGAGCGCGGCGGCGAAGCAGGCGAGGCGCCGCTGGCCGCCGGAGAGCTTCTTCAGCGGCCGGTCCGCGAGGCCGGTGAGGCCGAGCTCGTCCAGGACGGCGTCGCGCTCGGCCCGGGCCTCGCGCAACGGAAGCCCGCGCAGCCGCCCGGTGGTCTCGGCGGCCAGGGCGACCGTCAGCTCGTCCAGCGCGGTGGACTCCTGCCCGAGGTAGCCGATCAGCCGGGAGGCCCGCTCGGGGTGGCGGACGAGGTCGTGGCCGAGGATGTCGACGCTGCCGGAGTCGGGCCGCATGAGCCCGGTGAGCTGGCGTACGAGGGTGGACTTGCCGGCTCCGTTGGGCCCGAGCAGTCCGAAGATCTCACCGCGCCGGACGTCGAGGCTGATGCCGTCGGTGGCGCGTACCCCGGGGGTCGCGGGCGCGCCGCGGCGGCCCCGGACCGGGGGGTAGGTCTTCACCAGATCGCGCACCGCGCACACGGTGCCGCTCGCCGTCGGCGCCTGTGCTGTCCCCGTATTCACGAGGTACGAGGGTACGGGGTCCGGGGACCGGCATTACGCCCGGGGCCGCACCGATCGGACATCGACGCCACGGACGGCGGCCGGGTGGAGCGGGCCCCGCGGGATCGGGGACTCAGTCCCCGGCGGGCGCGGATTTCCCGGCCTTCTCCGCCGCCCGCTCGGTCGCCGGGGCGTGGTCGGCGGCGGCCCGTACGTCGATCTCGCGCCAGAAGCCCGCCCTGATCGCGTACCGGTCGTGCTCGTCGATCTGGTCGTCCTTGTGGGCGAGGAGGCCGAAGCGGGCCGCGTACCGGAGGAGTTCGCCGTCGATGCGGTGCGGGATGCGCGGGTAGAGGGCGGAGAGCTTCGGCAGGTGGCCGGTCTCCGGGAGCCGTTCCATCCAGCGCCGGGCGAAGACCTGGCCCACCTCGAAGGGGTCGCCGCCGACCGTGGTGATGTCCTCCTCCCGGTCGGCCCAGCGCTGTTCGGCGCTGGTGAGCTGGGCGAGGGTCGGCAGGGACGCGGTCTCCGCGGGTTCGCCCAGTGGGCCGCCGCGCTCCACCCAGCCCCGGTCGGACGACCAGCGCAGGGTCGCCGCGGGCTGCGGGGCGGGATGCCGCTCGGCCGGTCCGGCGGGCCCGCGCAGGGTGCCGGCCAGGTCCTTCGGGGTGGGCACGCCCTTGGTGCCGTGCCCGTGCGCGGACTGGGCGGGGCTCTCACCGGGCCGGGGGGCCGCCTCCTCGTCGTCGCGGGCCGCCTCGGCCTGCGCGGCGGCCCGGGACGCGCGCTCGGCGGAGGCGGCGAGGGCCGATTCGGGCAGCGGGGCGGAGAGGATCGCGGCGATCTCGGGGCGCGGGGCGGGCGGCGGGGCGCAGGGGCCGCCGGTCTCCTTGGCCCGGACGGCCTGGGTGATCCAGGCGCGGTCCAGGACGCGGCGCTCGTCGGCCTCGGCGACCAGGTCCTCGGACTGGTTGTAGTCGCCGTCGGCGGCCTGGACGGCCCAGAGGTGGACGGCGACGCCGTGTTCCTTGGCGGACATCAGGCCGGGCAGCAGGTCGCCGTCGCCGGTCACCAGGACCACGTCGGAGCAGGCGCGGTTGCGGGCGAGCTCGGTGAGCTCGGCGTGCATCGCCGCGTCGACACCCTTCTGCGCCCAGCGCCCGTCACTGCGGGTGAGGGCACCCAGCCGGACGGTGACCCGCGGCATCACGCGCAGCCTGCGGTGCTCGGGCTGCGGGACGCGGTCGGGGGCGCCGTCGAACCAGTAGATCCGCAGCAGCGGCTGCGCGGTGTCGGCCTCGGCGCGTTCGCGCAGCTGCTGGATGAGGGCCGCGTGGTCGACGGTGATGCGGGACCGGGCGGGCTCTCCTGCCAGCAGACTCGCGGCTGCGCCCAGCAGATAGCCGGCGTCCACCAGGACGACGCAACGGTCCACGCGTTCCACCCTCTTCCAGCCATTCGGGATCGGGTTTTCTCAAGGTTCCTTCGAGTCTGCCCGACCACGCCGGGGTTGACGGCCGGAACTCGATCATCGGCGTGGCGGATCGCGAAAAGCGCGCATCATACCCCGCCACTACGCACGGTAATGATCCGACATGCGATGTTTATCCGATTATGTGAATCTGGCGATGGTCCTGGCCCCGAGAGTCCTTAGAGGAGGAACACCATGGCCAAGAACAAGAACCGCAAGCAGGGCAGCCAGCAGGACCGCGCTTCGCAGGCGGAGCGCGGTGCTCAGGAGGCACGCGCGACGGCCGCCGAGGCGCGGAGCTCGGTGGAGTCGCAGGCTCAGGGCAGCCCTGCCGATGTTGCGCGCAAGCATCAGCGGCGCTTCGGCCACAACTGACCGGACTCCCGGCGAGGGCCTGTCCGGCCGGACAGGCCGTGGGCCGGCACATCGGGAGGGGCGACCCCGCGCAAGCGGAGCCGCCCCTCCCGTACGCGTACCGGACCTCAGCCCGCCAGGCAGGACGGCCCGAGCAGCACCTTCAGGTCGCCGAAGAGCGCCGGGTCCGGCTTCACCCGGTGCCGGTCGAGCCGGAGCACCGTGGTCTTGCGGGGGCCCTGGAGCCGGATGCGTACCTCGGTGTCGCCCCGGTGGCTGTTCAGCACCTCACCGAGCCGGCTGACCATGGGCGGGGTCACCCGGACCGTGGGGATGGTCAGGACGACGGGCGCGTTGGTCCCCGCGTTGGAGATGTCGGGGACCTGCATCTCCATGGCGACCAGGCGCGGCACGTCCTCGCGCTTGTCGAGGCGCCCCTTCACGAAGACGACGGTGTCCTCGACGAGCTGGGTGGAGACCAGCTGGTAGGTGGCGGGGAAGAACATGCACTCGATGGAGCCGGCCAGGTCCTCCACGGTGGCGATGGCCCAGGCGTTGCCCTGCTTGGTCATCTTGCGCTGGAGGCCGGAGATGATGCCGCCCACGGTGACGATCGCGCCGTCGGCGTGCTCACCGCCGGTGAGCTGCGAGATCGCGGCGTCCGACTTGTCGGACAGGACGTGCTCCAGACCGAACAGCGGGTGGTCGGAGACGTAGAGCCCGAGCATCTCGCGCTCCTGGGCCAGCAGGTAGGACTTCTCCCACTCGACGTCGGAGAACTCCACGTCGAGCCCGAAGCCCGGCTCGTCGCTGTCCTCCTCGCCGCCGCCGAAGAGGTCGAACTGCCCCTCGGCCTCCTTGCGCTTGACCTGCACCACGTTGTCGATCATGGGCTCGTGGTGGGCGACGAGGCCCTTGCGGGTGTGGCCCATCTCGTCGAAGGCGCCGGCCTTGATGAGGGATTCCACGGTCCGCTTGTTGCAGACGACGGCCTCGACCTTGTCCAGGAAGTCGGGGAACGAGCTGTACTTCCCCTTGGTCTTGCGGCACCGGATGATCGAGTCCACGACGTTCTGGCCGACGTTGCGGACGGCCGTGAGCCCGAAGAGGATCACGTCGTCGCCCTGGGCGGCGAAGTTGGACTCCGACTCGTTGACGTTCGGCGGGAGCACCTTGATGCCCATGCGCCGGCACTCGTTGAGGTAGACGGCCGACTTGTCCTTGTCGTCCTTGACCGAGGTCAGCAGGGCGGCCATGTACTCGGCGGGGTAGTTCGCCTTGAGGTACGCGGTCCAGTAGGTGACCAGCCCGTACGCCGAGGAGTGCGCCTTGTTGAACGCGTACCCGGCGAACGGGACCAGGACGTCCCAGAGCGCCTTGATCGCCGCGTCCGAGAAGCCCTTCTTCTTGGCGCCGGCCTCGAAGAGGACGAAGTTCTTCGCCAGCTCCTCGGGCTTCTTCTTGCCCATCACGCGGCGCAGGATGTCGGCCTCGCCGAGCGAGTAGCCGGCGACGATCTGGGCGGCCTTCTGCACCTGCTCCTGGTACACGATCAGGCCGTAGGTGAGGCCCAGGACCTCCTTGAGCGGCTCCTCCAGCTCAGGGTGGATCGGGGTGATCTCCTGGCGGCCGTTCTTGCGCTCGGCGTAGTTCGTGTGCGAGTTCATGCCCATCGGGCCCGGCCGGTAGAGGGCCGAGACGGCGGAGATGTCCTCGAAGTTGTCGGGCTGCATCTGGCGCAGCAGCGAGCGCATCGGCCCGCCGTCGAACTGGAACACGCCGAGCGTGTCACCGCGGCACAGCAGCTCGTACGTCTTGGGGTCGTCCAGCGGGAGCGCGAGCATCTCCAGGTCGACGCCCTTGTTGGACTTCACCATCTTGATGGCGTCGTCCATGATCGTCAGGTTGCGCAGCCCCAGGAAGTCCATCTTCAGCAGGCCGAGCGATTCGCACTGCGGGTAGTCCCACTGCGTGATGGTGACGCCGTCGGTGTGCCGCACCCAGACCGGGGCGTGGTCCACGATCGGCTCGCTGGACATGATGACGCCGGCGGCGTGCACGCCCATCTGCCGGACCAGGCCCTCGACGCCCTTGGCGGTGTCGATGACCTTCTTGACGTCCGGCTCGTTCTCGTACATCCCCCGGATCTCGCCCGCCTCGCTGTAGCGCGGGTGGCTGGGGTCGGTGATGCCGTTGAGGTCGATGCCCTTGCCGAGGACGTCGGCGGGCATGGCCTTGGTGAGCCGGTCGCCCATCGCGTACGGGTAGCCGAGGACGCGGGCGGAGTCCTTGATCGCGTTCTTGGCCTTGATCTTGCCGTAGGTGCCGATCATGGCGACCTTGTCGGCGCCGTACTTCTCCGTCACGTACCGGATGACCTCGACGCGCCGGCGCTCGTCGAAGTCGATGTCGACGTCGGGCATGGAGACGCGCTCGGGGTTGAGGAACCGTTCGAAGATCAGCCCGTGCTCGATCGGGTCGAGGTCGGTGATGCCGAGCGCGTACGAGACGATCGAGCCGGCCGCGGATCCTCGGCCGGGGCCGACCGCGATGCCGTTGTTCTTGGCCCACATGATGAAGTCGGCGACGACCAGGAAGTACCCCGGGAACCCCATCTGGATGATGATGTCCATCTCGTACTCGACCTGCTTCTGCCGGTCCTCGGGGACGCCGTTCGGGAAACGGCGGTTCATCCCCACCCGGACCTCCTCCTGGAACCAGGTGATCTCCGTGTAGCCCTCGGGGATGTCGAACTTCGGCATCAGGTCGCGCTTCTCGAACATCCCGGAGGTGTCGATCTGCTCGGCGACCAGGAGGGTGTTGGCGCATCCCTCCTGCCAGGCGTCGGAGGAGTCGACGCCGTACATCTCCTCCGTGGTCTTGAGGTAGTAGCCGGTGCCGTCGAAGCGGAAGCGGTCCGGGTCGGAGAGGTTCTTGCCGGTCTGGATGCAGAGCAGGGCGTCGTGCGCGGTCGCCTCGGAGGCGTACGTGTAGTGCGAGTCGTTCGTCACGAGCGGCGGGATGGAGAGCTTCTTGCCGATCTCCAGGAGCCCGTCGCGGACCCGGCGCTCGATCTCGATGCCGTGGTCCATCAGCTCCAGGAAATAGCGCCCCTCGCCGAAGATGTCCTTGTAGTCGGAGGCCGCCTTCAGCGCCTCGTCGAACTGGCCGAGCCGCAGCCGCGTCTGGACTTCGCCGGAGGGGCAGCCGGTCGACGCGATCAGGCCCTCGGACCACTGGGCGATGGTCTCCTTGTCCATACGCGGCCACTTCTGGAGCCAGCCCTCGGCGTAGGCGTCGGAGGACAGCTTGAAGAGGTTGTGCAGACCCGTCTTGTTCGCCGCCCAGATCGTCTTGTGGGTATAGCCGCCCGAACCGGAGACGTCGTCGCGCTTCTGGTGCGGCTGGCCCCACTGGATCTTCCGCTTGTGCTTGCGCGACTCGGGCGCGACGTACGCCTCGATGCCGATGATCGGCGTCACGTCCGCCTTCTTCGCCGAGTGGAAGAAGTCGTACGCCCCGTGCAGGTTGCCGTGGTCCGTCATGGCGATATGGGTCATGCCCATGTCGTTGCACGCCTTGAACATGTCCTTGAGCCGCGCGGCACCGTCCAGCAGCGAGTACTGGGTGTGGACGTGAAGGTGCGTGAAGGGCGGCTTGGTCACGGCGCTGTGCCTCCGGGGAAATGTGGATGACGGGACGGGTGACGTCTCGGGATGTCTGGGGGGACAGCGTGGAAGTCTACGTCTCCGAGGGGCGCGGCGACGGGCACTCCGCGATACGGTCGCGCGTTGGAACGGCGGGACCACCCGTCCCTTTTGTCATGCACGTCATCACGCAGGTCAGGTACCAGGAGGCAGTCACAGATGTCGGACACGCAGACCGGCGCGGAGCCGCGCGGGGAGCAGATTCTCGAGGTCTTCGACACCGCCTTCGGAGAGCTGCTGGCCGCCGATCCGGCGGCCTTCCGGGTCAAGTTCCGCAAGATGGCGGGCTCGGCCTTCGCCTTCTACCGGGGCACGGCCTGCCTGTTCTACAACGACCTGGAGCACGAGCGGCACGGCGGCCCGTATCTGGACGAGCGCACCGGCCGGGTCTGGATACACGGCGACCTCCACGCGGAGAACTTCGGCACCTACATGGACGCCAACGGCCGCCTCGTCTTCAACGTGAACGACTTCGACGAGGCGTACGTGGGCCCCTTCACCTGGGACCTCAAGCGCTTCGCCGGCTCGGTCGCCCTGCTGGGGTACGCGAAGGCGCTGGGTGACGAGCAGATCACCGAGCTGGTACGGATCTACGCGGCCGCCTACCGCGAGCGCATCCGCGCCCTGGCCACGGGCGCAAAGAACGACGAGGTACCGCCGTTCACGCTGGACACCGCCGAGGGGCCACTGCTCGGCGCGCTGCGGACCGCCCGCTCGCTGACCCGGTTCTCGCTGCTGGACTCGATGACCGAGATCCGCGACTTCGAGCGCCGGTTCGCCGAGGGCGGCGGCGCGATCGACCTGGACGCGGCGACGCGGTACAAGGTGCTGGCCGCGTTCGACGGCTATCTGGAGACGCTGCCGGAGTCGAGCCTGACCCGGCCGGACTCCTACCGCGTGAAGGACGTGGTGGGCCGGCGCGGCATCGGCATCGGCTCGGCGGGCCTGCCCTCGTACAACATCCTCCTGGAGGGCAACAGCGACGCCCTGGAGAACGACGTCGTGATCTACCTCAAGCAGGCGCAGACCCCGGCCGTCTCCCGGCACATCACGGACCCGGCGGTCCGCGGCTACTTCCGGCACGAGGGCCACCGCACGGTGATCTCGCAGCGCGCCCTCCAGGCCCACGCCGACCCGTGGCTCGGCTGGACCGAGCTGGACGGCGCCGGCCAGCTGGTCGCCGAGGTGTCGCCGTACGCGGTGGACCTGGACTGGTCCGACATCGACGAGCCCGACGAGATCGCGGCGGTCGTCGCCGACCTCGGCCGGGCCACGGCCACGATGCACGCGGCGGCGGACGACGAGAGCGGCCACTCGCTGGTGCCGTTCTCCACGGAACGGGCGATCGACGCCGCCATCGCGGCCGACGAGGAGGGCTTCGGGGAGCTCCTCGTGGACTTCGCCCACAGCTACGGCGCCCGGGCCCGCGCGGACCACCAGATCTTCGTGGACCTCTTCCGCAACGGCCGCATCCCGGGGCTGTAGCCGGCGAAACGGAACCTTTAGGGGTCGCTTACAGGTTCGCATGCGACACTCCTGGGCGATGGACATATCCGGGACGCAGCTCAGAGCGGCACGCGCGGCGCTTTTCACAGCGCTCGTCGTGACGCTCTCCGCCGCGTCCCATGTCCTGCTCTCCCAGGTCGCGCTGCCCCTGGTGCCCGTCGCCGTGCTGGCCGGGGCCGTCTTCGCGGCGGCCTACGCCCTGGCCGGCCGCCAGCGCGGCTTCGGGGCGATCGCCGGGCTGCTGGTCCCCCTGGAGCTGGCCGCCGACACCTTCTTCACCACCGGCCAGCACCTCTGCTACGGGGCGGCGGGCGGCCCGATAGCGGGCCCCCTGCGCTCGGTGGGCGTCGACGTCCTGTGCGGCGGCGGCGACCTCGGCCCCGGCACCGCGCCCCTGGGCGACGTCGGCACTCCGCTCGCCTCGGTGACCGCGGGCGGCCAGGGCGCCGCCGCACTGCTCGCCTCCCCCGGCCCGCTGGTCCCCTGGCTGCTGCTGGCCGCCCACGTCACGGTCGGGCTGCTCGCCGCCGCCTGGCTGCACCGCGGTGAACTGGCGCTCGCCGGGCTACTCCGGGCGGGCGCGCTGCTGGCGTTCCGGCCGCTGCTGATCGCGGTGGCCGTGGTGCGCGGGGCGGGCCGCCCGTCGCGGACCGGGGCGCGCGCCACCGCACCCGGGCCGCTGCTGCCGGCCCGCGCCCGGCTCCTCGGGCACTCCGTGGGACGGAGGGGTCCGCCGCTCGGGGCCTGTGCCCTCTGAGCACGCGAGCCCCGCACCGTACGACCCACCCCACACGGAGAACACCACCATGAGCAAGCGCAACAGCCAGGCCAACAAGTCCGCCGCCCGCGAGCGGCTGCGCGCGGAGCGCGAGCGCCAGGCGAAGAAGGACAAGGCCCGCCGGCAGGTCGTCGTCGGCGTCTCGGTCGTCGCCGGCCTCGCCGTCGTCGCCGGCATCAGCTACGTCGTGATGGAGATGAACAAGCCGTCGCACTGGCAGTCGGTCAAGGACGACAAGGCGAAGGTCGTCACGCCCAAGAACACCTCGGGCGAGAACGGCACCACCGTCGTCATCGGCAAGGACACCGCGAAGAAGACCCTGAAGCTGTACGAGGACTCCCGCTGCCCGATCTGCGCCTCGTTCGAGCAGACCGTCGGCTCGACCATCGCCAAGGACGTCGCGGACGGCAAGTACAAGATCCAGTACGTGGGCGCCTCGTTCATCGACGGCGACAATCTCGGCGCCGACAAGCCCTCCATCGGCAACCGCGGCGAGGGCTCCAAGAACGCCCTGAGCGCGCTCGGCGCCGCCCTGAACGTGAGCCCGGACGCCTTCCTCGACTACAAGAGCGCGCTGTACTCGGCGAAGTTCCACCCGGACGAGGCGGACGACAAGTTCAAGGACGACAGCTACCTGATCAAGGTCGCCGACTCGGTGAAGGAGCTCAAGGGCAACAAGGAGTTCCAGAAGGCCGTCGAGGACGGCACGTACGACGCGTGGGCCCTGCAGATGTCCAAGAGCTTCGACGACAACAAGGACGACGTGACCGGCACGCCGACCCTCGTCATGGACGGCAAGAAGATCACCGGCGGCGACGGCAAGAACGCTCCGATGACGGTGGACGAGTTCAACACGGCGATGACCACGGCGCTCAAGAGCTGACTTCCGGCTCCTGTCGGAAGGGGGTGGACCCGGACGGGCCCACCCCCTTCCGCATCGGCCCGGCGCACACCCGACCGTTGTGATCCAGCCACCGAAGGGCACGTCACCGGCTGATGACGGCTGTGTTGCGCACGGCTCACCGCGCGGACGGAATCCGGACACACCGACCGCCGGGGGGCGCCGATACGTGAAGTTCGTTTCCCAAACTCCGGACCGAGGAGAAGGTTTTCTCCCTGTTGCCCCGGTCTGCACCCCGGATCATTGGGCCGGATCGCCCCTGCCCCGCCATGACATGCCCACGTAATCTCCCGCGACAGGTGAGGAATCCCCTCCCCTTCCCACGTCCGCGAGGAGCCCCCGTGCGCACTCCTGCCCGAATATCACCGCGTATGCGCCACCGCGCGATCGGCATCGCCGCCCTGGCCGGAACCCTGGCCCTGGCGCCGCTCACCGTTCCCTCCGGCGCCACCGCCGCGTCCGGCGGCGCCACGGCGGCCAGGTCCGCCGACGCCTGTGCGGACGCCCCGGCCTCCGCCGCGGCCCGCCAGTCCCGGCCCAGCGGGCCCCAGCACACGGCCGACCCCGACGAACTCACCAGCGCCCAGGCCGCGGCGATCGACAAGCAGCTGAGACAGAAGCTCGCCGAACGCCGCCTCACCGGTCCCTCGCTCGCCGCCGGGGCGACCATCCCCGTCTACTTCCACGTCATCCACTCCGGCACCACGGGCAAGCTCACCTCGGGCGACATCAGCAGCCAGCTGAACGTGCTGAACGCCGCGTACAGCGGCCAGGGCACCGGGAACACCGCCACCGGCTTCCAGTTCTCCCTGGCCGGCACCGACTACACGGACAACGCCACCTGGTACAACCTCTCCTCCGGCTCGTCGGCCGAGAAGGCGATGAAAACGGCCCTGCGCAAGGGCGGCAAGAACGCGCTCAACATCTACACCGCCAACCTGGGCGGCGGACTGCTCGGCTGGGCGACGTTCCCCAGCTCCTACGCCTCCAACCCGTCCATGGACGGCGTCGTCATCCTCGACGCCTCGCTGCCGGGCGGCCCCGCGACGCACTACGACGAGGGCGACACCGCGACGCACGAGGTCGGTCACTGGATGGGCCTTTACCACACGTTCCAGGGCGGCTGTAACGGGAACGGCGACTACGTGGCCGACACCCCGGCGGAGAAGAGCCCCGCGTACGAGTGCCCGACCGGCCGCGACACGTGCGCCAACAAGACCGGCGTCGACCCCATCCACAACTTCATGGACTACACGTACGACTCCTGCATGACCCAGTTCACGCCGGGCCAGGTGCAGCGGATGAGCGACAGCTGGGCCGCCTACCGCGGCTGACCCGCCAGGCGTCTCCCGAACGGCTCCGCGCGACCCGCGCGGAGCCCTTCGCGCGTCACAGCGTGGCGAGGAACCCGATCGCGACCTTCCAGGCCAGCTCCGCCGCCTCCCGGTCGAAGTCCGGCAGCTCCGGGTCGGTGAAGAGGTGGCCGGCGCCCGGGTAGCGGTAGACCTCCACGTCGGCCCCGGTCCGCTGCATGTCCAGGTACCAGGAGTTCAGCCAGTCGGCCGTCTCGTACGGGTCGGGGTCGGCGACGTGCAGCTGCACGGGCAGCTCGTCCACCGAGGCGTTCTCGGCGATGTCCGAGGTGCCGTGGAGGAGCAGCAGCCCGCGCGCCTTCTCGTCGCCGAGCGCCAGCGTCTGGGCGACCGAGGCGCCGAGCGAGAAGCCGGCGTACACGAGGCCCTGGTCGGAGTAGGGCGCGGCGGCCAGCACGGCCCGCTTCAGCAGCTCCTCCTTGCCGGTCTCCTCCCGGAACGCCTCCGCTTCCTCCACCGAATCGAAGGTGTGCCCCGCGAACAGATCGGGCACGCGCACCTCGTGCCCTGCGGCGCGCAGCCGTTCGGCTGCGGCGTGCACGGCGGGGCGCAGACCGTACATCGAGTGGAAAAGCATGATGTTCATGACGCCCATGGTGCCAGTTGCGTTCGAAGGGATGGAGAGCGACAGCATGGAGAGTGTTCTGCGGCCGCTGATCATCCTCGGCGGCTCGGTGGTGATCACCCTGGCGGCGGGCTGGTTCTTCGACTTCCTGCTGAGGCGCACCGACGCCCGCCACCACGACACCCCGCTGTGGGGCCTGCTGCGGCGCTGCCGCATACCGTTCCAGCTGGTCATGTGCGCGGCACTGCTGCGCGGGACGTACGCGCGGACCGGTCTCGGCCCGGTCCAGGATCACCGGGTGGGCATCGGCCGGCTGCTGACGCTGGTGCTGATCGGCGCGTCGGCCTGGCTGGTGGTGCGGATCGCCATCGCGGTCGTGGACTCGGTGTACGCGCGCTACGCGGCGGCCCACAACCGGGACCCGGCGCGGGTGCGGCGGGTGCGGACGCAGGTGACGCTGATCCAGCGGGTCGTCATCGCGATCGTGACGATCCTGGCCGTCGCGGCCATGCTGCTGACGTTCCCCGAGATGCAGGCGGTCGGCACCTCGATGCTGGCCTCGGCCGGTCTCGTCGGCATCGTCGCCGGTGTCGCTGCCCAGTCCACGCTGGGCAACCTCTTCGCGGGCCTCCAGATCGCGTTCGGCGACATGGTCCGCATCGGCGACACCGTGGTGGTGGACGGCGAGTGGGGCACGATCGAGGAGATCACGCTGACCTTCCTCGCGGTGCGTACGTGGGACGAGCGGCGGATCACGATGCCGGTCTCGTACTTCACGGGCAAGCCGTTCGAGAACTGGTCGCGCGGCGGGGCGCAGATGACCGGCTCGGTCTTCTTCCACCTCGACCACTCGGCGCCGATCGAGGCGATGCGCGACAAGCTGCGGGACATCCTCGGGGAGTGCGCCGCCTGGGACGGCCGGAACTGGTCCCTGGCGGTCACGGACACCACCCCGACGACGATCCAGGTGCGCGCGGTCGTCACGGCGAAGGACGCGGACGACATCTGGACGGCGCGCTGCGCGGTCCGGGAGCAGCTGATCGGCTGGCTGCGCGACCACCACCCGTACGCGCTGCCGCGGGTCGCGACGGCCCCCGCCGCGCTCCCGCCCGGCGACGCGTGGCCGTCGGTGAACGGCCGGGACGGCAAGTCCCCGAACTGGGACAAGGCTCCCCGTACGGGCCGGGGCTGACCGCCCTCAGCGCAGGCTGCGTACGTCCAGCTGCCGCAGGACCCGGTCCACGACCTCCGGGTCCGAGCCGGGCTCGCTGCGCGCGGAGAGCACGGCGTGGCGGGCGGCCGACATCATCTCGCGCTGGACGCGGCTGACCACCTGGAACCGCTCGACGCGCCTGGCGTACGCGTCCCGCCGTTCGTCGTCCACCATCTCCGGGCTGATCCGCGCCCCCACGTCGTACGCCAGCCGGTGCAGCCGGTCGACCACGTCCTCGGGCAGGTCCTCGGTCTCCTCGATCTTCTTCAGCCGCTCCCGGGCCGCCTTGGCCGCCCGGACCGCGAGGTCCCTCTCCAGGGCCGCCTCGGCGTCCGTGTCCGCGCGTACCCCGAGCCGCCGCACCAGCCAGGGCAGCGTCAGCCCCTGGAAGACCAGGGTCACCATGATCACGGAGAACGCGATGAAGACGATCTCGTCGCGGCCGGGAAACGGCTTGCCGTCGTCCGTCTCCAGCGGGATCGCGAGGGCCAGCGCGACGGAGGCCACCCCGCGCATCCCGGCCCACCACATGATCACGGTCTCCCGCCAGCTGGTGGGGATCTCCTCGCTGACGTCCCGCCGGGTGTGCAGCCGCTTGGCGAGCCAGGTGGCCGGCAGCAGGTACAGCAGGCGTACGCCGACGACGACCGCGACGACCGCGAGAGCCCAGCCGGCCATCTCCAGCTCGCGGCCGTTCGCGGTGCCGAACACGTTGTGCAGTTCGAGGCCGATGAGCCCGAAGGCGATCCCGGTGACCAGGGTGTCGACGATCTCCCAGAAGGTGCGTCCGGTGAGCCGGCCGAGGACGTCGTCGGCGTCCGCGGTGTGCTCCGCGAGGAACATCGCGGTCATCAGGACGGCGAGCACGCCGGAGCCCATCAGCTCCTCGGCGAGCACGTAGCTGACGAACGGCACCAGCAGGGTCAGGCCGACCTGGAGGGTGGCGTCGCCGAGCAGCCCCATGAGCTTGATCGTGAGCCAGCCGAGCGCGACGCCCACCGCGACGGCGACCACCGCGGACAGCACCAGCAGACCGAACGCCTCGGGCAGCGAGAAGGTCCCGCTGACGGCCGCCGCGATGGCCACGTGGTACAGCACGATCGCGGTGACGTCGTTGAACAGTCCCTCGCCCTCCAGGATGGAGACGAGCCGCCGGGGCAGCCCGACCGAGCCCGCGACGGCGGTGGCGGCGACCGGGTCGGGCGGGGCGACGAGCGCGCCGAGCGCGACGGCGGCGGCGAGCGGCAGCCCCGGCACGACCGCGTCGGCGACCGCGGCGACGGCGGCGGTCGTGAGGAAGACCAGGGCGACGGCCAGCAGGAGGATGGGCCGCTTGTTCGCGGCGAACTGCCGCCAGGAGGTGCGCTGCACCGAGGCGTAGAGCAGCGGCGGCAGCAGCGCGGGGAGGATGATCTCCGGCGGGATGTCCACGTTCGGCACGAAGCTGAGGAAGGCCAGCACGACGCCGAAGAGCGTCATCAGCACCGGCGCCGGCAGCTTCAGCCGGTCCCCCAGCGGAACCGTGACCACGGCCCCGAGCAGCAGCAGGAGCAGCAGTGACATCTGGTCCACGGGGTGCCTTCCGAAGCGCTCCGGCCGGGTCCGGTCCGCTTCCGGCCGATTCCCCTCACCCTGCCATGCACCCCCCGGCCGCCGGGGTCAGGGGGTGCGGCGGGGCGTCAGATCGTCCGGCGCATCGCGCGGTGCGGGATTCCCGCGTCCATGAACTCGGGGCCGTACGGCTCGTAGCCGAGGCGCTCGTAGAAACGCAGGGCGTGCGTCTGGGCGTGCAGGTCGACGGCGGTGAGGCCGTGGTCGCGGGCGGCGTCCTCGATGGCCCGCACGAGCGCGGCGCCGACGCCGAGGCCCCGGGCCTCCTTGCGCACCGCGAGCCGGCCGAGCGAGCCGGCCGTGGCGTCCGCGCCGGTGTGCGCCGCGGCGGCGGGGCCGTGCAGCAGCCGGCCGGTCCCGAGCGCGGTGCCGTCGGCGGCGACGGCTACGACGTGCAGGGCGTCCGCGTCGTGGGCGTCGTACTCGATCTCCTCGGGCACGTTCTGCTCACCGACGAAGACCTCCTTGCGCACCTGGAAGCAGGCGGCGCGGTCCTGCTCGTCGGCGGCGGTCCTGGTGGTGTACGCGAGGGGCCCGGCCCTCACTGGCTCTCCGCCGCGATGCGGTCCAGCGCCTGCTGGAGGTCGTCCGGGTAGGTGCTGGTGAACTCGACCCAGCTCCCGTCGGCGGGGTGCTCGAAGCCCAGCTTCACCGCGTGCAGCCACTGCCGGGTCAGGCCGAGGCGCTTGGCCATGGTGGGATCGGCGCCGTAGGTGAGGTCGCCGACGCAGGGGTGGCGGTGGGCGGCCATGTGCACCCGGATCTGGTGGGTGCGCCCGGTCTCCAGCTTGATGTCGAGGAGGCTGGCGGCCCGGTACGCCTCGATGAGGTCGTAGTGGGTCACGGAGGGCTTGCCGTCGGCGACGACCGCCCACTTGTAGTCGTGGTTCGGGTGGCGGCCGATGGGGGCGTCGATGGTGCCGCTCATCGGGTCCGGGTGGCCCTGGACCAGCGCGTTGTACTTCTTCTCCACGACCCGGTCGCGGAACTGCGCCTTGAGCAGGGTGTAGGCGCGCTCGGACTTGGCGACGACCATCAGTCCGGAGGTGCCGACGTCGAGCCGGTGCACGATGCCCTGGCGCTCGGCGGCGCCGGAGGTCGAGATCCGGTACCCGGCGGCGGCGAGGCCGCCGATGACGGTGGTGCCAGTCCAGCCGGGGCTGGGGTGGGCGGCGACGCCCACCGGCTTCACGATCACCACGATGTCGTCGTCGTCGTGGACGATCTCCATGCCCTCGACGGGCTCGGCGACGATCTGCACGGGCGCGGCCGCCTGCGGCATCTCCACTTCGAGCCAGGCACCGCCGTGCACCCGCTCGGACTTCCCGACCACCGAGCCGTCCACCTGCACCTTGCCGGCGGCGGCCAGGTCGGCGGCCTTGGTGCGGGAGAAGCCGAACATCCGGGAGATGGCGGCGTCGACGCGCTCGCCCTCCAGGCCATCGGGGACGGGCAGGGTGCGGACCTCGGGTTGCGTACTCACCAGTCGAGTATGCCTTGCCCCCGCCGGTCCCCGTTCCTCAGTCCTCGTTCCCTCAGTCCTTGTGGACGGTGCCGTCGGGGTCCAGGCCCTTGAAGGAGAGGAACACGATCAGGATGCCGCCGCAGACGATCGCGGAGTCGGCCAGGTTGAAGACGGCGAAGTGGGCCGGGGCGATGAAGTCCACCACCGCGCCCTCGAAGACACCCGGCGCGCGGAAGATGCGGTCGGTGAGGTTCCCGAGCGCCCCGCCGAGCAGCAGGCCGAGCGCGATGGCCCACGGCAGGCTGTACAGCTTGCGCGCGAGCCGCGCGATCACCACGATGACGGTCGCCGCGATGATCGTGAAGATGATCGTGAACGCCTCGCCGAAGCCGAACGCGGCGCCCGAGTTGCGCAGGGCGTCCAGCTTGAGCCAGTCGCCGATGAGCTCGACCGGTTCCTGGTGCTCCAGCTTCGCCACGACGAGCATCTTGCTGCCGAGGTCGAGCAGGTACGCCACGACGGCGACGCAGAACAGCAGGATGACCCGGCGCCGGCGGGTGGCCGGCGAGCGGTCGACGGCCGCGTCCGCCGCGGTGGCCCCGGTGTCCTGGGCGTCCGGCTGCGGGGAAGCGGCCGAGCCGTCCGGCCCGGTCTCTCCGCTTCCCTCAGCTCCGGTGATGTCCGGCGTACCGATGATGCGCTCCGCCTCTGCCACGTGAGTCCCTCAACCTAGTTCCCGACTGAGGACGAGGGTACGGCACGCGGTTGCGAATCAGCCGCGTCGCTCCTGCTTCTGTTTGTCCTCGACGCACAGCGTGGCCCGGGGGAACGCCTGCATCCGCGCCTTGCCGATCGGCTTGCCGCAGACCTCGCACAGCCCGTACGTGCCGGCCTCCAGACGGGCCAGGGCGCGCTCGGTCTGGTCCAGCATCTCCTGGGCGTTGGCGGCGAGCTGCATCTCGTGCTCGCGGGTGATGTTCTTGGTGCCGGTGTCGGCCTCGTCGTCGCCCGCCCCGTCACCGGAGTCCCGCATCAGCCCGGCCAGCGCGAGGCCGGACGCCTCCAGCTCGTTGCGGAGCCGGGTGATCTCGCCGGTCAGCCCGTCCCGCGCGGAGACGACCTCCTCCGGGGTCCAGGGGTCCTCGCCGGGCCGTACGGCCAGGTCTCCCGGCGCCGTGGCGACCCGGGCGGGCGGCACGGGTGCCGCGTCCTCGCCCGCGGTTTGGGTACCGGCCGCGCTCTTCTTGGCTACCACCGTGTGGGCTCCCGTCTGATCGGCGGCCTCGGCCGCCCCCGTGGTCGCCGGGGCCGCGGTGGCCCCGGTCTTCTTCGGCGTGGTCTTCTGCGACGCGGTCTTCCGGGCCGCCGCCTTCTTGGCGGAGGTCTTCTTGCCGGGCGCTTTCTTCTCCACCATGGCCGCGGCCCCTTCACACACTGTGATCTTGCTCGCGAGTCGTGCTGGGACGATAAGTCGACCCCCGGCCCGCGGCAACGGGGCACGCCGCCGCATCGCCCCTCCCCGTGTCCGGATCACTGTGCGCCTGCATCCGTTGTGCCCAGCTCCCCGACGGGTAATCCGGCTTTCCGCCGCGCGCCGGGCCGCGCTCCGGCCGGGTGCGCCCCGTATGGCCATTCGGGTCACGCCCGGCCCCTCCGTAAACCGGTCGGACGCCGTGGCCCGCGGCCCGTACACTGGCCCCAGCGAGAGGCGTGGATGGGACGAGTAGCGTCGTACGCAGCCAGCAGCGACCCGGGGACGGTGGGAGCCCGGGGGCGAGCGCGTCGTGAAGATCACCCCGGAGCCGCCGGAAGAACGCCCCGAGGGGCCAGTAGAACCGGCATCGCACCCCAATGAGGGGGTCCGGGGCACACGCCCGGGGCCAAGGAGGGTGGTACCGCGGGGACCGGCTCGGTTCTCGTCCCTCCGACGGAAGTGGAAGACGTCCGCCGGAGGAAGCCCGCACATGACATCGCCGCAGTACCGCCAGGTACCCGCCCAGGTCGACCTGCCCGCCCTCGAGCACGCGGTGCTCGACTTCTGGCGCGAGAACAAGGTCTTCACCAAGAGCCTCGACCAGTCCGAGGGCCGCCCCGAGTGGGTGTTCTACGAGGGTCCGCCGACCGCCAACGGCATGCCCGGCGCCCACCACATCGAGGCCCGCGTCTTCAAGGACGTCTTCCCCCGCTTCCGGACCATGCAGGGCTACCACGTGGGCCGCAAGGCCGGCTGGGACTGCCACGGCCTGCCGGTCGAGCTGGCGGTCGAGAAGGAGCTGGGCTTCAACGGCAAGAAGGACATCGAGGCGTACGGCATCGCCGAGTTCAACGCCAAGTGCCGCGAGTCCGTGACCCGGCACACCGACGCCTTCGCCGAGCTGACGACCCGCATGGGCTACTGGGTCGACCTGGACGACGCGTACCGCACGATGGACCCCGAGTACGTCGAGTCCGTGTGGTGGTCGCTGAAGGAGATCTTCAACAAGGGCCTGCTGGTCCAGGACCACCGCGTCGCCCCTTGGTGCCCGCGCTGCGGCACCGGCCTGTCCGACCACGAGCTGGCGCAGGGCTACGAGACGGTCGTCGACCCCTCGGTCTTCGTCCGCTTCCCGCTCACCTCGGGCCCGCTGGCCGGCGAGGCGGCGCTCCTGGTCTGGACGACGACCCCGTGGACCCTGGTCTCCAACACCGCCGTCGCCGCGCACCCCGACGTCCGGTACGTCGTCGCGACGAACGGCGAGGAGAAGCTCGTCGTCGCCCAGCCGCTGGTCGAGAAGGCGCTCGGCGAGGGCTGGGAGCCCACCGGCCAGTCGTTCACCGGCCGCGAGATGGAGCGCTGGACGTACGAGCGCCCGTTCGCGCTGCTCGACTTCCCGGCGCCCGCGCACTACGTCGTCAACGCCGAGTACGTGACGACCGAGGACGGTACGGGTCTGGTCCACCAGTCCCCCGCCTTCGGCGCCGACGACCTCCTGGTCTGCAAGGCGTACGGCCTGCCGGTGGTCAACCCGGTCCGCCCCGACGGCACCTTCGAGGAGGATCTGCCGCTGGTCGGCGGGGTCTTCTTCAAGAAGGCCGACGAGGCGCTGACCGAGGACCTGAACGACCGCGGCCTGCTCTTCCGCCACGTCCCGTACGAGCACAGCTACCCGCACTGCTGGCGCTGCCACACCGCGCTGCTGTACTACGCGCAGCCGTCCTGGTACATCCGCACCACGGCGGTCAAGGAGCGGCTGCTCCAGGAGAACGAGAAGACCAACTGGTTCCCGGACTCCGTCAAGCACGGCCGGTTCGGCGACTGGCTGACCAACAACGTCGACTGGGCGCTGTCCCGCAACCGCTACTGGGGCACCCCGCTGCCGATCTGGCGCTGCGAGGAGGGCCACCTCACCTGCGTCGGCTCCCGCGCCGAGCTGGGCGAGCTGGCCGGCACGGACCTCTCGGACCTGGACCCGCACCGCCCGTTCATCGACGACGTGGCCTTCGCCTGTACGCACGAGGGCTGCGGCCTGGAGGCGCGCCGCGTCCCGGAGGTCATCGACGCCTGGTACGACTCGGGCTCGATGCCGTTCGCGCAGTGGGGCTACCCCTACAAGAACAAGGAGGTCTTCGAGAGCCGCTACCCCGCGCAGTTCATCTCGGAGGCCATCGACCAGACGCGCGGCTGGTTCTACACGCTGATGGCGGTCGGCACGCTCGTCTTCGACAAGTCCAGCTACGAGAACGTCGTGTGCCTGGGCCACATCCTCGCCGAGGACGGCCGGAAGATGTCCAAGCACCTGGGCAACATCCTCCAGCCGATCCCGCTCATGGACCAGCACGGCGCGGACGCGGTGCGCTGGTTCATGGCGGCGGGCGGCTCCCCCTGGGCGGCCCGGCGCGTGGGCCACGGCACGATCCAGGAGGTCGTCCGCAAGACGCTCCTCACGTACTGGAACACGGTGGCCTTCCAGGCCCTGTACGCCCGTACGTCCAACTGGGCGCCCTCGGCCGCGGACCCGGCACCCGCCGGCCGCACGGTCCTGGACCGCTGGCTGCTCGGTGAGCTGAACACGCTGGTGGACCAGGTCACGCAGGCGCTGGAGGGCTACGACACGCAGCGTGCCGGCAAGCTGCTGTCCGCGTTCGTGGACGACCTGTCCAACTGGTACGTGCGCCGCTCCCGGCGCCGCTTCTGGCAGGGCGACAAGGCGGCGCTGCGCACGCTGCACGAAGTGGTGGAGACCGTCACACGGCTGATGGCCCCGCTGACCCCCTTCATCACCGAGCGGGTCTGGCAGGACCTGGTCGTGCCGGTCAGCCCGGACGCGCCCGAGTCGGTCCACCTGTCGTCCTGGCCGAAGGCGGACCCGGCGGCGATCGACCCCGCGCTCTCGGCGCAGATGGCGCTGGTTCGGCGGCTGGTCGAGCTGGGCCGGGCCACGCGTGCGGAGTCGGGCGTCAAGACCCGCCAGCCGCTGTCCCGGGCGCTGGTCGCGGCCTCGGGCTTCGAGGCCCTGTCCGCGGAGCTGCGCGCCCAGATCACGGAGGAGCTGAACGTCTCCTCGCTCGCCTCCCTGTCCGAGGTGGGCGGCTCGCTGGTCGACACCACGGCCAAGGCGAACTTCCGGGCGCTCGGCAAGCGCTTCGGCAAGGGCGTCCAGGCGGTGGCCAAGGCGGTCGCGAACGCGGACGCGGCGGCGCTGTCGCTGGCCCTGCGCGAGGGCACGGCGTCGGTCGAGGTGGACGGCGAGACGGTCACCCTCGCGCCGGACGAGGTGATCATCACGGAGACCCCGCGCGAGGGCTGGTCCGTTGCCTCGGACGCGGGCGCCACGGTGGCCCTGGACCTGGAGATCACGCCGGAGCTGCGGCGCGCGGGCCTGGCCCGTGACGCGATCCGCCTGATCCAGGAGGCCCGCAAGAACAGCGGCCTGGACGTGGCCGACCGCATCGCCGTCCGCTGGACCTCCACGTCCCCGGCCACGGCGGAGGCCCTGACCGAGCACGCGACGCTGATCGCGGACGAGGTGCTGGCGCTGGACTACGCGGAGGGCGAGGCGGACGGCGCGTACGGCGCCCCGTTCGAGGACGAGGGCCTGAACCTGGTCTTCCGCCTCCGCAAGACGCAGGCGTAAGCACCACGAGGGGCCCGGCCGGACACGCGACACGTACCGGCCGGGCCCTTCGCTTGCCCGGACCCCGCTCCGCCGTCTTCCGGCCTCGCCGGCGTGTGAGGCGCGGGGTCCGGGCGGAGCCCCGGTGACGGGAAGGGGCGGGTAGGGACCAAGCCCCGCCCAGCGGACCGCGCGCGCAAAAGGGCCGGGCCCCGGGGAAACCCCGGGGCCCGGCCCTCAGCCTGCCGACGGCTACGCGCTCAACGAGCGCGCCCCGCTCAGTTGTCGTCCTCGTCGATCAGGAACCCGCGCATCGGCGACGGCGCCTGCTGCATCGGCTGCGGCGCCTGCGGCCGCACCGGCGCCATCGGCTGCGTCATCGCCGGCGACATCTGCTGCTGACCGCCGTACGACGGGCCGCCGCCCATGGACGGGTTTCCGCCGCCCATCGGCTGACCGCCGTGGTTGCCGCCCATCGTGTGCCCCATGGCACCGGCACCGGCCGGAGCCAGCGAAGGCGACGGCGGCAGCGACGCGGCGGCCGGGGTGCGCGGCGGAGCCAGCGAGTCGTCGGCCTGGGTCTCCAGCTGACGCAGCTGGCTCTCCAGGTAGGACTTCAGACGCGTCCGGTACTCGCGCTCGAAGCCCCGCAGGTCCTCGACCTTGCGCTCCAGCGTCGCGCGGGCCGACTCCAGCGAGCCCATCGCCACGCGGTGCTTCTCCTGCGCGTCCCGCTCCAGCGCGTCCGCCTTGGCGCGGGCGTCCCGCTCCAGGCCCTCGGCGCGGCTGCGGGCCTCGCCGACGATCTTGTTGGCCTCGGAACGGGCCTCCGCGATCGCCTGGTCGGCGGTCTGCTGGGCCAGGGACAGGACACGGGCGGCGCTGTCGCCACCGGGGCCCTGCTGCTGCATCTGCGGCGGGGGCTGCATCTGCTGCATCTGCTGCTGCGGGTTGTGACCGCCCATGGGACCGCCCATCGGGCCGCCCATGGGACCACCCTGCATCGGGCCGGGGCCGTGCGGGCCCTGCGGACCGGGGCCGTGCGGGCCCTGGGGGCCGTGGCCACTGGGACCGGCGGGCAGCTGCGGAGCACCACCGGGCAGCTGGGGGGGACCCATCTGCGGGGGCTGCTGCTGGACCGGCGGGCCCGATATGGCGGCGGGCACCGGGGCACCCGGCCGCTCCTGCTGCTCCGGCGGCTTGCGCATGCCCTGCTGCTGGTTCTGCGCGGCGGCACGCGTGGCGGCGGCCAGCTTGGCGCGCAGGTCCTCGTTCTCACGGAGCAGGCGGGTCAGCTCCGACTCGACCTCGTCGAGGAAGGCATCGACCTCGTCCTCGTCGTAGCCCTCTCGGAGGCGGACTGTCGTGAACTGCTTGTTCCGCACATCCTCGGGAGTCAGCGGCATCTCTTCTTCACCTCTACGTAGTCGTCGGCAGTCGGCAAGACCGTATCGCTCACAACCTGATCACGATGCTGATCAGGATGGAAACGATGATCATCAGAACGAAGAAGGACAGGTCGAGTGCCACGCCCCCGAGACGCAGCGGCGGGATGAGCCGCCGCAGGAGCTTGAGCGGTGGATCGGTGACCGTGTAGGTCGTCTCCAGGACGACCACCATCGGCTTGCCCGGCTGCCATGAACGTGCGAACTGGAAGACGTAGTCCATGACAAGCCGGAAGATCAGCACGATGAGGAAACACATCAACGCGATGTAGACAACACTTTGTGCGACGCCCATCTCTCGCGCTTCCCTCTCCCCTGGCTCTCGTAGCACCGGCCTCTCGGCCGGGTTGTTCCCGGTGTCGTGTTCTCAGCTCTGGTTGAAGAATCCGCCCTCTGCGATGCGGGCCTTGTCCTCCGCCGTGACATCGACGTTAGCAGGCGACAACAGGAACACCTTCTGTGTCACGCGCTCAATGCTGCCATGGAGACCGAAGACGAGTCCCGCGGCAAAGTCGACAAGTCGCTTCGCGTCCGTATCGTCCATCTCCGTGAGATTCATGATCACCGGAGTGCCCTCACGGAAGTGTTCCCCGATGGTACGGGCCTCGTTGTACGTCCTGGGGTGCAGCGTCGTGATCCGGTAGGGCTCGCGCTCGGACACGACCTTGGGCATGATCACCGGTGCGTTCTTCTCCATGTTCGGACGTTCAGGTGTGATGGATGCCACGGGTGCGATCCGGGCGGGTCGCTCACGCTCCGCCGGGATCTGGACCGGCTCCCGCTGCGCCGGCGGCTGGACCGCGCGTACCGGTTCGTCGCGCTCCCGGTCCCGCTCCACCTGATGCGCGGGCTGGTGCCGGCGCCGGTCACGCTCGGGCTCCGGCTCGGGTTCGAATTCGTCGTCGGGGTCGAACCCCGGGCCGTCGTACCCATCGTCCTCCACGAGGCCGAGGTAGACCGCCATCTTGCGCATCGCGCCGGCCATGCTCTGAGTCCTCCGCTCTGTGGTGGATCGGCATCTGTCACCAAGTGCCCGCGATCCACTCCGGCCTCCCCGCCCTGGGCGGTAATGACCATATTTTCTGCTGTGGTCCGACTTCTTGGCGACGTTACCCGAGCCCGGGGCGGACTCCGAGTACCGCAGTACCGACGCGCACATGTGTCGCTCCGGCCGCGATCGCGTCCTCGAGGTCCGCACTCATCCCTGCAGAGACCATGTTCGCAGCCGGATGGTTCCCGCGCAGCCGGGATGAGAATTCCATCAGCCGGTCGAACGCGGCCCGTCGCCGCCCGGCGAAGGGGCCGGCGAGCGGCGCGACGGTCATCAGCCCGTCCAGCCGGAGCCCGGGCGCGGCGGCGACCGCGTCCGCCAACTCCTCGATCCCGTCCGGGGCGACGCCCCCGCGGGCCCCCCGCTCGCCGCTCTCCGCGTCGAGGGCGACCTGGATGAGGCAGCCGAGTTCGCGCTCGCGGCGCCCGGCCGCCGTCGAGAGGGCGGTCACCAGTTTCGTACGGTCCACCGACTGCACGACATCGGCATAACCGGCCACGGAACGAACCTTGTTGGTCTGCAACTGACCGACAAAGTGCCAGGAGAGGGACAGATCCGCACACTCGGCGGCCTTGGGGGCGGCGTCCTGGTCGCGGTTCTCCGCGACCTGACGCACACCGAGTCCGTGCAGAATCCGCACATCGCTCGCGGGGTAGGTCTTGGTGACCACGATCAGGGTCACCTCTTCCCGCTTGCGACCGGCCGCGCGGCAGGCCGAAGCGATCCGCTCCTCCACCCGCGCCAGATTCGCGGCGAGTTGTTCCTTGCGTTCCGTCATGCCCTATCAGTCCAGCCAGACATATCCGGCGAGCCGCCCGGTGGTGCGGTCGCGTCGGTACGAGAAGTGGTCGCCCGATTCCAGGGTGCAGAAGGGCGACGCCTGCCGGTCGGTGACACCGAGCTCCGCCAGCTGGGCGTGCACGCCGCCCGTGACGTCCACCGCCGGGGTGCCCCAGCCGGTCTCGGACCAGGTGCCCGGCACACTCGCGGCGACCTCGTCCCGCATCGCGGCCGGCACCTCGTAGCACCGGCCGCAGACGGCGGGCCCGGTCCGCGCGGTGATGCGGGAGACCTCCGCGCCCAGCCGGACCATGGCCTCGACCGCGGCCGGAACGACCCCGGCGACCAGCCCCGGCCGCCCGGCGTGCGCCGCCGCGACGACGCCGGCCTCCGGGTCCGCGAGCAGGACGGGCGTGCAGTCGGCGGTCAGCACGGCGAGCGCGAGCCCGCGCCGCGCGGTGGCCACCGCGTCGACGGCGGGGATCTCCGCCGCTTCGCCCCAGGGCCCGTCGACCACGGCCACGTCCCGGCCGTGCACCTGGTTCATCCAGACGACCCGCGCCGGGTCGAGCCCCCGGTCGCGCGCGGCCCGCTCGCGGTTGGCCAGAACGGCGGCGGGGTCGTCGCCGACCGCGCCGCCGAGATTGAGCTCCGCGTACGGGGCGGCGCTCACTCCGCCCCACCTGTCGGTGAAGGAGAAGTGAGCGCCGCCCCGCGAGAAGACAGAGACCGTCGGACTCACTGCGTCAAACGGATCTATCACTTCAAGAAGTCCGGTACGTCCAGCTCTTCGGCCTGGGAGTCCGAGTAGGGACGGGCCGGCGGGACGTGCGGCGACGAGACGACCGGCGGAAGGTGGGTCTCACCCGACACCGGAACCGGCTCGGCCTGCACCGGCGGCTCCTCGCGCGGCGGCACCGAACCGAGCCCGCCGGACTGGCGCACCGGCTCGGGCGCGGACCGGACCGGCGTCGGGGCGGGCTCCTCGCGCTTGGCGCTGTTCGCGCCGAGGACGTTCTCCCGCCGGGCCGGCGGCTGTCCGCCGTCGAAGCCCGCCGCGATGACGGTGACCCGCACCTCGTCGCCGAGGGCGTCGTCGATGACCGCGCCGAAGATGATGTTCGCCTCCGGGTGGGCCGCCTCGCTCACCAGCTGGGCGGCCTCGTTGATCTCGAAGAGACCGAGGTCGCTGCCGCCGGAGATGGAGAGCAGGACACCGCGGGCGCCGTCGATGGACGCCTCCAGGAGCGGCGAGGAGATCGCCATCTCCGCCGCGGCCACCGCGCGGTCATCGCCGCGGGCGGAACCGATACCCATGAGCGCGGAACCGGCCTCGGACATGACCGACTTGACGTCGGCGAAGTCGAGGTTGATCAGGCCCGGGGTGGTGATCAGGTCGGTGATGCCCTGGACACCCGAGAGCAGGACCTGATCGGCCGACTTGAACGCGTCGAGCACGCTGACCTGGCGGTCCGAGATGGACAGCAGCCGGTCGTTGGGGATGACGATGAGGGTGTCGACCTCTTCGCGGAGCTCGGCGATGCCGTCCTCCGCCTGATTGGCGCGGCGCCGGCCCTCGAAGGTGAACGGGCGGGTGACCACACCGATCGTCAGGGCGCCGAGCGAGCGCGCGATGTTGGCCACGACGGGTGCGCCACCGGTGCCGGTGCCGCCGCCTTCGCCTGCGGTGACGAAGACCATGTCGGCCCCCTTGAGGACCTCCTCGATCTCCTCACGGTGGTCCTCTGCCGCCTTACGACCGACGGCCGGGTTCGCCCCGGCGCCGAGGCCGCGGGTGAGTTCACGGCCGACGTCGAGCTTGACGTCGGCGTCGCTCATCAACAGGGCTTGCGCATCCGTGTTGATCGCGATGAACTCGACGCCCTTGAGACCGACCTCGATCATTCGGTTGATGGCATTGACACCACCGCCGCCGACACCGATGACCTTGATGACTGCGAGGTAGTTCTGCGGTGCTGCCACGTCGAAGGCCTCTCGCCTCGAGTTACGTGTCGTCGCTTCGCGGTGATCCCGCGGCGACGACGGATGCCGATTGGGACGGTCCGAACGCCGACCCAAACCCTAACGTTCAAGTTTAGGGTTACCAGTGTGTCTGCTTCATGGACTCTTCCGAACAGGACACTAAGTCGACAAGTGGCGCACGTTCAACGAACACGCCGAACCTCCCGTTTTTCTTTTCACCCTATGTGATCACCCGTAGCGCTGACCAACCAGGGTGCTGGCCAGGCCAAATGCGCGTCAACCACCCGACACCGCAGGAGCGGTGGGGGCACTCACGTCGAAGTGCCCCGCTTTGGGCGCGGCCTTCATGAGAGCGGTGAGGACTTTCGCCTTCACCGCTCCCGCTCCACCACTTCCCCACATCACCGTGCGATCCCCGGCGAGTTCCAGGGAGATGGCGTCGTACGAATCGACCCGGACGACCCGCGTGTCCTCCGCGACACCGTCCGGGAGGTCACCCGCGACCCGGACCGCTTCCCGCACCAGCCGGTCGCCGCCGAAGCGGCGCAGGCTCGCGGAACGGCCCGTCGCCACCTCCAGCAGGGGCACACGCCCGGGCGCCTTGTCCACCGTCGCGAACTGCACGCCCTCGTCGTCCACTTCGATGAACTTCTCGCCCTTTTTGACCAAAAGGACCGGCTTTCGCTCGGTCACCTTAAGTCCGATGCCGTGCGGCCATGACCGAACGACATCCACCTCGTCGATACGAGGCAACTTCTGGCGCAACCTCTTCTCGATGGCGCCGGTGTCCACGGAGACGAGCGGGGCGCCCATCGGCACCGCCGCGGCGCGCTCCACCTCGACGGGCGTCAGCACCCGCACGCCGGTGATCCTGACCTGTTCGACCCGCAGCCAGGAGGAGCCGTACAGCGCCCAGACGACGCCGGAGCCGAGCAGCAGCACGACTCCGGCGATCAGGAGCAGCAGCCGGCGGGAGACGCGGCGCCCTTCGGAGCGCGGGCGCGGCGGCCGGTCCGGGGCGTTCTCCTGCTTCCCTGCACCGCGCTGGGCGGTCGTCGGTCCGGCCACGCTCGCTCCTTATGCCGGGTCCGGGAGCCACCGCTCCCGGACCCGTCCGCCTCACGCGTTACGGCGTGCGGCAATCGCCTCGTACACCATGCCGACCAGCAGATCGTCGGCGTCCCGGCGGCCGAACTCGGCGGCGGCCCGGGACATTTCATACAACCGGTGCGGATCGGACAGCACCGGGAGGACGTTGCCCTGCACCCATTCGGGGGTGAGCGCGGCGTCGTCGACCAGCAGTCCGCCGCCGGCGTTGACCACCGGCTGGGCGTTGAGCCGCTGTTCGCCGTTGCCGATGGGCAACGGGACGTAGGCGGCGGGCAGTCCGACGGCGGAGAGTTCGGCGACGGTCATCGCACCCGCGCGGCAGAGCATCATGTCGGCCGCGGCGTACGCGAGATCCATCCGGTCCACGTACGGTACCGGGATGTAGGGGGGCATCCCGGGCATGTTGTCCACGCGCGGCAGTTCGTTCTTCGGCCCGACCACATGCAGGATCTGGATGCCGGAGCGCTGGAGCAGCGGGGCGACGCGCTGCACCACCTCGTTGAGGTGGCGGGCCCCCTGCGAGCCGCCGGAGACCAGCAGCGTCGGCAGGTTGGGATCGAGACCGAACGCCGCGCGCGCCTCGGGCCGGACGCGGGCCCGGTCCAGGGTGGCGATGGTACGGCGGAGCGGGATGCCGATGTAGCGGGCGCCGCGGAGCTTGCTGTCGGGCGTGGAGACGGCGACGCCGTGCGCGTACCGCGAGCCGATCTTGTTGGCCAGGCCGGGGCGGGCGTTGGCCTCGTGGACCACGATCGGGACGCCCGCCCGCTTGGCGGCCAGGTAGCCCGGCAGGGCCACGTAACCGCCGAAGCCGACCACGCAGTCGGCCCTGGTGCGTTCCAGGATCTGCTCCGCGGCCTTGATGGTGCCGCGCAGCCGGCCCGGGACGGTGATGAGTTCGGGGGTGGGCTTGCGCGGCAGCGGTACGGCCGGGATCAGCGCCAGTTCGTACCCCCGCTCGGGTACGAGTCTGGTCTCGAGTCCGCGCTCCGTGCCGAGAGCGGTGATCCCCACGCTCGGGTCCTGCCTGCGCAGGGCGTCCGCGAGGGCAAGCGCGGGCTCGATGTGGCCGGCGGTCCCCCCGCCGGCGAGTACGACATGCACCGAAATTCACCGCTCTCCGGACGAACGCTTCTTGACGCGCCGTCTCATCGTCTTCCATCTCACCCCGGGCCTCCGCACGGCCAGGGCCGCCTTCGCGGCGGGCTCGTCCCGCGCGAACGCGATCAGCAGCCCGACGGCGAACATGGTCGGCAGCAGGGCCGACCCCCCGTAGGAGAACAGCGGGAGCGGGACACCGGCGATCGGCAGCAGGCCGAGCACCGCACCGATGTTGATCACGGCCTGGGCCGTGATCCAGGTGGTCACACCTCCCGCTGCGTACCTCACGAAGGGGTCCTCCGTGCGTCCGGCCACGCGGATACCCGCATAGCCTAGGGCCGCGAAGAGGGCGAGCACCGACAGCGTCCCCGCCAGCCCCAGTTCCTCCCCGGTGATGGCGAAGATGAAGTCAGTGTGGGGTTCGGGCAGTTGGCCCCATTTTTCCACACTCGCACCGAGGCCCGATCCGAACCATCCGCCCGAGGCCAGAGCATAGATTCCGTGCACGGCCTGCCAGCAGGAGCCGCCGGGCCCGGGCTCGCTGGCTCCCATGCAGTCCAGCCTGGACATGCGGTTGGGGCTGGTCTTGATCAGCAGGAAACCGATGAGGCCGGCGGTGGCGAGCACTCCGGCGAACAGCCGGGTGGGCGCACCGGCCAGCCAGAGCAGCCCGAACAGGATGGCCGTGAGAATGATCGCAGTGCCCATGTCGCCGCCGAGCATGATGAGCCCGAGCAGCATGAAGGCGACGGGCACCAGCGGCACCAGCATGTGCTTCCACTGGGTCAGCAGCCGCTTGTCCTGTTTACGGGCGAGCAGGTCGGCCCCCCACAGGACGAGGGCCAGCTTGCCGAACTCGCTGGGCTGGAGCTGGAAGGGCCCGCCCAGGTAGAGCCAGTTGCGGTTGCCGTTGACCGACATCCCTATCCCCGGCACCTGGACCAGGACCATCAGGAAGACGGCGCCCATGAGCAGCGGGTAGGACAGCGCGCGGTGCAGCTTCACCGGCATCCGGGCGGCCAGCGCCATCAGCCCGGCCCCGATCACTGCGGCCAGGAACTGCTTGCGGAAGAAGTAGGTGCCCGGCTTGCCGAGCTCCAGCGCCTTGATCATCGAGGCGGAGTAGACCATCACCAGGCCGAGCACGGTGATCAGCAGTCCGGCGCCCAGGATCACGTAGTACGCCGTCAGCGGGCGGTCCCAGGCCCGTCGCGCCCGCTCGTACAGCCGGCGCGCTCCGCCGCCGCGCGGGCTGCGGGGGCCGGCGGTGCTGCGGGCCCGCACCGACGCGGGCCGCCTGGCCTTGGCAGCGGGCCGTACCCGCACGCTCTCTTCGGCCGGCATGTCCCTGTCCCCTCCACTGCTCGTGCCCGGGGCGCGGCGGCCGGGCCCGTCAGACGCTCTCGGCGGCGCGTGCGCGGACGGCGTCCGCGAATGCCTCGCCCCGCTTGTTGTAGTTGACGAACATGTCCATGGAGGCGCAGGCCGGGGCCATCAGTACGGTGTCTCCCGGCCGGGCGAGCCGTGCGGCTTCGCGGACCGCCTCGGACATCGCCCCAGTGTCGGTCCGGGCGAGGTCGACCACGGGTACCTCGGGGGCGTGTCGCGCGAGGGCTTCGCGGATCAGGGCCCGGTCCGCGCCCATGAGCACGACGCCCCGCAGACGCTTGGCGCAGCCGGTCACCAGCTCGTCGAAGGTGGCGCCCTTGGCCAGGCCGCCGGCGATCCAGACGATGGAGTCGTAGGCGGCGAGCGAGGCTTCGGCGGCGTGCGTGTTGGTGGCCTTGGAGTCGTCCACGTACGCGACCCCGTCCACGTCCGCGACGTGCTCGATGCGGTGCGGGTCGGGGCGGAAGTTCCGCAGCCCGTCGCGGACGGCGGCGGGTTCGACGCCGAAGGCGCGGGCCAGGGCCGCGGCGGCCAGGGCGTTGGCGATGTTGTGCGGGGCCGGCGGATCGACGTCGGCGGTCTCGGCCAGCTCCTGGGCCTGCTTCTGGCGGTTCTTCACGAACGCCCGGTCGACCAGGATGCCGTCCACCACGCCGAGTTGCGAGGGCCCCGGCGTGCCGAGGGTGAAGCCGATGGCGCGGCAGCCCTCCTCGACGTCGGCCTCGCGCACCAGGTCCTCGGTGGCCGGGTCGGCCGCGTTGTAGACGCAGGCGACGCGGTTGCCCTCGTAGATCCGGCCCTTGTCGGCGGCGTACGCCTCCATGGAGCCGTGCCAGTCGAGGTGGTCGGGGGCCAGGTTGAGCACGGCGGCGGAGTGGGCGCGCAGCGAGGGCGCCCAGTGCAGCTGGTAGCTGGAGAGTTCGACGGCGAGCACGTCGTACGTCTCCTCGCCGAGGACGGCGTCCAGCAGGGAGACGCCGATGTTGCCGACGGCGGCGGTGCGCAGCCCGGCGGCCTCCAGGATGGAGGCGAGCATCCGTACGGTCGTGGTCTTGCCGTTGGTTCCGGTGACCGCGAGCCAGGGGGCCGGCTCCCGGCCGTCCTGACCGCGCAGCCGCCAGGCGAGTTCGACGTCGCCCCAGACCGGGACACCCGCGTCGGCGGCCGCGGCGAACAGCGGCTTGCCGGGCTTCCAGCCGGGGGCGGTGACGACGAGTTCCGTGGACGGGGGCAGGGTGTCGCCGTCGCCGAGGCGCACGGTGATGCCCTGCGCCTCCAGCTCGGCCGCCTGGGCGCGGGAGCGCTCGTCGTCGCCGTCGTTGACGACGGTGACGACGGCGCCGAGGCCGTGCAGCACCCGGGCCGCCGGGATTCCGGAGACCCCGAGTCCGGCGACCGTGACGTGCTTGCCCTGCCAGTCCACGTTGCTCACTTCTTGGCTGCCCATCCTGCGTAGAAGAGGCCGAGTCCGACGATCACGCACATGCCCTGGATGATCCAGAAGCGGACCACGACAAGGACTTCGGACCACCCCTTGAGTTCGAAGTGGTGCTGGAGCGGGGCCATGCGGAAGACGCGCTTGCCGGTCATCTTGAACGAGCCGACCTGGATGACGACGGACATCGTGATCATCACGAAGAGGCCGCCGAGGATCGCCATCAGGAACTCGGTGCGGGAGCAGATCGCGAGGCCGGCGAGCGCGCCGCCGAGGGCCAGCGAGCCGGTGTCCCCCATGAAGATCTTGGCTGGCGAGGTGTTCCACCAGAGGAAGCCGAAGCAGGAGCCCATCAGCGCGGAGGCCACGACCGCGAGGTCGAGGGGGTCGCGCACTTCGAAACAGGCGCTCGGGTTCGTGAGGGTGGTGGCGTTGGCGCAGGACTCCTGGAACTGCCAGAGCCCGATGAAGGTGTACGCGCCGAAGACCATCACCGACGCACCGGTGGCCAGGCCGTCCAGACCGTCCGTCAGGTTCACGCCGTTGGACATGGCGAGGATCATGAACAGCGCCCAGACGACGAAGAGCACCGGGCCGATCGACCAGCCGAAGTCCTCGACGAACGACAGCTTGTCGGAGGCCGGGGTGTTGCCGCGGGCGTCGGCGAACTGGAGCGAGAGCACCGCGAAGGCGATCCCGACTATCAGCTGGCCGGCCATCTTCGCCTTGGCCCGCAGACCGAGCGAGCGCTGCTTGACGATCTTGATGTAGTCGTCCAGGAAGCCGACGAGTCCCATGCCGGTCATCAGGAAGAGGACCAGCACCCCGGAGAAGCGCATCTCCTCGCCGGTGATCACCTTCGCCAGGAAGTACGCGATGAGCGTCGCCAGGATGAAGGCGATGCCGCCCATCGTGGGCGTGCCCTTCTTGGACCCGTGGGTACGCGGGCCGTCGTCGCGGATGAACTGCCCGTATCCCTTGCGGGCCAGGAGCTTGATCAGCAGCGGCGTGCCGACCAGGGTCAGGAAGAGCCCGATGGCTCCCGCGAAGAGGATCTGCCTCATCGGCCCGCGACCTCGCCCTCGGTCGCGTTCTCCAGCAGTGCTGTGACGACCTGCTCGAGGCCGACCGACCGGGACGCCTTCACCAGCACCACGTCTCCCGGGCGCAGTTCCCTGCGCAACAGGTCGACGGCAGCCTGTGCGTCGGACACGTGCACCGACTCCTCACCCCACGAACCCTCGTTGTATGCGCCCAGTTGCAGCCAGGAGGCTTCTCTGCCCCCGACCGCGACGAGCTTGCTGACGTTGAGCCGGACGGCGAGCCGTCCGACCGCGTCGTGCTCGGCGAGCGAGGCGTCGCCGAGCTCGGCCATCAGGCCGAGCACCGCCCACGTACGACGCCCCTTCCCCATGGCGGCCAGCGCGCGGAGCGCGGCCTTCATGGATTCGGGGTTGGCGTTGTAGGCGTCATTGACGAACGTCACGCCGTCCGGACGCTCGGTGACCTCCATGCGCCAGCGGGAGAGGGTGCCCGCCTCGGAGAGCCCTTCGGCGATCTCGTCTGCGGACAGGCCCAGCTCATGGGCGACGGCGGCCGCGGCGAGCGCGTTCGACACGTGGTGCTCACCGTACAGGCGCATGGTCACCTCGCTGCACCCGGTGGGTGTGTGGAGGCGGAACGCGGGGCGTCCGTCGTCGGTGAGGTGCACGTCTTCGCCCCGTACGTCCGCATCCGCGCCCTCGCCGAAGAGGACGACGCGGGCCTTGGTACGGGAGGACATGGCGCGTACGAGGGGGTCGTCGGCGTTGAGCACGGCGATGCCGTCCTCGGGGAGCGACTCGACCATCTCGCCCTTGGCCTGGGCGATCTGCTCCTTGCCGCCGAACTCGCCGATGTGCGCGCTGCCGACGTTGAGCACGAGCCCGATGCGCGGCGGGACGAGTCCGGTGAGGTAGCGGATGTCCCCGATGTAGCGGGCGCCCATTTCGAGGACCAGGTGCCGCGTCTCGTCGGTGGCGCGCAGCGCGGTGAGCGGCAGGCCGATCTCGTTGTTGAGGTTGCCCTCCGGGTAGACGGTGGGCCCCTTGCGCTCCAGGAGCTGGGCGATGAGGTCCTTGGTGGAGGTCTTGCCCGCGGAGCCGGTGAGGGCGACGACGGTGGCGCCGAGGCGGCCGACGACGGCGCGGGAGAGCGCGCCGAGGGCGGCCACGACGTCGTCCACGACGATCGCGGGCACGCCGACGGGGCGGGTGGCCAGGACGAGGGCCGCGCCCGCCTCGACGGCGCGCTCGGCGTAGTCGTGGCCGTCGGCCCGTTCGCCGGCGAAGGCGACGAAGAGGCTGCCGGGGGTCACCTTGCGGGAGTCGATGACGACGGGCCCGCTGACGGTTGCCGTCGGATCCGGTATGGCGTGCGTCTGCCCGCCGACGATTTCGGCGATCTCGGCGAGGGAAAGGGCGATCACTTGGTCATCCCTGACTGTTGTTCTCGTGGTGGGAGGCACGGGGTCCGGCGCCTTCGTGCCCCAGGGAGCGCTCGATGGCCTCGCGCAGGACGACCCGGTCGTCGAAGGGGCGGACGACGCCGTGGACGTCCTGGCCCTGCTCGTGGCCCTTGCCGGCGATGAGCACGGTGTCGCCGGGCTCGGCCCGGGCCACCGCGGCGGCGACGGCCGCGGCGCGGTCGGCGTCGACCAGGACGTCGCCGCGCTCGTGGACGGGTACCTCGGCGGCGCCCGCGAGCATGGCGGCGAGGATGCCGAGGGGGTCCTCGGAGCGGGGGTTGTCGGAGGTCAGCACGGCGGTGTCGGCGAGCCGGGCCGCCGCCGCGCCCATCGGGCCGCGCTTGGTGGTGTCGCGGTCGCCGCCGCAGCCGAGGACGATGTGCAGGCGGCCCTTGGTGACCTTGCGCAGGGACCGCAGCACGGACTCGACGGCGTCGGTCTTGTGCGCGTAGTCGACCAGGGCGAGGTAGGGCTGTCCGGCGTCGACGCGCTCCAGCCGGCCCGGCACCCCGGGCACGGTCGCGATGCCGTCCGCCGCAGTCTGCGGGTCGATGCCGGCGGCGGCGAGGGCGACGATCGCGGCCAGGGTGTTGGCGACGTTGAACGGGCCGGGCAGCGGGGCCTTGGCGGCGGCCCGCTCGCCCTCGGGCCCGACGACGGTGAAGGTGGAGCCGAGCTGGCCGACGACGACGTCCTCGGCGCGCCAGTCGGCGTCCGGGTGGCCCTCGGCGGAGAAGGTCGTGATCGGCACCGTCGCCTCGGTGACGAGCCTGCGGCCGTACTCGTCGTCGTAGTTGACGACGCCCTGCCTGCTGCGGCGCGGGGTGAACAGCTGGGCCTTGGCCTGGAAGTAGTCCTCCATGCCGGAGTGGAACTCCATGTGCTCCGGGCTGAGGTTGTTGAAGACGGCGACGTCGAAGACGCAGCCGTCGACCCGGCCGAGGACCAGCGCGTGGCTGGAGACCTCCATGGTCACGGCGTCGGCGCCGCGTTCGCGCATGACGGCGAACAGGGCCTGGAGATCGGTGGCTTCGGGGGTGGTGCGCTCGGACTTGATGCGCTCGTCGCCGATCCGCATCTCCACCGTGCCGATGAGCCCGGTGGCGCGTCCGGCGCCGCGGAAGCCGCCCTCGACCAGGTAGGCGGTGGTGGTCTTGCCGGAGGTGCCGGTGATGCCGACCTGCAGGAGACCGGTGCCGGGGTGGCCGTAGATCTCGGCGGCGAGTTCGCCCATCCGGCCGCGCGGGTCCTCGGTGACCAGGACCGGCACGCCGGTGGCCCGGGCGCGGTCGGCGCCGGAGGGGTCGGTGAGGATGGCCGCGGCGCCGAGGCCGGCCGCCTGGGTGGCGAAGTCGGCGCCGTGCAGGCGGGCGCCCGGCAGGGCCGCGTACAGGTCTCCGGGGCGCACGGCCCGGGAGTCGTGGGTGATGCCGGTGATGTCGCCGGTGCCGGGCGGTTCAAGTCCCAGCCGCTCTGCCAGCGTGACCAGGGAGGTGGGCCGCAGGCGGTCCGGGCGGGGCGCTCCCGGGTAGTTCACAGGCGCGTCCTTCTGGGTCGTTCGGGACTGTTCGGCGTGGGGCACGGCGGTGAGCGTACCGGGCTCACCCGGCCTCTCGCGAAGTGAGGGGCCGGGTGAGCGGAGGTTCTCGTTCCGGTTCCCGGGGTCGGGGGTGATGGTTGTCACTGGTGTCTCCGCGAGTTCACTCGCCGGTTCCGAAGAACACCGGCAGCTTGGCCGGCGCGCGGCCGGACGGGGGAGTCTGAAGCGTCTTGAGGGCGAATTCCATGACCTGCTTGTAAATGGGGCCGCAGGTCTGGCCGCCGAAGTGGCCGCCCTTGGTGGGGTTCTGGATCGCGCAGTAGACGGTGACCTGGGGATCGTCGGCGGGCGCGAATCCGGCGAAGGACGCGGTGTAGCCGTGGTAGCCGCCGCGCACCGGGTCGACGCGGTTGGCGGTACCGGTCTTGCCCGCGACCCGGTAGCCGGGGATCTGGGCCTTGGTGCCGGTGCCCTCCTGGTCGGCGACCACGGATTCGAGCATGGTGGCGAGCGTCTTCGCCGTCTTCTCGCTGACCACACGCGTCTGTTCGGGCGCCTCGGCCGGGGTGAAGCGGCCGTCCGGGCCCCTGGTGCCGCGTACGAGCGTCGGTTCGATGCGTACGCCGCCGTTGGCGATGGTCGAGTAGATCGAGGCGGCCTGCATGGCGTTGAGGGAGAGGCCCTGGCCGAACGGGATCGTGTACTGCTGCGAGGTGGACCAGTCCTCGGGCTTGGCGAGGAGGCCGGCCGTCTCGCCGGGGTAGCCGAGGCCGGTGGGCGATCCGATGCCGAATTTCCTCAGATAGGAGTACAGCACCTTGTTCGCCTCGGCCTGCGTCCTGCCCAGTTCGCCGGTGGCCATGATGGTGCCGATGTTGCTGGACTTGGCGAGTACGCCGTTGAGCGTCAGCTGCCAGGTGGCGTGGTCGACGTCGTCCTTGAACAGGCGGTCGCCCCGGTGCAGCCGGTTGGGGACCGTGACGTGCGTGAGGGGCGTGGCGGCGCCCTCTTCGAGCACCGCGGCCATGGACATCACCTTGCTGGTGGAGCCGGGCTCGTAGACGTCCTGGAGGGCCGCGTTGCCGAGCGAGGCGGCGTCGGCCTGCGAGAGGTCGTTGGGGTCGAAGCCGGGGGCGTTGGCCATGGCGAGGACCTCGCCGGTGCGGGTGTTCTGCACGATGACGTAACCGCGGTCGGCCTTCGACTTCGCCACCTGGTCGGAGATGGCCTTCTGGGCCGCCCACTGGATGTCGCGGTCGATGGTCAGCTCGATGTCGGAGCCGGGGACCGCGGGGACCTCCTTGGTGCCGGCCGTGGGCACCCTGCGGCCGCCGGACTGGGCGTACTTGATGGTGCCGTCCTGGCCCGCGAGCTCCTTGTCGAGCTGGGATTCGAGGCCGCCGGCGCCCTTGCCCCCGGCGTTGACGTAACCCAGTATCCCGGCGGCCAGGGTGCCGTTGGGGTAGACCCGCTTGGTGGTGGCCTCCTGGAAGACGCCCGCCAGCACGTTGGCGCCGGGCCCGCCGGCCGCCTTGTCCTTCGCGGCCTTCTCGGCGAAGGCGGACTTGAGGTCCTTGATCTGCTTCCAGACCTGCGGGGTCTGCCTGCGTGCCAGTACCGCGTACCGGCTCCTGGGCTTGGAGAGCTTCTTGACCAGTCCGTCCGCGTCGACGCCGAGGATCGGCGCGAGCAGGGCGGCGGCCTGCTGGGGGGCGTCGGGCGCCTTGCTGTCGGCCGGCGTGAACATCTTGGGGTCGGCCGTGATGTCGTACGCGTCCACGCTGGTGGCCAGCGCGATGCCGCTGCGGTCGGTGATCTCACCGCGCTCCGCGGCGACCGTGTAGCTCAGGTAGCGGTTCGTCTCGGCCTTCGCGGCGTACGCGTGGGCGTCGACCGCCTGGACCTGGAGGAGCCGTACGACGAACGCGATCATGACGAGCGTCAGCGCGAGGCTGACCAGCCGCAGCCGGGGGCGCGGGCTGCCCAGCCGCAGCGGCCGTCGCGAGCGGGCGCGCTGCGCGGCGGACGGGGGCCGCCGCCGCTGCTGGGGGCGGGGGCGGCCGGACGCCGCGGGGGCGTTACGGGGACGCGCGGGGCCGGGTACCCGGCGGCGCGGCGGTTCCTTGGAGGGCACTGCGTCACCTGCCGGGGCTCGTGGAGGGCTGGGCTGCCGGTGTGCCGGAGGGCGTCGATCCGACGGGCCCGGGCGCCGGGGCGCCGGCGGCCGGGCCGGTGGGGGTGGGGGTGGGGGTGGGGGTCGGCGTGTTCGGCGGGGGCGCGACGGCCGGGGCCGGAGCGGCCTCGGACGGGACGCCCCGGACCTTGCCGTCCGGGTCGAGGAAGGCGGGGCTGCCGCCGGGGACCATGCCGAGTTCACGGGCGCGGCGGGCCAGCGCGTCGGGCTCGGAGGAGGCGTCCACGTCGCGTTGGAGGGCCTGCTCCTCGTCGGTCAGTTCGGTGGTCCGCTTCTTCAGCTCGCTCAGCTCGAAGGAGCCCTCGTTGAGCGCGGAGTTGAGCAGCAGCAGCGTGATCAGGCCGCCGCCGAGGAGCACCACGACCAGCAGGACGAACGGGGTCCGGGCGGCGGTGCTCGGCCCGGCGGGCATCAGCCGGGTGAGCCGTGCGGCGCGCCCTTGTCGCTGCCCGGCCGGTTTGCTCACCGTGCCGCTCCGTCCCCGGCGTGCGCGGCCGCCCGCCGGCTCACCGCTCGTCCTCGCGGATGCGCTGGGCGCCGCGCAGCCGGGCGGGGGCGGCGCGGCGGTTCTCGGCGACCTCCTCCTCGGTGGGGAGTTCGGCGCCCCGGGTCAGGAGCTTCAGCCGGGGCTGGTACCGCTCGGGGACGACGGGCAGGCCGGGCGGTGCGGTGTTGGCGGCGCCCGCCGCGAGGACCTGCTTCACGAGCCGGTCCTCCAGGGACTGGTACGAGAGGACCGCGATGCGCCCGCCGACGGCGAGGGCGGCGACGGCGGCCGGGATGGCCCGTTCCAGGACGGTGAGCTCCCCGTTGACCTCGATGCGCAGGGCCTGGAAGGTGCGCTTGGCGGGGTTGCCTCCGGTGCGCATGGCGGCCTGCGGCAGGGCCTCGCGGATCAGCTCGACGAGCCGGGCGCTGTTGGTGAAGGGCTCCTTCTCGCGCTCGCGCACGACGGCGGAGACGATGCGCTTGGCCTGTTTCTCCTCGCCGTACGCGCGCAGGATGCGCACCAGTTCGCCCGGCGGGTAGGTGTTGAGGACTTCGGCGGCGCTTATGCCGGTCGTCTGGTCCATGCGCATGTCGAGCGGTGCGTCGCGGGCGTAGGCGAAGCCCCGGTCGGACTCGTCCAACTGCATGGAGGAGACACCGAGGTCGAACAGGACGCCCTGCACCTCGGGGATGCCGAGCCTGTCGAGCACCTCGGGCAGTTCGTCGTAGACGGCGTGCACCAGGGTCGCGCGGTCGCCGTAGGGGGCGAGCCGCTCGCCGGAGAGCCGCAGGGCCTCCTTGTCCCGGTCGAGGGCGACCAGCCGGGCGGTGGGGAAGGCGGCGAGCAGCGCCTCGCTGTGGCCGCCGAGGCCGAGGGTGCAGTCGACCACCACGGGGGGCTGCGGGCCGGGGGCCTCCAGAGCCGGTGCCAACAGGTCCAGGCATCGCTGGAGCATCACCGGGACGTGTCGGGTCTGGCTCATGCGCCCTCTCAGGCTCAGCTCCCGGGTGGCGGGACGTACGGCCTGGTCCCCGCCCGCTCGCGAAGGGGAGGTCCGCCGGCGCCGGGGAAGGGGCGTCAGCCGACCGGCGAGCGGGAGAGGGCCGGGCCGTACGTACGCCGCGCACACGGGTGAAAGTTCGAAATGTGCAGGGTGTCGGTAACTTCCCGTCACTTTAGTCCACCCTGCCACCCGATCGATTCCCGATCAATCAACCCGACAGCGCGTCGGCCGTCACGTGTTCACCCGCGCGGGTGACCGGAGCGGGCTTGTGGATTACCTCACAACAAGCACTGTTGACGTTTTTTGTCCGCTTCCCCATCGTCCTGGGGCGGATGGGGAGGACTAACGTCTTGAGCATGTCGACTTCCGCGCACTCCCCCGCCCCCACCGTCACCGATCGCCTGGTCGAGGCGAACAGCCGTTACGCGGCAGAGTTCAAGGACCCCGGCATGGACGCCAAGCCGGTGCTCCAGGTCGCCGTGGTCGCCTGCATGGACGCCCGTCTCGACCTGCACAAGGCTCTCGGTCTCTCGCTGGGCGACTGCCACACCATCCGCAACGCGGGCGGCGTGGTCACCGACGACGTCATCCGGTCGCTGGCGATCAGTCAGCGGGCCCTGGGCACCCGCAGCATCGTCCTGATCCATCACACGGGCTGCGGCATGGAGTCGATCACGGAGGACTTCCGCCAGGAGCTGGAGCACGAGGTCGGTCAGCGGCCGTCCTGGGCCGTCGAGGCGTACACCGACGCCGATCAGGACGTGCGGCAGTCGATGCAGCGGGCCCGCACCTCGCCGTTCCTCAAGCACACCGACGACGTGCGCGGTTTCGTCTTCGACGTGACCACCGGCAAGCTGCGCGAGGTCCTGCCCGTCTCCTGACCGAAGGTCCGCGTGGTGCCGGCCGAGGGGCCGAGAGACACCGGACCGCCACCTTCCGGTGACGAAATCCTCACCCAATCCGACATATCACCCCTGGTTGTCCACAGGCGAGTGACACGAAGCGGTAACGGCAACAAGAATGCCTGAGTGACACCCCGCCGGACCCCGTCCGGCGCGGTGTCCGCAATTCGGGGTGGGCCGGGCCGCATGAGGGCGCCGGCCCGTGACTGGGGAGATCCCCTGCTCCTGGTGAGCGTGGGGCGGGGCCGAGGAGGGCCGGGGTGACGACCTATGACGATCGAGCGAGCCTCACAGATCTGACCACCACCGTCGATCGGGTGCGTGGGTCGATGGAGGCAGTGATCGAGGGCAAGCCCGAGGTCGTGCGGCTTTCGCTGACCGTGCTGCTCGCGGAGGGCCACCTCCTGATCGAGGACGTCCCGGGGGTGGGCAAGACCATGCTGGCCAAGGCGCTGGCCCGGTCCGTCGACTGCTCGGTGCGGCGCATCCAGTTCACGCCCGACCTGCTGCCCTCGGACATCACCGGCGTGTCCATATACGACCAGCAGCGCCGGGACTTCGAGTTCAAGCCCGGCGCGATCTTCGCGCAGGTCGTGATCGGGGACGAGATCAACCGCGCCTCCCCGAAGACCCAGTCCGCGCTCCTGGAGTCGATGGAGGAGCGCCAGGTCACCATCGACGGACACACCTACGAGCTGCCCGAGCCCTTCATGGTCGTGGCGACGCAGAACCCGGTGGAGATGGAGGGCACGTATCCGCTGCCCGAGGCCCAGCGCGACCGATTCATGGCCCGGGTGTCGATCGGCTATCCCAGCGCGGAGGCCGAGCTGCGGATGCTCGACGTGCACGGCGGCCTCTCACCGCTCGACGACCTCCAGCCCGTGGCGCACGCGCACGACATCGTGAAGCTGATCGAGGCGGTACGCGCGGTCCATGTCGCCGAGGCGGTCCGCAGATACGCGGTCCAGCTCGTCGCGGCCACCCGCGGCCACCCCGACCTCCGGCTCGGCGCCTCCCCGCGCGCCACGCTCCACCTGCTGCGCGCCGCCAAGGCGTCCGCCGCGCTGGCCGGCCGCGACTACTGCCTGCCGGACGATGTGCAGGCCCTGGTCGTCCCGGTGCTCGCCCACCGGCTGCTGCCCAACGCGCAGGCCCAGCTCAACCGCCGCACCGCCGAGCAGGTGGTGCGGGAGATCCTTCATCGGACCCCGGTGCCCACGGCCTCCGGCGGTGCCGGCGACCAGGCCCCCGCGTATCCGGCGGGCCAGGCGTACGGCGGAGCCCAGCAGCCCGGCGCGCGGCGTCCGTGATGGCCTCGGCGGGGGCGGTCGCGGTGGACGGCGACGACAAGGGCGGGGTGCGGGCCGCGCTCGGCGGTCTGACGACGCGGGGGCGGTCCTTCCTCGCGGCCGGGATCGCGGCGGCGGTCTGCGCCTACGCGCTGGGCCAGGGCGACCTGCTGCGGGTCGGGCTGCTGCTCGCCGTGCTGCCGCTGGTCTCCGTGGCAGTGCTCTACCGCACCCGCTACCGGGTCACGGGCACCCGCAGGCTCTCCCCGTCGCGCGTCCCGGCCGGCTCCGAGGCCCGCGTCCACCTGCGCATGGACAACGTCTCGCGGCTGCCCACGGGACTGCTGATGCTCCAGGACCGGGTGCCGTACGTGCTCGGGCCGAGGCCCCGGTTCGTGCTGGACCGGGTGGAGGCGGGCGGGCGCCGCGAGGTGTCCTACCGGGTCCGGTCCGACCTGCGCGGGCGCTACCCGCTCGGCCCGCTGCAACTGCGGCTGAGCGACCCCTTCGGCATGTGCGAGCTGACCCGCTCGTTCAGTGCCTACGACACCCTGGTCGTGGTCCCCCGCACCGAACCGCTGCCCCCCGTACCGCTGGCCGGTGAGTCCTCCGGATACGGCGAGGGGCGCCAGCGGTCCCTGGCGCTGGCCGGTGACGACGACGTGATCCCGCGCGGTTACCGCTACGGGGACGATCTGCGCCGGGTCCACTGGCGTTCCACCGCGCGCTACGGCGAGCTGATGGTGCGCCGCGAGGAGCAGCCGCAGCGCGCCCGGTGCACGGTCCTGCTGGACACCCGCCGGACCGCCTACCGCGGGACGGGGCCGGACTCCGCGTTCGAGTGGGCGGTCTCCGGGGCGGCGTCCGCCTTGGTGCACATGCTGGAGCGGGGCTTCGCGGTCCGGCTGCTGACGGACTCGGGGAACGCGGTGCCGGGCGAGGGCGAGGGCGGTTTCGCCGGCGCCACCCAGGCCACCGCAGGCGCGGCGGGGCTGATGCTGGACACCCTCGCCGAGATCGAGCACTCCGACGGCGGGGGCCTGTCCCGCGCCCACGACGTACTGCGCGGGGGCGGCGAGGGACTGCTGATCGCCTTCCTCGGCGACCTGGACGAGGAACAGACCGCAATGGCCGCCCGGATGCGGCAGCGCAGTGGCGGGGCCGTGGCCTTCGTCCTGGACAGCGCCGCCTGGGTGAACGGCGAGTCGCCCGCCACCCGGGAGGCGTCGGAGCGGCGGCTGCGGCTGCTGCGCGAGGCGGGGTGGACGGTGGTGCCGGTGGAGCCCGGCGCGCGGCTGGCCGAGCTGTGGCAGCTGGCGGGCCGGCACGCAGCGGTGGCCGGGGCCGGCGGAGCGGCCGGTCCGGCGGGTTTCGGGGGTTGGGCATGAGGGGGCGGTCATGAGCAGCCGGGGCCGGCTGGCGCTGGCCGCCTTCGCGGCGACGCTGATGGCGTCCTCTTCGATGCTGCCGCTGGTGGACCCGTTCAGCTGGATCGTGCAGGCGGCGTTCCTGCTGGCCGTGCAGTGCGGGGTGGGCGTGCTGGGCCGCCGGGTGCCGTTGCCCCGGCTGCTGACGGCCGCCGCCCAGGCGCTGGTCATGGTGGCGCTGCTGACCGTGGCGTTCGCCCGGGAGCAGGCGGTGGCGGGTGTGCTGCCCGGGCCGCAGGCTCTGCGGCAGCTCGCGGACCTGCTGACGGCCGGCGGGGAAGACGTCGGGCGGTACGCGATTCCGGCGCCGGCGACCCCCGGCATCCGGCTGATGCTGGTGGGCGGTGTCCTGCTGGTCGGTCTGGTGGTGGACACGCTGGCGGTGACGTTCCGCAGCGCGGCGCCCGCCGGGCTGCCCCTGCTGGCGCTGTACTCGGTGGCCGCCGGGCTGGCGGAGGGCGGCGCGAGCTGGCTCTGGTTCCTCCTGGCCGCCTGCGGCTACCTGCTGCTCCTGCTGGCCGAGGGGCGCGACCGGCTCTCCCAGTGGGGCCGGGTCTTCGCCGGGGCCGCGCGGCCCCGGGACGGTTCGGCCGGCGGGCTCGACACCTCGGGCGGCGGCCGGGCGCTCGCCCCGGTACGCACGGGGCGCCGGATCGGGGCGGTGGCCCTCGGTATCGCGCTGGTCGTGCCCGCGGCGCTGCCGGCGCTCGACGGCGGCCTGCTGGCCGGTACGGGCGGCGGAAGCGGCAGGGGGGGCGGGGGCGGCACGATCTCCGCGGTGAATCCGCTGGTCTCGCTCCAGGACAACCTCAACCAGCCGGAGAACCGGCAGGTGATGTCGTACCGCACCGACGCGAGCAGCCCGGCCGACTTCTATCTGCGCATCCTGGCCCTGGACCAGTTCAACGGAAACGAGTGGCGCGCCTCGACGCGCCGGCTCCAGGACGTGCCCAAGCGGTTGCCGACTCCGGCCGGCCTCTCCTCGTCCGTCCCGGTCACGGAGATCAGGACGACCGTCTCGGCGTCGGCCTCCTACAAGCAGACGTATCTGCCGCTGCCCTATCCGGCGTCCGAGGTGCGGGTCGGCGGCCGGTGGCGCTTCGAGCCCGAGGGACGCACCCTCGTCGGTGACGACGGGGAGACCACCGGCGGTGCGCAGTACACCGTGACCAGTCTCGACGTGCAGCCGACGTCCGACCAGCTGGCCCGCTCGGGCGCGGTGCCGACGGATTTGCTGCGCGAGTACACGCAGGTGCCCGATTCGCTCCCGGCCGTGGTCGCGCGGACGGCCGACGAGGTCACCAAGGGGGCGGCGAACTCCTACGAGCGCGCGGTGAAGCTCCAGGACTACTTCTCCACCGACGGCGGGTTCACCTACGACACCTCCGTCGACTCCGGTACGGGCAGCGCGGCGATCGCCCGCTTCCTGAAGGACAAGCAGGGCTTCTGCGTCCACTTCTCGTTCACGATGGCGGCGATGGCCCGGACGCTGGGCATCCCGGCCCGGGTCGCGGTGGGCTTCACACCGGGCAGCGCGCAGGCGGACGGTTCGTACTCGGTGGGTCTGCGCGACGCGCACGCCTGGCCCGAGCTGTACTTCGAGGGCATCGGCTGGACGCGCTTCGAGCCGACGCCGACACGGGGCTCCGTCCCGTCGTACACCCTGCCCGACGCGCCGTCCGGTGACACGGCGGACCCGGCCCGGCCGGAGGCGGACGCCTCGGCACCGGTCGCGGCCACGCCGTCCGCGTCGGAGAGCTGCCCGGTGCAGATGCGCAGGCAGGGTGAGTGCGGCCAGTCGGCGGCGCCCGGTGCCGGCGCGCCGGCGGACCCGGGGACACCGGCCGGCACGGTGCTGGGCGTGGCGGCCGCGGTGGTGCTCGTCCTGGTGCTGCCCCTGCTGCCGATGTTCTGGCGGTTGCGGGCGCGGGCCCGCCGTCTGGGTTCCTCGGGCGGCCGCACCCCCGCCGACGCGACCGCGCGGACGCTGGCGGTGTGGCGGGAGGTCACCGACACGGCGTGGGACCACGGCATTCCCCCGGACGAGGCGCTGACCCCGCGCCGGGCGGCCGAGCGGCTGGTGCGCCTGGGCCGGCTCGACACGGAGGCGGCGGACGCGGTGCACCGGGTCGCGGGTGCGGTCGAGCAGGTGCTCTACGCCCGCGAGCCGCGCCCGGCGCCGGGCCTGGCCGAGGACGCGCGGGCGGTGCGGACCGGTCTGGGCCTGTCGGCCGGCCGCCCGGCCCGCCTCCGCGCGCTCCTCGCCCCCCGCTCGTCCGTACGGGTGGCCTGGGCCCTCTCGAAGCGCCGGACAGCCCTGGCCGCCCGCTTCCGCCTGCCACCCCGCCCGTCCTGGGCCCGCCGCCCGACCCGCCAGGAGAGCTGAGGGGCCGCCCTCGGCCGGTCCGGGGTGGGGCGGGTGCGCCGGCGACCTTGGGCCACCGGCCCCGGGTCGGACGCCCCGCGCCCGGTCCACGCCGCGCCCCGTCCGGCACCGCATCGGTGCCGGACGCCCCGGACGCGGCACTAGTGCCCCGGCATGCATGAAGGGGCGGCCGCGTGCGGCCGCCCCTTCAGCTGAAGCGTCTGTGAACTGCTGTTCCGGACTACTGTCCCTGCTCGTCGCGGCGGCGTTGCCACCGTTGTTCGATCCGGTTCATCACGGACCGGCGCTGCCGGGACTGCCTGCGGTCACCCGCGCCACCGGTGCGCACCGACTGCTGTTCGCCCGGCTTGGGCGCGTTGCGCCATGCCGTGACCGCGAGCACCGCGCAGCCCAGCATGACGAGGAAGCCCACCACGCTGACCCAGGTCAGCCGGGCGACCATTCCGCCCATGAGGAGCGCGATACCCACCAGAAAGCCAGCGACCGCCTGGTAGACCCGTCGCCGGGTGTACGTACGCAGCTTGCTTCCCTCGAGCGCTGTCGCGAACTTGGGATCTTCGGCGTACAGCGCTCGCTCCATTTGCTCGAGCATTCGCTGCTCGTGCTCCGAGAGCGGCACGGAGTCCTCCTCGTCGTCGGCCGCGGGGGGCGGCCGGTATGCGGCCCTTCCAGGATAGGCAGGGAATCGCCCCCGTGAAACCCGCCCTCATTGCGAAACAGCCAGTCCGGGCCGCCACGACGGCTCAGCTGCTGAGTTGATTCCCCAACCTCCGATCCGTCATGCCGGATGGTGTCCCCCGATCATACGGGGCCGGAGCGCCGAACGGGGCTGTCGGTGCGTACTCCGTCTGCCGCTGCGTCGCTGATCAGCCGCGCTCCCGCCGGTAACCCCCGGGGGGTCAGCCCCGCTTGGTGCCCAGGACGTGCAGCTGGGTGGCCACGGAGTGGAAGGCGGGGAGTTCGGCGGCGGCGGCCTCCAGCCGGAGCAGGGCCTCCATCGCGCCCGGCTCGGTGTCCACCAGGACCCCGGGGACGAGGTCGGCGAAGACCCGGACCCCGTGCACGGCGCCCACCTCGACGTCGGCGGCCGTGACCAGCTCGGCCAGCTGCTCGGCCGTGTACCGCCGGGGCACCGGGTCCCCGTCGCCCCAGCGGCCCTGCGGGTCGCCCAGCGCGTGCCGCGCCTCGTTGAAGTGGCCGGCGAGGGCGCGGGCCAGGACGGCACCGCCGAGTCCGGCGGCGAGCAGGCTCAGCGCCCCGGCCGGACGGAGGGCCTCCACCGCGTGCCGTACGCCCTCGGCGGGGTCGTCCACGTACTCCAGGACGCCGTGGCAGAGCACCGCGTCGTAGCCCCCGCGCTCCACCACGTCGAACAGGCCCAGGATGTCGCCCTGCACCCCGCGCACCCGGTCGGCGACCCCGGCCTCGGCGGCGCGGCGCTCCAGCGCGAAGAGCGCGTTGGGGCTGGGGTCGACCACGGTGACCCGGTGGCCGAGACGGGCGGCGGGCACGGCGAAGTTACCCGTGCCGCCGCCGGTGTCCAGCACGTCCAGGGCGTCCCGGCCGGTCGCCTTGACCCGGCGGTCGAGGGCGTCCTTCAGGACCTCCCAGACCACGGCGGTACGGAGGGAGGCACGGGGGCGCAGCGGGTCCGACACGGCAGTTGACTCCTCGGCACGGGCCGCCCGGGGGCGGAGCGTGAACAGCGCAGGTAACAGGTACCGCCCACCCTATTGCCTGGCGCCGCCCCCGCGGTCACCCCGCGTCGGGCCGCTCCCCACGCGGCTGCGGGAGCACCGGCTGGAGCACGAGCAGCCGCTCCACCAGGCGCAGGAACATGGCCGCGTCGCGCAGCAGGTCGTCGGCCTGCCGCCTGGTGGCCGCGCCGGGTATGCCCGCCTCGGCGCGGGCCCGCCGGGCGGCGCCGGAGGCGAAGAGGGCGCTCCACTCGGCCAGCTCGGGGGCCAGCTCCGGAAGGATCTCCCAGGCGCTGCGGATCGGTTCCCGGCGCCGGCGCGGGGGCTCGGGGCGGGCCCGTGCGGCGAGGACGGCGGCCGCGGTGCGCAGGGCGGCGAGGTGTGCGGTGGCGTACCGCTCGTTGGACACGGAGAGGACAGCTGCCTCGTCCAGGCCGGCGCGGGCCTGGGTGAGCAGATCGAGGGCGGCGGGCGGTGCGGCGGTGCGCCGGACCACGGGGTGGACATCGCGGGCCGGGCCGGTCGGTGAGGGAGCAGGGCCGTCTGCGCGGCGTCGCGGGGCGGCGGCTGCGGACGAGTGGGCCATGACAGAACCTCCTGTCTCGGTGACGGCTCTGTGGCCGTCTGTATCCATCGTGACGACCCCCACTGACAATCGACCCCCGCGCGGCCCTGACCTGGGCTTTTGCTTCGGTCGCACGTTCGGGCTACTTTTTGAACTGACCAGTCAGTTCATATTGAGGGGTGGGGGAGCGTGGAGAGTCCGCACGGGGCGGCCGTCACCGCCGAGGGCCTGGGGCTCGAAGGGCCGCGCGGCTGGGCCTTCCGGGGCGTGGGCTTCCGCGCGGAGCCCGGCGCCCTGATCGCCGTCGAGGGCCCGTCCGGCTCCGGCCGCACCTGCCTTCTGCTGTCCCTCACCGGCCGTATGCGCCCCACCGAGGGCGAGGCCGCGACCGCCGGCCTCGCGCTGCCGCGCCGGGCCGCCGCCGTCCGCCGCCTGGCGGCCCTCGGCCCGGTGCCCGGCGTCAGCGAGCTGGACCCGGCGTTCACGGTCGCCGAGCACCTGCGCGAGCGGGCCATGCTCCTGCGCCGCTACGACGGCTCCCCGCGCGCCCTGCTGCGCCGGCCCGGTGCGCGGTCCGCCGCCGCGCGGGCCCGGATCGACGCCGCCCTGGACGCCGCCGGGCTCGACCCCGCCACGCTGCCCAAGGCGGAGCGCACCGCCGTACGGGATCTGGAGCGGACCGAGGCACTGCGGCTGTCCGTGGCCCTCGCGCTGACGGGCCGGCCCCGGCTGCTCGCGGTGGACGACACCGACCTGAAGCTGTCCGACGCCGAGCGGGCCGAGGTGTGGCAGCTGCTGCGCTCCGTGGCCGCCGCCGGCACCACCGTCCTGGCCGTCTGCAGCAAGGCCCCCGAGGACGCCGTCACCGTACGCACGGGCACCGTCCCGGACACCACCGAAGCCACCACGCACGAGGAGGAACCGGCCGATGCGTTCGCCGAGACTGGCCGCGCTTGAGCTGAGGCGCTTCGGCAGGGGGCGGCTGCCGCGCGCCGCGCTCGTCGCGCTCCTGCTGCTCCCCCTGCTCTACGGCGCCCTCTACCTGTGGTCCTTCTGGGACCCGTACGGCCGGCTGGACCGCATCCCGGTCGCCCTGGTCAACGACGACAAGGGGGCGACCGCCGACGGCAAGCGCCTGGCGGCCGGCGACCAGATCACCGGCAAGCTCCTCGAATCGAAGACCTTCGACTGGCACGAGGTGAGCGCCGCCGAGGCCGAACGGGGCGTCGAGGACGGCACCTACTACCTCTCGCTGCGCATGCCCGCCGATTTCAGCGCGCGCATCGCCTCCAGCGCCGGTGACTCCCCCGAGACCGGCGCGCTCCAGGTGCGTACCAACGACGCGAACAACTACATCGTCGGGCAGATATCCCGGACCGTGTTCTCCGAGGTCCGCACGGCCGCGTCCGCCAACGCCTCGCGCGGGTTCCTCGACCGGATCTTCATCAGCTTCTCCGGTCTGCATGACGAGACCGCGAAGGCGGCGAAGGGCGCGACCGGCCTCAAGGACGGAATCGGCAAGGCGAAGAAGGGCTCGAAGGACCTCGCGGACGGACTGAAGGACGCGAAGAGCGGCAGCGGGAAGCTGGCCGGCGGGATCGTGAAGCTGGACCGGGGCGCGGGCGACCTGGAGACCGGTTCGCGCCAGGTCGCCGACGGCACCCAGCTCCTCGCCGACAAGGCCAACGGGGTCGCCGCCGACGTGCGCCCGTTCCTGAAGGACAACGGGAAGGCCATCGGCGACACCGCCCGGCTGGTCGCCGACGCGTCGAAGACCGTACGGGACAACCTGGACCTGCTCGTGAAGGCGGCGCCCACCGCCGCCACCGCCGCGCACACCGCCGCCGACGACCTCACCGACGTCCACCGCACCCGGTGCGAGGAGCAGCCGGACCCCGACCCCGCCGTCTGCCCGCCCCTGAAGCGGGCCGTGACGGCGGCGGCCGACGTCGCCGCCGTGGCCGACGACGTGAACGCCCTGGTCGAGAACCAGAACGGGGACCTCAGGAAGCTCCGCACCCGGCTGACCACGCTGGAGAAGCAGGCGAAGGCACTCGCCGCGCGCTCCCCGCACCTGGACGAGGACCTGGAAGCCGCCGTCAAGAAGATCAACGCGCTGAACACCGGCGCGCACAAGGTCGCCACCGGCGCGGACCGGCTGCACACAGGGCTGGGCACGGCGAAGACCGGCTCGGCCGACCTGAACACGGGCGTCGGCAAGCTCAAGAAGGGCGCCACGGACCTCGACAAGGGGCTGGTCCGCCTCAAGGACGGATCCGCCACGCTCGCCCAGGGGCTCGGCGACGGCGTCGACAAGATCCCCGACTACGGGAAGAAGGACCGCGACGCCCGTACGGAGGTCATGGCCGACCCCGTACGACTGGCATCGCAGTCGCTGCACTCCGCCCCGAACTACGGCACGGGCTTCGCGCCCTACTTCATCCCGCTCTCCCTCTGGGTCGGCGCGATGGTGGCGTACATGCTGATCCAGCCGCTCAGCAGGCGCGCGCTGGCCGCCGGGGCACCGTCCTGGCGGATCGCCCTCGCGGGCTGGCTGCCGGTGGCCGGGGTCGGGCTGCTCCAGACGGCCGCGCTGATGTCCGTGCTGCACTGGGGCCCCGGCCTGGACATGGCGCACACCGCCGGAACGCTCGGCTTCCTGGCACTGGTCACCTGCTGTTTCGCGGCGATCGTGCAGTGGCTGAACGCCTGCTTCGGCGCGGCCGGGCGCATCCTCGTCCTCGCGCTGCTGATGCTCCAGCTGACCTCGGCCGGCGGCACCTACCCCGTACAGACCAGTCCGGGCTTCTTCAACGCGATCCACCCGTACCTGCCGATGAGCTACGTCGTGGAGGGGCTGCGCCGGCTCATCACGGGCGGCGGGCCCGGACCGGTCTGGCAGGGCTGCGCGGTGCTCGCCGCCTTCACCGCCGGGGCGCTCGCGCTGACCGCCCTGTCGGCCCGCCGCAAGCAGATGTGGACACTGGAGCGGCTGCATCCGGAGCTGAGCCTGTGACCGGGCCGGGACCTGTGAGAATCAGGTCCATGGAAAGCAGTAGCAGCGCGCGCCGCCAGGCCACCCGGCAGAAGCTCTACGAAGCCGCCGTCACCCTCATCGCCGAGAAGGGCTTCTCGGCGACCACGGTGGACGAGATCGCCGACCGGGCCGGGGTCGCCAAGGGCACGGTCTACTACAACTTCAAGAGCAAGACCGAGCTCTTCGAGGAGCTGCTGCGCCACGGCGTCGGTCTGCTCGCCTCCTCGCTGCGCGCGGCGGCCGAGGAGACCGGCGCACGCGGCGGCAGCCGGGTCGAGGCGCTGGACGCCATGATCCGGGCCGGTCTGGTCTTCATCGACCGCTACCCGGCCTTCACCCAGCTGTACGTGGCCGAGCTGTGGCGCACCAACCGGGCCTGGCAGTCCACGCTGCTGGTGGTGCGCCGCGAGGCGGTCGCCGTGGTGGAGGGCGTCATCGCGGAAGGCGTGACGAGCGGCGAGCTGAGCGAGGAGATCGACGTGCCGTTGACGGCGGCGGCGCTGGTCGGGATGGTGCTGGTGGCGGCGCTGGACTGGCAGGCGTTCCAGCCGGAGCGCTCGATCGACGACGTGCACTCGGCGCTGTCCCTGCTGCTGCGCGGCCGCGTCAGCGGACACTGACGGCGCGCCCCCACCCGTACGCACGGAAGGCGCCGGTCGCGCGCGGCCCGTCCCCGAGCCCGCCCGACCGGCGCCTTCCGTGCTGCCGGAGGACCGTCCCCCGTGACCCCGTGTCCCCCGCGGTCCCGAAGTCCTCCGTCGCGCACCCCCGTTCGGAAGGGAGATGCCGCCCCGCCACCGCCGCCCCGTGCCGGCGGTGGCGGGGCGGCGCCCCTTCCGTGGACACCCACTCTGCCGTTCCGGCAGGTCGGGGCCCATCCGCGCGGCTACTCATCCCGCGCTCTGAGTACGGGTACTCAGACCCGGGTTCCACGCGCCCTGCCGGAGTGCCGGACCCGCTGGCTACGATCGCGTGCGTGTCGGTACTCCCTCTGGTGTTCACAAGCGGCTGGGCGAGCGGGATCAACGCGTACGCGGTGGTCCTCCTGCTCGGCATATTCGGCGCGACCGGTGTCAGCGACGAGGTGCCCGCCTCGCTCCAGCGCACGGACGTGCTCGTGGTCGTCGCGGTCCTCTTCCTCTGCGAGGCGGTCGCCGACAAGATCCCCTATGTCGACACCGCGTGGGACGCGGTGCACACCGTCGTCAGGCCGGTGGCGGGCGCGGTCGTGGCGGCGCTGCTGGCCGGCGAGAGCGGTTCCCTCCCGGAGATCGCGGCCGGTGCCATCGGAGGCTCGACCGCCCTGGTGAGCCATCTGGTGAAGGCCGGGACCCGGATGGCGGTCAACACCTCCCCCGAGCCCTTCAGCAACATCGCGCTGAGCGCCGTCGAGGACCTGGGCGTCGCGGGCGTCGTCACCTTCGCGATCTTCCATCCGTGGATCGCCGCCACCCTCGCCGGGACGCTCCTCGTCGCGGGCCTCGCGATCGTGATCTTCCTGGCCTCCCGCATCCGCAGGTTCTGGCGCCGCAGGGCGCAGCGCCGCGAGGAGAAGCGCCGGGGGCAGCAGCCCGTCGTCCCGCCTGCCGGAGCTCCCTGGGGCTGACGGACGGGCTGTCGGTGGCGGCCGTTAAGGTCGCCGCATGGCACGAATTGCGGTGATCGGCGCCGGGATGGGCGCGATGGCGGCGGCGGCCCGGCTGGCCGTGGCAGGCCACCGGGTGACGGTGTACGAGCGGTCGGAGACGTACGGCGGCTCGCTCGGCCGGTACGCCGACGAGGGCTTCACGTTCGACACCGGCCCGGGGCTCCTCCCCCTGCCCGCGGTCTACCGCGACCTGTTCGTGAAGACCGGCAAGGAGCCGCTGGAGCGGTGCGTCACGCTGACCCAGGTGGACCCGGCGAGCCGGCACCTCTTCGCGGACGGCACCTCCGTCTCCCTGCCGAACGCCTCGCGCGCCGGGACCGTCGCCGCCCTGGACGCCGCGCTCGGCGGTGGGGCGGGCGCGAGGTGGGGGGCGTTCCTCGACCGGGCCAGGGACGCCTGGGACCGCTCGCGGCGGCCGCTCCTGGAGGAGCCCCTGCGCACCGACTGGCAGGTGCTGGGCCGCGACCCGTATCCGGCCGAGGAGCGCCGGCGGCTGCTGCGCCCGGCGCGGCGGGCCGGGACGGTGGCGGAGATCGGCGCCTGGGAGCTGGCCGACCCCCGGCTGGCCGCCCTCCTCGACGGATACGCCCTCGCGTACGGCCTGGACCCCTCGCGCGCCCCGGCGGGCGCGGCCCTCCTGCCGTACATGGAGGAGACGTTCGGCACCTGGTACGTGAGCGGCGGCATGCGGGAGCTGGCCCGGGCGGTGTACGAGCGGTGCCTGGCCCGGAGGGTGGAGTTCGTCTTCGGCGCCGAGGTGGTCCGGGTCGTGGCGAAGGACGGCCGCGCGGCGGGCGTGGAGCTGGCGGACGGGACGGTCGCGGAGGCCGCCCACGTGGTGCTCGGCGCCCGGCCGTGGCCCGGCCTGGTGCCGGGTCAGGAGCTCTGGGCGGACGGGGATGTGACGGTGCGTGCGGACGGTGCGGGGGCGAGCGGCCGGTTCGTGGTGTTGCTGTCGCTGCGCGGCGGCCGGCCCGCGGACGCCGTGCACCGGACCGTGGTGCACCCGGCGGACGGGGCGGCCGAGCGCGAGGCGGTGTTCGGGGGCCGGCTCGCCACGCACCCCACGGTGACCGTGCTGCGCCCCGACGACCCGACGACCCGCCCCGACGCGGAGCACGAGGCGGTGACGCTGGTGGCGACGGTGGCCCCGCACGGCCGGGTGGACTGGACGGACGAGGCGTTGCGGGCCCGGTTCGCGCAGACGCTGACCGACGCGGCGGGCGCCGCGGTGCCGGGCCTGCGGGAGCGGGTGCTGCGGACGCGGGTGCGGACGCCCGCCGAGACGGCCGCGGACACGGGCGCCGAGGGCGGTGCCGTGCCGCCGCCGGCGCTGGGCGGTGCCGGCGGCGCGTTCCTGCACGCCGCCAACCGGACCCGGTTGCCGGGCCTGTTGCTGGCCGGCGGATGGTCCCATCCGGGCGGCGGACTCGCGCACGCGGGCATGTCCGGGGCGCTCGTCGCGGGGACCGTGGTGGAGGGGGAGGGCTTCCGCGGCTCGCGGTGAGCGGGGCGGGGACCTGCGGCCGGGGCCCTCAGTAGCGGTACTGCTCGTTGTGGCCGGTGTCGTAGCCGTTCGGGTACGGGGCGGGGGCGGCGGGCTGCTGCGGGTACTGCTCGCCCTCGCGCTGCTGGGGCACCCAGACGCCGCCCGGCGGGGTGTCCGTGCCGTAGGTGGCGCCCTGCGCGTAGGGGTCGGCGTACGGCCGGCGGTCGCCGTGGCCGTCGTAGGTCCCGTAGCCGTCGTACGTGTCGTACTGCGGGGTGCTCGCGGTGGTGCCGATGTACGGGTCGGAGTAGGCGGCGTAGCTCTGCGGGTCGGTGCCGTAGTCGTACGGTCCGGCCCCGGCGTAGGCGTCCTGGCCCTGGGGCTGGTGCGCCGGGTAGCCGTAGGGGTCGTACGCGTCCTGGCTCTGCGCGGCCTGGGGCTGGTGGGCCGGACGGGGCGGGGCGGGGTCGGTGTAGACGCCGTACTGGCCGGTGTCCTCGGGCATCGGCTCGGCCGCGTAGACGGCGGCGGGGCCGGACGGCGGGGCGGCCGGGACGTCGGGGGCGCCGCCCTCGTACTCCACCTCCAGGCCGGAGACCTCCAGCGTGGGCTTGCGGTCGCCGTTGCCGCGCCGGCGGCGGCTCTCGCCGGGCTTGCCGCCTATGGCCCAACCGGTGGAGAAGCCCTTGCGGAACGAGAGAGTGACATAGGTCTGCCCGGTGGCGAAGGCGACCGCGCCGAGGGCGATGACGGGCACGGACGGCATCAGGACGCCGATCACCACACCGAGGAAGCCGGTGAAGGCGAGGAGGCGCCAGCGCAGCCGCGCCTTGTACTGCAGCAGCACCTCGCCGAGCAGCCACAGCGCGACGACACCGAACGCGATGTAGAGGACCGTCCAGCCCATGCCCGCCCCCTTCTACGGCCACCGCCCCGGATGGTGGCGGGTACGGCCGGTCACGACTGCTTGTGCAGTCCGAGATTCTCGTAGATCTCGAGCGTCGCAGTCGAGTTGTTCAGCGTGATGAAGTGCAGTCCGGGCACACCCTCGGAGAGCAGCTTCGCGCAGAACCGCGTTGCGAAGTCGATGCCAATGGAGCGTACAGCGGCGGGGTCGTCCTTGGCGGCGAGGATGCCGTCTTTCAGCTCGTCCGGCATCGTCGCGTTGCTGAGCTGGGGGAACCGCTCCAACTGCCGGACGCTGGTGACCGGCATGACCTCGGGGATGATGGGCGTCTCGCAACCCGCCGCGACCACCCGGTCACGCATCCGGAGATACGCCTCGGGGTCGAAGAACATCTGCGTGATCGCGTAGTCGGCGCCCGCGCGGCACTTGTCCACGAAGTGCCGTACGTCGGTGTCCCAGTCGTCGGAGCGCGGGTGCCTCTCGGGGAACGCCGCGACGCCCACGCAGAAGTCGCCGGCCTCCTTGATCAGCCGGACCAGGTCCGCCGCGTACTTCACGCCCTGCGGGTGCTCGACCCAGGGGCCCATCGGGTCGCCCGGCGGGTCTCCGCGCACGGCGAGGATGTTCCGGATGCCGGCGTCCGCGTACTGGCCGACCATGTTGCGCAGTTCGGCGACCGAGTGGTCGACGGCCGTGAGGTGGGCGACCGGGGTGAGCGTGGACTCGGCGGCGATGTCCTGGGTGGCCTTCACCGTGCCGGCGCGGGTGGAGCCGCCGGCGCCGTACGTCACCGAGACGAAGCTCGGCGCGACGGCCTCGACCCGGCGCAGCGCGTTCCACAGGTTGCGCTCGCCCTTCTCGGTCTTGGGCGCCCAGAACTCGAACGAGTACGAAGTCTCGCCGGTCGCGAGCATCTCACGCACGGTGCGCGCGTGATCTGTCCTGGTGGAAGGTGTGCCAAGGGCCATACGGGCAGGTTAACCAGGGCGGGACGGGCTCCCAACCGAACCGGAGTCATTTGCCGGAATTGACTGATTCTTGTCCATCCTTCGGACAGACTCGTCCCAGGCCCGCCCCGGGGGCCGCCGCTTCGGACGCGGCCGCCCCGTCAGGCTCCGGCGCGCTCGCGGACCCGTCGTGCCAGCTCAGCGGCGGCCGCGCCCGGGTCGGACGCCTCGGTCAGGGCCCGCACGACGACGATCCGGCGGGCCCCGGCGTCCAGCACCTGGTCGAGGTTGTCCGCGTCGATGCCCCCGATGGCGAACCAGGGGCGGGCGGGGGCGAGCGAGGCGGCGTAGCGGACGAGGTCCAGACCGGGCGCGTGGCGGCCGGGCTTGGTCGGGGTGGGCCAGCAGGGGCCGGTGCAGAAGTAGTCCACGCCGGGCTCGGTGACGGCGGCGTCGACCTCGGCCTCGGCGTGCGTGGAGCGACCGATGACCGGCTCGGCGCCGATGATCGCGCGGGCCGCCGGCACCGGCAGGTCGCCCTGGCCGAGGTGCAGGACGTCGGAGCCGATGGCGTGGGCCACGTCCGCCCGGTCGTTGACGGCGAGGAGCTTGCCGTGCCGCTTGCAGGCGTCCGCGAGGACCGCGAGGTGGTCGAGCTCCTCGGCGGCCTCCATGCCCTTGTCGCGGAGCTGGACGATGTCCACCCCGCCGGCCAGGACCGCGTCGAGGAAGTCGGGCAGGTCGCCCTGGCGCCTGCGCGCGTCCGTGCACAGGTAGAGCCGGGCGTCGGACAGCTGCGAGCGAGGCGTGGACATGGTGCGGTTCCCCCCGGACGGTGACAACGGATGCGGTGCGCGGCGTGGGGAAGCGGGCCGCCCGCTCGTGCGGTGCGGCCCGCTTCCCCGGTCGGTTCAGACGGCGAGCGCCTGGGCGCGGCGCTTCACCTCCGTGCCGCGATTCTCACTCAGTGCCTGCGCGGGGGTGCCGGGCAGGGTCGGGTCGGGGGTGAAGAGCCATTCGAGCATCTCCTCGTCGGAGAAGCCGTCGTCCTTCAGGAGCGTCAGGGTCCCGGAGAGGCCCTTGACCACCTTGTCGCCGTCGATGAAGGCGGCGGGCACCTGAAGAGCCCGGTTCTCTCCACGGCGTACGGCGATGAGCTGGCCCTCCTTGACCAGCTGCCGCACACGCGTCACCTCGACATCGAGCATTTCCGCGATGTCGGGCAGGTAGAGCCAGGCAGGGACGAGAGCATCGATCTTTGCGTCAATCTCGGTCACGGGGACAAGCCTGCCATCCCGGACTGACAGCGGAAACCCGGACTCGGCCCTTCAGGGCCCGGGCCGTGACGGCAGAACCGCCGACTTCAGCGGTACGGAGGGTTCACCGGCCCGCTCCGCGTCGAGCCGGGCCCCCGCCTCGACGAGCCGGCGCCCCTGGGCCAGGTCGCGGGGGCGGCCGACCGCGAGCACCGCGACCAGGACGCCGTCGCGCAGCCAGCACACCGACCAGGCGGGTCCGGCCGGATCGCCGCGCCACAGCAGGGTGTCCGCGTCCGCGTGGTGTCCGGCGTACTGCACGAACCGGCCGAACTGCTCGGACCAGAAATAGGGCACGGGGTCGTAGGGCGGGATGTCCTCCGTGTCGTCGGCGGCGGTGATGTGCGCGGCGGCGGTCCTGGGCCCCTGGAGGGCGTTGTCCCAGTGGTGGACGACCAGGCGGGTGCCGTAGCGGGCCGAGGGGAAGGAGGCGCAGTCGCCGACCGCGTACACGTCGGGCAGTGAGGTGCGCAGCGCCGCGTCGGCGGTCACCGAGCCCTCGGGCCCGAGCACGATGCCGGAGCCGGCGAGCCAGCCGGTGGCGGGGCGGGCGCCGATGCCGACGACGACCGCGCCGGCCGGGAGGGTGCGCCCGTCGGCGAGGACCACCGTGCCGGGCTCGACGCGGGCGACCCGGGCGCCGGTGAGGAGCCGCGCGCCGCTCTCCTCGTACCAGGCGGCCATCGGGGCGGCGACCTCGGCGGGCAGGGCGCCGGCCAGGGGGCGGTCGGCGGCCTCCACGACGGTGACCTCGCAGCCGGCGGCGCGGGCGGCGGTGGCGAACTCGGCGCCGATCCAGCCCGCTCCGACGACCACGACGGGGTGTCCCGCTTCGAGGACGGGGCGCAGCCGGGCCGCGTCGTCGAGGGTGCGCAGCAGATGGACGCCGGGGACGCCGTCGGAGCCGGGCAGGGCGACGGGTTCGGCGCCGGTGGCCAGGACCAGGACGTCGTAGGGGACCGGGCCCCTGGAGGTGTCCAGTTCGTGGTCGCCGGCGCGCACCCCGGTGACCTCGCAGCCCAGGCGCAGGGCGATGCCCAGCGCCTCGAAGTCGATGTCGAAGGCGGACTCCTCGGCCTTGCCGAGCAGCACCGCCTTGGACAGCGGGGGGCGGTCGTAGGGCTGGTGGGGTTCGGCGCCGATCAGCGTGACCGGGCCGGTGAAGCCCTGTTCCCGCAGGGCGACGGCGGTCTGCACACCCGCCATGCCCGCGCCCGCGACGACGACCCGGCGTTCCGACCGCTCTGCCCGCTGCTGCTCGCTCACCCGTCCACCTTACGTAGCTGACCGGGCGTCAGGAAGGGTGGCCCTCCCGACCCCGGGGGACGGGGTTTAGGGTGGCCACCGTAAGACACGCGGGAGCCCGGGCGCACCGGGCTGAGAGGGAGGCTGGCGGCCTCCGACCGTACGAACCTGATCCGGGTCATGCCGGCGAAGGGAGGGGCTGGACGCCCATGCGCACCCATCCCACCGAAGGGTCCGACGTCCTCGTCGTCGGGGGCGGCGTCATCGGTCTGGTGACCGCCTGGCGGGCCGCGCAGCGCGGTCTGTCCACCGCGCTCGCCGACCCCGAACCGGGCGGCGGAGCGGCCCGGGTGGCGGCCGGGATGCTGGCCGCCGTCACCGAACTGCACTACGGCGAGGAGATGCTGCTCGGGCTCAACCTCGCCTCCGCCCGGCGCTATCCGTCGTTCACGGCCGAACTGGAGGAGGCGAGCGGGCAGGACACCGGCTTCCGCGCCTGCGGCACCCTGGCCGTCGCGCTCGACGCCGACGACCGCGCCCATCTGCGCGAACTCCACGAGCTGCAACGCCGCTCGGGGCTGGAGTCGGAGTGGCTGACGGGGCGCGAGTGCCGCCGCCTGGAGCCGATGCTCGCCCCGGGCATACGCGGCGGGCTGCGGGTGGACGGCGACCACCAGGTCGACCCGCGCCGCCTCGCCGCCGCGCTGCTCACCGCCTGCGAGCGGGCCGGCGTGGTCTTCCACCGCCGCCGGGCCGACCGCCTCTCGCTGGTGTCGGACCGGGCCGTGGGGGCCGTGCTCGACGACGGTACGGAGGTGGCCGCCGGCCAGGTCGTGCTCGCCGGGGGCAGCCTCAGCGGCCGGCTCGCCGGGGTGCCCGCCCACGTCCTGCCACCGGTGCGCCCGGTCAAGGGCCAGGTGCTGCGCCTCACCGTGCCCCCGGCGTACGCCCCCTTCCTCTCGCGCACCGTACGCGCGGTGGTCCGGGGCAGCCACGTCTATCTCGTACCGCGCGAGAACGGTGAGCTGGTCGTCGGCGCCACCACCGAGGAGATGGGCTGGGACACCACCGTCACGGCGGGCGGGGTCTACGAGCTGCTGCGCGACGCCCACGAGCTGGTGCCCGGCATCACCGAGCTGCCGCTCACCGAGACCCGCGCCGGCCTTCGCCCCGCGTCCCCCGACAACGCCCCGCTGCTCGGCCGCACCGCGCTGCCCGGCCTCCACCTCGCCACCGGCCACGGCCGCAACGGGGTGCTGCTCACCCCCGTCACCGGGGACGCCATGGCGTCGCTGCTGGCCGACGGCGAGCTGCCCGAGGCGGCCCGCCCCTTCTCCCCCGGCCGGTTCGCCCCGGTCCCCGCACCCCAGGAGCAGCCCGCATGACCGAGCCCACCGCGCTCACCGTGTCCGTGAACGGCGCACCGGCCGTCGTCGCGCCCGGCACGACCCTGGACGCCCTCGTCGCGTCGCTGACCGACGCGCCGACGGGGGTGGCCGCCGCGCTCAACGAGACCGTGGTGCCGCGCGGCCAGTGGCCCGCCGCCGCGCTCACCGACGGCGACCGGGTCGAGGTCCTGACCGCGGTCCAGGGAGGCTGACCGTGTCCGACGACCTGTTCACCCTCGGGGGCACCGACTTCACCTCGCGGCTGATCATGGGCACCGGCGGGGCGCCCAGCCTGGACGTGCTGGAGCGGTCGCTGACCGCGTCCGGCACCGAGCTGACCACCGTGGCCATGCGCCGCCTCGACCCGACCGTGCAGGGCTCGGTGCTCTCCGTGCTGCGGAAGCTGTCCATCCGGGTGCTGCCGAACACCGCCGGCTGCTACACCGCCGGGGAGGCCGTGCTCACCGCCCGGCTGGCCCGTGAGGCCCTGGGCACGGACTGGGTCAAGCTGGAGGTGGTGGCCGACGAGCGGACCCTGCTGCCCGACCCGGTCGAGCTGCTGGACGCCGCCGAGATCCTGGTGGACGACGGGTTCACCGTGCTGCCGTACACCAACGACGACCCGGTCCTGGCCCGGAAGCTGGAGGACGTGGGGTGCGCGGCGGTCATGCCGCTCGGCTCCCCCATCGGCTCGGGCCTGGGCATCCGCAACCCGCACAACTTCCAGCTGATCACCGAGCGGGCCGGAGTGCCGGTGATCCTGGACGCCGGCGCCGGCACCGCGTCGGACGCGGCGCTCGCGATGGAGCTGGGGTGCTCCGCGGTGATGCTCGCCTCGGCGGTGACCCGGGCCCAGGAGCCGGAGCTGATGGCCGCCGCGATGCGGCACGCGGTGGAGGGCGGGCGGCTCGCGTACCGGGCCGGGCGCATCCCGCGCCGCCACTTCGCGCAGGCCTCGTCGCCGGCGGCCGGGCGGGCGGTGCTCGATCCGGAGCGGCCGGCCTTCTGACACCCTCGCGCGCCGCCCGGGCCGGGCCAACGTGCCGGAATCCACAGTTCCGGGGCCCGGGGGCAGTCGGAGGCCGGGATTCCGGCCCCGGGCGGCGCGCCCCTGTCACGGCTCGGCTGCAGTACTGCGCCGGGTTCGCTCCACCGCGGCGGGCCTGTCCGCGGCGGCTCGTAGACTCGCATGGTGGATACGACCCTCCAGGACCCCCTCGTCGGGCAGCTGCTCGACGGCCGCTACCGCGTCGATGCCCGCATCGCCGTGGGCGGCATGGCCACGGTCTACCGGGCCATGGACACGCGGCTCGACCGGGTGCTCGCCCTCAAGGTGATGCACCCGGCGCTGGCGACCGACGCCTCGTTCGTCGAGCGCTTCATCCGCGAGGCGAAGTCGGTGGCGCATCTCGCCCACCCCAACGTGGTCGGCGTCTTCGACCAGGGCGCCCAGGGTCAGTACGTCTACCTCGCCATGGAGTACGTCGCCGGGTGCACGCTGCGCGACGTGCTGACCGAGCGCGGCGCGCTCCGGCCGCGGGCCGCGCTGGACATCCTGGAGTCGGTGCTCGCCGCCCTCGGCGCTGCGCACCGGGCGGGCTTCGTGCACCGCGACATGAAGCCGGAGAACGTGCTGATCGGGGACGACGGCCGGGTCAAGGTCGCCGACTTCGGCCTGGTCCGGGCCGTGGACGCGGTCACGAACACCACCGGGACGATCCTCGGCACCGTCTCGTACCTCGCCCCGGAGCAGATCGAGCACGGCACGGCGGACACCCGGGCCGACGTGTACGCCTGCGGGGTCGTGCTGTACGAGATGCTGACCGGCGACAAGCCGCGTGACGGGGAGTCCCCCGCCCAGGTCATCTACCAGCATCTGCACGAGGACGTGCCGCCGCCGTCCGCCGCCGTCCCGGGTCTGGCGCCCGAGCTGGACGCGCTGGTGGCGAGCGCCACCGCCCGGGACCCGGAGGCCCGCCCGTTCGACGCGGTGGAGCTGCTCGCCGGGGCCCGCCGGGCGCGCGCCGCGCTCACGGACGCGCAGCTCGACGCCGTACCGCCGCAGGCCCGGCCGGAGCCCGGTCCGGACGGTGCGGCGGAGGGGAGCGACGCGCGGACGACGGTGATCCCCCGGGTCCTGCCGGAGGACCTGGGCACCGCCCACCACACGAGCCGGCTGGAGATGCCCCCGCCCACGCCCCCGCAGCACCCGCTGCCGCCCCGCCGGACCGGGCCGCTCGGCAGCCCCCGGCGCGGGCTGCTCGCGGCGGTGCTCGCGGCGGTGCTCGCGGTCCTGCTCGTCCTGGGCGTCGGCAGCGGTGTCTGGTACATCAACTCCGGGCAGTTCACGAAGGTCCCCTCGTTGCTGGGCCAGACCGAGAAGGCGGCCGAGAAGCGGCTTTCGGACGCGGGCCTGGAGCTGAAGGGCGTGAAGCGGGCCTTCAGCGACACCGTCGACCGGGGCAAGGTGATCAGCAGCGACCCCGACTCCGGCGCGCGGATCAGGGGCAACGGCTCGGTCACCCTCGTCGTGTCGCGCGGCCCCGAGATCGTGGACGTGCCCGATGTCGTGGGGGTCCGGCTCGCCGACGCCAAGCGGCAGCTGAAGGAGGCGGGCCTGCTCCCGGGCATGGTCACCAAGGAGTTCAGCGAGGACGTGGCGGCCGGCGAGGTGGTGCGTACGGACCCGGACGCGGGCACCGAGCGCCATTCTGACTCGGCGGTCGCGATCGTCGTGTCCAAGGGCAGCCCGGTCACGGTCCCGGATGTCACCGGGCTCTCCGTGGACGACGCCACCGACACGCTGGCCGACGAGGGGCTGAAGGTGAAGGTGAAGCCCGGCCGGGTGCACTCGCCGGAGGACGAGGGCGATGTCGCCGTCCAGTCACCGGAGGAGGGCGCCGAAGCGGCCGAGGGCGACACCGTGACGGTGACGGTCTCCGACGGGCCGCGCATGATCGACGTGCCGGACGTGGTCGGCAAGGACGTGGACGACGCCACGGACGAGCTGGAAGCGGCGGGCTTCGATGTCAAGGTCGACCGCGGGTTCCTCTCCTTCAGCGACAAGGTCTCCAGCCAGTCCGTGGACGGCGGCGACCGGGCCCCCGAGGGCAGCACCATCACCATCAAGACCAAGGGACTGTAGAGATCCGTATGCGCAACCCCGTCGGCGGCCATGTCCCCGTGGCCGGCGGCCTCGCCAAGGCCGGCCTCCCCTATGCCCGCGAGATGGGCGCCGAGGCCGTCCAGGTCTTCGTCGCCAACCCGCGCGGCTGGGCCACCCCGGCCGGGAATCCGGCCCAGGACGCCCTGTTCCGCGAGCAGTGCGCCGCCGAGTCGATACCGGCGTACGTGCACGCTCCGTACCTGATCAACTTCGGCTCGCACACCCCGGCGACGGTGGAGCGGTCCGTGGAGTCGCTGCGCCACTCGCTGCGCCGTGCCCGCGAGATCGGGGCGCTGGGCGTCGTGGTGCACACGGGGTCGGCGACCGGCGGACGGCCCCGCGAGGAGGCGCTGGCGCAGGTACGGACGCACATGCGGCCGCTGCTGGACGAGCTGACGCACGACGACGACCCGTTCCTGCTGCTGGAGTCCACCGCCGGACAGGGATCCTCGCTCTGCTCGCGGACCTGGGACTTCGGCCCGTACTTCGAGGCCCTGGACGCCCATCCGAAGCTCGGGGTCTGCCTGGACACCTGCCACATCTTCGCGGCGGGGCACGACCTGGCCGGGCCGGGCGGGATGAAGGAGACGCTGGACCTGCTGGTGGAGACGGTCGGCGAGGGCCGGCTGAAGCTCGTCCACGCCAATGACTCCAAGGACGTCTCGGGCGCCCACAAGGACCGGCACGAGAACATCGGCTCGGGCCACATCGGCGAGGAGCCGTTTTGCGAACTGTTCGCGCACCCGGCCACCGAGGGCGTACCGCTGGTGATCGAGACGCCGGGCGGCAAGGAGGGCCACGCGGCGGACGTGGCCCGGCTCCAGGCGCTGCGCGACGGCGCGTGACCCCCGCGGGGGCGCCCGGTCAGAGTTCGGGGCCCTCCCCGGGCTCCTCCTGGTAGGAGTAGCGCTGTTCCCTCCAGGGGTCGCCGATGTTGTGGTAGCCGCGCTCCTCCCAGAAGCCGCGGCGGTCGGCGGTCATGTACTCGATGCCCCGGACCCACTTGGGGCCCTTCCACGCGTACAGATGGGGAACGACGAGCCGGAGCGGGAAGCCGTGCTCGGCGGTGAGCAGTTCGCCGCCCTTGTGGGTGGCGAACAGGGTCCGGTCGGAGAGGAAGTCGTCCAGCCGGAGGTTGGAACTGAAGCCGTACTCGGCCCAGACCATCACGTGCGTGACCTGAGGGGCGGGGGGCGCGAGAGCGACCACATCGCGGGCGAGCACACCGCCCCACTCGGCGCCCAGCATGCTGAATTTCGTGACGCAGTGGAGATCCGCGACGACCGAGGAGAACGGCAGCGCCGAGAATTCCTCGTGGTTCCAGCAGTGCTTCTCACCGTCGGCGGTCGCGCCGAAGACGCGGAATTCCCAGCGCTCCGGTTTGAACTTGGGGACCGGCCCGTAGTGGGTCACCGGCCATCCGCGCTGCAGCCGCTGGCCCGGCGGAAGCTCGGACTGCTCTGACGCGCGGTGTTCCCGGCTTTCCGGCTGACCCATGTCTCCATGGTGACAGACAGGCAGGGGTGGTCGTGACCAGGGCGGAGGCGATTCGGGCAACTCATACTAAGCATGCACTTACTGGACGGTCACCGGGGCGGGTGCGAGGATGCCGCCAACGTGCCCGGTCCACCGCTGGAAGGAGCCTCTGCGATGCAGGGCGACCCCGAGGTCATCGAGTTCCTGAATGAACAGCTGACCGCCGAATTGACGGCCATCAACCAGTACTTCCTGCACGCGAAGATGCAGGACAACTTCGGCTGGACGAAGCTCGCGAAATACACGCGCGCCGAGTCCTTCGACGAGATGAAGCACGCGGAGATCCTGACCGACCGCATTCTCTTCCTCGACGGTCTGCCGAACTACCAGCGGCTGTTCCATGTGAGGGTCGGCCAGACGGTCACCGAGATGTTCCAGGCGGACCGGCAGATCGAGGTCGAGGCGATCGACCGCCTCAAGCGCGGGATCGAGCTGATGCGCAACAAGGGCGACATCACGTCGGCGAACATCTTCGAGTCGATCCTCGCGGACGAGGAGCACCACATCGACTACCTCGACACCCAGCTGGACCTGGTCGAGAAGCTGGGCGAGCCGCTGTACATCGCGCAGCTCATCGAGCAGCCGGAGAGCTGACCGCGCTCAAGCGGCCTCGGGGAGCCCTTCCACCGGAGCGTCGGAGGTGGCGGGCGTCTGCTTCCGTTCCAGGAGCTCACGGCGCGGGCAGGCGCCCCGGCCGAGCATCGCCTGGATGGTGCGGACACAGCCGCCGCAGTCCGTGCCGGCCTTGGAGGCCGAGGCGATCTGGCGGGGCGTGCAGGCCCCGGCCGCCGCATGGTCCTTGACCTGCTGCTCCGTAACGCCGAAGCACGAGCAGACGTACATGCGGTTCACCTCCCGGGCGGGGACGGGTCGTGGGCGCCGCCCCGATGATCGGTGAGGCTAACCTAACCTTACCCGCCGCCCGGGGGTGGTAAAAGCCCGGGAACGCCCTGTGGGGCACGGATCACATCGATCCGTGCCCCACAGTCGTACGGTGCTGCCCGCCGTGACGCCGCCGACAATCGCGGGCGAGGTCGTTACTGGTCGCGGTACATCTCGGCGACGAGGAAGGCCAGGTCGAGCGACTGGCTGCGGTTGAGCCGGGGGTCGCAGGCCGTCTCGTAACGCTGGTGGAGGTCGTCCACGAAGATCTCGTGGCCGCCGCCGACGCACTCGGTGACGTCGTCGCCGGTCAGCTCGACGTGGATGCCGCCGGGGTGCGTGCCGAGGCCCTTGTGCACCTCGAAGAAGCCCTTGACCTCGTCCAGGACGTCGTCGAAGCGGCGCGTCTTGTGGCCGGAGGCCGCCTCGAAGGTGTTGCCGTGCATCGGGTCGGTCACCCAGGCGACGGTGGCGCCGGACGCGGTGACCTTCTCGACCAGCTCGGGCAGCTTGTCGCGGACCTTGTCGGCGCCCATCCGGACGATGAACGTCAGCCGGCCGGGCTCGCGCTCGGGGTCGAGGCGCTCGATGTAGCCCAGGGCCTCGTCGACGGTGGTCGTCGGGCCGAGCTTGATCCCGATCGGGTTGCGGATCCTGGAGGCGAACTCGATGTGCGCCCCGTCCATCTGGCGGGTCCGCTCACCGATCCACACCATGTGGCCCGAGGTGTCGTACAGGTGGCCGGTTCGCGAGTCGGTGCGGGTCAGCGCCGACTCGTAGTCCAGCAGCAGGGCCTCGTGCGAGGCGTAGAACTCGACGGCCTTGAACTCGGCGGGGTCGGTGCCGCACGCCTTCATGAAGTTCAGCGCGTTGTCGATCTCGCGGGCCAGGGCCTCGTAGCGCTGGCCGGACGGGGACGACTTCACGAAGTCCTGGTTCCACGCGTGCACCTGGCGCAGGTCGGCGTAACCGCCGGTGGTGAAGGCGCGCACGAGGTTCAGCGTGGAGGCGGACGCGTGGTACATCCGCTTCAGCCGCTCCGGGTCGGGCACGCGGTCGGCCTCGGTGAAGGCGAAGCCGTTGACGGAGTCGCCCCGGTAGGTCGGCAGGGTCACGCCGTCGCGGGTCTCGGTCGGCTTGGAGCGCGGCTTGGAGTACTGGCCGGCGATCCGGCCGACCTTGACGACGGGCACGGAGGCCGCGTAGGTGAGGACGGCGCTCATCTGGAGCAGCGTCTTCAGCTTGGCGCGGATGTGCTCGGCCGACACGGCGTCGAATGCCTCGGCGCAGTCTCCGCCCTGCAACAGGAACGCCTCGCCCTTGGCGACGGCTCCCATACGGTCACGCAGCTGGTCGCACTCGCCCGCGAAGACGAGCGGCGGATACGACGCGAGGTCCGCGAGTACATCGCGCAGCGCCTCGGAGTCGGGGTACTCGGGCTGCTGCGCCGCGGGAAGGTCTCGCCAGGTGTTGCCACCGGCGACGGAGGTATTGGCGTTCACGGTCACGGCGTCCACATTACGGGGTCGCGCCCCCTCCGTTCCCCGCTTGCCCAGTCACTGAGACGGACGTCTCGGCACGGTCGGTGCCGGGGCTGTCCGGGCGGCCTGCTAGCCTCACGGTTTTCGACGTTGAACAACGTTGGACAAGTGGACATCGAGGGTGGGGACTTGAAGCGGAATCACCGTAGGGACCTCAAGAAGAGACGGCTGCTGATCGGCGCCGGCGCCGCCGTGGTCGCGACCGCGACGATCGGCACCCTGGCCCTCGCGGCGCAGGGCCCCGACTCCACGGGCGCCGAGCCCGCTTCGGCATCCGCCGTGCTCCAGGCCCAGTTCGCGGACGCGGCCCGTGAGTTCGACGTGCCCCAGAGCGTGCTGATGGCGGTCTCGTACCGGCAGACGCGCTGGGAGAGCCACGACGGCCAGCCGAGTACGACCGGCGCGTACAACGTCATGGGGCTGACCAGTGTGTCGCCCGGGGACGTGGAGCAGCCGGACGACAAGGAACGCCTGGCACACATGAACATGTCCGGCCGGCCGGACATCGAGAAGACCTTCGACGCCGCGAAGGCGCTGCGCGACCTGCCGAAGAAGACGGTCGACACCTCCGACCCCCGGCTGCACACGCTGGACGAGGCCGCCGAGCTGATCGACACGGACACGACGTCGGTACGCGACGACACCGAGGACAGCATCCGCGCGGGCGCGGCCCTGCTCGCCGAGTACCAGCGCGACGCGAAGGGCTCCCTGTCCGACGACGCCTCGCAGTGGTATCCGGCGGTGGCGCGGTTCAGCCAGTCGCCGGACAAGAAGGGGGCCGACCTCTTCGCGAAGCGCGTCTTCGACTCGATCCGTACGGGCGCGAGCGCGGTCACCCAGGACGGTCAGCAGGTCTCGCTGCCCGCCGACCCGTCGGTCGAGCCGGTCAAGCCGGCGAACGTGCCGCTGGCCGCCTCCTTCGCGAGCACCGCCGCGACCCCCACCCCGGAGTGCCCGTCCGGTCTGAACTGCAACTTCGTGCAGGCCAAGACGTCGAGCACGGGCCAGCGCAGCTACACCCCGGCCGTGCGCCCCGACCAGGGCGTCGACATCCGGCAGATCGTGATCCACGACACCGAGGCCGACTACGCGAGCTCACTCTCCACGCTCACCAGCCCGAGCGCGGCAGCGAGCGCGAACTACCTGATCCGCGCCTCGGACGGGCTCGTCACGCAGATGGTCGAGAACAAGGACCTGGCGTGGCACGCGGGCAACTGGTCGCTCAACATGCACTCGATCGGCGTGGAGCACGAGGGCTACGCGATCAAGGAGGGCAAGTGGTACTCGGAGCCGCAGTACGAGTCCTCCGCCGCCCTGGTGAAGTTCCTGGCCGACACGTACGGCGTCCCGCTGGACCGTGAGCACATCATCGGCCACGACGCGGTGCCCGTCTTTCTGGACGACAAGTCCGACGACACCCACTGGGACCCGGGCCCGTTCTGGGACTGGAACCACTTCATGGGCCTGATGGGCGCACCGACGGGTGCCGGCGGCGCCGGCGGCCCGGTCAAGGCGGGGCAGCTGGTGCGCGTGGTACCGCCGTTCACCACGGCCAACCAGCCGAAGCTGACGGCCGGCACCAAGGCGGTCACCAAGCAGCCGGCGAACTTCGGTTACCTGTACACCTCGCCGTCGACCAGCGCCACCACGCTGAGCGACCCCTACTTCTCGGCGCTGTGGAGCGAGGGCTCCAACTGGTCGAACAAGGTCCGCGCGGGCGACACCTATGTCGTCGCCGAGGCGAAGGCCGACTGGACGGCGATCTGGTACGGCGGGAAGAAGGGCTGGTTCTACAACCCGGGCGGCCAGTACACCGTGCCGCTCGCCGCGGCCCCGCGCGTCGTGAAGGCCAAGGCCGGGGTGACGGTCCGGATCTACGGGCGCGCCTACCCGGAGACGGCCGCCTATGACGCGGCGGGCCTGGAGGCCCCCACGGACAACCCGGACTACCTGACGAAGTACACGCTGCCCTCGGGACAGGGGTACACCCTGGCCGGCTCCGAGGTGAAGGGCGACGACTGGTTCGGCTCCGCCCAGAAGGACGTCGTCGGCTCCACCTCGTACCTGCCGATCCGGTACAACCACCGGCTGGCGTGGGTGAAGGCGAGCGACGTCCAGACCTCCACGAGCGTGGCCCCGGTCTCCGCGGCCGACCGCTACAACATGATCGGCCGCGACAGCGCCGGCCGCATCTGGCAGTACCAGGGCACCGGGAGCGCCTCCTCCCCGTACTACCGCCGCTACCAGGCGGGCTACGGCTGGGGCAGCTACACGGCGATCACCGCGATGACCGCGCTGCGCGCGGACGGCACGGGCGACTTCGTGGCCCGCGACAAGGACGGCGTCCTCTGGTACTACCGGGGCAGCGGCAACCCGGACAAGCTGTACCAGGCCCGGCTCAAGGTCGGCAGCGGCTGGAACCAGTACAACAGCCTCACCGGCATGCGCGACCTCGACGGTGACGGCAAGGCCGACCTGATCGCCCGCAACAGTTCCGGCGTGATCTATTTCTACAAGGGCACCGGCGAGCCGTCGAAGCCCTTCGCGCCCAAGGCGCAGATCGGCACCGGCTGGCAGATCTACGACCAGATCGTCTCGACCGGCGACCTGAACGGCGACGGCAAGGCGGACTTCGTGGCCCGGGACAAGTCCGGGGTCCTGTGGATCTACACCGGCACCGGCTCGGCCACCAAGCCGTACGCCGCGCGCGTCAAGATCGGTTCGGGCTGGGGCACGTACAAGCTGCTGCTCGGCCCGAGCGACCTGGACCGTGACGGCCGGGGCGACCTGGTCGGCGTGGACTCGGCCGGAGATTTCTGGTTCTACCACTCCACCGGCAAGGTGACCGCCCCGTTCGCGACGAAGTCGCAGGTCGGGGACGGCTGGGAGATCTACAACACCCTGTTCTAAACGGCAGGGCGTCCCAGGAGCGCGGGGCCCTTTCCCATCCGGCCGGGTGGGAAAGGGCCCCGCCGCCGTCCGGCGTGGGTTAGGGTACGGGGCATGTTCGCGCACTCGACCCGTAACTGGTGGTGGACCGCTCATCCGGCGGCCCGCTGATCGCGCGTACACACTGACGCAGAGGCCGCCCGAGGGGCGGCCTTTTCCGTGTCCACGGGCCGTTCCTCCCAGCTGATTCCCTGGAAGGAACCGACCATGAGCTTCGACCGACTCCTGCGCGAGGACTGCCCGCCGTTCGCCCTCCTGCGCCGCCGCACCCCCGGCCACGACCACGACACCGTCGAGGTGCTGATCGGCCGGGTGCACGAGGCGGACCGGCTCGCCGACATCCCCGTCGGCGACCGTCCGTCGCTGGCGCTGGTGCCGTTCCGGCAGATCGCGGAGCGCGGCTTCGACGTACGCGACGACGGCACACCGCTGTCGGTCCTGGTCGCGGACGAGACGTACACGATGACCCTGGACGAGGCGCTGGACGCGCTCCCCCGCCATGAAGTCCGCGTGGACGACGGGGCGTTCGACGTCAGCGACGAGGAGTACGCCGGCACGGTGCGCCGGGTGATCGAGGACGAGATCGGCCGGGGCGAGGGCGCTAACTTCGTGATCCGGCGGACGTTCCGGGGCCGGATCGAGGGATTCGGACGGGCGGACGCGCTGGCCCTGTTCCGGCGGCTGCTGGCGGGCGAGCGGGGGGCGTACTGGACGTTCGTCGTGCACACGGGGGAGAGAACGCTGGTCGGCGCCAGCCCCGAGGTGCATGTGCGGATGTCCGGCGGGACCGTCGTGATGAACCCGATCAGCGGCACCTACCGCTATCCCGCCGAGGGGCCCACCCCCGAGCACCTGCTCGCCTTCCTCGGGGACCGCAAGGAGACCGAGGAGCTCTCCATGGTGGTGGACGAGGAGCTGAAGATGATGTGCACGGTCGGCGACATGGGCGGGGTGGTGATCGGCCCGCGCCTGAAGGAGATGGCCCATCTCGCGCACACCGAGTACGAGCTGCGCGGACGCTCCTCGCTGGACGTGCGGGAGGTGCTGCAGGAGACCATGTTCGCGGCGACCGTCACCGGCTCCCCCGTGCAGAACGCCTGCCGGGTCATCGAGCGGTACGAGGACGGCGGGCGCGGCTACTACGCGGGCGCGCTGGCCCTGCTGCGCCGGGAGGCCGACGACACCCAGACCCTGGACTCGCCGATCCTGATCCGGACCGCCGACATCGACGCGGACGGCACGCTGCGGGTACCGGTCGGGGCGACCCTGGTGCGCCACTCCGACCCGGAGAGCGAGGTCGCCGAGACCCACGCGAAGGCGGCCGGGGTCCTGGCCGCCCTCGGCGTGCGCCCGGCCCGCCCCGAGGCGGAGCGGGAGCGGCCCCGGCTGGCCGACGACCCCCGGGTGCGGGCGGCCCTGGACGCCCGACGGGACGGGCTCGCCCCGTTCTGGCTGCGGATGCAGGAGCGCGCCGCCGACCGCGTCGGCCACGCCCTGGTGGTGGACGGCGAGGACACGTTCACCGCGATGCTCGGGCACCTGCTGCGCGCCTCGGGGCTCGACGTCACCGTGCGCCGCTACGACGAGCCGGGACTGCGCGAGGCGGTGCGGGCGCACGAGGGGCCCGTGGTCCTCGGCCCCGGCCCGGGGAATCCGGGGGACGCGGCCGACCCGAAGATGCGGCTGCTGCGCGCGTTGGCCGCCGAGCTGGTGCGGGAGCACCGGCACGGGCTGCTCGGGGTGTGCCTGGGCCATGAGCTGATCGCGGCCGAACTGGGCCTGGAGATCGTCCGCAAGGCGGTGCCGTACCAGGGGGCGCAGACCCGTATCGACCTGTTCGGGCGGCCCGAGACGGTCGGCTTCTACAACAGCTTCACGGCGCGCTGCGACGGCTCCGGGGCGGCGGAGCTGGCGGCGCACGGCATCGAGGCGAGCCGGGACGAGGTGTCCGGGGAGCTGCACGCGCTGCGCGGGCCCGGGTTCGCCTCGGTGCAGTTCCACCCGGAGTCGGTGCTGACGCTGCGCGGTGCGGCGATCGTGTCCGAGCTGCTGGCGGGGCTGCCGGTGCGCGGCTGAGAGAGGCGGAGTCAGGTCCCGGGGCGGGCCGGGACCAGGACGTTGCCGCTGTGGCGGCCGGCCAGGTAGTCGCCGACGTTCTCGACGGTGGCGTCGATGATCTGGCCGACCGCGTCCTCGGTGTAGTACGCCTGGTGCGAGGTGACGATGACGTTGGGGAAGGTGACGAGCCGGGCCAGGGTGTCGTCGTCCACGCCCTCCAGGGACTTGTCCAGGAAGAACAGCCCGGCCTCCGCCTCGTACACGTCGAGTCCGACGCCGAGGAAGCGGCCCGCGCGCAACTCGCCGACCAGGGCCGAGGTGTCGATGAGGCCGCCCCGGCTGGAGTTGACCAGGATCGCGTCGTCCTTCATCAGGGCGAGGGCAGCGCGGTCGATGAGGTGGTGCGTCGACGGGAGCAGCGGCACGTGCAGGCTGACCAGGTCGGACTCCGCGAGCAGGCGCTCCTTGTCGACGTACCGCATGCCCAGCTCGGCGCAGGCCGGGTTCTCGGCGACGTCCCAGCCGAGCAGCTTCATGCCGAAGCCGTGGGCGATCCGGGTGAACGCCTCGCCGATCTTGCCGGTGCCGATGACGCCCACCGTGCGGCCGTGCATGTCGCGGCCCAGGAGCCCGTCGAGGCGGAAGTCGAAGTCGCGGGTGCGGCTCGCGGCCCGGATCACCCGGCGGTTGACCGCCATGGCCAGGGTCCAGGCGAACTCCGCGACCGAGTACGGCGAGTAGTACGAGACCCGGGCGACGCGCAGGGCCAGGCGCTCGGCGACGTCCAGGTCGATGTTGTTGAACCCGGTGGAGCGCTGGGCGATCATCTGGGTGCCGCCGGCCGCGAGGGTCTGGAGGACCGCGCCGCCCAGGTCGGCGTTGACGCTGGTGGAGATGACCTCGTAGCCCGCCGCGATGGGGGCGGTGTCCTGGTTCAGGAAGACGTCCAGGCAGCGGACTTCGTGCTTTCCGGCGAACGCCTTCTCGATCAGCGGCTTCTCGTCGGACTGCACTCCGAAGGCCAGGATCTCCACGACGTCTCCCCTGTCTGCGTGCTGGGCGGCCGGTCATCGCGAATATACGGCCGCGTACCCCGGCCCGCCGCTCAGGGCCGGTCGTTCGCATCAGGCCGGAGCCCGCGAGCCCGGCACGATCCGAACGACCGGCCCTATGCGTCGTCGAGCCCGCGCTCGATGGCGTACCGCACCAGCTCGACCCGGTTGTGCAGCTGGAGCTTGCCCAGGGTGTTCTGGACGTGGTTCTGCACGGTCCGGTGGGAGATGACCAGCCGTTCCGCGATCTGCTTGTACGAGAGGCCCTTGGCGACGAGCCGCAGCACCTCGGTCTCCCGGTCGGTCAGTTCGGGGGCCTTCGGCTTGTCGGAGGCGGCCGGCGCGGGCTCCGAGGCCAGCCGGCGGTACTCGCCGAGGACCAGGCCCGCCAGGCCCGGGGTGAAGACGGCGTCGCCGGCGGCGGTGCGGCGGACGGCGTCGGCCAGCTCCTGCGTGCTCGCCGACTTCATCAGGTAGCCGGTGGCACCGGACTTGACCGCCTCCAGGACGTCGGCGTGCTCGCCGCTGGCGGAGAGCACGAGGACCCGCAGCCCGGGCTGGCTGCCGACGAGTTCCTTGCAGACCTGCACGCCGGGCATGCCGGGCAGATTGAGGTCGAGGACGAGGACGTCCGGGGTGACCGCGCCGGCCCGGCGGACGGCCTGGGGCCCGTCGCCGGCGGTGGCCACCACGTCGAAGCCGGCCTCGGTGAGGTCGCGGGCCACGGCGTCGCGCCACATCGGGTGGTCGTCCACCACCATCACCCTGATCGCCCGCTGCCCGGTGCCCTCTTCATGTGTCGTGCTCATCGGACCGAACCCGCCTTCCCCCGTGAAACCTTAGGAACCTTCAGTTCGACCTCGGTGCCCTGGCCGGGAACCGAGATCAGCTCTGCCGTACCGCCCAGCTCGCGCAGCCGGCCGCGGATCGACAGGGCGACCCCGAGCCGCCCCTCCCCCTCGGCCTGCGCGAGCCGCCCCTCGGGGATGCCCGGCCCGTCGTCCCGGACCGTGACGACGACCTCGTCCGGCCAGTCCTCCAGCAGGATCCACGCCTGGGCGCCCTCGCCCGCGTGCACCCGGACATTGTCCAGGGCGGCGCCGACCGCGGCCGCCAGTTCCGCCGCCGCGGCGGACGGCAGCAGCACCGGCGCGCCCGGCTCCGCGAAGCTGGTCCGGGAGCCCGCGTGCGGGGCGAGCAGGGCCCGCAGATCGCTCTCGCCGCCGTCCCCGGCGCCCGGTTCGTCGTCGTCCGTCTCGACGGTCCGCACGACGGCGCCCTCGGAGGCGTCCTCGGAGAGCCGGGTGGGCGGCACGAGGCCGCTGGAGACCAGGGTGCGCAGGGCGACCTCCTGCTCCCCGGCCATCCGGCCGAGCTCCGCCGCCTCGCCGCCGAGCGCGGCGCCGCGCCGCTGGACCATCGCGAGGACCTGGAGCACGCCGTCGTGGATGTCCCGGGCGAGGCGTTCGCGTTCGCGGGTGGCGGCCTCGATCTCCAGGGCGCGGGCGAGGGTGCGCTCACTGGCCCGGGCGACCTCGACGACGTAACCGATCGCGATGGAGGCGACCCAGACCAGCATCACGTTGTGCAGGGTGTCGCGGCTGGGTTCGCCGCGCTCGATGAGGTTGGCGACGGCGACCAGGCTGGAGGCGAAGCCCGCCCAGCGCCAGCCGCCCTTGATCGCGAAGGCGAGGACGGAACCGGCGGTCCAGATGGACGGCAGGGTCGGTCCGTCGACGTGCTGCGCCTGGAGGTCGGCGAGCGGGGTGACGACGATCCCGGTGAGGGCGATGGCCAGGTCGGCGCCGAGGAAGCGCTTGGTGCACGCGGCGGCGCTGCCCACCTTCGGCAGGGTGGCGAGCGTCCAGACGGCCATCAGCGACAGGAAGGTGATCGCTATCCAGGGCCGCTCGTAGTCGTGCCGGGCGAAGGCGGCGAGGAGGACGGCGTAGACCATCGTCAGCACCCGGTACGCCGTCAGGGCGCGCCACAGCGGCTGCTCCACCGACATCCGGACCACGCGTACGCGTTTCACCATGCTGTTCTCCCCCGTCCCCCGGCGGACCGCCGCGCAGCTCAGGCGCTGTCGCCGTCCGTCTTCCCCGCGGCCTCGGACCGGCGCTTGGCCTCATCGGCGATCTGCCGCTTGGCGGCGGTCGCGTAGATGTCGACGTACTCCTGGCCCGAGAGCTTCATGATCTCGTACATCACCTCGTCGGTGACCGAGCGCAGGATGAAGCGGTCCCCGTCCATGCCGTGGTAGCGGCTGAAGTCGAGCGGCTTGCCGATCCGGATGCCGGGGCGCATCAGCTTGGGGATCACCTGGCCGGGCGGCTGGATCTTCTCCGTGTCGATCATCGCGACGGGGATGACCGGCGCCCCGGTGGCCAGCGCGACGCGGGCGAGGCCGCCGGGCTTGCCCCGGTAGAGCCGGCCGTCGGGCGACCGGGTGCCCTCGGGGTAGATGCCGAAGAGGCCGCCGCTCTCGACGACCTGGATGCCCGCCCGGATCGCCGCCTCACCGGCGCCGCGCGCGCCGGAGCGGTCGACGGGGAGCTGGCCGACGCCCTTGAAGAAGGCGGCGGTGAGCTTGCCCTTCACGCCGGGCGCGGTGAAGTACTCGGCCTTCGCGATGAAGGTCACCTTCCGGTCCAGGACGGCCGGCAGGAAGAAGGAGTCGGAGAACGACAGGTGGTTGCTGGCGAGGATCGCGGGCCCGCGCGCGGGGATGTTCTCCAGGCCCTCCACCCACGGCCTGAAGGCGAGCTTCAGCGACCCGCCGATGGAGAACTTCATAGCGCCGTAGATCAACTCGGATGCCTCCTGTGTGCTGTCCGACAGACCTTAACCCGCCGTGTCCCGCTTCCTCCCGCCCGGCGCGGGCGGGTGCCCGCGGCCCGGGCCGGTGACGGCCCTGGTCGGTGTCGGTCCGGTCGCGTACGGTGAAGTAATCCTGGCGCGTCCCGTACATCCTTCCGAGCCCCTTCCCGCTCCCCGCTCGCTCCCCGCGAGCCTCATGAACAGGAGACCGCGGTGCCGGTCCTTCCCGGAGCCGAGCCGTTCCGCCACGAGGGCGGAGAGGTCGGCGTCCTCCTCTGTCACGGATTCACCGGTTCCCCGCAGTCGCTGCGCCCCTGGGCCGAGTATCTGGCCGAGCGCGGTCTCACGGTCTCGCTGCCGCTGCTCCCCGGGCACGGCACCCGCTGGCAGGACATGCAGGTGACCGGCTGGCAGGACTGGTACGCGGAGGTGGACCGGGAGCTCCGCGGTCTGCTGGAGCGCTGCGCGCGGGTGTTCGTCCTCGGGCTCTCGATGGGCGGCGCGCTGGCGCTGCGGCTGGCCGCGAAGCACGGGGACGCGGTCAGCGGTCTGGTGCTCGTCAATCCGGCCAACAAGGTGCACGGTCTCGCGGCGCACGCGCTGCCGGTGGTCCGCCATCTGGTGCCGACGACGAAGGGCCTGGTCAGCGACATCGCCCGGGAGGGCGTCGCGGAGGTGGGCTATGACCGGGTGCCGCTGCACGCCGCGCACTCGGTGCGCAGGTTCTTCCGGCTGGTCGACGGCGACCTGCCCCAGGTGACCCAGCCGCTCCTGCTGCTGCACAGCCCGCAGGACCATGTCGTGCCGCCCGCCGACACGGTGCGCATCCTGAGCCGCGTCTCCTCGACGGACGTCCGGGAGGTCCTGCTGGAACAGAGCTACCACGTGGCGACGTTGGACCATGATGCGAAGCGGATCTTCGACGAGAGTCATGCGTTCATCGGCCGCCTCGCTCCGAGCGAGAAGGATCAGGGCGGGAAGAAGGGGAGCACGTCCGGTGGCTGAGCACGACGCGGAGCGCGCGGGCAGCGAGGAGGAGCGCGAGCCGCTCCCCGTGGAGGGGGCGGCCGTCGCCGACGACGACGGCAAGGGCGCACCACCCGAGGCACCGGCCGGCGCGGGGGACGGAGCGCTGGACGAGGAGGCCGTCTGGCGGGCCATCGTGGAGGGGTACGGGGAGGAGCCGCCGGACCCGCCGGGCGCGCGGCCCTTCCGGTCGATCGAGGATCTGGCGCTGCCGGACGACGGTCCGCTGACCGCCCCGGCCGCGGACAAGGGGCTCGGCAAGCGGCCGCCGAAGCCGGAGCCGGAGGCGGACCGGCCGCTCGGCGGCTCCGTGGTCTTCGCTCCGGGTGTGGGCCCGCGCGACTACGAGCCGGCCGACCCGGACGCTGCCGCCCCGGGCGGCGGGGACGACGACGAGGGCCACTTCGTGCCGCCGGAGCCGCCGCCGCTGCCGGAGGCCGACGTCACGGCGAAGTTCGCCTGGCTCGCGGTGGTCGGCGGGCCGGTGCTGATGCTGCTCGCGGTGCTGCTCTCCTGGGAGATGACCTGGTGGCTGACGACGGTCTGCGTCGGCGGCTTCCTGGGCGGCTTCGTGACGCTGGTGGCGCGGATGGACTCCGACGACGACGGTGACGACGACCCGGGCCGGGGCGCGGTGGTCTGAGCCGGCGGGTTCAGCCGGCCGCCGCCGGCACCCGGAGCGCGGCCAGCACGGGGCGGTGGTCGGTCGCCGCCCGCAGGTCGGCCTCCCGCACCCCCGGCAGCCCGTCCGGGACCCCGCAGCCCAGGACCTCGACGCCGTCGGTGGCGAAGACGGCGTCGATCCGGCGGCGGGGTTCGTGCGCGGGGAAGGTGTATGCGCCGCCCTGCGGCTCGGTCTCCCAGCAGTCCTGGTAGCGCCCGGCGAGACGCCTGAAGGCCCGTCCGCTCGGTACGTCGTTGAGGTCACCGGCGATGACCGTGTGGGCCACGCCCAGCGCGTCCACGGTCTCCACCAGCCTCTCCGCCTGGGCGAGGCGCTCCTGCCGCTGGAGGCTCAGGTGGCAGCTGACCACCCCGACCCGGGCGCCCGCGAACCGGACCACCGCGGTGGCGAAGCCCCGGCGGTGCAGGCCCGGGGTGCGCGGCAGCAGGATGTCCTCGGTGCGCTCGACCGCGGCGCGCAGCGAGCACAGCAGCAGCGGCCCGGCGGCGGTGGCGCCCCCGCCCAGGACCACCAGGTCGGTGGCGGCGGCGAGCCGGGCGGCGTACTTGCGCCAGCGGAAGAAGCGCGGCGCCTCCTGGACGAGGACCAGGTCGGGGGCGCAGGCGCGGATGACCCGGGCGAGGGCGGCGTTGTCGTCGCGCATCGAGCGGATGTTGTAGCTGAGCACGCGGATGACGGCCGAGCCGTCCGGCTCGGTGCACGAATCGGGCAGCGACATCGTGGCCATGCCCTCACGATACGGCGGACGCCCGCCGCTCCCCGAGGGGGCGCGACGGGCGTCCGATGTTTCCGTACGCGGGTGGGCTCAGCCCTGGCGGGCCAGGTCCGCCGCGCCCACGAGCCCTGCCTTGCCGCCGAGTTGGGCGGCGAGCACCTGGGCGTGCGGGCGCCACTCACCGCCGATCAGCCAGCGCCGGAACGACTTGCGGATCGGGCCGAGGACGAGCTCGCCCTCGTCCGAGACGCCGCCGCCGACGATGAAGGCCGACGGGTCGAACAGCGAGGCCAGGTCGGCGAGTCCGGCGCCGGCCCAGCGGGCCAGCTCGCGGAACGAGTCGACGGCCACCGGGCAGCCCTGGCGGGCCGCCTCGCTGATGTGCTTGCCCTGGATGCCGTCGACGGTGCCGTCGCCGAGCGCCAGCAGGATCGTGGCGTTCTCCGGGGTGGCGTTGGCGCGCTGCTTGGCGTACCGCACGAGGGCGCGGCCGGAGGCGTACTGCTCCCAGCAGCCCTGGCTGCCGCAGCCGCAGAGCAGACCGTCCGGGACGACCCGGATGTGGCCGAACTCGGCGGCCACGCCGAAGCGTCCGCGGCGCAGCTTGTTGCCGATGATGATGCCGCCGCCGAGGCCGGTGCCCAGCGTGATGCAGATGACGTCGTCGTGGCCCTGGCCGGCACCGAAGCGGTACTCGCCCCAGGCGGCGGCGTTGGCGTCGTTCTCCACGACGACGGGAAGGCCGACGCGCTGCTCGACCTTGTCCTTCAGCGGCTCGTGGCGCCAGTTGATGTTGGGCGCGAACAGCACGGTGGCCCGCTTGTCGTCCACGTATCCCGCCGCGCCGATGCCGACCGCCTCGACCGCGTGCCCCTCGCTGGCGCCGGACACCGCCGCCGCGATCGCGTCCACGATGCCTTCGGCCGTCGGCGGGGTCGACACCTTGAAGGTCGAGAGGATCCGTCCCTCTTCGTCGACCACTCCAGCCGCGATCTTCGTGCCGCCGATATCGACGCCGATGGTGAGTCCCATGAATCCCTCAGTTCCGGTCGAGCCCCGCTGAGGCAACCGTACCCGAGGCCGGGCCCCGTCCTGTCCGGCGCCGGTCAGTCGAGGTCGATGTGTTCGCCGGCGCCGGACCCCTCGTCACGGGGTCCTCCGGGGCCTTCCGCCTTCTTTTCGGTGCCGGCAGGGTCCCCCGCCCCCCGGGTCCAGCGGCCTTCCTGGCCCTGGACCGCTGAGCGGTAGGCGGCCAGCAGTTCGTTACCGGCCGCGGCGATGTGATCGAAAACGTCTGGATTGCGCTCGATCACCGGCTCCACGGCCGCCTTGGCCTGCTGGATGACCTGCTGCACGGCGCCCTGCGCGGCCATCCCGAGGAGCGGCGCCTGGAACGAACCGAGCTTGTCGGCCACCGCGTCCACCAGCTTGCGCAGCTCCTCGGCGGCGGATCCGGGCGGCGGGCCGTAGGCGGCGCGGCGGCGGGCCTGCTCGGCGGCGAGGTCCTCGGCGCACGCGTCGGCCCAGGCGTTCTCGTCGGCGGGGCGATCGGTGGCTTCGCTCATGGCGGACTCCTGGGGCGTCGTGGCCGGCGGCCCGGCATACCGGACACGTACCTTCGACGGTACCCGAACGGTGGTACGCCGTTCAGCTCGTCCGGGGCCAGAGCGCGGGGTCGGGCGTGAAGCGGACCCGCAGCACGCCGTCGGTGAGGGCCGCGCCGGAGACGGTGCAGCGGCGCAGGGCGGGCTCCAGGGGCACGATGCGGTGGAACGGGCCGACGGTCAGGAGGAGTTCGCCGCCGCGCCGGACGAGCTGGAGGTCCTTCTTGACGGCGCCGGGGAGCCGCAGGCACCAGACGAGTATCCCGTCGCCCTCGGGCCCGCCGGCCTCCTCGGTCCACCAGGGGTCCGGGGCCCGGCCGCCCTCCTCGCCCATGCCGGGTACGGCGAGCGCGGCGCCCCCGCCGTCCGGGGCGGCCAGGGCCAGGAGGTCGTCGGGGCCCTGCGGGTCGCGGCCGAGGTGCGCGATCCGGGCCGGGGCCGCCCCCTCGTCCGCCCAGTGGCCGAGGGACTTCTCCTGCTGGGCGGCGAGCGCGGCGAAGAACGGGTCCGGGGAGTGGCCGGGCAGCAGCCGGTTGGCGACCGGCGCCTCGGCGCGCAGGCCGTGCAGGGCGAGGCCGGTGCGGGCGGTGCGCAGGGCCTCGTCGGCGGCCGGTCCCGGCTCGGCGACGAGCCGGAGCGTGGTGGCCCGGTCCTCGATCAGCGCCTCGACCTGGGCCAGCTCGGCGTCGCGGCGGGCGGCGGCCTCGTACAGCCACTGGGCGGGCATGGGCACACCGGCCAGCTGGGCGAGCATCGGGCGCAGGGCCCGGGCGGCCTGGCGCTCCTGGGGGAGCAGCCGGCGCAGGTAGCGGCGCAGCTGTCCGGGGAGGGCGAGCAGGCGCAGCGCGTCGCGCAGGGGCGGGAGGTCCACGACGAGGAGGTCGTACGCCTCGCCGGACCAGTCGCCGTGGGCGGCGCGGCGCAGGGCGTGCAGCAGGGCGAGTTCGCCGCTGCCGGGGAGTTCGGTCAGCTCCTCGCCGTCCAGCGGATTGCCGCCGAGCAGTTCGAGGACGGACGACAACTGCTCCTGGAGGGCGAGGAGTTCACCGCGGAAGTGGGCGGCGGAGTCGATCCGGACGGACCACAGTCCGGCGGTGACCGGGGCGGGGGCCGTGGCGTCCGGGAAGCCGGGTATCGGGTCGGCGGAGACCAGCAGGGTGCGGGCGCCGTCGCGGGCCGCGGCGAGCGCGGTGGCCGCCGCGACGGTCGTACGGCCGGCTCCGCCGGGCCCGGTGACCAGGACCGTACGCACGTGCTCAGGCCTTCGGGACGGACTCGACGCGCTTCTTCAGACCGGCCAGGGCACGGTCGATGATGACCTTCTCCGCCTTGCGCTTGATCATGCCGAGCATGGGGATCTTGACGTCGACGGTCAGCCGGTAGGTGACCTCGGTGCGGTCGCCGGCGCCGAGCGGCGCGAGCGCGTAGGAGCCGTCGATGGCGCGGAGCATCTGGGACTTGACCAGGGTCCAGCTGACCTCGTAGTCGCCGATCCAGGTGTAGGCGAGGGTGTGGTCGTCCTTGATCGCCCCGGCGTCCAGGACGAGGCGGACCTTCTCGGCGCGGCCGTGCTCGTCGGTGCCGAGGACCTCGGCCTCCTTGACCTCGCCGGTCCACTCCGGGTAGCGCTCGAAGTCGGCGATCACACCCATGACGTCGGCCGGCGCCGCCTCGATCGTGATGCTCGAGCTGGTGTGTTCAGCCATCGCTGTGGCCCTCCAGTGCGGTGTACCGGTCCGTCGGCAGGAGTCTGCCGCCAGAAGGCTATCGCGTGCGCCCGGCGGCCCGTCCGAGGGTCCGGCCGGCGATATCGGGGCGTGCGCTCACCACTGCATCGCCCAGGGCCGGCCGGTGGAGGCGAAGTGGCCGACGTTCACGCACTCGGTGGCGCCGATCCGCATCCGGCGGGCCAGCGGCTGGTGGACGTGGCCGAAGAGGGAGTAGCGCGGGCGGGTGCGGCGGATGGCGTCGAGCAGGGCCCGGCTGCCGCGCTCGAAGCGGCGCGCCACGGTGTCGTAGACCAGCTCGGGCACCTCGGGCGGGATGTGGGTGCAGAGCACGTCGACCTCGCCGACCGCCTCGATCTTGGCGGCGTACTCCTCGTCGTCGATCTCGTACGGGGTGCGCATCGGCGTATGCAGGCCGCCGCCGACGAAGCCGAAGACGCGGCCGCCGATCTCGACGCGCTCGCCGTCCAGGACGGTGGTGCCGGGGGCGGCGTACTCGGGCCAGAGGGCGGGGATGTCCACGTTGCCGTAGGTGGCGTACGTGGGGGTGGGCAGCGCGGCGAACATCTCGGCGTACTGCCTGCGGACCGCCTCGGTGATCGCCGCGTTCCGGTCCATGCCCTGCCAGAGCTGCCGGCCGAAGGCGCGGGCCTCCTCGAAGCGGCGGGCGGTGCGCAGGGCGACGATGCGGTCGGCGTTCTCGACGCCGAAGAGGTCGGGGAAGATGCCGCGCGAGTGGTCGGCGTAGTCGAGGAAGAGGACCAGGTCACCGAGGCAGATCAGGGCGTCGGCACCGTCCCCGGCGCGGGCCAGGGCCTCGGTGTTGCCGTGTACGTCGCTGACCACGTGGACGCGGGTGCGCCGCCCGGCGGTCCCCGCGGTGTTCGCTCCTGCTCGCATGAAGATCACCCTAGGACGGTGGCCCCGACCAGGGTAGAGGCCCCGGACCTGCGGTTACTTCCTGGTGTGCGGACGGGTGGACTACTGTGCGCGAAAGGACGTCCCGATATGTGTGACGCATAAGACATCTGGCCGGGACCCCCTATCCGGAACCGAGTACTGGTGGGTAACGTCCGGGCAGTCCAGTCGTGCTCACCCCACTGAGCACCCGCCATCTTGGACCGCGCCGGTGCGTCACACAGAGCCGTGGCACCGGAGCCCGATGAGGAGCAGCAGTCTTGCGCGAGTTCAGCCTTCCGGCCCTGTACGAGGTTCCCTCGGACGGCAACCTGACGGATCTCATCCGCCGCAATGCCGCTCAGCATCCCGATGTCGCGGTGATGAGCCGCAAAGTGGCGGGCGTCTGGACCGACGTCACCGCCGTCCAGTTCCTGGCCGAGGTCCGGTCGGTCGCCAAGGGCCTGATCGCGGCGGGCATCGAGCCCGGCGACCGGGTCGCCCTGATGTCGCGCACCCGGTACGAGTGGGTGCTGCTGGACTTCGCGATCTGGAGCGCGGGCGCGGTCACCGTGCCGGTGTACGAGACCAGCTCGCCCGAGCAGGTGCAGTGGATCCTCGGCGACTCGGGGGCGGTCGCGGTCCTGGTGGAGAGCGACACGCACGCCGCCGCCGTCGCCTCCGTACGCGACCGGCTCCCCGGCCTGCGCCACGTCTGGCAGATCGAGAAGGGCGCCGTCGACACGCTCCGGGCCGAGGGCGAAGGGGTCTTCGAGGAGACCGTGGACCTGCGCAGCGCGGCGGCCGGGGCGGACGACCCGGCCACCATCGTCTACACCTCGGGCACCACGGGCCGCCCCAAGGGCTGCGTGCTGACGCACCGCAGCTTCTTCGCGGAGTGCGGCAACGTGGTGGAACGGCTCAAGCCCCTCTTCCGCACCGGCGAGTGCTCCGTCCTGCTCTTCCTGCCCGCCGCCCACGTCTTCGGGCGGCTGGTCGAGGTCGCCTCGGTGATGGCGCCGATCAAGCTCGGCTGCGTCCCGGACATCAAGAACCTCACCGACGAGCTGGCCGCGTTCCGCCCGACGCTGATCCTCGGCGTTCCGCGCGTCTTCGAGAAGGTGTACAACGCGGCGCGCGCCAAGGCGCAGGCCGACGGCAAGGGCAAGATCTTCGACAAGGCCGCCGGCACGGCCATCGCCTACAGCCGCGCGCTGGGCACCCCGCAGGGCCCCTCGCTGGGCCTGAAGTTCCGGCACAAGGTCTTCGACCGCCTGGTCTACGGCAAGCTGCGCGCGGTGCTCGGCGGGCGCGGCGAGCACGCGATCTCCGGCGGCGCCCCGCTCGGCGAGCGCCTGGGCCACTTCTACCGGGGCATCGGCTTCACCGTCCTGGAGGGCTACGGCCTGACCGAGTCCTGCGCGGCCACCGCCTTCAACCCGTGGGACCGGCAGAAGATCGGCACCGTCGGCCAGCCGCTGCCCGGTTCCGTGGTGCGCATCGCGGACGACGGCGAGGTGCTGCTCCACGGCGAGCACCTGTTCTCCGGCTACTGGAACAACGAGGCGGCGACGGCCGAGGCGCTGGCGGACGGCTGGTTCCACACCGGGGACATCGGCACGCTGGACGAGGACGGCTACCTCGCGATCACCGGCCGCAAGAAGGAGATCATCGTCACGGCCGGCGGCAAGAACGTCGCCCCCGCCGTCATCGAGGACCGCATCCGCGGCCACGCCCTGGTGGCGGAGTGCATGGTGGTCGGCGACGGGCGTCCCTTCGTGGGCGCGCTGGTGACGCTGGACGAGGAGTTCCTGGGCCGCTGGGCCGAGGAGCACGGCAAGCCGGCCGGCTCGACCGCGCTGTCGCTGCGCGACGATCCGGAGCTGCTGGCCGAGGTGCAGCGCGCGGTGGACGACGGCAACGCGGCGGTCTCCAAGGCCGAGTCCGTCCGCAAGTTCCGTATCCTGGGCGCCCAGTTCACCGAGGAGGCGGGCCACATCACGCCCTCGCTGAAGCTGAAGCGGAACGTGGTGGCGAAGGACTTCGCGGACGAGGTGGAGTCGATCTACCGCTCGTGAGACCTACGTGGACGAGGGGGTCCGCACCACGCCGGTGCGGACCCCCTCGTCCACGTGTCAGAGCAGTTCCCTCAGCCGCTCCGCGAGCAGGTCCCAGCGCCACTTCTCCTCGACCCAGGCCCGGCCCCGCTCCCCCATGCGCCGCCGCAGCTCCGCGTCGCCCAGCAGCGCGGTGATCCGCTCCGCCGCCTCGCCGGGCTCGCCGCCGCGCACCACCCAGCCGGTCTCGCCGTCGAGCACCGCGTCCGGGGCGCCGCCGGAGTCGCCGGCCACCACCGGCAGCCCGGTCGCGGACGCCTCCAGGTACACGATGCCCAGGCCCTCCACGTCGAGGCCGCCGCGCCGGGTCCGGCAGGGCATCGCGAAGACGTCCCCGGCCCCGTAGTGCGCGGGCAGCTCCGACCAGGGCACCGGTCCGGTGAACCGCACGGAGTCCGCCACCCCGGTGCGCGCGGCGAGCCCCCGCAGGTCGTCCTCGTAGGGCCCGCCGCCCACGATCAGCAGGACCGCGTCCGGCCGGGCGGCCAGGATCGTGGGCATCGCGAGGATCAGGGTGTCCTGGCCCTTGCGGGGCACCAGCCGGGACACGCAGACCACGACCGGGCGCTCGGTGAGCCCGAGCCGGGCCCGGACCTCGTCGCCGCCGGAGTCCGGGCGGAACGTCTTCTCGTCCACGCCGGGAGGCAGCTGCACCATGCGGCGGGCGGCGGCCGGGCTGAGCGCGGCGGCGATCCGGGAGCGGGTGTACTCGCCGAGGTAGGTCAGCGTGTCGGTGCCCTCGCCGATCCGCCGCAGCAGCTGCCGGGACGCGGGCAGCTGCGCCCAGGCCGCCTCGTGGCCGTGCGTCGTGGCGACGAGCCGCCGGGCGCCCGCCTCGCGCAGCGCGGGGCCCATCAGGCCGAGCGGGGCGGCGGCGCCGAACCAGACGGACGAGCAGCCGTGCGCGCGCAGCAGCTCCGTGGCGCGCCGGGTCACGCGCGGGGTCGGCAGGAGCATCGTCGTACGGTCGCGGACGACGGTGAAGGGCTGCTCGGCGTCGAAGGCGGCGGTGGCGGCCGCGCCCTCGGCCCCGCGCTTCCAGGTGGAGGCGTAGACGACGACCCGGCCGGGGTCGAGCCGCAGCGCCATGTTGTGCAGGAACGCCTGGATGCCCCCCGGACGGGGCGGGAAGTCGTTGGTCACGATCAAGGTCTTGTCCATCGCCGCCGACAGTACCGGGCCCGGCGGCCGTGCCTGATGGCCCGCGCACAGGGCGTACGGGCATCATGGCTGTTTCGTACGGCGCACAGGACGGGTGAGGGCAGGTCATGACGGGTTCCAGCGGCACGCGTCCGGCGGCCTTCGCGGTGTGGGCGCTCACCAGGGCGGTGCTGCTGCTCTGGGTGACCAAGGTGGTCACCCCGCCGGGGCTCGATGTGACCAGCGACGTGTCGGTGATCTACCACGGCTGGTCCGAGGTGCTGCGCTCCGGCACCTACCCGCAGTCCGACGTCACCTGGCAGTACCCGCCGGTGGCGGCGCTGGCGGTCCTCTCCCCCGGCCTGCTGCCGTTCCTGGACTACGCCACCGCCTTCTTCGTGCTGGCGTTCCTGTGCGACGCGCTCGTCCTGGGGATGCTGCTGCGCGCGAGCGACGGTCCGGGCCGCCGGGCGGCCGGGGTGTGGGTGTGGGTGGCGGGCGTGCCGCTGCTCGGCACGACCGCGTACGCCCGGTACGACGTGATGGTGACGGCGGTGGCCGTGGCGGCGCTGCTGGCCGGGCTGCGCCACCCCCGGGTGCTGGGGGCGCTGGCCGCGTTCGGGGCGCTGCTGAAGGTCTGGCCGGCGCTGCTGCTGGCCGGGACGGCCCGGGGGCGCGCCACCCGGCTGGCGTGGTCGACGGCGGCGGCGGTGGCGGCCGCGCTGCTGCTGGTGTGTGTGACGGCGGCGCCGGGCGCGCTGGCGTTCCTCGGCTTCCAGCGGGACCGGGGCACCGAGGTCGAGTCGCTGGGGGCGCTGGTCTTCCATGTGTGGCGGCAGTTCGGCTGGGAGGGCCGGGTGGAGCTGCACTACGGCTCGCTGGAGTTCCTGGGGCCGCATGTGCCGCTGGTGAGCACGCTGGCGCTGGGGCTGAGCGTGGCCGCGTTCGGCTGGCTGCTGGTGTGGCGGCTGCGGGCGCGGACGTTCGGGGTGAGTACGCCGGCGGACGCGGCGTTCACGGCGGTGCTGCTGTTCACCACGACGAGCCGGGTGATCAGTCCGCAGTACATGCTGTGGCTGGTGGGCCTCGCGGCCGTGTGCCTGGTGCTGCGGGAGAGCCGGATGGGGTGGCCGGCCCTGCTGGTGGTGGCGGCCACGGGTGTGACGCAGCTGGAGTTCCCGATCGGCTTCGTCCATGTGGTGTCCAGCGACGCGCAGGGCCTGACGCTGATGTTCCTGCGCAACGGGCTGCTGGTCGCCGCGTGTGTGCTGGCGGCCCTGCGGCTGTGGCGGGACACGGTCGTACGCGCCCCGGGGCGCGAGCCTGTACCGGAGGCGGCGGAGGCCGCGCTCAGCCGAGCCGGTCGCGCAGATACACCCGCCAGCGCGCCGTGAAGTCCTGCGGGGTCGTGCCCAGCACCTCGTGCAGGGCGTCCTCGACCGCCCCGTCGCGCCCGTGGTGGGCGCCGACGGCCCGGTAGAAGGCGAACAGCTTCTTCTCGCCCCAGCGGTCGGCGATCAGCTCGCAGGCCAGCCAGCCGCCCTCGTACGCCTTCGCCAGCCGGTCCGCGTCCCCCGCGAAGGCGAAGTCCTCGTCCTCGGGCAGTCCGGCCGGCACGTCACCGGCCCGGACCGCGTCGGCCAGCTCGGGGGCGATCTCCTCGGCGGTGCGGTCCTGGTCCCGGTAGGCCGCCCAGTCCGCGAAGCCCTCGGAGAGCCAGGTCGGGGTGGCCGGCGAGGTCTGCCTGCGGGTGGCGACATGGACGGTCTCGTGGGTGAGGACGACGCGCTGTCCGAAGCCGCCGAGCAGGGCGTACGCCTCCGGGTTGACGATCACCCGGTCGGCTGGGGCCTTCCCGGTGCCGCCGGTCTCGCCGGTGGTGACGGCCGCTATGCCCTTGTAGTTCGAGGCGGGCGACCCGAGCAGCCGGCCCATCTCCGTCACGCTGTCCGGCACCAGCACCACCACACGCCCCGCCCACCGCTCCGGCCAGGCGGCGGAGACCGCGGGCACCGCCTCGTCCGCCGTCGCCGCGATCGCGTCCAGCTGGTCCCGGGAGCGGCCGACGCCCAGGACCAGGCTGTGCTTCCCGTGCACCACCTCGACGTCGCCCTGCTCCCACAGCTGCCCGGCGCTGCCGTCGGCGGCCCGGTCCGCGGTGACGTACCAGCGGCCGTCCGCCGGGTCGCGGGCCAGGTCCACGACCCGGTCGACGGAGACCGGGGCGCTGTCGTAGCCCGCGATCCGGTAGCCGAGCGTGACGTCGGCGGTGACGCGGTCCGCCCCGTGCGGGGTGAGGCGGGTGAGCCGGTACGCCCAGGAGCCGAGCGGCACGTCCGCCAGCCGGGCGATCTCCCGGCGCTGGGCGGTGCGCAGCGCGGTCGCGTCCGGGTCGACGGCGGCGGCGTAGGCGGCCGGGTCGTGGTGCAGCACGGCGGCGGCGCGCCGGTCCAGGGTGGCGCGGACGCCCCGGGAGGTGCTGTCGGGCGCCCGGTCGGCCGGGGCGGAGCAGCCGGCGGCGCACAGCAGCGCGGCGAGCAGGGCACCCGCCGCCCGCCGCCCGCCTCGCCTGTGCACACGTTCGACCACATGACGAGCGTACGGGCTGTCGCCGCGGTCAGACCCGGGTGACCGAGGAGACGGGCATCATGCCGACGGGGTCGTAGCGGACCGGGGCTCCCGGGTACGGGGCGTGGATGACCTGGCCGTTCCCGACGTACATCGCGATGTGACTGGCGTCCGCCCGGTAGGCGACGAGGTCGCCGGGGCGGGCCTCGGAGAGGGGCACCATGGGCCCGGCGTACCGCTGGGCCTGCGAGGTGCGGGGCAGGCTCACCCCGGCCTGGGCCCAGGCCCACTGCATCAGCCCGGAGCAGTCGAACCCGGAGGGCCCGTTGGCGCCCCACACGTAGGGCCGGCCCAGCGCCTGCTGTACGGCCAGGACGGCCGCGGCGGCGCGGGAAGAGCCCGCCGGGAGCCCGGCCAGGAGGCCGGCGCCCGGCTCGCGGCCGTCGCGCGAGGCGCGGGCCAGGGCGGCCCGCTCGGAGGCCGGCAGGGCCTTCAGCAGCTGCCTGGCCCGGGCGAGCTTGCGTTCCACGGTCCGCTTGTGGCGGCTGACGGCCTCCCGGCCGCGCTCCAGGCCGGCCAGCGAGCGGGCGGCCTCGGCCCGGGTCTGGGCGAGCGCCCGCTGGGCCCTGCGCAGTTCGGCGAGGGCGGCGGCCCGGTGGGCGTCGGCCATGGTGACGGCGGCGGCCCGGTCGAGGTAGCTGTCGGGGTCCGAGGTGAGCAGCAGGGCCAGTGCGGGGTCGATGCCGCCCGCCCGGTACTCCGCCCGGGCCGCGGAGCCCAGCTCCTCGCGCATCCGGTTGATGCGTTCCTGGCCCCGGGCGGCCCGGTCCTGGGCCCGGCTCACCTCGCCGCGCAGCCGGGTCACGTCCTCGCCGGCCCTGTTGTACTGCTCGGTGGCGCGCTCGGCCTCGGCGTACAGGTGGTCGACGCGGGCCCCGGCGGACTGCGGGGTGTCGTGCGGCTCGGCGTTCGCGGTGGCGGCGCCGAGTGTCGCGGCCGCGGTCGCGGCTGCCGCCGTCAGGACGGTGGCCCGGGCACCGCGGCCGGTACCGGGCTGTGTGGAACGGCGATGGGATCCCACAGGACGCCGCACTCCCTTCCGCTCTACGCAGACGCGCGCGGCCCTGCCGCCCGGGTGGGCGGACCGACGTACGGGAGCCGCGACAGCAGGCAGACAGTAGCCGCGTGATCACGGAGCGGACAAAGACACGCCGGACCGGTGGGGGCCACACACAGTGACGCCCCGCCGGTGACCTGTGGTCTCCGGCGGGGCGGGCGTCAGTACGGGGCGCGCGAATTCGCCCGTTCGGGCGCGGTTCAGATGCGCACGGCGGCGTAGATACTGCCGATGGTGCTCATCGACTCGTAGCGCACGTAGGCGCCGGGGTACGGGGCGTGCAGGACCTGGCCGTTGCCCGCGTAGAGGCCCACGTGCTCGTTGCCGTTGAAGAAGACCAGGTCGCCGGGGGCCAGCTGGCTGACACCGATCCGGTGACCCTGGTTGACCTGGGTGTACGTGGTGCGGGTGATGTTGACGCCGGCCTGGGCGTAGGCCCACATGGTCAGGCCCGAGCAGTCGAAGGAGTTGGGGCCGGTGGCCGCGGGCACGTACGGCTTGCCGATGCGGGTGGCGGCGGCGTTGAGGGCGGCGGCGCCGAGCCCGGAGGCGGGGACCTCGTTGCCGAGTTCCACGCGGGTGTTGGCGGCACGGCTCGCGCGCAGGTCGTCCTGGCGCATCTTCTCGCGCTCGGCCTCGGTCAGGGTGTTGAGCAGGCGGCGCGCCTCGGCCAGCTTGTCCTGCTGCTTCTTCTTCTTCTCACCGAGCGTCTTGCGGACGGAGGCGAGGTCGCTCAGCTTGTCCTGGGCCTCCTTTCGCTGCTGCGCGAGGGCCCGCTGCTTCTCCTGGACCTTGGACAGGGCCTCGGTCTGCTTGGCCGTCAGCTGGTCGAGCGCGGACGCCTGGTCCAGGAAGCTGTCCGGGTCGGAGGAGAGGAAGAGCTGGACGGAGGGGTCGATGCCTCCGGAGCGGTACTGCGCGGCGGCGAGGGAACCGAGGCCGGAACGGAGCTGGTTGAGCTCCTCCTGCCCGCGGGCCACCTTGTCCTGGATCGCGCCGATCTGCTTCTCGAGCTTCTCCTGCTTCTCCTTGGCCCCGTTGTACTGCTCGGTGGCCGCTCCGGCCTCGTGATAGAGCTTGTCGACCTTCGCCTTGACCTCGTTCTTGGTCGGCTTGGGGTCGGCGTGAGCGGCCTGGGAGGACAGGGCGACGGCCGCGGCTGCGGTCGCGGTGAGCACAGTCACACGAGTGCGGCTCGGCTGCTTGGGACGACGGTGGGACGCCACGAAGGCGAGCTCCTTCTTCCTCGAGCCGCCTACCGGATCTGTGGGGGGAGGAGAGGTCCCCGGCTCCGTGCACGTCACGGACTCGGCGGTTCCTTCGCCGCCACCCCGGGTGGGTGATCGACCGCGCGAAGGTTCGAGGCCCGACCCTAGTGACCATCTTGTGATCAGTTCAAATCCTCACAGGAAAAATCTCGTCACACACGGCACTTCTTTACCCACACCCCACGGCGTGTAGCGACGACTTGACGGACCGTTCCCTGATCTCGGGCGAACTCCCCGCAAGAGGTGCTAAACCCGCGAAAGCCGCTTCAGGAGCAAGGCGGACGCAACGGGCCTGGCCCCCGCCTTCGCCACTCCGTCGGCCACCTCGCGGTCGGTGGAGACCACCACCACGGGCCGTCCCGGCGGCTCCGCGCGCGCCAGTTGACGGATCAGCTCGTCGGCGGTGACCCCCGGCTTGCTGAACAGCACCCGCACCCCGCGCGGCGGCGCCAGCAGCACCGGGGCGGCCAGCTCCGCCCCGTCGAACACACACGTCATCTCCGCGCCCGTGCGCGCCGCGAGGACCGAGAGCCCGCCGAGCAGCCGCAGCCGCTGCTTCTCCAACGGCATCTGCGGATAACCCGTCTTGGTGACGTTGTAGCCGTCCACGATCAGATGGGCCTGCGGCAGCTCCAGGAGCTGGTCGAGCAGCGCCGGGTCGGTCTCCGAAAGGGCCCTGGCCGCGATGTCCTTGGGCGACATCCGGCCGGGCTCCACCGCGTCCACACTGTCCGCCGGCCGCATCGAGGAGGGCGGCAGCGCCAGTTCGCGCCGCAGCCCGCCGGCCGCTTCGAGCACCGTGTCCAGCAGCAGCCGCAGCCGCATGTCCTCGACCGAGCGCCCTTCCCGGGCCGCCCGGCGGCTCGCCTCGACGGACGCCTCCGCCTCCCCGAGCCTCGCCTTCAGCCGCCGGGTCTCGCTCTCGGCGGCGGACACCTGGGCGGCCGCCTCGGCGCGTACGGTCTCGGTCTCGGCCTTGGACCTGCGCAGCGCCGCCTCACCGCGCTTGACCTCGCTGAGCGCGCTGCGCAGTTTGCGCTGGAGGGAGTCCGCCTCCTTGCGGGCGGCGTCCAGTTCGGCGCGGAGCCGTTCCGTCTCGCTCTTCGTATGGGCCCTGGCCTCGGCCAGCTCCTCGCGCAGCCGCGCCACTTCGCGCCGGCTCTCCTCGCCGGCCCGCTCGGCGTCGGCGCGCTGGACCTCCTCGCCGGCCGCCGCGACCAGCTTCACCCAGCCGTCGGGGCGCAGGAGGTATGCCGCCGCCGCCACGTCCACCGGGTCGGCCGCGGCGGGCGGCGCGCCGGACTCCACGGCACCCGCCAGCTCCGGCTGGGCCTCCCGGAGCCGGTCGCCGATGCGGTGGCGGAACCGGTCGTCGTTCGCCACGGCTGCCGCCATGGCGTTCCCGGCGAACTTGGCACGGCGCGACGCCGTGAAGCGGGCGTACTGCCTCAGCTGGGCGGGCAGTTCGGCGACCGTGAGCCCGCCGAACGCGTCGGACACCAGCGCGACGACCCGGCGCCGTACCCCTTCGGGCAGCGGGCGGTCGAGCGCCTCCACGGCGTCGTCGGCCCCGTCGGCCGACGCGGCGCCGCCCTCGGGCTGCTCCACCATCCGTCACCCCATTGTGTTGTCTCCGCCCGGCCCCCTCAGGAGTCGGCACCCGGCCTGTCGACGAGCTCGATCTGGTCCACCGCGTTGCACCAACGACACCGGACCGACTCGATGGTCTCACTGACCACCTCGCGTTCCTCGACGCTCGACACACCGGCCAGGTCGAGGTGCACGTACTCCACGACCTTCGAGGACCGCGTCACGTCGAAGCGCGTGAGGTTCCCGCAGAGCGTGCAGCGCCAGCGGGTCGTGTCGGTCGGCTGGGGAACGGTCGTCATCGTGCGTCCTCTTTCGTCGAGCCGTGAGCTGCCGGACAAGGGTCTCGCGGTGCGCCGTCGAACTGCGGATGTCCACCTGTCACCCTACGGCCTCGGCGCTTCCCGCCGGCACGGCGAGGCGGTCTGTCCCGTTCGCTCCGTTTGCGTCATGCTCTGTTCATGATCGATCGGCGGGCCGCCGCGGGCAGGCTCCTGCGCGCGGCCACTTCGGGCGGGCCACCGGTGACGTACGCCCTCATCGCCCTGTGCTGCGCGGTCTTCGTGATCAGCCCGCTCTCCGGCTTCGTCCCGGTGCGCGGCGGTGCCGACGCGCTGCTCGCCGCGCAGGCGGGCTACTTCGAACGGTGGGGGGTGATCCCGAGCGAGCTGTGGGACGGCTCGGCGCACGCCCTGCTCACCCCGTTCACCGCGCTCTTCGTGCACGGCAGCTGGCTGCACCTGCTGGGCAACATGCTGTTCCTGTACGTGTTCGGCGCGATGGCCGAGGAACGCATGGGCCACACCGAGTTCGCCCTGTTCTACCTCGGCTGCGGCTACCTCGCGCTGCTCGGGTACGCCGCCGCGCACGCCACGTCCGACCAGACGCTCGTCGGGGCGTCCGGGGCGATCTCGGCGGTGCTCGGAGCGTTCCTCTACCTCTTCCCGCGGGCCCGGGTGACCAGCGTCTTCCCGTTCCTTCTGTTCCTGCCGCTGCGCTTCCCCGCGTGGGTGGTGCTGATCTTCTGGTTCGTGCTCCAGTGGCTGGCCGCCGAGGGTGCGGGAAGCGGCCCGGGTGTGGCGTACCTGGCCCACGTCGTCGGCTTCGCCACCGGGTTCCTCTACGCCTGGGGTCGCTACAGGCGCGACACCGGAGGCCCTAGAGTGAAGTCTCCAGCCACGGCCACCGAGGGAGAAACACAGCCGTGATCACCGCGATCGTGCTCATCAAAACCAGCGTGGACCGGATTCCCGAGATCGCCGAGGCCATCGCCGCGCTGGACAGCGTCAGCGAGGTCTTCTCGGTCACCGGCACCTACGACCTGATCGCCATGGTCCGGGTGGCCAAGCACGACGACCTGGCCGAGGTCATCCCCGGCCGGATCAGCAAGATCCAGGGCGTCGAGGCGACCGACACCCACGTCGCCTTCCGCACGTACTCGCAGCACGACCTGGAGGCCGCGTTCTCCATCGGCCTGGACGCCTAGGGCCGCCCGCGCCGCCCGGTCCTCAGACCTGGGCGGCACCCCGGTCCGGCACGCAACGGCCGTCCTCGGTGCGGTACTTCCAGCGGGCCCCGTCGCTCACCAGCTCCCGGACCGCGCGCAGGAAGCGCTCGACGTGCTCGTCCGGGGTCCCGGCGCCGAAGCTGACGCGGATCGCGTTCAGGGACCGCTCGCCGGGCCGGGCCTCGGGGGCGCCGCACTCCCCCGCCTCGCCCGGGTCGCTGCCGAGCAGGGTGCGCACGAGCGGGTGGGCGCAGAAGAGGCCGTCGCGCACCCCGATGCCGTACTCGGCCGACAGGGCGGCGGCGAAGTGCGAGCTGTTCCAGCCCTCCACCACGAACGAGATCACGCCGACCCTCGGCGCGTCGTCGCCGAACAGCGAGAGCACCTTCACCTCGGGGACCTCGGCCAGCCCCGCCAGGACCTCGCGGACGAGGTGCTGCTCGCGGGCGACCAGCCGGTCGAATCCGGCCTCGGTGAGCGCCTTGCAGGCGGAGGCGATGGAGTAGACGCCGATGACGTTGGGCGAACCGGCCTCGTGGCGGGCGGCCGTGGTGTGCCACTCGACGTCCACGCCGCCGTCCGCGCGCCGGGCCACCGTGCGCGAGGCGCCGCCGCCGGCGAGGTACGGTTCCGCGTCGCGCAGCCAGTCGGCCCGGCCGGCCAGGACGCCCGAGCCGAACGGCGCGTACAGCTTGTGCCCGGAGAAGGCGACCCAGTCCACGTCGAGTTCGGCGATGTCCACGGGGTGGTGCGGGGCGAGCTGGGCGGCGTCCAGGACGATCCGCGCGCCGTGGGCGTGCGCGGCGGCGGCCAGCTCCCGTACGGGCCACAGCTCACCGGTCACGTTGGAGGCTCCGGTGACGCAGACCAGCGCGGGGCCGCAGGGCTCGCGGTCCGCGAGGGCCCGCTCCAGGGTCGCGACGGCCTGGGCGGGGGTGCGCGGGGCGTTCAGGTAGGTGACGTGGGCATCGCGCCAGGGCAGCAGCGAGGCGTGGTGCTCGGTCTCGAAGACGAAGACCTGGCAGTCGGCGGGCAGCGCGGCGGCCAGCAGGTTCAGCGAGTCCGTGGTGGACCGGGTGAAGACCACCTGGTCCTCGGGACGGCAGCCCAGGAACTCCGCCACGGTGGCCCGGCTGGACTCGAAGAGGTCCGTGGACAGCTGCGAGAGGTACCCGGCGCCCCGGTGCACGCTGCCGTAGTACGGGGCGTACGCGGCCACGTCGTCCCAGACCCGCTTCAGCGCCGGGGCGCTCGCGGCGTAGTCCAGCGCGGCGTAGCCGACCTCGCCCCCGGTGACCAGCGGGACGAGGACATCCTCGCCCAGAACCGGCAGCGGGGCACAAAGCGACTGGTCGGCGACAGCGGTGAAGACAGACATGGCGAACTCCCGTAACAGGCAGGCGAACTCCGCGTGCCCGCGGATACGCGGCAGCACGGAGTGGAGGAGAAGAGGGGGTGCGGAAAAGGGCCTCGGGCCCTAACGCATTCGCTTGCTCACAAGAGGCTCCCTGAGGACCAAGGACCCCACGGGTGGACGTCACGCGACGTCGAGGGGTCCGCGCTTGCCGCAGACCTCGCTGCCTGCGGCCCGGTCTTCACCCGGGGCACCCCGCCACGGACGGAGGGTTGCCGGACAGCGGGCCGGGGCCGTAGTCGCTGTCACTCATGACCTGCGCAGCATCTTGCCATACGTACGGGAACGCGCAAGGCGCAGTCCGCGATCCGGACTGCGCCCTGCCTCACATCGACGCGCTCACGCGTTGCTGGCGACGACCCATCTCTCCAGCGCCCGCCCGGCCGCACCCGAGTCGATCGCCTCGGCGGCCCTCTCCATGCCCGCCCGGATCTGCTCGGTGAGCGGCCCCTCGCCCGGGTCCAGCGCGACCAGCGCCGCCGCCGAGTTGAGCAGCACGGCGTCCCGTACCGGACCGGTCTCCCCGGCCAGCAGCCGGCGCGCCACATCCGCGTTGTACGAGGCGTCGGCGCCGCGCAGCGCCTCCACCGGGACCAGCGCGACGCCCACGTCGCGCGGGTCGAAGGTCTCCTCGCGGACCACCCCGTCCCGGGCCACCCAGACCCGCGAGGTCGCCGTGGTGGTCAGCTCGTCCAGGCCGTCGTCGCCCCGGAACACCAGGGCGGAGTTGCCGCGCTCGGCCAGCACGCCCGCGACGATGGGGGCCATGCGCAGGTCGGCCACCCCGATCGCCTGGGAGCGCACCCGGGCCGGGTTGGTGAGCGGCCCGAGGATGTTGAACGTGGTGGGCGCGCCCAGCTCCGCACGGGCCTTGGCCGCGTGGCGCAGGGCGGGGTGGAACTTCACCGCGAAGCAGAAGGTGATGCCCGCCTCCTCGGCCACCTCCACGACGCGCCGCGGGGACAGCTCCAGGTTGACGCCGAGCTTTCCGAGCACGTCGGACGAGCCGCTGGCCGACGAGGCGGAGCGGCTGCCGTGCTTGACGACCTTGGCACCGGTCCCGGCGATGACGATCGCGGACATGGTGGAGATGTTGACCGTCTTGGCCATGTCGCCGCCGGTGCCGACGATGTCGACGGTCCGGCCGGGCACCTCGATGGTCGTGGCGTGCTCGTACATCGCCCGGACCAGGCCGGTGACCTCCGTGACCGTCTCGCCCTTGGCGCGCAGGGCGACCGCGAAACCGGCGATCTGCGCGTCGGTGGCCTCGCCGCTCATGACGCGGTCCATGGCCCACGCGGTGGCGTCGGCGCTCAGGTCCTCGCCGCGCAGCAGGGGGGTCAGCACGCTGGGCCAGGAGTAGGCCGCCACGCTGTCGCCGCCGTCCGGGGTCACAACGTTCATGGTCCGCTCCTGGGGTCCACAGCCGATAAGGGAGGGCTCCACCCTATCGAGCCCCGGGGACGGCAAAGAGCCCCGTCCAGCGGATGGACGGGGCTCTCGCCGTGGCGATCAGAACGGGTGATCAGTGGTGGCCGTGGCCGCTGGTGATCTCCTTGTACTCCTCGGCGGTGGGCTTGGCGATCTGGTTGTCCTCGCCGTACAGGCTCTTGCTGAGCCGCGCCCGGACCTTGGTGATCCTGGAGACCTTGCGCTCCACACCGTTCTCGTCGACCGTCGGGCCGATCTCGAGCGGCTTGTACTGCTCGTGCGCGGTGAGCTTGTACCGCGCCTCCGGCGACAGCGGCTCGTGGACCTCGACGAACTCACCGTGCGGCAGCCGCTTGATGAGCCCGGACTCGCGGCCGTGCAGCACCTTCTCCTTGTCGCGGCGCTGGAGGCCGAGGCAGATCCGCCGGGTCACGACGAACGCGATGACCGGGCCGACGAAGAAGGCGATACGGACGAACCAGCTGATCGAGTTGAGCGAGAGGCTGAAGTGCGTCGCCCAGATGTCGTTGCCGCCGCCGATCAGCATGACGAAGTAGATCGTCACCCAGGCGACGCCGAGGGCCGTCCGGGTCGGCGCGTTGCGCGGCTTGTCCAGGATGTGGTGCTCGCGCTTGTCACCGGTGATCCAGGACTCGATGAACGGCCACAGGGCCAGCGCACCGAGGACCACACCGAACAGGACCAGCGGGATGAACACGCCCAGGACCAGCGTGTGGCCCCAGAGGTTGATCTCCCAGCCCGGCATCACACGCACGAAGCCCTCGGCGAAGCCCATGTACCAGTCCGGCTGGGCGCCCGTGGACACCTGGTCGGGACGGTACGGACCGATGGCCCAGATCGGGTTGATCGAGGCGATCGCCGCGATGATCGCGATGAAGCCGAAGACCAGGAAGAAGAACCCGCCGGCCTTCGCCATGTACACCGGCAGCAGGGGCATGCCGACGACGTTCTTGTTCGTCTTGCCGGGACCCGCGAACTGGGTGTGCTTGTGGTAGAAGACCAGGATGAGGTGGCCGACCACGAGCCCGAGCATGATGCCCGGCAGCAGCAGGATGTGGATCGAGTAGAACCTCGCGATGATGTCGCCGCCGGGGAACTCCCCGCCGAACAGGAACATCGAGATGTACGTACCCACGATCGGCGTCGACAGGATCGCGCCCTGGGTGAAGCGGACACCCGTACCGGAGAGCAGGTCGTCCGGCAGCGAGTAACCGGTGAAACCGGTGAACATGCCGAGGACGAACAGCAGGAAGCCGAAGAGCCAGTTGATCTCGCGCGGCTTGCGGTACGCACCGGTGAAGAAGACGCGCATCATGTGCACGAACATGCCGGCCAGGAAGATGACCGCGGCCCAGTGGTGGATCTGCCGGACCAGCAGACCACCGCGGACGTCGAAGCTGATGTTCAGCGTCGAGGCGTACGCCTCCGACATCCGGATGCCCTGCATGGGCTCGTACGGGCCGTGGTAGACGACCTCGTTCATGCTCGGGTGGAAGAACAGCGTCAGATACACACCCGTGAGGATGATGATGATGAAGCTGTAGAGGCAGATCTCACCGAGCATGAAGGACCAGTGGTCCGGGAAGATCTTGCGCATGTTGGCCTTGGCGAGGGAGTAGATCCCCAGCCGGCCGTCCGCCCAGTCGGCCACCCGCTCGCCGGCGGGCGCCTTGCGGTTGCCCGGCGCTGCGGCGCCGGGCGTGTTCGTCGCAGTACTCATCCGCGCTCCCAGAATGCAGGACCGACGGGCTCTTCGAAGTCACCGAGCGCCTGGAGGTTGCCCTCGCTGTTCACGCCGATCCGCAGCTGCGGGAGGGCGTGGCCGGCCGGACCGAAGATGACGCGGGCGCCGTCGGAGAGGTCGAAGGTGGACTGGTGGCACGGGCAGAGCACGTGGTGCGTCTGCTGCTCGTACAGGCTGATCGGGCAGCCGACGTGCGTGCAGATCTTCGAGAAGGCCACGATGCCCTCGTGCGCCCACTCGCGCTCGCGCTTGTCCTTGATGTCGTCCGGCTCGATGCGGATGATCATCAGGGCGGCCTTGGCGATCTGCGTCTGGAAGTCCTCGTCGTGCTCCTCCAGGCCCTCGGGCATGGCGAAGGTCAGCGAACCGACGACGACGTCCTCGGGGCGCAGCGGCTCCATCGTGTTCATGTTGACGAGCTGCTTGCCCTCGGCCCACAGGGTCTTGCGGAGCTTCTTCTCCGGCAGCGGACCCAGGTCGCGCAGCAGCACCACGCCGGAGAGCGGCACCAGGGCCAGCGCACCGAACATCGTGTTGCGGATCAGCTTGCGCCGGCCGAGCGCGGACTCACGGGCGCCGTCCGCGAAGTCGGACAGGACCTTCGCCTTGACCTCGGGCGCCGCCTCGATGGGGTGCCGGTCGTCGGCGACCTCGACGTCGGACATCAGGGTGCGCGCCCAGTGGACGGCGCCCGCGCCGATCAGGAAGAGCGCCAGCCCCAGGGTCAGACCCAGGGAGAAGTTGAGCGCGCTGACATGACCGAACGGGAAGATGAAGACGATCTTGTCGACCGGGAAGATGACGTAGGAGGCGATGAAGCCCACCGTCGCCAGCATGGACAACAGGAACATGAACGCGACGGTGCGCTCGGAGCGCTTCGCGGCCCGCTCGTCGATGTCCTGGATGCGCGGCTTGTGGGCCGGCAGCCCCGGGTCGGCGAACGGGTCGTCGTGCGCCTTGTCTACCGCGTCGTGCGCGGCGCCCTGCTCGTCGGGCAGGTTCTCTTCTGGAATCTCTTGGCTACTCATGACTTCTTGGCCTTAGCGGTGTGGGCCGCGACCCAAATGGCAACTGCGATCAGACCGCCCAGACCGAAGATCCAGCCGAACAGGCCCTCGCTGACCGGACCCAGGCCACCGAGTGCGAGGCCGCCGGGGGACTCGGCTTCGGAGCCGTTCACGGTCTTGACGTAGGCGATGATGTCCCGCTTCTGCTTCTCGGGCATCGTCGAGTCCGGGAAGGACGGCATGTTCTGCGGGCCGGTCAGCATGGCCTCGTAGATGTGCTTCGGGTCCACGCCGTCCAGGTCCGGCGCGTACTTGCCGTGCGTCAGCGCGCCACCCTTGCCGGTGAAGTTGTGGCACTGCGCGCAGTTGGTACGGAACAGGTCGCCACCCTTGGCGATGTCCGCACCCTCAGGGCTGACCTGGCTCTTGGTCGGGACGGCCGGACCGGCGCCGAGCGACGCGACGTAGGCCGCGAGCTGGTCGATCTCGGCCTGGCTGTAGATGACCTTCTTCTTCGGTACCTGGGCGCCCGGCTGCTGCGCGGGCATGCGGCCCGTACCGACCTGGAAGTCCACGGCGGCGGAGCCCACGCCGACAAGCTGCGGCCCGTCGGAGGTGCCCTGACCGCCGGTTCCGTGGCAGCTGGCGCAACCGACGGAGTACAGCTTCTTGCCCTCGTCGATGGCGAGGGACTGGGCGGTGTCGTCGGCCTGCGCCTTACTCGCGGGCGCGAACGCGGCGTACAGCCCCCCGGTGGCCGCCAGCGCGAGGAATAGTACGACGACCGCCGCCAACGGATGGCGTCGTCGTGCGGAGAGCTTTTTCACGGATTACCCCGGTGTCAGGATCTTCTGCGTCGATGCTGGATGTGGTTCGGGCTCGGGCCCGGTTACTTGATCATGTAGATCGTGGCGAAGAGGCCGATCCACACGACATCGACGAAGTGCCAGTAATAGGACACGACGATGGCGGCGGTCGCCTGTTCATGGGTGAACCTCTTGGCCGCGTATGTCCTGCCCAGGACGAGCAGGAAGGCGATGAGACCGCCTGTCACATGCAGACCGTGGAAGCCGGTGGTCAGGTAGAACACCGAACCGTACGGGTCGGAGGACAGCGAGAGGCCGTCCTTCTTCACCAGCTCGGTGTACTCGAAGACCTGGCCTCCGATGAAGATCGAACCCATCACGAAAGTGATCACGAACCACGCACGGAGCTTCTTCACATCGCCCCGCTCCGCGGCGAAGACGCCGAGCTGGCAGGTGAGTGAGGAGAGCACCAGGATCGTGGTGTTCGTCGCCGAGAACGGGAAGTTCAGGGCGGACGCCATTTCCTTCCAGTGTTCCGGTCCGGTCACCGATCGCAGGGTGAAGTACATCGCGAAGAGGGCCGCGAAGAACATCAGCTCGGAACTCAACCAGATGATGGTTCCGACGCTGGTGAGGTTCGGCCGATTGACCGACGGGTGCGCGTGCCCGGTTTCTACTGTCGTTGCTGTCGCCACGACCGACATTATGTCGGTCGCTTATCCCGCCCTCACTCCGGGGGGTGCCGTTCGGTGTGTCAGAGGGGTGTGTCCTGCCCGAACGGCCCATGGAAGGGCTGTGCGAACCGGTGCTGACAGGCTGTCGGGCGGAGTACGATCCGCGCATCGGACGGCTCTCGCCCACCGAGCGCCCCGAGTGCCCCGAAGACACGGATGTCACGGAGGAACCATGCAGCCGACCGCCACGGTCCTGGTCTACAGCGACAACGCGCACACCCGTGAGCAGGTGAGGCTGGCAGCAGGGCGCAGGCCCGCGGCGGACGTGCCGCCGGTGGAGTTCCTGGAGTGCGCCACCCTGCCCGCCGTCCTGGACGCCCTGGAGCACGGGGGCGTCGACGTCTGCGTGCTGGACGGCGAGACCGCTCCGGCGGGCGGCATGGGCGTCTGCCGGCAGATCAAGGACGAGATCTTCCGCTGCCCGCCGGTCCTGGTCCTCATCGGGCGCCCGCAGGACGCCTGGCTGGCCACCTGGAGCCGCGCCGACGCCGCGGTGACGCTGCCGGTGGAGCCGGTGGAGTTCGCGGACGCCCTGGCCGCCCTGCTGCGCACACGGCTGTCCGTGGGGGCCTGAGCCCCCACGGACAGGTTTCACGGTCAGACCTGGGGGCGCAGCCGCGCCGCCTCGACCGTGTCGACCCGCGGCGCGGTGGTGTCGTTCTTCAGCGCGCTGCCCTTCTGCCACTTGGCCCAGGACAGGTTCCAGTCGCCGTAGCCGTTGTCGAAGGGCGTCATCGTCTCGCCGTCGCTGCCGACGACGCTGACGATGTCGCCCTCGCGCACGGTGTTGAAGAACCACTCGGCCTCGCTGGTGCTCATGCCGGTGCAGCCGTGGCTGACGTTGGCGTACCCCTGCGAGCCGGTGGACCAGGGCGCCGCGTGCACGTATTCACCGCTCCATGTCACCCGGGTGGCCCAGTAGACGTCGAGGTCGTACGAGTCCGAGGACCCGGCGGCGATTCCGATGGACTCCCCGCGCATACGTACGTACTGCTCCTTGCCGAGCACGACCTTGACGCCGTTGCGCGTGTCGAACCCGGGTTTGCCCGTGGTGACGGGGATGGTGTTGATCACTTCGCCGTTGCGGAGCACCGTCATGGAGTGCTCGGAGGCGTCCGTGATGGCCTCTATGCGGTCCCCCGTGGTGATCTTCAGCGCCTTGGCGGGGGCCCCGTAGAGCGCGTTGGTGACCTTTATGCCGGTCAGGTTGGAGCTGACCTCGATGTCGGCCTTCGCCGGCCAGTACTCCTTGGGCCGGTAGTGCAGCGTCTTGTCGTCGACCCAGTACCAGGAGCCGACGACCGCGGGCGTGGAGCGCACCCGCAGGCCGCGCTCGACGGTGGCCCGTGAGGCGTTGTCCGTGACGGGGGCGCTGAGCGTGGCGACGAGGGGCTGGCCGACGCCGTAGGTGCCCGCCCGGGGACCGAAGGTGACCTTGAGGAACTTGGTGGCCTTGGCGGTGTCGAAGGACATCGTGCGGGTGCCCGGGGCCCCGTCGCCGTCCTCCATGCGGACCTTGACGGTGTAACGGGTCCCTGCGGCCAGCGGAGCGGTGGAGTGCCACCGGTGTCCGTCGGCGTCGAGTTCGCCCGCCAGATGGCGCCCTGCGGCGTCCACGGCCGATACGTCGGTGATCCGGCCGTCGTCGGCGTCGACCCGGATCTCCAGCGGCTTGTCGGGGTCGACCTTCTTGCCGCCGTCGGGCGTGTTGAAGGACACCTCGTCGGCCGCGTCGAACGGCTGGGCCGACAGGGGGTGGTTGTCGGAATCCCCGCAGGCTGCCGCCCCGGCGACCAAGGTCGCGGCCAGCAGAGTGCAGCTCACTACGGGACGGATGCGCAGCGTGTGGTTCATGGACTCAACGTAAGAACATTCGTCCGTTTCAGCGCGCGGGACGACTGCAAACGGGGGGCCGGCCACTTCTCGTCGAAGTGTCGGCCCCCCGTCAGGTGGAGCGGTGTGCTACCGGCGGGCCGGTCTCACTGGGTGCGGTTCTCACCGCGGTAGTACTCGAACACCCAGCCGAAGAGGCCGACCAGCAGAAGCGGCGCCGAGAAGAACAGCAGCCACCAGCCGAAGACGACGCCCAGGAAGCCGAAGGCACCGCCGATCGCCAGCGAGAGCGGCTGCCAGCTGTGCGGGGAGAAGAACCCCACCTCGCCGGCCTCGTCCGCGACGTCGGCCTCCTTGTTGTCCTGCGCCATCGCGTCGACCCGCCGGGCCGTGAAGGCCAGGTAGAAGCCGATCATGAGGCTCAGGCCGAACGCGAGGACCAGCGCGGTGGTGCCGACGGGCTCCTTCGACCACACGCCGTACGTGACGGCCATGACGAGGATGAAGAGCGCCAGACCGAGGAACATCTTGCCCTGGATCTTCACTTGCCCGCCTCCTTGCCGCCGGCGAGGGCCTTGTCACCCTCGGAGGCGTGGTCCAGCTGCTCCAGCGCCGTGATCTCCGGGTGGTGCAGGTCGAACGCCGGGGATTCGGAGCGGATACGGGGCAGCGTGAGGAAGTTGTGCCGCGGCGGCGGGCAGGAGGTCGCCCACTCCAGCGAACGGCCGTAGCCCCACGGGTCGTCCACCTCGATCTTCTTGCCGTACTTGGCGGTCTTCCAGACGTTGTAGAAGAACGGCAGGATCGACAGGCCGAGCAGGAACGAGGAGATGGTCGAGATGGTGTTCAGCGCGGTGAAGCCGTCCGCGGCGAGGTAGTCCGCGTAACGCCGCGGCATGCCCTCCGCGCCCAGCCAGTGCTGCACCAGGAACGTGCCGTGGAAGCCCACGAACAGCGTCCAGAAGGTGATCTTGCCGAGCCGCTCGTCCAGCATCTTGCCGGTGAACTTCGGCCACCAGAAGTGGAATCCGGAGAACATCGCGAACACCACGGTGCCGAAGACGACGTAGTGGAAGTGCGCGACCACGAAGTACGAGTCCGAGACGTGGAAGTCCATCGGCGGCGAGGCCAGGATGACGCCGGTCAGACCACCGAAGGTGAAGGTGATCAGGAAGCCGACCGCCCAGAGCATCGGTGTCTCGAAGGAGAGCGAGCCCTTCCACATGGTGCCGATCCAGTTGAAGAACTTCACCCCGGTGGGCACCGCGATGAGGAACGTCATGAAGGAGAAGAACGGCAGGAGCACACCGCCGGTGACGTACATGTGGTGCGCCCACACGGTCACCGAGAGGCCGGCGATGGAGATCGTCGCGGCCACCAGGCCGATGTAACCGAACATCGGCTTGCGGCTGAAGACAGGGATCACTTCGGAAATGATCCCGAAGAACGGCAAGGCGATGATGTACACCTCTGGATGCCCGAAGAACCAGAAGAGGTGTTGCCATAGCAAGGCGCCGCCGTTGGCCGCGTCGAATACATGGGCCCCGAATTTGCGGTCCGCCTCCAGGGCGAACAGCGCGGCCGCCAGGACCGGGAAGGCGAGCAGGACCAGCACACCGGTCAGCAGCACGTTCCAGGTGAAGATCGGCATGCGGAACATCGTCATGCCGGGCGCGCGCATGCAGATGATCGTGGTGATGAAGTTGACCGAACCGAGGATCGTGCCGAAGCCGGAGAAGGCCAGACCCATGATCCACATGTCGGCGCCGACACCCGGCGAACGGACGGCGTCCGAGAGCGGGGAGTAGGCGAACCACCCGAAGTCGGCGGCACCCTGCGGGGTGATGAAGCCGGCCACCGCGATGATCGAGCCGAAGAGGTACAGCCAGTACGCGAACATGTTCAGCCGCGGGAACGCCACGTCGGGCGCGCCGATCTGCAGCGGCATGATCCAGTTCGCGAACCCGGCGAACAGCGGCGTCGCGAACATCAGCAGCATGATCGTGCCGTGCATCGTGAACGCCTGGTTGAACTGCTCGTTCGACATGATCTGCGTGCCCGGCCGGGCCAGCTCGGCGCGCATGAAGAGCGCCATCAGGCCGCCGATGCAGAAGAAGGCGAACGATGTGACCAGGTACATCGTGCCGATCGTCTTGTGGTCAGTGGTGGTCAGCCACTTGATGACGACGTTCCCCGGCTGCTTGCGCCGGACCGGCAGCTCGTCCTCGTACGAGTCGTCTGCTGCCGCGGCACCCTGAGGTTCGTTGAGGATGCTCACAGTTTGTTCGTCTCCGCATTCCTGGCCGGGTCAGTCTGCTCGATGCCGGCCGGCACGTAGCCCTTCTGGCCCTTCTTCGCCAGCTCCTTGAGGTGCGCCTGATAGCGCTCCGGGGAGACGACCTTGACGTTGAAGAGCATCCGGGAGTGGTCGACGCCGCAGAGCTCGGCGCACTTGCCCATGAAGGTGCCCTCCTGGGTGGGAGTCACCTCGAAGGCGTTGGTGTGGCCCGGAATGACGTCCTGCTTCATGAGGAACGGCACCACCCAGAAGGAGTGGATGACGTCACGCGAAGTCAGAATGAAACGGACCTTCTCCCCCTTGGGCAGCCACAGGGTGGGACCCGGGTTACCGGTGTCCACGTCCTTGTCGCCCGGGATGCCGACGTCGTAGACGCCGTCCGCACCCTTGGGGAAGTCCTTGCGGAACCTGTTCGGGATGGCGTCGAGCTCCTTGGGGACCTCGTTGCCCGTGGCGGCGGAGCCGTCCACGTTCTCGATGTAGTTGAAGCCCCAGCTCCACTGGTAGCCGACCACGTTGATGGTGTGGGCGGGCTTCGGGGAGAGCGTGAGGAGCTTCGTCTCGTCCCGGGCGGTGAAGTAGAACAGCACCGAGACGATGATCAGGGGGACCACGGTGTACAGCGCCTCGATGGGCATGTTGTACCGGGTCTGCGGAGGTACCTCCACCTTGGTGCGGCTGCGCCGGTGGAAGATGACGCTCCACAGGATCAGGCCCCAGACCAGGACGCCCGTGGCGAGCGCTGCCGCCCACGAGCCCTGCCAGAGGGAAAGGATCCGTGGGGCCTCTTCCGTTACCGGCGTAGGCATACCAAGGCGGGGGAAGTCCTTGTACGTGCAACCGGTGGCGGTCGCCAGGATCAGGCCCGCAGTCAGCACCTGCGGCAGCTTCCGCCGCATCGGGCGCCGCGACGAGCGGTCGGAGCCGTTGGGACTCACGTAGCGCCTTCCCGAGAGTCTCGCCCGCACGGTCGGCGCGGCCGTCTCGCTGGTCGGTCGCCGGCCCTGTACGGGCAGGGGTTTGGATGTTTATGCGGACCAAACCCTACTGGACGCTATTTGGGGTCGCGCGGGGAGGGTGCCCAACGCGCCGCCCGACTCCCCGAAGGGGTGGAATTCGCGCCTCCGGCCGCCATCTGACGCCCCCTCCACCTGGCGGAGCGGCCGGTGGCGGGCGATGGGGCGCTCCGGGCTAGCGTGACCGGGTGCCCTACTTCGACGCGGCGTCCGCCGCCCCCCTGCACCCCGTAGCCCGCCAGGCGCTGCTTGCCGCGCTGGACGAGGGCTGGGCCGATCCGGCCCGGCTGCACCGCGAGGGACGCCGCGCCCGGCTGCTGCTCGACGCGGCCCGGGAGGCCGCCGCCGAGGCCGTCGGGTGCCGCCCCGACGAGCTCACGTTCACCTCGTCGGGCACCCGGGCGGTGCATTCCGGAATTTCCGGCGCGCTCGCCGGCCGTCGGCGTGTCGGACGCCGTCTGGTGGTGTCGGCGGTCGAACACTCGTCGGTCCTCCACGCGGCGGCGGACCACGAGGACCGGGGCGGCACGGTCGCCCGGGTCCCGGTGGAGCGGACCGGCGCGGTGGACGCACAGACGTTCGGGCGGGCGCTGACCGAGGACACCGCGCTGGCCTGCCTCCAGTCCGCCAGCCACGAGGTGGGCACCGAACAGCCGGTGGCCGAGGCGGCCGGGCTGTGCCGGGCGGCCGGGGTCCCGCTGCTGGTGGACGCCGCGCAGTCGCTGGCCTGGGGCCCGGTGCCGGAGGGCTGGTCGCTGCTGGCGGGCAGCGCGCACAAGTGGGGCGGGCCGGCCGGGGTCGGGCTGCTCGCGGTGCGCAAGGGGGTCCGGTTCGCGCCCCAGGGACCCGTGGACGAGCGCGAGTCGGGCCGCGCGCCGGGGTTCGAGAACCTGCCGGCGATCGTCGCGGCGGCCGCGTCCCTGCGCGCGGTGCGGGCGGAGGCGGACGCGGAGGGCGCCCGGCTGCGGGCGCTGGTGGACCGGATCCGGGACCGGGTGCCCGTACTGGTGCCCGATGTGGAGGTGGTCGGCGATCCGGTGCGGCGGCTGCCGCATCTGGTGACCTTCTCCTGTCTCTATGTCGACGGGGAGACCTTGCTCGGGGAGCTGGACCGGGCCGGTTTCTCCGTCTCGTCCGGTTCGTCCTGCACGAGCAGCACACTGACGCCGAGCCATGTGCTCAAGGCGATGGGCGTCCTGTCCGAGGGGAACGTCCGCGTGTCGCTGCCCCGGGGCACCACGGACGAGGACGTCGACCGTTTCCTGGAGGTGCTGCCGGGCCTGGTCGCCGGGGTCCGCGAGAAGCTGGACGCGCCGGCCGCCGCGGCCCCCTCCCCCGCCCCGGACGACTCGCTGGTGGTCGACGCGCTCGGGAAGCGGTGCCCGATCCCGGTGATCGAACTCGCAAAGGTGATCGGAGGGGTCCCGGTGGGCGCCACGGTGACCGTGCTCTCCGACGACGAGGCGGCCCGGCTGGACATCCCGGCCTGGTGCGCGATGCGCGAACAGGAGTACGTGGGCGAGGAGCCGGCGGACCGGGGCGCGGCCTATGTGGTCCGCCGGCTCTCCTGAGCGACGCGTCAGACGAGGTGCGCGTGGACCTCGGCGGCGGCCTCGTGGCCGTACGCCTTGGTGAAGCGGTCCATGAAGTGGGTGCGGTGCAGGGTGTACTCCTGGGTGCCCACGGTCTCGATGACGAGCGTGGCGAGCATGCAGCCGACCTGGGCGGCCCGCTCCAGGCCGACGCCCCAGGCGAGACCGGAGAGGAATCCGGCCCGGAAGGCGTCGCCGACGCCGGTCGGGTCGGCCTTGACGTTCTCCTCGGGGCAGCCGACCTCGATGGGCTCCTCGCCGGCCCGCTCGATGCGCACGCCCTGGGCGCCGAGCGTGGTGACCCGGTGGCCGACCTTGCCCAGGATCTCCTCGTCGGTCCAGCCGGTCTTGGACTCGATGAGCCCCTTCTCGTACTCGTTGGAGAAGAGGTACGTGGCGCCGTCGAGGAGGATGCGGATCTCGTCGCCGCCCATGCGGGCGATCTGCTGCGAGAAGTCGGCGGCGAACGGGATGCCGCGCGTCCGGCACTCCTCCGTGTGGCGGAGCATGGCCTCCGGGTCGTCGGCGCCGATGGAGACGAGGTCGAGGCCGCCCACGCGGTCGGCGACGGCCTTGAGCTCGATGAGGCGGGCCTCGCTCATGGCGCCGGTGTAGAAGGAGCCGATCTGGTTGTGGTCGGCGTCCGTCGTGCAGACGAAGCGGGCGGTGTGCAGGACCTCGGAGATCCGCACCGAGCCGGTGTCGACGCCGTGCCGGTCGAGCCAGGCGCGGTACTCGTCGAAGTCGGAGCCGGCCGCTCCGACCAGGATCGGCTTGGTGCCGAGCAGGCCCATGCCGAAGCAGATGTTGGCGGCCACCCCTCCCCGGCGTACGTCCAGGTTGTCGACCAGGAAGGAGAGCGAGACCGTGTGCAGCTGGTCGGCGACCAGCTGGTCGGCGAAGCGGCCGGGGAAGGTCATGAGGTGGTCGGTGGCGATGGAGCCGGTGACTGCGATACGCACGGGGAGACGTCTCCTGCGGAGTCGAAGGGGAACGGATGTCCGCGTCCCAGGGGTGACGTGACAGTTCACGCTACCCGCTCCCGCCGGCCTCGAAGCGGAAAAACTACCCGATAGTAGGGCTTTCTTCGCGGGCTTCAAGGTGCCTACGGTGCCGTTATGCCGAACCACATCGCCCCGCCCGAGTCCGAGACCGGTCTGGCCGAGCTGCGCGGAGACTGCGCACGGATGGCCCCGCACTGGGTGGTCCCCGCGAAGGCCGCCCCCGCCCGGGTCACGCCGGCCCTGATCCACGGCGTCACCGTGCCGCCCGCCTCCGCCCGGCTGCTCGACTCCATGGAGGACAGGCCGTAGCCCCGGCGGGAACCAGGTGCCCCGCCGATCCGTCCCAGCCCTGTCCGCCCCACGCGGCGGACCGTGCGCCGGCCGGGCGCACGGCGGCGATGCAGGCGAAGGAGCGATCCGGTGAGCACCGAGCGACCCGACAACGACGTGACCACCACCCGGCGGCGTTCCCCGCTGGTCGCGGCCTCGGTGGCGGCCGCCGTCCTGCTGGCCGGTGGCGGCGGCGCGTACTGGGCCGCGACCGCGGCGGACGGCGGCGACGGCAGGCGGAGCACGGCGTCCGGCGGTGGCGGGGCTCCCCCGCCCCTGGCCCTGGACGACGCCGGTACGCCGACCGCCCCCTCCCGCGAGGGCATCGCCCCCGGCGAGCCGGACCCGCACGGCGGGCGGCTGGTCTACCGCGCGTCCGGCAAGCTGCCGGACGGGCCGGAGAAGGCCGCCGTCCAGCGCGCCGGAGGCACGGTGACGGCCGCCGAGGTGGCCAGGCTGGCGAAGGCCCTCGGGCTGGCGGGCACCCCGCAGCCGGAGGGCACGTCCTGGAAGGTCGGCTCAGACGGGGACGGCTCGGGTCCGGTGCTGCGGGTGAACAAGCAGGCGCCGGGGAGCTGGACCTTCACCCGCTACGGCTCCGGCGGGACGGACCACTGCAAGAAGGGGGCCGTCTGCTCGGTTGCCCCGGGCGGCTCCGGGGAGCCGGTGGACGAGAAGACCGCGAAGGCCGCTGCCGCGCCGGTGCTGAAGGCGGCGGGCCAGGACGACGCGGCGCTCGACGCGCACCAGCTCATGGGCTCGGTCCGGGTGGTGAACGCCGATCCGGTGGTGGGCGGGCTGCCCACGTACGGCTGGGCGACCGGCATCCAGGTGGGCCCGGACGGCCGGGTGACCGGGGGTGCCGGAAAGCTGAAGGCCCTGGAGAAGGGCGACGCCTATCCGGTGATCGGCGCGGCCGAGGCGCTCAAGCGGCTCAACGCCGCGCAGCCGCCGGCCGGGGAGATCGGCGGGTGCGCCTCGCCGGCCCCGCTGTCGGACGGGGTCGGCTGCGGAGCGAGGACCGGTGCGGAGCGGCCCGCGACGACGGTGACGGTGGAGAAGGCGGTCTTCGGCCTGGCGGTGCACACGACGGGCGGCGAGCAGTTGCTCGTACCGTCCTGGATCTTCTCGGTGAAGCCGGCCGGGGGCGTCGGTGACACGGTCACGCAGGTGGCGGTGGACCCGGAGTACCTGACGCGGGAGCCGGTGCCGGGCACGTCACCGGACGGCGAGGGCACGACGAAGGCCCGGGCGGTCCAGTCGTACAGCGCGGACGGGCGGACGCTCTCGGTGACGTTCTGGGGCGGGGTGTGCAGTACGTACACGGCGGGCGCGCGTGAGGACGGGGACGCGGTCCGGGTGACGGTGACCGAGAAGAAGGACCCGGGCAAGGTCTGCGTGATGGTCGCGAAGGAGCTGACCCGTACGGTCACGCTGGAACGGCCGCTGGACGGCCGGAAGGTCGTGGACGAGGCGTCGGGCTCCGTGGTGCCGCGCGCCTGAGCCGTCCCGTACGACATACGACAGCGGCGGGCCCGGGACCGAAGTCCCGGGGCCGCCGCCTCGACGCTGTGGCGCGACTCAGCTGAAGGAGTCGCCGCAGGCGCAGGAACCCGTGGCGTTCGGGTTGTCGATGGTGAAGCCCTGCTTCTCGATGGTGTCGACGAAGTCGACCGAGGCGCCGCCCAGGTACGGGGCGCTCATGCGGTCGGTGACGACCTTCACGCCGCCGAAGTCCTTGACGACGTCGCCGTCGAGGGAGCGCTCGTCGAAGAAGAGCTGGTAGCGCAGGCCCGAGCAGCCGCCGGGCTGGACGGCGACGCGAAGCGCCAGGTCGTCACGGCCTTCCTGCTCCAGCAGGGCCTTGACCTTGGCTGCGGCGGCGTCGGACAGGAGGATGCCGTCGCTCACGGTGGTGGTCTCGTCCGATACGGACATCTGCTTCTCTCCCGGGTTGTACGGAGACTGCTTGCCGACGTAGCAACCGTCGGGGCCGCGGATTCATTCCGGGCCGAGCGCTTGCCTGTTCCCTTCATGCTCGCACACCCGTCCTGCGGGCGGATGCGTCACATTGACGCTTTCGGCATCGTCAAAGTGACGTGAAGCGGCTATGATAGATAGCGTCAATTAGACGAAAAGGCTTTCTCCGCAGAGAAGTCCGCAGAAGAAAGGGTGCGTGACGTGACCACGGCCCACCCCGTCCAGGATCTCGATGTCCAGCCGTCGCCGCTCGCGCTGCTCCTGCTGGGCCGCGACGCCGACCCCAGGAGCGAGCGCGGTGTCGAGTGCCCCGGCGACCTGCCCTCCCCGTCCGACCCGGACCTGGTGGCGCGCGCCCGCGCGGCCAAGGAGAAGCTGGGCGAGAAGGTCTTCGTCCTGGGCCACCACTACCAGCGTGACGAGGTCATCCAGTTCGCGGACGTGACCGGGGACTCGTTCAAGCTCGCCCGGGACGCCGCGGCCCGCCCGGAGGCGGAGTACATCGTCTTCTGCGGTGTGCACTTCATGGCCGAGTCGGCGGACATCCTGACCACCGACGACCAGAAGGTCGTGCTGCCGGACCTGGCGGCGGGCTGCTCGATGGCCGACATGGCCACCGCGGAGCAGGTCGCGGAGTGCTGGGACGTGCTGACCGAGGCGGGTGTCGCCGAGCAGGTCGTGCCCGTGTCGTACATGAACTCCTCCGCCGACATCAAGGCGTTCACCGGCCGGCACGGCGGCACGATCTGCACCTCGTCCAACGCGAAGCGCGCCCTGGAGTGGGCCTTCGAGCAGGGGGAGCCCTCGGCAGTCAAGGTGCTCTTCCTGCCCGACCAGCACCTGGGCCGCAACACCGCCGTGCGGGACATGGGCATGTCCCTGGAGGACTGCGTCCTCTACAACCCGCACAAGCCGAACGGCGGCCTGACCGCCGAGGAGCTGCGCAACGCGAAGATGATCCTGTGGCGCGGCCACTGCTCGGTGCACGGCCGCTTCTCGGTGGAGTCCGTCAACGACGTGCGCGAGCGCATCCCCGGCGTCAACGTGCTGGTGCACCCCGAGTGCAAGCACGAGGTCGTGGCCGCCGCGGACTACGTCGGCTCGACGGAGTACATCATCAAGGCCCTGGAGGCGGCCCCGGCCGGTTCGAAGTGGGCGATCGGCACCGAGCTGAACCTCGTACGCCGCCTGGCGAACCGTTTCGCCCCCGAGGGCAAGGAGATCGTCTTCCTCGACAAGACGGTCTGCTTCTGCTCCACGATGAACCGCATCGACCTGCCGCACCTGGTGTGGACGCTGGAGTCCCTGGCCGAGGGCAAGCAGGTCAACCGGATCGTGGTGGACCCGGAGACGGAGAAGTACGCGAAGCTGGCGTTGGAGCGGATGCTGGCGCTGCCGTAACGGCCACCCCGTGCGGACGGCCGCCGCGCCCGGAACACCGGCGCGGCGGCCTCGGGGCGGGCCGCCTCCGCCGCCAGCGGTTCAAGCCCCGCCGGTGCCGGCCCCCGCGCCCGCCGCGCACGCCCTGGCTTCCTCGGCCTCCGTGGGCGCGAAGGCCGGAGCCAGCCGGTATCCCCGGCTCTCCGCGATCCGCAGGGCGTCCTGCAACGACTCCGCCAGGCGGACGCCGGTGAACCTCAACTCACGTGTGCCCACGCCCGTTTCGGCCAGCAGCGCCCGCGCCCCGCGCAACACGTACTGGGCCGAGTCGAGTAGGTCCGTCTCCACCTCGTCGGCCAGCCGCGACATCCGGCCACCGGGGTCGTCGCTGCTCAGGTAGCACGGCGTCCCGCTCTCGCCGACCACCGACCACGACTCACTCCCCCGAGCTGAGTTCCGCCCACTGGCGCCGCAGCAGCTACAGCAATTCCAACGGGGGCGAATGCGTCGAGATCAGCGACGACTTCCCCGGCCTCGTCCCCGTCCGCGACAGCAAGAACCCGCAGGGCCCCGCGCTCGTCGTCAAGGCCGCCGCCTGGAGCGGGTTCGTCTCGTCCCTCAAGTAGGGCTCTGGAAGAGCGCATCGGCCTGTCCCGCACGCGCGTGTGGGACAGGCCGTCTCTTTATCACCCGAGCACCGGAAAGAGCCACGTTTGTCCGGACCGGCCCCGGGGCGCCCCATCCGTGCCTACGCTGCTGTCCTCTTCGGCGGCATGAGTTACGGAAAGGCGGGGCGCCGGGATGGCCTATGAGGTGGGAACGGTCGATGGCGGGGAGCGCGAGCCCGTGGGAACGGCGCGGAGTGATCTCGCGGGAGCAGTGGCGCCCGCGCGGGAGGCCGTGGAGATCTGCCGGGAGCTCGCCGCGCGCGACCCGGCCGCCGCGCACCGGCAGGAACTGGCCACGGCACTCCACAACCTGGCGAACCGGCTCTCGGTCACCGGGGACCACGAGGGCGCGCTCGCCCACGCACGCGAGGCCGCGCGAACGTTCGCCGCGCTCTCCCAGGAGCAGCCGGAGGTCTTCCGGCCGGATCTCGCCCGGTCCCTGACATCCATGGCCGACAAGACCGCCGCCACCGGGGACCGCACCACGGCGGTGCTGTTCGCGCGCCAGGCCCTCCAGCTCCAGCGCGAAGTCGTCAAGAGCACCCCCTTGACCGGCCTCCCCGGGCTGGCCGCGATGCTCAGCGACCTCGCGACGCATCTGACCGCCGACGGTGAGCCCGCGGAGGCCCTGACCCACGCCGAGGAGGCCGCCGGGCTCTACGAACGCCTCGCCGCCGAGGACCGGGAGGCGTTCCTCCCGGAATACGCGACGGTCCTCAGCACCGTCGGCAACCACCGCGCACGCCTGGGCGATCTGTCGGGGGCGGTCTCGGCGGGCCTGAAGGCGGTCGCCTTCCGCCGGGAACTCGCCGTACTGCAACCCGCCGTCTTCCGCCCGCAGCTGGCCACCGCGTTCGCCGACCTCGCCGCCCACCTGAACCGGGCCGGGGAGCCGGACGAAGGGCTGTCGGTCGCGAGGGAGGCCGTCGCGCTCCTGCGTGAACTCGTCCCGGAAGCCCTCGTTCTGCGCCCCACCCTCGCGGGAGCCCTCGGCACCCTGGCCCAGAATCTCGCCGACACCGGCAACCCTGCGGAGGCCCTGCCGGCGGCCCGGGAAGGGGTGCGGCTCTGGCGCCTCCTCGCAAAGGAGCAGAGCGGCACCCACCTCCCCGAGCTGGCGCTCGCCCTGCGGAACCTCGGCAAGCTGCGCGGGATGAACGACGACGCCGAAGGCGCCGTGGACACGGCGCGTGAAGCGGTCACCGCCTACCGCGCGCTGGCCGTGGAGAACCCGCGCGCCTTCGCGGACGATCTGGCGCAGGCAGTCGGGGACCTGGCCCGCTCGCTCGCCCGCACCGGCGACCACACCTCGGCGGCCGAGGCGTACGCGACCACCGCGGCCGAGTTCGCCGGGACCCATCCCGTGACCACCCGGCGCCTCGGCGTCGAGCGGAGCATCTTCCTGCTGGACTGCCCCGACCCGCTGCCCTCGGAGGGCGTACGCGCCCTCGTGTCGTTCCTCGGGCGGGACGCCGGCCTCGAAGCGGAGGACGGCCCGGACCTGGTGACCGTACGGGCGCGGCGGGCACTGCGCGCCCACGGCGACCGGGAGGAGGTGCGCGAGGCCTGGGAGGCGGAGACGCACGGCCCCGCGCCCGACTGGCTCTCGCTCTCCGCCGCGACGCTGGAGGCGGTGGGCACCTGGATGTTCGCGCCCGAGTGGACCGCGTCGCGCGATCTCTGGTCCCGGTACGCCGACACGCTCGGCGGTGAGGAGGCGGCGACGGCTCTCGAAGAACTGGCGCTCCTGGACCCGGCCACCGCACAGCAGCACGCCGCGCTCCGCGAGTTCGTCCTCGACCACGGCGTGACCGCCGCCTACGATCCGCTGATCCTCTCGGAGCAGCTGGCCGCGTGGGTGGGCTGCGCGTCCTGGGCCGAGTCGCGGGCGTACCTCCAGGACCACCCGCGTCTGCTCCAGGTCCGGCCGTCCCCGGACACCCCGCTCTCGCACGTCGCCCTCCTCGATGTCTCCCGTGCAGAGGGGATGGACGCCGCCTACCGGCTGGTGGAGGACCGGGACGCGCTCCAGGCGTACGTGGACAGGGCGCTGGAGGCCGGTGACGGCACCTCCCTGATGCACGCGGCCGCCATCGAGGGGCAGGTCTTCGAGGACCGGCTGTCCTCCTTCGCCCACGCGCAGGTGAGCATGGTCCTCTCGGGGGCCGTCCAGGGCGTCGAACCGGAGGAGCTGGCCGAGCTGATCCCGCGCGCCCCGGAGGAGATCCGTGGCCGGCTGGTGCGGGAGATCGCGGGCCTCAGCGTCCGGTACGCGGAGCCGCACGGGGAGCTGTGGCTCCGCATGATCAAGGCGCTCAACGGGGCGGCCTGACGGTCACGGCCGCACGCGAAGGGGCCCGGTCCGCACGCTCGTGCGGACCGGGCCCCTGGTGTTGCCGGGTGAATCAGGCCGGGCCGGTCAGGCCCGCGTCGGCTCCGGTTCGCCGGACTCCTGCGCCTCCGCCGGGGCCGGGACGCCGGTCTTCGCGGCCCGCTTGGCGGCCTTCTTGTTCCGGCGGCGTTCCTTGCGGAGCTCCACCATCGCGTACAGCGTCGGCACCAGGAGGAGCGTCAGCAGTGTCGAGGTGATCAGACCGCCGATGACGACGACGGCCAGCGGCTGCGAGATGAAACCGCCCTCGCCGGTGACGCCGAGCGCCATCGGGAGCAGGGCGAAGATCGTCGCCAGGGCCGTCATGAGGATCGGGCGGAGACGGTGGCGACCACCCTCCACGACCGCTTCGACCACGCCCAGGCCCTGGGCCCGGTACTGGTTGATGAGGTCGATCAGCACGATCGCGTTGGTGACCACGATGCCGATCAGCATCAGCATGCCGATCATCGCCGGGACGCCCATCGGGGTGCCGGTGACGACGAGCAGGCCGATCGCGCCCGTGGCGGCGAACGGGATGGAGACCAGCAGGATCAGCGGCTGGATCAGCGACCGGAAGGTGGCGACCAGCAGCATGAAGACGATCGCGATGGCCGCGAGCATGGCCAGGCCCAGGTTCTTGAAGGCGTCGTCCTGGTCCTCGGAGACACCGCCGATGGTGGCGGTGGCGCCGTCCGGGAGGTCCAGGGCCTTGATCTTCGTCTGGAGCGTGGTGCTGACCGCGCCGGTGTTGTCACCGGTGGGGCGGGCGGTGATGGTCGCGGCGCGCTGGCCGTCGATCCGGGTCATGGAGACCGGTCCGGGGACCAGCTTCACGTCGGCGATGGTGCCGAGCTTCACCTTGCCGAGCGGAAGGTCCTTCAGCTCCTGCATGGTGGTGGCCGGGTGGGCCGACTTCACGACGACGTCGCGCTCGGTGTCGTCCATGATCGCCTTGCCGGACGGGGTGCCCCGCACCGCTCCGGCGACGGCCGCGCCGAGCGAAGCCTGGGTGTAACCGGCGTCGGCGGCCTTCGCGTTGGCCGTCACCGAGATCCGCGGGACGCTCTGCGCCAGGTCGCTCTGGACGTCGGTGACGTCCTTGAGCTTGGCGACCTCGGCGCGGACCTGCTCGGACGCCTTCTTCAGGGCGTCCGCGTCGGCGGCCTTCACCACGACGCTCAGGTCCTGACTGCCGAAGCCGTCGCCCGCGCTGATGGTGGTGTCGCCGATGCCGTCGAGCTTGGCGAGACCCTTCTCGATGCGGTCCTGGGTGGCCTCGAACTCGGCGGAGTCCTTCAGGGTGACCTGGTAGGACGCCTGGTTGGAGCCGGTGCCGCCACCGAAGGCGGCCATGAAGCCGGACGAGCCGACGGTGACCTGGTAGTCCTTGACGCCCTCGTCGTCGCCGAGGAGCTTCTCGACCTTCTTCGCCGCCTCGTCGGCGGCCGTGAGGCTGGTGCCCGGGTCGAGCTTCTGCTTGATGGACAGGACTTCCTGCTCGCCCTGGTCGAAGAAGTTGGTCTTCAGCAGGGGCGCCATGCCGAAAGTGCCGAAGAGAACGACGAAGGCGATGACGACACTGGTGATGCGGCGCCGGGTGGCGAACCGCAGCACCGGCACGTAGATCCGCTGGAGGCGGCTGCGCGCCTCCTTCTCCTCGGCCTCGCGCCGCGCCTTCTCCGGGTCCTCGGCGGTGCCCTTGGGGGCGCGCAGGAACCAGTACGACAGGACGGGGACCACGGTCAGCGAGACCAGCAGCGAGGCCAGCAGGGCCGCGGTGACGGTCAGCGAGAACGAACCGAACAGCTCGCCGACCATGCCGCCGACGAGACCGATCGGCAGGAAGACGGCGACAGTGGTGAGGGTCGACGAGGTGACCGCGCCGGCCACCTCCCTGACCGCGGTGATGATCGCCGACTGGCGCTCCTCGCCGTAGCCGAGGTGGCGCTTGATGTTCTCCAGGACGACGATCGAGTCGTCCACGACCCGGCCGATCGCGATGGTGAGCGCGCCCAGCGTCAGCATGTTGAGCGACAGGTCGCGGGTCCAGAGCACGATCAGCGCGAGGACCACGGAGAGCGGGATGGAGACCGCGGTGACCAGGGTGGAGCGCAGCGAGGCCAGGAAGACCAGGATCACGATGACCGCGAACACCAGGCCGAGGGCGCCCTCGGTGGTCAGGCCGGAGATCGCCTTGGAGACGGCCGGGCCCTGGTCCGAGACGACGGTCAGCTCGGCGCCGGAGCCGAGGTCCTGGCGCAGGTCCGGGAGCTTGTCCTTGACGGCGTCCGAGATGGCGACGGCGCTGCCGTCCTTGTCCATCGTCGCCATGACGGCGAGGCTCGGGCGGCCGTTGGTGCGGGTGATGGAGTCCGCGGCGGCGGCCTCCTGCTTCACCGTCGCGATGTCCCCGAGGCGGACCGGCTTGCCAGGCTTGCCCGTGGCCGGGTTCTGACCGGTGACCCGCAGGTCCTCGATCTGCTTCAGCGTGGTGAAGGCGCCGCCGACCTGGATGGTGCGGCTCTTGCCGGACTCCGAGAAGGCACCGGCCGGGACGGTCGCGCCGCCCGCCTGGAGGGCCTGGGAGAGCGCCGTGGCGTTGAGTCCGGCCGCGGCGAGCTTCCTGTCGTCCGGGGTGACCGTGACCTGGATGTCGCGTACACCGTCGACGGAGACCTGACCGACGCCGTCGATGTCCTCCAGGGCGGGGACGACGGTGCGGTCCAGCTGGTCGGCCAGCGCCTGCTGGTCCTTGTCCGAGGTGACGGCGAGGACGACCGTCGGGATGTCGTCCGTCGAACCGGCGATGACCTGCGGGTCGACGTCGTCGGGCAGCTGGATGCGGGCCCGGTTCACGGCCTGCTGGATGTCGGCGACGAGCTGCTTGGTGCCCTCGTCACCGAAGTCGAAGGTCGCCATGATGACGGCGTTGCCCTCGCTGGCCTTCGATGTGATGCCGGTGACGCCGTCGACGGCCTTGATGGAGTTCTCGAGCGGTTCGACGACCTGCTTCTCGACCACATCGGGGGACGCACCCTGGTAGGGGGCGAGCACCGACACCATCGGGAGCTCGATGGTGGGCAGCAGCTGCTGCTTGAGCTGCGGGATCGCGATCGCTCCGAAGACGAGCGCGACGATCGAGATCAGACCGATCAGGGCCCTTTGCGCGAGGCTGAATCTGGACAGCCAGGACATGGGTGGGTCTCTTTCTGTGGCTTACGCGGCAGGCGGGCGGGGTGCCGGGTCGTGCCCGGGGGACAGATCCCGCCCACCTATACGATCGCCGATCCCCGGGACGAAGTCCTCGGCCCCAGGGTCGCATTCTTACGCCCCGCGTACCGCAGGTGGAGTACGCCCCGGCTGCACCCTCACTCCACCCGGGGGCGCACCAGGCCCGATTCGTACGCGATTACCACCAGTTGTGCACGGTCGCGGGCGCCCAGCTTCGCCATGGCCCGGTTCACATGGGTCTTGACGGTCAGTGGGCTGACGACCAGGCGTTCCGCGATCTCGTCGTTGGACAGGCCGCCCGCGACCAGGGCCAGCACCTCGCGCTCCCGCGTGGTGAGGGCCGCCAGCCGCTCCGAGTACGCGGCCGCCCCCGGCCCCTCGCCGGCCCCGCCGCCCTGCGCGAGGAACGTGGCGATCAGCCCCTTGGTCGCGGCCGGCGAGAGCAGCGCCTCGCCCCCCGCGGCGATCCGGATCGCGTTGAGGAGTTCGTCCGGCTCGGCGCCCTTGCCCAGGAAGCCCGAGGCCCCGGCGCGCAGCGACTGCACCACGTACTCGTCCACCTCGAAGGTGGTGAGCATGACCACGCGGACGTCCGCGAGCTCCGGGTCGGCGCTGATCATGCGGGTGGCGGTGAGTCCGTCCGTGCCGGGCATCCGGATGTCCATCAGCACCACGTCGGGTCGCTCGGCGCGGGCCACCTCCACGGCCTGCGCCCCGTCCGCCGCCTCCCCCACCACCCGCATGTCGGGCTCCGAGTCGACCAGCACCCGGAACGCGCTGCGCAGCAGCGCCTGGTCGTCGGCGAGCAGGACCTTGATGGCCGGTGTCATGCGTTCTCCCCCGTCCGGCCCGCCGCGCCCGGCCGACCGGGCTCCTGCGCGCGGGCCTCGACGGGCAGGATCGCATGGACGCGGAACCCGCCCCCGTAGCGGGGACCGGCGGTGAGGGTGCCGCCCAGGGCGGTGACGCGTTCGCGCATCCCGAGCAGACCGTGGCCGCCGCCGGGGGCGGAGTCGGCGCCTCCGGGGTTCCCGCGGCCGTTGTCCAGGACCATGACCTCGGCCGTGGCTCCGACCCGTACGACGCTCACCTCGGCCTTGGCGCCCGGGCCCGCGTGCTTGCGGACATTGGTCAGCGCCTCCTGGATCACCCGGTAGGCGGCCAGGTCGACGGCCGACGGCAGCGGCGGCTCGCCCCCGGCGGCGCAGGCCACCTCGACGGGCAGCCCCGCCTGGCGGACGCTCTCCACGAGCTGGCCCAGGACCGCGAGGCCGGGGGCCGGTTCGGTGGGGGCCTCCGGGTCGCCGGACTGGCGGAGCAGGCCGACGGTGGCCCGTAGCTCGTTGAGCGCGGACCGGCTCGCCTCGCGGACATGGGCGAGGGCCTGTTTCGCCTGGTCGGGGCGCTTGTCCATGACGTGGGCGGCGACCCCGGCCTGCACGTTGACCAGGGCGATGTGGTGGGCGACGACGTCGTGCAGGTCGCGGGCGATGCGCAGCCGCTCCTCGGCGACCCGGCGGCGGGCCTCCTCCTCGCGGGTCCGTTCGGCCCGTTCGGCGCGCTCCCGGATCGCGTCGACGAAGGCGCGCCGGGAGCGGACCGCGTCGCCCGCGGCCCCGGCCATCCCGGTCCAGGCGAAGACGCCCAGGTTCTCCTGGCTGTACCAGGGCGGCGACCCGAAGAGCATGGCGGCGGCGGTGAGCGCGGCCATGGTGACCAGCCCGACCCGCCAGGTGGTGGGCCGGTCGGTGCGGGCGGCGACGGTGTACAGCGCGATGACGGCGCTCATCACGACGGGGGTCGGCGGGTCCGCGGTGACCAGTTCCACGACGGTCAGCGCCCCGGTGGCGGCGAGCACCGCCATCGGTTCGCGGCGCCGCCGGATCAGGGCCAGCGCGCTGAGCAGCATCAGCAGCAGGCTGCTCGCGGCGGGTGTGCGGGCGCCGAAGGTGGGCCCGTCGTGCCCGCCGGGGTCCACGAACGACGCGAAGACCATGGCCACGAGCACGCCCAGGGCGAGCGCGCCGTCCAGCGCGAGGGGGTGGCCGCGCAGCCAGTCGCGGATGCGCAGGACCCCGGTTCCGAGGGTGGTCACGTCGGGCTACGTTACGGCGTGCCGCGCGCGGGCCGTTCCGGCCCGGAAGCGGCGGGCCTCGACGCGCCTGTGCCCCGCGTCCGTCGGACGGGCGCGGGGCACGGGGTGCTGGAGAGCGGTCGGCGTCAGCCGGGGATCAGACCGTCGTCGCTGAGCATGGCGCGTACCTCTTCGAGGGTGGCGTCCGGCGACGGCAGGATCAGTTCGGACGGTTCCAGGGAGTCGTCCGGCAGGGGTGTGCCGAGTTCGCGCACGCGGGCCAGGAGCGCGTGGAGCGTGGTGCGGAAGCCGGGCCCGTCACCGCGCTCCATCTCGGCCAGCAGGGCGTCGTCGAGCTTGTCGAGCTCGGCGAGATGGCTGTCGGCCAGGACCGCCTGGCCCTCCCCCATGATCCGTACGATCATGACGCCGCCTCAGTTCTTGTCGAATTTGTGCGACTGGCTGTTCTGCTGCTGGGCGTCCTGCCGGCCGCCCTCGATCGCCTGCTGCGAGGAGGAGCCGCCGGCCAGCTCGGCCTTCATGCGCTGAAGCTCCAGCTCCACATCCGTACCACCGGAGATCCGGTCCAGCTCGGCGGCGATGTCGTCCTTCGCCGTGCCGGTCGGGTCGTCCAGGGCGCCGGAGGCCAGCAGCTCGTCGATCGCGCCGGCACGGGCCTGGAGCTGCTGCGTCTTGTCCTCGGCCCGCTGGATCGCCAGGCCGACGTCGCCCATCTCCTCGGAGATGCCGGAGAACGCCTCCCCGATCCGGGTCTGCGCCTGGGCCGCCGTGTAGGTGGCCTTGATGGTCTCCTTCTTCGTCCGGAAGGCATCCACCTTGGCCTGAAGCCGCTGAGCCGCGAGAGTGAGCTTCTCCTCCTCGCCCTGGAGCGTGGTGTGCTGCGTCTCCAGGTCGGTGACCTGCTGCTGGAGGGCGGCGCGGCGCGACAGCGCCTCGCGGGCCAGGTCCTCGCGGCCGAGCGCGAGCGCCTTGCGGCCCTGGTCCTCCAGCTTCGAGGACTGGCCCTGCAGCTGGTTCAGCTGCAGCTCCAGCCGCTTGCGCGAAGTCGCCACGTCGGCGACTCCGCGACGCACCTTCTGAAGCAGCTCCAGCTGCTTCTGGTACGAGTAATCAAGGGTCTCGCGCGGATCCTCGGCCCGGTCAAGGGCCTTGTTTGCCTTCGCGCGGAAGATCATCCCCATACGCTTCATGACACCGCTCATGGGCTTCGCGCGCCCCCTTCTGACTCAACTGGGCTCCAGCACTCCAACAGAACCCACAGTACGGGCCCTGTCTCTATTACCGCACTGTTCGGGCGTGGATGGACTCCTCCCCAAGGACGACTGTGGTCCCGCTCCGCTCCGGCCCAGGGTGTAGGTGATGCCCGTATCGTCCGCTCGTACACCGGCAGGGACGCGGGCCGTTGCCGGATCGTTCCCGGGCGGCCTGCGGGGATCCGGGAGCGACCCCGTACCCTTGGGCCTTGTGTTCCGTAGCCGCTCCAAGGAAGAGAAGGCCCCCACCGACAAGGTGACGGCGGACCTCTCCAAGACGCCCCGCGACCCGCAGGCTCCCAAGGGTCGCCCCACCCCCAAGCGCAGCGAGGCCCAGACGCAGCGCCGTCGTGCCTCCAGTGGCGCGCCGCTCGACCGCAAGGAGGCCGCGAGGCGCCAGCGTGAGGCGCGCCGCGTGGACATGGCCAAGCAGCGGGAAGCGCTCGCCAATGGTGACGAGCGCTATCTGCCCGCGCGTGACAAGGGGCCGGTGCGCCGCTTCGTCCGCGACTTCGTGGACTCGCGCTTCTGCATCGCGGAGTACTTCCTGCCGCTCGCCGTGGTCATCCTGATCCTCAGCGTGATCCAGGTGCAGGGCATCCAGAACATCTCGCTGCTGCTCTGGCTGATCGTGATCGTGCTGATCGTGCTCGATTCGGTCGGGCTCGCGTTGCGTCTGCGCAAGCAGCTGAACACGCGGTTCCCGGACACGCCCAAGCGCGGCGCGGTCGCCTACGGGCTGATGCGTACGCTCCAGATGCGGCGGCTCCGCCTGCCCAAGCCGCAGGTCAAGCGCGGGGAGCGGCCCTGAGCACCGAGTCGTCCGGTCCGGTCGGCGGTCCGTCCGCCGACCGGCCGGCCGGTGCCGTGTCCGGCTTCGCCGGGGCCTCGGCGGCCTGGACCAGGGGTCTGACGGGCCTGCGCAACACCGTGCGCCAGGAACTGGTCGCCCGGCAGCTGGACGAGCAGATCGCGGCCCGCTTCCCGGTCGGACAGCGGCTGCGCATCCTGGACGTGGGCATGGGCCAGGGCACGCAGGCGCTGCGGCTGGCCCGGGCCGGGCACACCGTGACCGGTCTGGAGTCCGACCCGGAGATGCTGCGGACCGCCCGTGAGGCGCTGGGCGGCGAGCCGGCCGGCATCCGCGAGCGGGTGCGGCTCATCGAGGGCAACGGCCAGGACACCGGGGTCCATTTCCTGCCCGGCAGCTTCGACGTGGTCCTCTGCCACGGCGTGCTGATGTACGTCCAGGAGCCGGACGCCATGGTGGCGGGCCTGGCCCGGATGCTGGCGCCGGGCGGGCTGCTGTCCCTGCTCGTGCGGAACGCCGACGCGCTGGCGATGCGGCCCGGGATGGCCGGGGACTTCGCCGGGGCCCTGGCGGCGTTCGACTCCGACCGGTACACCAACCGGCTCGGCCTGTCCGTGCGCGCGGACCGGCTGGAGGCGCTGACGGCCACGCTCGCCTCGATCGCGGCGCCGCTGCACGCCTGGTACGGGGTGCGGCTCTTCACGGACAACGTGAGCAACGACGTGGAGCTGCCGCCGGCCGCGGAGCTGGAGCGCGTGCTCGCGGCGGAGGACCGGGCCGGTCGTACGGACCCGTACCGCGGTGTCGCCGCGCTGCTGCATCTGTGCGGCGTACGGGGCTGAGCTCTTCCCGGTGCCGTCGGGCCCGGGGCATCCGGCGGGCGCCTCGCCCTCGAACGCCGGACGGGCCGAAGGATGGCCCTCAATCGCCGGGCGGGCTTGGTTTTCGGCCGCCCGGCTCTGTCATGTGCGGCACAGCCCCTCCCGATTCACGGCCGCCCGCCCCGCCGTGTGCGGGCTTGACCCGCCGCCCTCCCTGGATGCGCCCAGCGGGCCACCTTTCGCTACAAAAGCAATAATCCGGACATGGATGCCATTCACTCCCGCCGCCGTGCGCGCCGGCTGTTGCTGCCCCTGTCCGCGGGTGTCTGCGCGATCGCGCTGGTGAGCGGTTGCTCCGGATCGAACACCCCCTCCTCCGCGCCGGACGCGACGGCGTCCGGATCGGCTCAGCCGGGCCCGGCCTCCAAGGCCGCCGGTGATCTGCAGAGCGAGTACCAGTCCGTCATCAACAACGTGCTGCCGTCGGTCGTGCAGATCGACGCCTCCGAGAGTCTCGGCTCCGGCGTCGTCTACGACGCCGAGGGTCATATCGTCACCAACGCGCACGTCGTCGGCGACGAGAAGACGTTCAAGGTCACGGTGGCCACCGGCGAGAAGGTCCTGAAGGCGTCGCTGGTCGCCGCCTATCCCCAGCAGGACCTGGCCGTCATCAAGCTGGACAGCGTGCCCGACGGGCTGCGGCCCGCGAAGTTCGGCGACTCGGAGAAGGTCGCGGTCGGGCAGATCGTGCTGGCGATGGGCTCACCGCTCGGCCTGTCCAGCAGCGTCACCCAGGGCATCGTCTCGGCCCTCGGCCGGACCGTGAGCGAAGGCCGCTCGGGCGGCGGCACCGGCGCGACCATCGCCAACATGGTGCAGACCTCGGCGGCCATCAACCCGGGCAACAGCGGCGGGGCGCTGGTGAACCTGGACAGCCAGGTCATCGGCATCCCGACGCTCGCCGCCTCCGACCCCCAGATGGGCGACAGCGCGGCGCCCGGGATCGGCTTCGCCATCCCGGCCTCGATGGTGCGGACGGTCGCGGACCAGATCATCAAGAACGGCAAGGTGACCGATTCGGGCCGGGCGGCGCTCGACATCACCGGCCGCACGGTCGTCAACGACGACTACCGGCCGGCGGGGGTCGCGATCGTCAGCGTGCAGAAGGGCGGCGCGGCCGACGAGGCGGGGCTGCGGGCCGGCGACATCATCGTGAAGGTGGACGACACGAAGGTCACCACGATCACCTCGCTGTCCGAGGCCCTGGCCGGCCACAAGCCGGGCCAGAAGGCGAAGGTGACGTACACGCGCGGAAGCTCGCAGAAGACGGCCGAGGTCACGCTCGGCGAGATCTGAGCGTCCGGAGGCCGCTGCCGCCGGGGAGTCCGCGAGACCCCGCCCGGCGGCAGCCGTGCGCCGTCAGCCGGCCGCGTCCGCCTGGAGGCTCATCGGGCCGTAGATCTTCGTCCCGTCGTCGAAGAGCGTGACCTGGTCCGCCCCGCCGTCCAGGAGTTCCTTCCAGTACTCACCGATCCAGGACTCCGCGTCGCCCTGGGTCGTGAACTCCTCCGGCCGCAGGGCCGGCTCCGTCTCCGTTCCGTCGGACTTCTCGAACCGCCACGTCCACGCCATGTCCGCCTCCTGGATAGGTCGTTCCCCTCGGCAGCCTAGCCCTTCCGACCAGCAAGGGAAGGGCCCCTCCGGTCTGTCCGGCGGATCTTCGCCCCCACGTCGCGCAACCCGTGCGGCGACGCGGGAGGATCGGAACGTGGAACTGACTCTGCTCGGCACCGGAGCCCCCGACGGGCTGCCGCGGCCCGACTGCCCCTGCGCCGCCTGCGCCCTCGCCCGCGGAGCCGGCGGCCGGGCCGCGACCGCCCTCCTGGTCGACGACGCGCTGCTGCTCGACCTCACGCCCGGGGCGGTGTTCGCCGCCGCCCGCGCCGGCCACTCGCTCACCGGAGTACGCCAGGTCCTCCTGACCCACCCGCACGACGGACCGGCCGTCGAGCTGCCCGCCGGGCTGCCTCCCGCGGGCCGGGTGCCGGACGGCAGGGTGCTGACGCTGATCAGCGGGCACCGGGTGCGGGCGGTGCCGATGGACGCGCCCGGTACGGGGTACGAGGTCACCTCGCCGGAGGGCTCCCGGCTGCTGTACCTCCCGCCGGGCGGCGCACCGGCCGGGCTGGCGGACCCCGTGGCACAGCCGTACGACCTGGTCGCCGGGGACGTCGTCGGGCGGCCCGACGCGGTGGCGCGGCTGCGGGCCGTCGAGGCGATCGGGCCCGCCACCGAGCTGATCGCCGTCCACCTGGACCACGACGCGCCGCCCGCCCCCGAGCTGGAGCGCCGGCTGGCCGCCGCCGGGGCGCGGGCCGTGCCGGACGGCACGACGCTGGCGGTCGGCGGCCTCCGCGCCCCGGCCGCCGTCCCCCGGCGCACCCTGGTCACCGGTGGCGCCCGGTCCGGGAAGTCCGTCGAGGCGGAACGGCGCCTGGAGACGTACCCGGAGGTCGTGTACGTGGCGACGGGCGGCACCCGGGACGGGGACGCGGACTGGGCGGCCCGGGTGGGGCTGCACCGGGAGCGCCGGCCGGCCGCCTGGCGCACCGAGGAGACCTGTGAGCTCGCGGAGCTGCTGTCCTCGGACGGGCCGCCGCTGCTCATCGACTGCCTGTCGCTGTGGCTGACGGACGCGATGGACCGGGTGGACGCCTGGGACGACGCGGCATGGGCAAAGGGCGGCGAGCGCGCGCTGCGGGCCAGGACGGCGGAGCTGGTCGCGGCGGTGCGCGGGACGCGGCGCACGGTGGTCCTGGTGACCAACGAGACCGGCTCCGGAGTGGTGCCGGCGACGGCGGCCGGGCGGCGCTTCCGGGACGAGCTGGGCCGGCTGAACGCGGCGGTGGCCGAGGAGTGCGAGCAGGTGCTGCTGGTGGTGGCGGGCCAGGTGCTGCCGCTGCGCGGCTGAGGGACGGCGGGCCCGGGGCGTGGGGCCGTACCGGGCGGGCCCGGAAAACGTGGCGGGTACTGTTCCGCAGGGAGCCCGCCGCCGGGCTCCCCGGACCACTCCCCGTATCGACCCGCGAGGCAGACCCCCGTGAATCTGGACGACTTCTCCGACCTGATCGAACGCCCCGACGGGGGCGTACGGCGCGACGCCGAGGAACGCCGGGAGCGGCTCGTCGTGCCCCCGGGCGCCCTGGGCCGGCTGGACGAGCTGGCCGAGTGGCTGTCGACCGCGCAGCAGGCGTCGCCGGTGCGGACGGTCGAGCAGCCGCGTGTGGTGCTGTTCGCGGGCGACCACGGCGTCGCCGGGCTCGATGTGTCCGGCCGCGCTGCCTCCACCGCGCACGAGCTGGTGCGGGCCACGCTGGACGGCTCGACCCCGCTGGCGGTCCTGGCCCGCCGGTTCTCCGTACCGGTGCGGATCGTGGACGCCGGCCTCGACTGCGATCCGGAGCTGCTGCCCGAGGCGGTGGTCCGGACCCGGGTGCGGCGAGGCAGCGGCCGTATCGACGTCGAGGACGCGCTGACGGCCGAGGAGGCCGAGGCGGCCGTGCGGCTCGGGATCGCGGTGGCCGACGAGGAAGCCGACTCGGGCACCGACCTGGTGGTGCTCGGCGACCTGAGCGTGGGCGGCACGACGGCGGCGGCCACGCTGATCGCGGCGCTCTGCGGCACGGACGCCTCGGTGGTGACCGGGCGCGGCGGTGCCGGGATCGACGACCTGGCGTGGATGCGCAAGTGCGCGGCGATCCGCGACGCGCTGCGCCGGGCCCGGCCGGTCCTGGGCGACCAGCTGGAGCTGCTGGCCACCGTGGGCGGCGCGGACCTGGCGGCGATGACCGGCTTCCTGCTCCAGTGCGCGGTGCGGCGGCTGCCCGTGGTCCTGGACGGGGTGGTCGGCGCGGCGGCGGCGCTGGTCGGCCAGCGGGCGGCGTTCCGGGCGCCCGACTGGTGGCTGGCAGGCCAGGTGAGCGGTGAGCCCGCGCAGGCGAAGGCCCTCGACCGGATGGCGCTCAACCCGCTGCTCGACCACGGCGTCGTGGTGGGCGAGGGATGCGGGGCGCTGCTCGCCCTTCCCTTCGTCCAGGCCGCCGCCGCGCTGGCCGCCGAACTGCCCGAGCGGAAGCCGGAGGCGGCACAGGACGCGGACGACGGCGCGGACGGCGGGAAGGACGACGCGACGGACTGACGCCGCCCCGGCCGCGGGGCGCCCTCTCGCGCGATGCGACGCCCCCTATGATCCCGGGGTGACCTTCGGTCAGGACCTGGGCCGGGCTGCCCGCCGGGAGTGGGGCCCGCTGTGGTCGGCCGTACGGGCGCCGCTCGCCGCCCGGGGGCCGCGGGCCGTGCCGCTGACTCTGGCGTCGGTGGTGCTGACGGCGCTGCTCCAGGTGGCGCAGAACCGGCCCCGGGGCTACGGCCCGGTGCAGACGCTGGGCGCGGTGCGGGCGGACGATCCGCTCTGGGCGGCGCTGCTGCGTACCCCGTTGTCACTGTTCGTACCCGCGCTGGACCTGCCGGTGTGGGGCGCCCTGGCGCAGATGCTGGTGGTGTTCGGGGTCGCGGAGGTCTGCCTCGGCCGGCGGCGGACCCTGCTGATCGCGTACACGGCGACCCTGGCCGGGACGCTGTACGCGCGGATCGGTATCGCGGCCGGGCCCGACGCCTTCCTCGGGCTGCCCGGGTCCGACGCGCGTGTCGTGGACACCGGCCCCTCGGCGGCGGTCGTCGCGCTGGCGGTCTGCGTCTGCTGCGCGTACCGGGCGAGGATCACCGGGGCGGTGGTGATCGCGGCGATGGTGGCCGAGACCGTGGTCAAGGACAACCTGGCGGGCCGGGAACACCTGGCGGCCGTCGCGGCGGCGCTCGCCCTGTGCGCGGCCCCGGTGCTGAGGGGTGGTCAGGGCTTGGAGGGCGGGAGGGGGACCCGGTCCGGTGCCCCGCCGATCAGGTCCTGAAACGTGCGGCGCGGGCCGGCCCAGCGCCTGTCGTGGTGGTAGGCCCGCAGCACCGAGCGGGAGCGGGCCCGGTGCCGGTTGCGGTAGAACCGCCTGGCCCACAGTGAGGTCGGGCGGGCCAGCCGGACCGCGCCGATCAGGGCGACGAACGGGACGAGTGTGCCGACCACCGCCATCCGTGCCTTGCCCTTGAAGAGGGCGATCAGCACGAAGCAGAAGTTGATGACGACGGTGAGCACGGCCCCCAGGCGGCCCTGCTCCTGATCGTCGCTCAGGCCGTCCACGCCGAGCGGCGAGAACCCGCCCAGCACGAGCAGCACCAGGGCCGCGGTGAGCACCACGACCTCCACGCTCCGGCGCCCCTCCTCGGTCCAGTACACGTCGTCCAGGTGCAGGATCAGGGCGAACTCGTCCAGCACCAGGCCCGCGCCCATGCCGAAGACGACCGCGCAGATCCCGGCCGTGACCCCGTGCCGTCCGCCGGCCACCGCGCCGAAGCCGCCGACGACGGTCAGCACCACGCCGGGCACCACGTGGTGGATGTGGACGCCGCCGGGCGCGATGTTGCGGAACGGTCCCTTCCCCGCCCGGATCATCCGGGTCACGAACCGGGTGATCGCGAAGGTGAGCACGAAGGCGGCCAGGGCGAGGAGCAGGGGGAGTTTCCCCGGCTCGACGACGTTGCGATCGAACCAGTGACCCATGCCACCCACTCCCGCTCGTCCGCTTGTGCCCCGTTACGCGGCATTCGGTCAATCTAGCGGCCGTCCGCACCGATTAGCCTGCGCGCCGTGACCTCCCTGAACAGCCACGGCCTGCGTTTCGCCTTCGGCACCCTGACCGTGCTCCCCGTCCGCGTCACCCGCTGGGACCGCGAGACCGCCCGGGCCGGGATGCTGTGCGCCCCGGTGGCCGGGCTGGCCGTCGGCGTCCTCGCGGCGGTTCCCGGCAGCCTGCTGCTGTGGGGCGGGGCGGGTCCGCTGCTCGCCGCGGTCGCCTCGGCCGCCGTGCCCGCCGCGCTCACCCGGGGCCTCCATCTGGACGGACTCGCGGACACCGCCGACGGCCTGGGCAGCGGCAAGCCGGCCGACGACGCGCTGCGGATCATGAAGCAGTCGGACATCGGCCCGTTCGGCGTGATCACCCTGCTCTTCGTACTGCTGGCCCAGGTGGCGGCCCTTCAGCGGCTGTACGCGGAGGGCTGGGCGCAGGGCGCGGTGGCGGCCGTCGCCTCCGCCGCCGTCGCCCGGCTCGTGCTCACCCTGGCCTCCCGGCGCGGCGTCCCGGCGGCCCGCCCGGAGGGCCTGGGCGCGGCCGTCGCCGGGACGGTCCCGGCGGCCGGCGCCTGGGCGGCGGGGCTCGTGGTGGTGGCCGGGTGCGCGGGGGCGGGGGCGCTGCTGGGCGGCTCCGGGGCGCTGCGGTACGCGCTGGCCGCCGTGGCCGGGCCGGTGGCGGCCGGGCTGCTGCTCCGGCACTGCGTGCGGCGGTTCGGCGGGGTGACCGGGGACGTGTTCGGGGCGCTGGCGGAGACGGCGGCGACGGTGACGCTGGTGTGCCTGGCGCTGGGCTGAGGCGGCCCCTCAGCCCGCCGCACAGGTCTCCCGCTCGACGCCGAGCTCGTACTCCTTGCGCAGCGAGCTGAGCCCCAGCGCCCGGGACCGCGCGCAGAACTTCGCCGCCGGCAGCTCGTACTCCACGTGGAAGACCGCCTTGCCCGCCTTCACGAACGGGGTCAGCTCCTCGCACTCCTCGTACTGCGCGCACTGCTCGTTGACGGCGAAGTCGAAGTCCCCGACCAGCTCGGGGATCTGCGGCAGGTCGTTCTTGAGGCCGACGGACATGCCGTGGCGGTGGACCAGGCGGGCGATCAGGCGGTTGTAGCGCAGCTGGTCGGCGGCGGTGAGCGGGAAGCCGCTCCTGTTGCGGTAGCCGTCCATGTTGTCCGGCTCGACCGCGTCGAAGCCCTTCTTCGCGCACATCGCGATCCGGGTCTCCATCAGCGGTTCCAGGACCTCGGTGCGCCGGATGTCGAGCCAGCGCTCGCCCTTCCAGCCGTTGCCCTTCCCGAGGACGGCGGTGGGGAAGCGGGCCGCGTCCGGGCGGAAGTCCTCCCAGGCGCCGGTGGACAGGTAGCAGATGACTTTGCGGCCCTTGCGGTGCAGTGCGGCGACCTCGGCCGCCGTCCGGTCGAAGCCGTCGACGTCGTACACCGGGGCGTCCACCGAGGTGTCGAGCTTCCCGGACAGCTGCCACTGCCAGTCCGTGCCCGGCGCCGGCCGCCAGCGCGCCGGCGAGGGCCGCGCGGAGCCCTCCGCCTTCCCCGCCGGGGCCTTCCCGCCCCCCGGGGAACAGCCCGCCAGCAACGTGATCAGCGCCAGTGCGGTGACGGCGAGAGCGCCGCGCGCCCCGCCCACCGGTGCGGCCGTGCGGTCGCGCATCGTTCCCCCAAGTCCACCGGGACGATCTTCCCGGGACCACCACCGTACGACGGCCGCACACCCCGCGGGCACCGTCTTCGGCCCGCCGCCGTAAGCGGGCAGCAAAGGCGCGCGTAGGCTCATTCCCGGCACATTGCGGCCGCGTCTACGATGCGCCGGGCACGGTCGGCCACCCCTTCCGACCAGCGCAGGCCGAAACAGAACTCAACGGAAGCGAGATTTCACCACCGTGACTGCTCTCACTCTCAGCACTGCCGGTGCGGCGACGCTGCGCGCCGACGCCCTCGTCGTGGGCGTCGCCAAGGGCGCTGGATCCAAGCCTGGGGACCTGGTCCTCGCACCGGGCGCCGAGGCCGTGGACAAGGCGTTCGGCGGCAAGCTCGCCGCCGTCCTGGCGACCCTGGGTGCCTCGGGTGCCGAGGGCGAGCTGACGAAGGTCCCCGCCCCGGAGGGCCTGAAGGCCCCCGTCGTCCTCGCGGCCGGCCTCGGCAAGGCCCCCGAGAAGGACGGCGCGTACGACGCCGAGACGCTGCGCCGGGCCGCCGGTGCGGCCGCCCGCTCGCTGGCCGGCTCCAAGAAGGCCGGCTTCGCGCTGCCGATCGGTTCCGTCGAGGACGCCGAGGCCGTCGCGGAGGGCGCGCTGCTCGGCGCGTACGCCTTCACCGCCTACCAGGCCGGTGAGAACAAGCTGGCCCCCAAGGACGCGAAGCCCGCCGGCGCGAAGCAGGCGCTGGCCGAGGTCGCGGTGCTCGGCGCCAAGCCGCGCGACAAGGCGTTCAAGGCCGCCGCCGAGCGCGCGATCGCCCTCGCCGAGGAGATCAACCGCGCCCGCGACCTGGTCAACACCCCGCCGAACGACCTCTACCCCGAGTCCTTCGCCGCCGTGGCCGCCGCCGCCGGCAAGGAGCACGGCATCAAGGTGCAGGTGCTCGACGAGAAGGCGCTCGTCAAGGGCGGCTACGGCGGCATCCTGGGCGTCGGCCAGGGCGCGGAGCGCGGCCCGCGCCTGGTGAAGCTCGCCTACACGCACCCGAAGGCGGAGAAGACCCTGGCCCTCGTCGGCAAGGGCATCACCTACGACTCGGGCGGCATCTCCCTGAAGCCGGCCGGTCACAACGAGACGATGAAGTGCGACATGGCCGGCGCCGCCGCCGTGTTCGCGACCGTCGTCTCGGCCGCCCGCCTGGGCCTGCGCGTCAACGTCACCGGCTGGCTGGCGCTCGCCGAGAACATGCCGTCGGGCAGCGCCACCCGCCCGGGTGACGTCCTGCGCATGTACAGCGGCAAGACCGTCGAGGTCCTGAACACCGACGCCGAGGGCCGCCTCGTCATGGCCGACGCGCTGACCCGCGCCTCGGAGGAGAACCCGGACGCGATCGTCGACGTGGCGACCCTGACCGGCGCGATGGTGCTGGCCCTGGGCAACCGCACCTTCGGCATCATGTCCAACGACGACGCCTTCCGTACCTCGATCCACGAGATCGCGGAGGAGGTCGGCGAGGCGTCCTGGCCGATGCCGCTCCCGGCCGACCTGCGCAAGGGCATGGACTCCTCGACCGCCGACATCGCCAACATGGGCGAGCGGATGGGCGGCGGCCTGGTGGCCGGCCTGTTCCTGAAGGAGTTCGTGGGCGAGGGCATCGCCTGGGCCCACCTGGACATCGCGGGCCCCGCCTTCCACGAGGGCGCCCCGTACGGCTACACGCCCAAGGGCGGCACCGGCTCCGCGGTCCGCACGCTGGTGAAGCTGGCGGAGCGCACCGCCGCCGGCGACCTCGGCTGACCGGCCAAAAACGCCTCTTCACGGCCCCGGGCATACGTCCGGGGCCGTAGGTGTTTCCCACCGGGACGGACGATCGACCGTCCCGGACACGGGCCCCGCGTCCCGCCCACCGTCAACAAGTGCGAAGATGGGTTCTCGGCAGGACAGGGCCCCCACCACAGGGCCGAAGACAAAGCGGCCGCACACCAGCCGACCGGCCGGTAACACCCCGAGGACGGGGCCCGGCGTACGGCGCACATGCATGGAGGACGTGACGTGGCGAACGACGCCAGCACCGTTTTCGACCTAGTGATCCTCGGCGGTGGTAGCGGCGGGTACGCCGCGGCCCTGCGCGGAGCGCAGCTGGGCCTGGACGTCGCTCTGATCGAGAAGGGCAAGGTCGGCGGCACCTGCCTGCACAACGGCTGCATCCCCACGAAGGCCCTGCTGCACGCCGGCGAGATCGCGGACCAGGCCCGCGAGTCCGCGCAGTTCGGCGTCAAGGCCACCTTCGAGGGCATCGACATGGCGGCCGTCCACAAGTACAAGGACGACGTGATCTCCGGCCTGTACAAGGGCCTGCAGGGTCTCGTCGCCTCCCGCAAGGTGCACTACATCGAGGGTGAGGGCCGGCTCTCCTCCCCCACCTCGGTGGATGTGAACGGCCAGCGCATCCAGGGCCGCCACGTGCTCCTGGCGACCGGCTCCGTGCCGAAGTCGCTGCCGGGCCTGGAGATCGACGGCAACCGCATCATCTCCTCGGACCACGCGCTGAAGCTGGACCGCGTCCCGAAGTCCGCGATCGTGCTGGGCGGCGGCGTCATCGGCGTCGAGTTCGCCTCGGCGTGGACCTCCTTCGGCTCCGACGTGACGATCGTCGAGGGCCTGAAGCACCTCGTCCCGGTCGAGGACGAGAACAGCTCGAAGCTTCTTGAGCGCGCCTTCCGCAAGCGCGGCATCAAGTTCAACCTCGGCACGTTCTTCCAGAGCGCCGAGTACACGCAGGACGGCGTCCGCGTGACCCTCGCCGACGGCAAGACCTTCGAGGCGGAGGTGCTGCTGGTCGCGATCGGCCGCGGCCCGGTCTCGCAGGGCCTCGGTTACGAGGAGGCCGGGGTCGCCATGGACCGCGGCTACGTCCTGGTCGACGAGTACATGCGGACCAACGTGGAGACGATCTCCGCCGTGGGCGACCTGGTCCCGACGCTCCAGCTGGCGCACGTCGGCTTCGCCGAGGGCATCCTCGTCGCGGAGCGGCTGGCCGGTCTCAAGACCGTCCCGATCGACTACGACGGTGTCCCCCGGGTCACGTACTGCCACCCCGAGGTCGCCTCCGTCGGCATCACCGAGGCCAAGGCCAAGGAGCTCTACGGTGCGGACAAGGTCGTCGCGCTGAAGTACAACCTCGCGGGCAACGGCAAGAGCAAGATCCTCAAGACCGCGGGTGAGATCAAGCTCGTCCAGGTCAAGGACGGTGCCGTGGTCGGCGTCCACATGGTCGGTGACCGTATGGGCGAGCAGGTCGGCGAGGCCCAGCTGATCTACAACTGGGAGGCGCTGCCCGCCGAGGTCGCGCAGCTCATCCACGCCCACCCGACGCAGAACGAGGCGATGGGCGAGGCGCACCTGGCGCTCGCCGGCAAGCCGCTTCACTCCCACGACTGACCCGTCGACCGGGCGCGACGACCGACCACTTCCGCATTTTCGTAAGGAGCAACTGAAACCATGTCGGTTTCCGTAACCCTTCCGGCGCTCGGCGAGAGCGTCACCGAGGGCACTGTCACCCGCTGGCTGAAGGCCGAGGGCGAGCGCGTCGAGGCCGACGAGCCGCTGCTCGAGGTCTCGACCGACAAGGTCGACACCGAGATCCCCGCCCCCGCCTCCGGCATCCTGTCGTCCATCAAGGTCGCCGAGGACGAGACCGTCGAGGTCGGCGCCGAGCTGGCCGTCATCGACGACGGCTCGGGCGCCCCGGCCGCCGAGGCCGCTCCGGCCGCAGAGCCGGCCGCGACCCCCGCCCCGGCCGCCGCCGAGGCCCCGACCGCGCCGTCGACCGAGACGCAGGCCCCGGCCGAGGCGCCGAGCGCCGAGGCCACCACCGGCGCCTCCTCCGCCTCCGGCACCGACGTCACCCTGCCGGCGCTCGGCGAGAGCGTCACCGAGGGCACCGTCACCCGCTGGCTCAAGGAGGTCGGCGAGGAGGTCGCGGAGGACGAGCCGCTGCTCGAGGTCTCCACGGACAAGGTCGACACCGAGATCCCCGCCCCGGTCGCCGGTGTGCTGCTGGAGATCGTGGTCGCCGAGGACGAGACCGCCGAGGTCGGCGCCAAGCTCGCCGTCATCGGCGCGCCCGGTGCCGCTCCGGCCCAGGCCCCGGCCCCGGCTCCGGCCGCCCCGGCCCCGGCCGCCCCGGCCCCCGCGCCGGCTCCGACACCCGCCGCGCCCGCCCCGGCCCCGGCCGCCCCGGCCCCGGCCCCGGCCCCGGCCGCTCCCGCCCCGGCCCCGGCGGCTCCCGCCCCGGCTCCGGCCGCTCCGGCGCAGGCTCCCGCCGCCGCCCCGGCCGCGACCTCCGGTGACGACGGCGCGTACGTCACACCGCTGGTCCGCAAGCTCGCCGCCGAGAACGGCGTCGACCTGGGCGCGGTCAAGGGCACCGGCGTCGGTGGCCGCATCCGCAAGCAGGACGTCGTCGCCGCCGCGGAGGCCGCCAAGGCCGCCGCCGCTGCCCCGGCGCCCGCCGCCCAGGCCCCGGCCGCCGCCAAGGCGCCGAAGCTGGAGACCAGCCCGCTGCGCGGTCAGACGGTCAAGATGACCCGCATGCGCAAGGTCATCGGCGACAACATGATGAAGGCGCTGCACTCGCAGGCCCAGCTGACCTCGGTCGTCGAGGTCGACGTCACCAAGCTGATGAAGCTGCGCGCCAAGGCGAAGGACGGCTTCGCGGCCCGCGAGGGCGTCAAGCTCTCCCCGATGCCGTTCTACGTGAAGGCCGCCGCCCAGGCGCTGAAGGCCCACCCGGTCATCAACGCCCGGATCAACGAGGACGAAGGCACCATCACGTACTTCGACTCGGAGAACATCGGCATCGCCGTGGACGCCGAGAAGGGCCTGATGACCCCGGTCATCAAGGGCGCGGGCGACCTCAACATCGCCGGTATCTCGAAGAAGACCGCCGAGCTGGCCGGCAAGGCCCGCGGTGGCGGCCTGACCCCGGACGACATGTCCGGTGCCACCTTCACCATCAGCAACACCGGCTCGCGCGGTGCGCTGTTCGACACCGTCATCGTGCCGCCGAACCAGGCAGCCATCCTGGGCATCGGCGCCACCGTGAAGCGTCCCGCGGTCATCGAGACCGAGGAGGGCACCGTGATCGGTGTCCGCGACATGACCTACCTGTCGCTCTCCTACGACCACCGTCTGGTGGACGGCGCGGACGCCGCCCGCTACCTGACCGCGGTCAAGGCGATCCTGGAGGCCGGCGAGTTCGAGGTCGAGCTCGGCCTGTAACCAGCCTCACGATCGGCGCCCCCGTCCGGAACCCTTCCGGGCGGGGGCGCCGCCGTATTGTCTAGACACCACCGGTCGCCCCGGCCACCGTGCCCGGTGCAGGCGTACCGGTCTGTCCGAAGGAGCCCGTCATGACCCCGCCCGTCGTCCACTCGCTGCGCGAACAGATCCGCGAGCACATCGTGGAGGGGATCGTCAGCGGGCGCTGGAAGCCGGGCGAGCGGATCGTGGAGCGGCGCATCGCCACCGAGCTGGAGGTCAGCCAGACACCCGTGCGCGAGGCGCTGCGGGAGCTGGAGACGCTGCGGCTGATCGAGTCGGCGCCCAACAAGGGCGTCCGGGTCCGCAACCTCACCGCGGCGGACCTGGAGGAGAGCTACCCCGTACGGGCGGGCCTGGAGCAGATCGCGGCCGAGCTGGCGGCCCCCGGGCTCGGCGAGGACTGCTCGCTGCTCGCGCCGCACGTGGCGGCCCTGTACGAGGCGGACCGGCTGGCGGACGGCGAGGCCCAGGTCCGGCACACGGTCGGCTTCCACCGCGCGATGGTGCGGGCGGCGGGGAACGCGGTGCTGCTGCACACCTGGGAGGGCCTGGGCATCGAGGTGTTCACGGCCCTGTCGATCCGCTGGCTGGGGACGGTCCAGAAGTCGTACGCGGAGGAGCACGAGGCCCTCATCGACGCGTTCCTGCGCAAGGACCCGGACATCGGGACGCTGGTCAAGGCGCACGTCCTGGGATGCGCGCCGCGCGCCTGAGGCGCTGCGCAAGTGTCACCCCCGCCGCTCTTCTGTGCAGGTCAGCGCCCGTTTTGACGGGTATATCCCGTCACTCGGTGCCCCATTTCATGGCACCGCATGCCACTTTCTTCATATCGAGAAGTTTTGCCGTTCATCCTTTGATCGATCATCGATCGGCGTCTTACAGTTCACTTCGCGGGCCCACCGGCCCCATCGCCCTGTCCTGCCAGTCAGGGACTTTCTCCACCCCCCTCCTCACCGGAAGGCGGCGATCATGACCGACCCCGTAGGAAAGCTTCCGAGCGAGCTCGACCAGCTCCCGGACCGCGACCCGGAGGAGACCGCTGAATGGGCGGCCTCCCTGGATGCCGTCACCAAGGCCGCGGGCCCGCACCGTGCCGCGTACCTGATGCGGCGCTCGCTCCAGCATGCCGAGGGCGCCGGTCTCGCGCTGCCCAAGCTGCTGGAGACCGACTACGTCAACTCCATCCCGACCGCCGCGGAGCCCGACTTCGCCGGTGACCTGGAGATGGAGTCGAAGATCACCGCGTGGAACCGCTGGAACGCGGCCGCGATGGTCACCCGCGGCGCGCGCTTCGGCGTCGGCGGCCACATCGCCACCTTCGCCTCGGCGGCCTGGCTGTACGAGACCGGCTTCAACCACTTCTTCCGCGGCAAGGAGGGGGACGGCTCCGGCGACCAGCTGTACGTGCAGGGCCACGCCTCCCCCGGCATCTACGCCCGCGCCTTCCTCGACGGCCGGATCAGCGAGCAGCAGCTCGACAACTTCCGCCAGGAGGCGGGCGGCAACGGCCTGCCGTCCTACCCGCACCCGCGGCGGCTGCCCTGGCTGTGGGAGTTCCCCACGGTCTCCATGGGCCTCGGCCCGCTCTCGGCGATCTACCAGGCGCGCTTCAACCGCTACCTCGCCAACCGCAACATCAAGGACACGTCGAACTCGCACGTCTGGGCCTTCCTGGGCGACGGCGAGATGGACGAGCCGGAGTCGACCGCCGCCCTCGCGCTGGCGGCCCGCGAGAAGCTCGACAACCTGACCTTCGTCATCAACTGCAACCTGCAGCGCCTCGACGGTCCGGTCCGCGCCAACTTCCGCGTCGTGCAGGAGCTGGAGGGCGCCTTCCGGGGCGCCGGCTGGAACGTCATCAAGACGCTCTGGGGCAACGCCTGGGACGAGCTGTTCCAGCTCGACACCACGGGCGCGCTGGTCCGCCGCCTCCGCGAGGTCCCGGACGCGCAGTTCCAGACATACGCCACCCGCGACGTCGCGTACATCCGCGAGCACTTCTTCGGCGCCGAGCCCGCCCTCGCCGAGCTGGCGAAACTGCTCACCGACGCGAAGATCGCCGAGTGCTTCTACACCTCGCGCGGCGGCCACGAGGCCCGCAAGGTGTACGCGGCCTACCGCGCGGCCGTCGAGCACAAGGGCGCGCCGACCGTGATCCTCGCCCAGACGGTGAAGGGCTACACGCTCGGCAAGGGCTTCGAGTCCAAGAACGCCAACCACCAGATGAAGAAGCTGTCGATCGACGAGTTCAAGGGCATGCGCGAGCTGCTCGGCCTCCCGATCCCGGACAGCGCCTTCGCCGACGGCCTGGTGCCCTACGGCCACCCGGGCGCCGACTCCCCCGAGGTCCGCTACCTCCAGGAGCGCCGCGCCGCCCTCGGCGGCCCCGCCCCGGCCCGCCGGGTGCACGCGGTGGCGCTGCCGCAGCCCGAGGAGCGCGCGTTCGCCGCGCTCAAGAAGGGCTCCGGCAAGCAGGAGATGGCCACCACCATGGCCTTCGTCCGCCTGGTCAAGGACCTGATGCGGGACAAGCAGACCGGCAAGCGCTGGGTGCCGATCGTCCCGGACGAGGCCCGCACCTTCGGCATGGAGTCGCTGTTCCCCTCGGCCGGCATCTACTCGCCGCTGGGCCAGACGTACGAGCCGGTCGACCGCGACCAGCTGATGTACTACAAGGAGGCCAAGGACGGCCAGATCCTCAACGAGGGGATCACCGAGGCCGGCGCCATGGCCGACTTCATCGCCGCCGCCACGTCGTACGCGACGCACGGCGAGACGATGATCCCGTTCTACATCTTCTACTCGATGTTCGGCTGGCAGCGCACCGGCGACCAGTTCTGGCAGCTCGCCGACCAGCTCGGCAAGGGCTTCATCGTCGGCGCCACCGCCGGCCGTACGACCCTGACGGGCGAGGGCCTCCAGCACGCGGACGGCCACTCGCACCTGATCGCCGCCACGAACCCGGCGTCGCTCAACTACGACCCGGCGTTCGCGTACGAGATCGCGGTGATCGTCAAGGACGGCCTGCGCCGGATGTACGGCCCCGACGCCGAGGACGTCTTCTACTACCTGACGGTCTACAACGAGCCGAAGCCGCAGCCCGCGATGCCGGAAGGCGTCGAGGAGGGCATCGTCAAGGGCCTGTACCGCTTCAAGGAGGGCACGCCCGCCGCCGCGGACGCGCCGCGCGCCCAGCTGCTGGCCTCCGGCACGGCGATCCACTGGGCCCTGGAGGCCCAGGAGCTGCTCGCCGCCGACTGGGGTGTCACGGCCGACGTGTGGTCCGCGACCTCCTGGGGCGAGCTGCGCCGCGAGGCGCTGGAGTGCGACGAGGCGCTGCTCCACGGCGAGCAGCGGGTGCCGTACGTGACGCAGGTGCTGGAGGGCGCTCCGGGCCCGGTCGTCGCGGTCAGCGACTGGATGCGCGGCGTCCCGGACCAGATCAGCCAGTGGGTCGAGCAGGACTGGACCTCGCTCGGCACGGACGGCTTCGGCCTCTCCGACACGCGTGACGCGGCCCGCCGCCACTTCGGCGTCGACGCCCAGTCCGTGGTGGTCGCGACCCTGGCCCAGCTGGCCCGTCGCGGCGAGGTGCCGGCGACCGCCGTCAAGGAAGCCCGGGACCGCTACGGTCTCTGAGTGTGACCCCGGCCCGTCCGGCCGGAGGCTTCGTCCTCCGGCCGGACGGGCCGCTTCTCCGGCCACAATGGCCGCATGCGTGCTGCCCGGCTGATCCGAATGGTGCTGCTCCTCCAGGCCCGCCCCGGCATGACCGCCGCCGAGCTGTCCCGGGAGCTGGAGGTGTCCGAGCGGACCGTCACGCGGGACGCGCAGGCCCTCTCCGAGGCCGGTGTCCCGGTGTACGCGGCACGCGGCCGGGCCGGCGGTTACCGGCTCGTCGGCGGGTACCGCACCGGGCTGACCGGTCTGGCCCGCGACGAGGCGGAGGCGCTGTTCCTGTCCGGGCTGCCCTCCGCACTGCGCGAGATGGGGCTCGCGGACGCCGCGTCGGCCGCCCGGCTGAAGGTCTCGGCGGCCCTGACACCCGCGCTGCGGGACGCCCCGGCGGGCGCGGACCGGCGCTTCCACCTCGACGCGCCCGGGTGGTACCAGGAGCCCGTCACCCCGGAGCTGCTGCCCGCCGTGGCCGACGCCGTGTGGCGCGACCGGCTGCTCCTCGCCCGCTACCGCCGGGCCGGCCGGGACACAGACGTGGAACGGGAGCTGGCGCCGTACGGGCTCGTCCTGAAGGCGGGCGTCTGGTATCTGTGCGCCCGCGCGGGCGACGAGGTCCGGGTCTACCGCATCGACCGGTTCACCGCCGCCACCGTCTCGGACACCCCTTTCGTCCGGGACGAGGGTTTCGACCTGCCCGCCTTCTGGGAAGAGCGGTCCGCCGCGTTCGCCCGCTCCCTGCTGCGCACGGAGGTGACGCTGCGGCTCTCGGAGGAGGCCGTGCGGCGGCTGCCGCACGTCCTGGACCGGGTGGCCACCACGGAGGCGCTGGAGGCGGCCGACCCGCCCGGTGACGACGGCCGGGTCACGGTCACCCTGCCGGTGGAGTCCCTGGACGTCGCCTACGGCCAGCTGCTGGGCCTCGGACCGGAGTTGGAGGTCCTGGAGCCGCCCGCCCTGCGGGAGAGGTTCGCGGCGGCCGCCGCCCGCCTGCACGCGCTGTACGGAGAAACGTTCTGAGGCTTCCTTCGGGCGTCTGGGCGTGCGTCGGCCGCTCCCAGGGCAGATGCTGGACCCGTGATGGACGAGACCGGGTTCTGGGAGCTGATCGACAGCACGCGCGAGGCCGCCGACGGCGACCCCGAGGAGCATGCCGACCTGCTGATCGAACGGCTGGTGCGGCTCGACCCCGAATCCGTGCTGGACTTCGCCCGGCACTTCGAGGCCCGCTTCAACCGCGCCTACCGCTGGGACCTGTGGGGCGCCGCCGCCGTCCTGCTCGGCGGCGCGGACGACGACGCCTTCGACTACTTCCGCTGCTGGCTGATCGGGCAGGGGCGGGAGGTCTTCGAAGGCGCCGTGCACGACCCGGACAGCCTGGCGGAGCTGCTCGACTCGTTCGACGAGGAGCTGGACGGCGACGGCGAGGAGCTGGGGTACGCCGCCGACGAGGCGTACGAGCAGCTCACCGGCGTCGTCGCGCCCGACCTCGGACTGCCGCCTCAGCCCGACGAGCCGGAGGGCACGCCGCTGGACCCGGACGACGACGCGGCCCTGGCGGCCCGGCTGCCCGCGCTCTGGGAGCGGTTCGGCGGCTGAGCGCGCCCGTCACGGGGTGAGCGGGCGGCCCATCATCACGTCGTCCACGTACCGCCCGCTCAGGAAGAACTCCCCCGGCAGGACGCCCTCGACGGTGAAGCCCTCCGCCTCGTACAGCGCCCGGGCGGGGGCGTTGTGGCCGAGGACGCGCAGGGTGATCCGGTTCGCCCCCTCGTCGCGTGCCGCCGCGCAGGCGGCGCGGACCAGGGCGCGTCCGACGCCCCGGCCGCGCGCCCAGTGGGCCACGGCGAGGCCCTGTATCTGCCGGACGTGCGCGTTGCAGGCGAGCGGGGTCGGCGGCACCACGCGTATGTAGCCGGCCGGAGCCCGCTCCCCCGCCTCGTTCACCGCTTCCGCCACCAGGATGTCCCGGGGGGTGTGCCGCTCGTCGAAGAACGGCGCGTACGGAGGCTGCGGGCGCGGCTGCACCGCGTGCAGCGTCGACCAGGTGGCGCGGTCCAGCTCGCCGAGCGCGGACTCGTCCGCGAGAACGGCGCGCCGGACGAGGGGCGCGGCAGGGGCTGTCGATGCGGCGGATTCGGTCATGGCCGCCACTGTGCCACGGCCGCGTACGGCGGCTCCGGTGGGGCAGGATGGACGCCATGCCGCACTCCCGTATCGCCGTCAGCGGATCGACCGGACTCATCGGAGCGGCGCTGGTGCGCTCGCTGCGGGCCGACGGACACGAGGTGGTCCGCCTGGTGCGCCACCCGGCCCGGGACGGCGACGAGGTGGAGTGGGACCCGAAGCGGGGGCACGTGGACGTGGCCGGGCTCGTTGGCTGCGACGCGGTCGTCCACCTCGCCGGGGCGGGGGTCGGCGACCACCGGTGGACCGAGGCGTACAAGAAGGAGATCCGGGACAGCCGGGTGCTGGGCACCGCCGCGATCGCGGACGCCGTCGCCTCGCTCGACACCCCTCCCGCCGTGCTGCTGTCCGGCTCCGCGATCGGCTTCTACGGGGACACCGGCGACCGCCCGGTCGACGAGGAGGCGCCGCCCGGGGACGGGTTCCTGCCGTCGGTCTGCGTGGAGTGGGAGGAGGCCACGGCGGCGGCCGAGGAGGCGGGGGTGCGTACGGTGCACGCCCGCACCGGCCTGGTGGTCGCGCGGGAGGGCGGTGCCTGGGGGCGGCTCTTCCCGCTGTTCCGGGCGGGTCTTGGTGGCCGGATGGGCGACGGGCGGCAGTACTGGAGCTTCATCGCGCTGCACGACCACATCGCGGCGCTGCGGCACATCCTGGACACCCCGGAGCTGTCCGGCGCGGTGAACCTGACCGCCCCGACGCCCGTCACCAACGCCGAGGTGACCGCCGCGATGGGGCGGGTCCTGCGGCGCCCGACCCTCTTCACGGCGCCCGCACCGGCCCTGCGGCTCGCCCTGGGCGAGTTCGCCGGGGATGTGCTGGGCAGTCAGCGGGTGCTGCCCGCCCGGCTGCTGGGCTCGGGCTTCTCGTTCGCCTTCCCCTCCGTCGACGCCGCCATCCGCGCCGCCCTGCGCTGACGGGCGGTGCGACGGCCCGGTTTTTCGGACGCGCGTGCGACCCCGTGCATCGGTGCACCGGTCCGCGCGCGACTGCGCACGATCGGGCCACTCTCCTAGCCTCCTGACGAACTCACGCATTCCGGTGGGCGGTTGAGGGCATGAGCCCCCCACCACTTGCGCCGAACCGGGGAGGGCACGTGCTCAGCACGGCACACCACGCGGACGTCGTCATCATCGGGGCCGGGATCGCCGGCCTGTCGGCGGCCCACCGACTGACCAGCGCCGGGGTCAGTGTCAGCGTCCTGGAGGCCGGCCCCGGCGTCGGCGGCCGGATGGCCACCGACGAGGTGGACGGGTTCCGCCTCGACCGCGTCGGCCCGCTGCTCAACACCGCGTATCCGGAGCTCCGCACCACTCCGGGGCTCGACGGACTCGTCCTGCGCCCCTTCGACCCCGGGGTCCTCGTCCACAGCGAAGGCCGCCGCCACCGGACCGGCGAGACCCCCCGCGTACCGGGCGCACGCGGCGCACGGGGCGCGCTCAAGGCGGCGCGCGCCCTCGCGCACGCCCCCCGGCCGCCGCGCGCGGGCGCCCTCACCGGGGTCATGGGCGGCGCGATCGACCACGCCCGGCTCGGCGTGGCCCTGGCCCGTCTCGCCGCCACGCCGCCGGCCCGCGTCCTCGCCCGGCCCGAACGCCCCGCGCTCGACGCCCTGGCCGGCCGGCTCTCCTCCCGTACGCTCGACGGCTTCGTACGCCCGCTGCTCACCGCACTCCTCAGCGACCCCGACCTCACCACGTCCAGCCGGTGCGCCGACCTCGCCCTGCGGACGTACGCGAGCGGACGGCTGTGTGTGCCCGAGGGCGGGGCGGGTACGCTGCCGGCGCTCCTCGCCGCTTCCCTGCCGCCGGGGACCGTACGCACCGGGGTGCACGTCACCTCCGCCGACATCACCTCCGTACGCACCAAGGAGCACGGCGAGCTGGGCTGTCGCTCCCTGCTGGTGGCCACCGGAGCGAGCGCCGCCGCCGAGCTGCTGCCGGGCCTGCGCCTGCCGTCCTTCCACCCCGTGACGGTGCTCCACCACACCGCGCCCGCTCCCCCGCCCACCGGCGCCTCGCTCGTCCTGGACGCCGACCGTGCGGGACCCGTGTCCCACACCGCCGTGATGAGCGCGGTCGACCCGGCCCGCGCCCCGCACGGGCGGACCCTGATCAGCTCCACGGTCCTCGGCACCCCGCCCGACGACCTGGACCGCACCGTCCGCGCCCATCTCGCCGGGCTCTACGGCGTGCCCACCGACGACTGGGAGCTGCTGGCCGCCCACCACGACCCGGAGGCCGTCCCCGCGATGCCCGCCCCGCACGACCCGCACCGCCCGGTCCGGGTCCTCGCCGGGCTCTACGTGTGCGGCGACCACCGCGACACCGGCACCGTCCAGGGCGCCCTGGCCTCGGGCGCCCGCGCCGCCGCGTCGATCCTCCACGACCTCGGCATCCACCCGGCCGCCGGGGACAGCCCCGCGCTCCCCGAGGCAGCCTGAGACGAGACGGCCCCAGGTCCTGACGGCTCAGCCCAGCGCGGCGACCCGCTCCCGGTAGCCGCGCACGGCGGCGGCGTCCCGGTAGGGCTCCAGCCGCCGTTCGAAGTCCCGCACGTACTCCGTGGCCCGCACCGACCGCATCTCGGCCGCCTGCTGGGCGGCCTCCGCGCCCAGCCGGCACGCCTGGTCCAGCTCCCCCAGGCCCAGCCGGGCGGACGCCAGCACCACCCGGCAGAACAGCCTGCTCCGGGCGTACGCGGGGGCGCGCAGCTGGAGCGCGCGCTCCGCGTACTGGGCGGCCGACCGGTACTGCTGGAGGTCGCGGTGGCAGTGCCCGAACTCGTCGGCGAGCTGCGCCTCGTCGAAGTGGCGCGCCCAGTGCGGCACCTCGTCACCGGGGCGGGCCGACTCCAGCGCGCGTTCCGCCCGGGCGAGCGAGGCCGTGCACGCCTTGGAGTCCCCGAGCACCGCGTGCCCGCGCGCCTCCACCGCGTGCAGCAGGGCCATGACGGTGTGCGGCGCGGACGAGCCGATGCCCTGCTGCGCCACCCGGGCCAGCTGGACCGCCTCCCTGCCGTGGGCGAGATAGACCGCCTGGCGGCTCATGGTGATCAGCACGTAGCTGCCGTACGCCCGGTCGCCGGCCGCCTGGGAGAGCCGCAGCGCCTGGACGTAGTAGCGCTGGGCGAGCCCGTGCGCCGCGATGTCGTACGAGGTCCAGCCGGCCAGCCTGGTCAGGTCGGCGGCGGCCGCGAACAGCCGCCGCCCGGTCGCCTCCCCGTACGTGCCGCGCAGCATCGGCTCCGTCTCGTGCTCCAGGTACCGCACGAGGGCCTGCCGGGCGTGCCCGCCGCCGTAGGCGTCGTCGAGCGTACGGAAGAGCTCGGCCACCGAGCGCAGCGCCGCGACGTCCCCCTCGCCGACCCGCAGCCCCGAGCCCCGCTCGGTCTGCCGCTGCCGGGGCACTCCGGGCCCGGCCGTCGCGCCGCCGGCCGGGGCGCCGGGCGGTGCGGGCACCCCGCCGGGCCGCGACGGCACCGGCCCCCGCACGCCGTGCCGCCCGCTCTGCTCGGGCACGGCGGTCAGGGCCCCGGCGGACAGCTGGGCGCCGGCCGCCCGCACCGCTGCGGACCTGGCCCCGCCGGGCGCCGGGCGGCCGACCCATTCATCGGCCCGGCCGATCAGCCAGTCCCGGCTGGGCACGACGAGACCGGCCGGGGTGAACGCGATTTTCCGCAGCTCGGTGTGGCTGCCGGAGTCCTTGCGCCAGAGCCCGCTGACGATGTCGACCGCCTCGGCGGGCGTGGCGGCGAACTCCAGGCCCGCGTAGACCGGGGCGCAGGCGTCGAGCCCGAGGTCCTGCGCGGAGAGCCGGCGGCCGAGGCGCCGGGTGAAGACCTCGGCGATCAGCGCGGGGGTGGTGCCCCGCGGCTGCTGGCCGCGCAGCCAGCGGGTCACGGAGGTCTTGTCGTACCGCAGGTCGAGTCCGTGTTCGAGGCCGAGCTGGTCCACCCGGCGGGCAAGGCCGGCGTTGGAGAACCCGGCCTCGGTGATGAGCGAGGCGAGCCGGCGGTTGGGCGTGCGCTGCGGAGGTCGTTCGGACATCAGCTGTAGGGTCTCCTGCCTTCGGGGCCGGGCAGCCCTCTGACGAACGGCGCGAATTTAACTGCCTGCGGGGCGGCCTCAGCGCCCTTCGCTCCACATTCATCCGATCGTGTGAGGATTGTGGGCGGCGCTGACGGGAAGACCTGCCCGGCTCACGCGCCGACGCCGGTCGTACAGTGACTGGGGCCTTTCGTGCGGATCAGGCCGGATCAGGGAGCCCGCGAGCCCGGCCTGATCCGGACGAAAGGCTCTGAGCGCGATTCGTGCAGGGTGACGCGGTTCCGGGAAACCCCCGGGCCCACGGCACCGCGAGGAGAAAGGCTGCTGCCGTGAGTGAGCTCCGGTTCGTCCGCATGGGATTCGGCGAGAACGCCGTCGACTACCAGGAGGCGTGGCAGAAGCAGCGCGAGGTGCACGCGGCACGGTTCGAGGACACCGTCCCGGACACCTGCCTGCTCCTGGAACACCCGCCCGTCTACACCGCGGGCCGGCGCACGCAGGACAGCGAGCGCCCCCTCGACGGCACCCCCGTCATCGACGTGGACCGCGGCGGCAAGATCACCTGGCACGGCCCCGGCCAGCTCGTCGGCTACCCGATCCAGAAACTCCCGCGCCCCGTGGACGTCGTCGCCCATGTGCGCCGTCTGGAGGAGGCGCTGATCCGCACGGCCGCCGAGTTCGGCGTCGAGACCAGCCGGGTGGAGGGCCGCAGCGGCGTCTGGGTCCTGGGCGACCCGGTCGAACAGCGCCCCGCTCTCGGCGGCCTCACCCTCGACTTCGACCCGCGCCTGGCGGACGAGGAGTTCGACCCCCGGCTCAACGGTCCGCAGTACGCCCCCTCCAACGCCGGACAGCGCCGCGAGGACCGCAAGCTCGCCGCGATCGGCATCCGCGTCGCCAAGGGCGTCACCATGCACGGCTTCTCGTTCAACGTGAACCCCGACAACACCTGGTTCGACCGCATCGTGCCCTGCGGCATCCGGGACGCCGGCGTCACCTCCCTCAGCTACGAACTGGGCCGCGACATCACCATCGCCGAGGTCCTTCCGGTCGTCGAGAAGCACCTGCGGGACATCCTGGAGAACGCCGAGCTCGCCCCCCGTACGATCGAGCGCACCGCCGACGCCGTGGCCACCGCGTGACCCACGGAACACGCTTCCGGGAATAGGCCCTGCCTGCCCCAGGTTGGGCAGACGTACAACCGAATGAACCACGGGCGTACCCTGGTGTTCGCCGAAGAATCCAATGCAGTGAAAGCAAAGGGGAGTGCCGGAGTGTCTGTCGCACCCGACGGGCGCAAGATGCTGCGCCTTGAGGTCCGGAACAGCCAGACCCCCATCGAGCGCAAGCCCGAGTGGATCAAGACCCGGGCGAAGATGGGCCCCGAGTACAACCAGCTGCAGAAACTCGTCAAGAGCGAGGGGCTGCACACGGTGTGCCAGGAGGCCGGCTGCCCCAACATCTTCGAGTGCTGGGAGGACCGCGAGGCCACGTTCCTCATCGGCGGTGACCAGTGCACCCGGCGCTGTGACTTCTGCCAGATCGACACGGGCAAGCCGCAGGCCCTGGACCGGGACGAACCCCGCCGCGTCGGCGAGTCCGTCGTCACGATGGACCTCAACTACGCCACCATCACCGGCGTCGCCCGCGACGACCTGGAGGACGGCGGCGCCTGGCTGTACGCGGAGACCGTGCGCCAGATCCACGCGCAGACGGCGGACCGGGCAGCCGGCCGCACCAAGGTCGAGCTGCTGATCCCCGACTTCAACGCCGAGCCCGCCCAGCTCGCGGAGGTCTTCTCCGCGCGCCCCGAGGTACTCGCGCACAACGTCGAGACGGTGCCGCGCATCTTCAAGCGCATCCGCCCCGGCTTCCGCTACGAGCGGTCCCTGGAGGTCATCACCCGCGCCCGCGAGGCCGGCCTGGTGACCAAGTCGAACCTGATCCTCGGCATGGGCGAGACCCGCGAAGAGGTCAGCGAGGCGCTCCAGGACCTGTACGACGCGGGCTGCGAGCTCATCACGATCACGCAGTACCTGCGGCCCTCGGTGCGCCACCACCCGGTCGAGCGCTGGGTGAAGCCCCACGAGTTCGTGGAGCTCAAGGACGAGGCCGACGCGATCGGGTACTCCGGCGTCATGTCCGGACCGCTCGTCCGCTCCTCGTACCGCGCGGGCCGCCTCTTCCAGCAGGCGATGGACCGGCGCGAGGCCCAGGCCCCGGTGCCGTCCGCGTAACCCGCACCCGCCCGACGCGGTCCGTCCCGTCCCGCAGGCCCGAGAGGCCCGGGGGCGCGGACGGACCGCGTCGGCGTGCGCCGGGCCGGTATCGAGGTTTCATTGGTGTTTGACCGACCGGTCACGCGCTGGTAACACCGAACGGTGACGCTGGATGCACGCGCGGCGCGGTGGCGCACACCGCCACCGCCGTTCCCGCGCCCCGTCTCCAGTCCGCGCAGCACACGTACATCGTTTCCGAGGGGACTTGCCACGATGCAGGCCGCGCCGGTACGCGCCACCGTCATCCCGACCGTCACCAACACCCTCCGCGCCGTGGAGTCGCTGCTGCTGGGCAGCGGCCAGCGCACCGCCCGCCGCAACGCCTGGACGGCCGTCCTGGAGGACCGCCGCCGGGCCAAGGACCGGGCCGCGTCCGGCTACGTGCCGGAACGGGAGGCCGTGGCCGCCCGCCGTTCGAAGGCCACGTAAACTTCATTGCATGGCGAGGAAGGCAAACACCACTGAAGGCGCGGACAGCGCCGAGAACGCGGGGCGGCTCAAGCAGATCGCTCTGACCTACAAGATGACCAAGCGGACCGACTCCAAGATCGGTCTTGTGGTCGCGGGTGTGGGAATCGTCACCTTCGGTGTCATCCTCGCGATCGGTTTTCTGATCGATCACCCGATCTATCTGGGCATCCTGGGCTTCGTGCTCGCGCTCCTCGCGATGGCGATCGTCTTCGGACGCCGCGCCGAGCGCGCCGCCTTCGGGCAGATGGAGGGCCAGCCGGGCGCGGCGGCGGCGGTGCTGGACCGGGTGGGCCGCGGCTGGACGACGACCCCGGCGGTCGCGATGAACCGCAACCAGGACGTCGTGCACCGCGCCGTCGGCAAGGCGGGCATCGTGCTGGTCGCCGAGGGCAACCCGAACCGGGTGAAGAGCCTGCTCGCGGCCGAGAAGAAGAAGATGGCCCGCATCGTGGTGGACGTCCCCGTCCACGACATCATCGTCGGCAACGGCGAGGGCCAGGTGCCCCTGAAGAAGGTCCGCACCAAGATGCTGAAGATGCCCCGCGTCCTGACCGGCCCCCAGGTGACGGCCGCCAACGACCGGCTCCGCGCGATGGGGGACCTGATGAGCAACATGCCACTCCCGAAGGGGCCTATGCCGAAAGGCACGCGGATGCCTCGCGGCGGCAAGATGCGCTGACCGGACCTCGTCCGGAGAACGCGGAGGGCGGGCGGTGAACCCTGGGGTTCACCGCCCGCCCTCTTTGCGTTTCCTACGCCTCAGACGCGGATCTGGACCGCGCGGGCCAGGCGGTCGTGGAGGCCGCGGCCGTCGCGGTCCCAGACGAGGGCCGGGATCGCCAGGCAGAGCAGGACGCTGCGGATCAGGACCCGGAGGAGGCCGAGGCGGCCGCCGTCCTCGGCGACGACCCGGGTGCCCACGAGGCGCTTGCCGGGGGTGCAGCCGATCGTGCCGACGGTGAGCACGCTCATCACGAGGAAGATGCCGAGCGCCCAGTTCCCGGACGCCTGCTGGTCACCGCGAGCGAACAGTCCGTATGCGATCAGCATGCACAGGGCCCAGTCGATGAAGAGGGCCCCGAAGCGCCGGCCGAGCGGGGCGATCGCCCCGGGGCCCTGCTCGGGGAGGCCGAGCCGCTTGCCCCGGTAGCCGAAGTCGGCGCCCATGTCCTCGGCGGCCGCACGCGGCCCGGAGAGCCACGATCCGATTGCTTGCCTATTGTCCACCCGACCACGGTACTGCGCCGGGCCGCAGGCCTTCCCCGGCGGGTGCCGTCCCACACGTCGTCCCACTCCTCGGACGGTACTTTGATACGGCCGGGAGCCCCGTAGGACCACGCCAAAGGGGCGGTCCGGGACCCGTGCGACCGCTCCCCGCGCTCGCGCCGGTTAACTTCGGCGAAACAAATGGGTCATGCTTGAGAAATCCGGTCTGCCTATGGTCGGGTCCAGCGTGTGCCACCGCACTGGTCACACAACGAGCTGCAACCCCGTCCCTCCCGGGCCGGGAGTAGGAGGAGTTGGATGTTCCAGAACGCCGACGACGCGAAGAAGTTCATCGCCGACAACGACGTCAAGTTCATCGATGTCCGGTTCTGTGACCTGCCCGGTGTGATGCAGCACGTCACCGTGCCGGCGGCGACCTTCAACCCGGCCGACGAGCTTGCCTTCGACGGCTCGTCGATCCGCGGCTTCCAGGCCATCCACGAGTCCGACATGGCGCTCCGCGCGGACCTGTCGACCGCCCGGGTCGACCCCTTCCGCCGTGACAAGACCGTCAACATCAACTTCTTCATCCACGACCCGATCACCGGCGAGCAGTACAGCCGTGACCCGCGCAACGTGGCCAAGAAGGCGGAGGCGTACCTCGCCTCGACCGGCTTCGCCGACACCGCGTACTTCGGTCCCGAGGCCGAGTTCTACGTCTTCGACAACGTGCGCTTCCAGACGTCGGCGAACGAGAGCTTCTACCACATCGACTCCGAGGCCGGCGCCTGGAACACCGGTGCGGTCGAGAACAACCGCGGTTACAAGGTCCGCTACAAGGGCGGCTACTTCCCGGTCTCCCCGGTCGACCACTTCGCGGACCTGCGCGCCGAGATGTCCCTGGAGCTCCAGAACAGCGGCCTGCAGATCGAGCGCCAGCACCACGAGGTCGGCACCGGCGGCCAGGCGGAGATCAACTACAAGTTCAACACGCTGCTCGCCGCGGCCGACGACCTGATGCTCTTCAAGTACATCGTGAAGAACGTCGCCTGGCGCAACGGCAAGACCGCGACCTTCATGCCGAAGCCGATCTTCGGCGACAACGGCTCGGGCATGCACGTCCACCAGTCCCTGTGGGCAGGCGGCGACCCGCTGTTCTACGACGAGCAGGGCTACGCGGGCCTGTCGGACATGGCGCGCTACTACATCGGCGGCATCCTCAAGCACGCCCCGTCGCTGCTGGCCTTCACCAACCCGACGGTGAACTCCTACCACCGCCTGGTCCCGGGCTTCGAGGCCCCGGTCAACATGGTGTACTCGCAGCGCAACCGCTCCGCCGCGATGCGCATCCCGATCACAGGCTCCAACCCGAAGGCCAAGCGCGTCGAGTTCCGCGCCCCGGACCCGTCGTCCAACCCGTACCTGGCCTTCTCGGCGCTCCTGATGGCCGGCCTGGACGGCATCAAGAACAAGATCGAGCCGGCCGAGCCGATCGACAAGGACCTGTACGAGCTGGCTCCCGAGGAGCACGCCAACGTCCAGCAGGTCCCGACGTCCCTCCCGGCCGTCCTGGACGCCCTCGAGGCCGACAACGAGTACCTCCAGGCCGGCGGCGTCTTCACGTCCGACCTGATCGAGACGTGGATCGACTACAAGCGCACGCACGAGATCGCCCCGATCCAGCTGCGCCCGCACCCGCACGAGTTCGAGCTGTACTTCGACCTGTAGATCGCGGGTCGCGCACACGCCGGGCCGGGCCCGCTCCTCCTTGACGGAGGGGTGGGCCCGGCCCGTTTCCGTGCGGGCCCAGGGGCTCAGGGTCGGTGCCGGTGGATGCTCAGGTACGCGTAGCTCTCCCCCGGGCGCGGTGCGCGGGTCCAGGAGCGGGTGGGGAAGCTGTGGAGGGCGCCGCGGGAGAGGGCGAAGCGGGGCAGGGAGAGGTTCAGTTCGGTGTGGAGGGCGGTCAGGAAGCGGCGTTCGTTGGCGAGGGGGGTGTCCTCGGGGCGGATGAGCCGGTCGGGGTCCAGGGCCTCGGGTATCGATCCGAAGCGCTGGATCCCGGCGCCCCGGACGGTGAACGCGTAGAGCTCGCGCCCCTGTTCGGCGACGGAGAGGTGGAAGGCGGAGCGGGCGGGATCGGGGTCCTCGCGTCGCGGGTCGTTCCAGACCACGACCGCCCTGCCGGTGGCTGAGGCGGCCGCGGAGGGCGGAGCAAGGCGGTCGCCCGGCAGGTGGGACTCACCGTCGAAGGCGAAGGCCCAGCCCTCGGCGGTGCGGCCGACGCTCACCGTGGCCCGGCTTTCCCACGGCTCGGCGTCGTCGAGCCCCTGTCGGTCGCGTCGGTGGTACGCGGTCATGCGGACGTTCATGGGGGCGCCGAGAGTGGCGCCCTCCGCGCCGAGGAGTGCGGGCAGGCGGTCCGGGGACACGTCCTCCACCCAGATGCAGCGGTAGCCGGAGAAGGACGGCCGGTAGGTGTCGGGCTCGGTGAGCCAGAGGAGGCCGGGCGGGTCGAGGTCCGGCACGGGGGCGGGGGCGGGGCCGCGCTCGCCGGAGCGGGGGGTGGCGAGGAGTTCGGCGCCGCGCTCCGGGGTGAGCAGCGGGCCGAGGTACGGGTCGGCGACCAGGCCGACCGGGGCGATCAGCGAGGGACCGGTGGTCTCCCACTCCGGGAGGCCGGCGCGCAGCGTGCGCCAGGCGGAGTCCGTCGCACCCCAGCGGGCCTCGTCCCGGGCCCGGGCGACGGCCCGGCCCCAGGCGCCGTCGGGTGCGTAACGGTGGCTGCCGTCCCGGACGGCGCCGAGGAGGGCCTCGGCCGTCTCGCGGGGGACGCCCCGTGCGGTGATCATCCCGAGCCAGCGGTTGTCCCCGCCCAGCCGCCAGGTGTCGCGGCCGGGCTCCAGGGCCTGCACGGGCAGGAACTCGGACAGGTAGCGGGGGTCGCCGACCAGCATGCCGTAGTCCTGGTGGCCGCTCGGGGCGAGGAACTGCCGGATCTGCTGGAGCAGCACACGGCTGTGCGGCCGGCCGAAGGACTGCGCGTCCTCCAGCAGCGGCACGGCCTCCTCGTACCGTCCGCGCAGGGCCAGCCGCCTGGCCTCCTCGACACCGGCGTCCTGGGCGCGCGTGGTCGCGTTCACGAAGCCGGGCTGTGCGGCGCGGTCGCTGTGGAAGTGCCGGTACATGTCCTCCATGAACGCGCGGAACGAGGCGTAGCGCTCCGGGTACTCACCGCCCCAGCCCTTGTAGACGTACAGGGCCCATTCGCCGTCCTCGTCAGTGTCGCCCGGGTCGAGGAGGGCGTACGACATGTCGGAGTCGGTCTCCAGGCGCAGGGCGCGGGTCCACATTCCGGCCATCAGGACGTCCTCGGGGCGTGGGTTCTCGCCGAGGTTCTCCTCGTACACCGGGGTCATACCGAAGGGGTCCCCGAACCACTCGATGTCTTCGGCGCCGCCGAGCCGGTAGATCCCGGCGGTCTGGTCCACCTGCCATCCGTTGCTCACGGCCAGGAACGCCCGGTACGAGGACGGAAGCCGCTGTCCGAGGCGGGCCTCGGCGGCGGCGATCACAACCTCGGTCGCCCCCTGTACGCCTAGCGGGCGCGGCGCCTGCCCGCCCGCCTCCTCGTCGTCCTCGTCTTCGGCCGGGGTCCACTCGTCCTGCCAACGCCCCAGGAATTCGTGCCAGTCAAGAGATCCTCTGCTCATGACCGGATGGTTTCATCCGGCACCGACAACGACGCCGCCACGCCAGTTCGGGCGGCGGTTCCGCTGGACGAGCGGGGGGCGCGGGAAGGGCCCGGAGCGCCCGCGGACCTGGGTGGACGAGCAGAATCGCGTCGGCCCTCGCAACCTTGGCCCGCCGGCCCTTCAGCGGCATCACCGCCGAACGCGCGGGAGCGATGCTGCCGGGGGTCTTGAGCGCCACCCGCCAAGCGTGGCAGCGCTCGTGCTAGCTCTCTCGCAGCGTCCTGACCATGACCGCGTACAGCGGGGAGTCGTCCGAAGGCCTGGCCTCGTCCCGCTTTTCGTAGCCCCACTTCTCGTACAGGGCTTGCACCCTCGGGTGGGTGGAATCGACCAGGAGTGTCACGAAGTCGACCTCGACCGAACGGATCAGCGCGTCGTGGATCTGCCGCGCCCGGCCGGTCCCCTGCCACCGGGGCACCACCATCAGCTCGGACAGAGCGAAGATGCGGCCACGCACACCCCTGGGCCGGTCCGCTCCCTTCCACCAGCCGCCCGGCTTGAACCTCGAACCGTACGCGTATCCGACCGCTCCGCCGCCCTCCCAGCCCGAGACGCACAGCCAGTCCTCGCGCCCGGACCACAGATCGACGTAGTACGAGAACCGCTCGCGCGAGTGGAACGGGTCGGGCTCGTTCGCGTAGACCTCGTCGTGTATGTCCAGAAGCAGGGAGCGCACGTCCGGGGCGTCGGCGTGCGTGTACGTATTCAGATCCATCGGCGTGACTCCTCGATCCAGCTCACGACCTCGGGCGCCTTCGTGCCTGTGGCCTCGATGACTTGGCGAGTGACGGCGAGCGTCCTCGTCGTGCGCAGCGATCCGGACGCCGGCGGCAGCATCTCGTACGCGCGGCGTCCTGTTCCAGCGGCGAGCTCCACCTCTCCCTGCCTCGCCCGGGCGAGCGACAGGTGCGCCGTGTAGAGGGCTCTGTTGCGGACCATGTCGTCGGGGATCGCCGCAAGAGTGCGGTGGAGGCAGGACTCGGCCCGCTCGTGTTCTCCCAGTGCGGTCCAGACGTACGACGACAGGGCGTCGAATTCGGCTCGGTTGTAGAACGAGATCCATGCGGAGGGCTCTACGCCGTCGGCGCGTCCGAACGTCCTCTCCGCGAAGCTCATGGCACGCAGGGATTCGGTGGGCCGATGCAACCTGGCCAGGGCATTGGCGTGCCGCATGTGTCCCAGCGACGCGTACAACGGGTCGCGCCGAGCGGTCGACGACCTCTTCATGACCTCGGCACCGGCCGCCGCCTCGGCGTGGTTCTCGCGTTGGCTGGAGGTGAGCATCAGGTGGTCCCACACGCGGTACATGGCCTCCCCCTCGCGCGCCAGGCCCGCAAGCGGGAGGGCCTGGTCGAGGTGGGAGCGGGCACGCCGCGGAGCACGGGCGTCGATGGCGGCGAAGGCCGCCAGACACGTGGCATCGGAGGCGAGCCGGTACAGCTGGCGCCTCACGCGGTCCGAGGCGCCACCGCCGGCGAGCGACGACCGGATGCGCGACGCGAGCTCGATGGCCTTGTTCTCGATCTTCCTGCCCCGCCGAGCCGCGCGTCACCGCGCAGCAGCTCGGTGTACTCCAGACGAAACCGGTCGGCGTCGGCCTGCCCCAGCCGCGTGAGGCGTGGCGGGGCAGCGGCGGCGACGGCGGTTCCGGTCGCCGCGACAAGGAAGTTACGGCGGTGCACTGGGTCCTCCGCTCGTACGGCGGTGCGTGGTGGGACGAACCCTAAATCCGCTGCGGGGCACCCGAATACCGCTTCGAGCGCGGCGCATGTGCGGCCGATCGGCCTGCGGGTGCTGCCGTTGAGAAGATTGCGCACCGTCCGCGCCGACACATCCCCCGGCTTCCCCCCGATCTTCCGGGTCTTCGCCGACAAGGACGAACTGATGCAGGCGTGTGTGGCCGAGGCGCTGTCCCCCGAGCACGCGATCCGCGAGCTCGACGCGATCGACCTGACCCAGCCTCTGCCCGACCGGCTCGTGGAGGCGGCCGAGGCCCTTCAGGCGCACCTGTCCAGGATGGGCGCGATCCTCGGGTCGCTGGGGCATGGGGGCGGCAAGCACCCCGGGCCGGTGCGCGGGGCGGGGCGTAACGAGTCGTCGGCCCTTGTCCGGGCGGCCGTGGCGGAGTTGCTGGAGCCCGACCGGGCCACCCTGCGCCGGACCCCGGAGCAGACCGCGGCGCTCTTCTTCGGGCTGCTGTTCACGCAGCCGCGTACGGACGACGAGCCGGACCTGACCCCGCGGGAGCTGGTGGACGTCTTCCTGCACGGGGCCGTCGCGGGGTAGGCGCGACGAGGGGCCCGGCGGCCCGGGGCCGGGGGCCGGGGGCCGCTCCCCCCGGCCGCCCACCCCAGGCACCGCGTCGCGCTCAGTGCCCGCCCGTCAGCTCGCCGCTCAGCGTGCGGTGCAGGGCCGCGCTCGGCTGGTTCAGGCCCACGATCTCCACCGTCTTGCCGCGCGCGGCGTACTTCGTCTCGATCGCGTCCAGGGCCGCGACCGACGAGGCGTCCCAGATGTGGGTGGCGGTGAGGTCGATGACGACCTTGTCGGGGTCGGTGGCGTACGCGAAGCGGGTGACCAGGTCGTTGGAGGAGGCGAAGAAGAGTTCGCCGGTGACGGAGTAGACGACCTGGCCGCCGTCCGGGTCCACGACCGCGGTGACGTCGGCCAGGTGCGCGACGCGGCGGGCGAAGATCACCATCGCGGTGACCGAGCCGACGACGACGCCGATCGCCAGGTTGGACGTGGCGACGACGATGGCGACGGTGATGACCATGACCGCTGTCTCGCCCACCGGCATGCGGCGCAGGGTCTTCGGGGCGATGGAGTGCCAGTCGAACGTGGCGAAGGAGACCATCACCATCACCGCGACCAGCGCCGCCATCGGGATGTCGGAGACGATCGGGCCGAAGACGATGCAGAGCACCATCAGGAACGAGCCCGCGAGGAACGTGGAGAGGCGGGTGCGGGCTCCGGAGACGCGGACGTTGATCATCGTCTGGCCGATCATGGCGCAGCCGCCCATGCCGCCGAAGAAGCCGGTGACGATGTTGGCGATGCCCTGGCCGACCGACTCGCGGGTCTTGTTGGAGCGGGTGTCCGTGATGTCGTCGACCAGCTGGGCGGTCATGAGGGATTCCATGAGGCCGACCAGCGCCATCGCCAGGGCGTACGGGGCGACGGTCGTCAGGGTGTCCAGGGTGAACGGCACGTCGGGCAGGCCGGGCACGGGAAGCGAGGAGGGCAGGTCGCCCTTGTCGCCCACGGTCGGGACCGCGATGCCGGCCGCCACGGTGATGACGGTCAGGATCACGATGGAGACCAGGGGGGCCGGGACCACCCGGGTGATCTTCGGGAAGAAGACCATCAGGAGCAGTCCGCCGGCGATCAGCGGGTAGACCGCCCAGGGCACGTCGTGCATCTCGGGCACCTGGGCGATGAAGATCAGGATCGCCAGGGCGTTGACGAAGCCGGTCATCACGGAGCGCGGCACGAACCGCATCAGCTTGGCGACGCCCAGGGCGCCCAGCGCGATCTGGAAGACGCCCGCCAGGATCACGGTGGCAACCAGGTAGCCGAAGCCGTGTTCGCGGTTGACCGGGGCGATCACCAGGGCGACCGCGCCGGTCGCGGCGGAGATCATCGCGCGGCGCCCGCCGACGATCGAGATGGTGACCGCCATCGTGAAGGCGGCGAAGAGGCCGATCGCGGGGTCCACCCCGGCGATGATCGAGAAGGAGATCGCCTCCGGGATCAGAGCAAGGGCGACGACCAGTCCGGCCAGGACCTCGGTGCGCCACACCTTGGGGTCGGAGATCCAGTCGGGTTTGAGGGCGCGCAGCCGGAACGCAGGGGCGGACGCGGGCGAGGGCGGTGCAGAGGACAAGAGGGCGTACCTGTCGGTCGGGCGCGCCCGTGGGAGAGGGCGTGCGGGGTAGACAGCGGGGAAGGCGGGGTCCGGCGGGCGCGTGGGTACGCGCGGTGTCCCGGGGGGGGTGGCCGGGGGCGGGCCCGGCGGGTCGGCGCGCGGACGGGCCCGGAGGCTCAGGGCTGAGGGGTCACGGCGGGCAGGCAGCGGTGCGGGGCGTCGTCATGCGCATCCGCTCGCTCGCTCTCTGTCCACCGGAGTCCGGGGTGCTCCCCGATGCGCACACCGTGTGCGCGGGACCCGTGCAGGCGTGCGCACGCTGCCGGGTGCCCGAACCACTGTACCTTCCCGCCCGGCCCCCGTAGGGTCGTGCCCGTGAACACCGGACCGGCGATACGCCACGCACGGAACGGCTGCCCGGTGGTGGGCTGAGCCCCCGCCGGACGTGCCCCGCCGGGTGTCCCGTATGCCTGGCGCGGGGGCCTCCCCCGGCTCGTACACCGTACGAAATCACTGTGTCGAGCCGAAGAGATCACGAGGTCGTCAGCCATGTCCGTTTCGTTCAACCACACCATCATCGCCGCCGTGGACCGCCATGCGTCCGCGCGGTTCTTCCGGGAGCTGCTGGAGCTGGACGAGGCCCCGTCCTGGGGGCCGTTCGTCAATGTCCGGCTGGAGGACGGCGTGCTGCTCCAGTTCGCGGAGCCGCCGGTGGAGATCCAGATGCAGCATGACGCGTTCCTCGTGGACGACGCGATGTTCGACCGGGCCTACGGGCGGCTGGTCGAGGGAGGGATCGAGCACTGGGCCGATCCCCGGATGAAGCGGCCCGGGGAGACCAACACCGAGCACGGTGGGCGGGGGGTCTACTTCAAGGACCCGGCCGGGCACGCGATCGAGCTGATCACCCGGCCGTATCTGTAGGCGGAGCAGCCTGACGGACGCCCAGGGGTCGCGGTGCGGGGCCGGAGCGCGGAGGCTGGGGGGATGAGTGAGCAGACTCCGCCCGGCGGTCCGGTCCCGCCGCCTCCCCGGCGGCGGATGTGGCCGTGGGTGCTGCTGCTCGTCGCCGTGCTGCTGGCACTCGCCGCGGGCGCGGTCATGGCGGTGCTGTCGGACGTGCTCCGCTCGGAGGGCTCGCGGAAGGTGCACATCCGGTACGAGGTGACGGGGACCGCCCGCGATGCGGTGCTGACGTACAGCACCTGGCGGGGCGAGGAGCTGTCGACCGGGCGGCTGGCGCTGCGGTCGCTGCCGTGGGCCGGGGAACTGGACACGAAGGGCTTCATGAGCGGCGGCTCGTTCGTGGTGAGCGTGGGCCGGGGCGGCGGCGACGTGTCGTGCTCGGTGATCGTGGACGACGGCACGCGGCGTACGGACTCGGCCTCGGGGGCGTACGCGACGGCGACCTGCGACGGGTACTGAAGGGCGGGCCCCGGAAGGTTTCCGGGGGCCCGCCCTGTGCCGGTCAGCGGCCGTAGCGGATGAGGGCGCGGACCATGCGGCAGGTGATGTCGGACGGCGGGTGTATGCCGAGGCGCGCGGCGGTCGTGCGTATGCGGGCGTTGTTGGCGCTGGACGGGAGGTAGACGCCGGTGTCGAGCAGGGCGATGGCGAGGCGCATCGCCTTCAGCCGGCGGTTGTGCGAGACGTACCACTCGCGGGGGCGGCCGGCGGGGAGCGGCTTCTTGGTCAGGGGCTGGTGCGGGGGCTTGTCGAGCGGCTTGGTCGTGACTGCGGCGACGGCCATGGGGCGACCTCCTGGCACGGTGGCGGAACTCTTCGGAAACCCTCACGAACTGACTCCCATTCTACCGGTCCGCACTGACAATCGGCCCTGGCCAGAGGGGCTTTCGGCCCTTCCGGCGAGGTCCGTCCCGTACCTTTGGCCCCATGGAGATCTGGATCAATCCCGCGTGTTCCAAGTGCCGCAGCGCGGTGCAACTGCTCGACGCGGAGGGGGCCGATTACACGGTCCGCCGTTACCTGGAGGACGTGCCGTCGCCGGACGAGATCCGGGCGGTGCTCGACCGGCTCGGCCTCGAACCGTGGGACATCACGCGGACCCAGGAGGCGGACGCGAGGGAGCTGGGCCTGAAGGACTGGCCGCGTGAGGCGGGTGCCCGGGAGCGGTGGATCGCCGCGCTCGCCGAGCACCCGAAGCTGATCCAGCGGCCGATCATCACGGCGGAGGACGGCACGGCGGTCGTAGGCCGCACGGACGAGGCGGTCCGGGACGCGCTGGGACGTAATGCCTAAGGGCTGTCCCGTCATCCCTGGTGGATCAGCGCGCGGCGTCGGATGCGGTGCATCGCAAGGCGGAAGGGCGCCCGCGTACTGGATGTATTCGGGCGTTCCGACAACGCGGCGAGGCGCCGTAGCCGTCGTCGTGCGCCCGCCGGGGATGACGGGACAGCCCTTAGGGCTTTTCGTTTGGATCAGGCCGGAGGAACTCGCCCATCCTGCGGTTGAGTTCCGGGGCCGTCGGGGCGTGCAGGGGCAGCGCGTGGTGGGAGACGTCCGGGAGGACGGCCGTCTCCGCCCTCGGCAGCAGCCGGTGCGCGGTGGCGGCCGTCTTCGCCGCGTCGTGGGCGCGGCTGTCACCGGCGAGCAGGATCAGCGTCGGTACGTCGAGGGCGCGCAGGGCGTCCGGCTGGGGGCGGGGTCCGGTGACCGGGCGGGCCGAGGGGAAGCCGGCCGCCGCCTCCCGCAGCCGCAGCCAGTGGGGTTCGAGCTCGGCGCCGCCGGTCTCCCAGGCCAGGAAGGCGCGGGTGCGGGCGGCGTTCGGGCGGAGCAGCATCGGCAGGGCGTGCAGCAGGTAGCCGGGGCGGAATCCGCTGAAGCAGCCGGTGGGGTCGAGGAGGACGAGCTTCCGCAGCCGGTCGGGCGCGTGCAGGGCGTAGTGCAGGGCGATCCAGCCGCCGTACGAGTGGCCTGCGAGGGCGACCGGGCCGGTGGCGCCGAGGCCGTCGAGCAGGGCGTCGAGCCAGCCGCGGAGGTCGGCGACGCTGCGGACGGGGCGCTCCCCCGCCGTGCTGCGACCCGGTTCGCCGATGAGGTCGGCGGCGTGGACGCGGTGGGTGCGGCCCAGGGCGGCGGCCTGGGCGTACCAGGCGGTGGAGGTCGCGCCGCCGCCGGGCAGCAGGACCAGGGGCGGGGCGTCTTCGGGGCCGTAGCTGTTGAGGTGGGTGATGCCGTAGGGGGTGGGGACCGTGGTCGGCGTGGTGCCGGGCGGCCAGGTGGCCGCGATGGTCGCGTCGTAGGCGGCGAGGAAGGCCGCGTCGGCGGTCGTCGCGGGCGGGGTGGGTGTCATGGGCGCTCCCTGGACTCCGTACACCTGGATATTATCTCGCTGAGCGAGACAATAGCGGGAGGTGTCGGAGATGAGTGAGCAGGGGCCGGAGTTGGAGATCGTGCATCTGCTGCGGAAGGTGACGTCCGCATTCGGGCTGCGCCAGGCGGAGTTCGCGGCCCGGCACGGGATGCATCCGACGGATGTGCGCGCCCTGGTGTGCCTGCTCGACGCGGAGCGCGAGGGGTCCGGGGTCACCGCCGGGCGGCTGGGGGCGGAGCTGGGGCTGAACTCGGCGGGCACCACGTCGCTCATCGACCGGCTGGAACGGCTGGGGCATCTGACCCGGACGCGCGACGAGCGGGACCGGCGGCGGGTGCTGCTGCGGGTGACGCCGCAGGCGGTGGAGCTGGGCTGGGTGGCGTTCGGCCCGGCGATCGGGAGCGCGGTGGCGCTGCTGCGGGAGTTCGACGCGGGGGAGGTCGCCGCGGTGCGGCGGTTCCTGGACGGGTTCCTGGCGGCGGTGTCGGAGGGCGGCGGGGCGGGGTCCGCCGGCTGACCCCGCCCCACCCGGCGCCTAGGGCCTGTCCGGCCCTGATCCGCCGGACAGGCGGGACTTTCGAAACACGTCCTAAGCGCCGCGGACCTGGGCCTCCGCCTCCGCCAGGAGCTCCGTCAGCCGGAGGCCGAACCGTACGTCGCAGGGGTGGGCCTCGCCCGTACGCACCGAGGCGATCAGCGCGTCCACGGCCGCCGCGAAGGCGTCCACCGCCCCGTCCCACCTCGGCAGCGCGGCGACACCGTGCTCGCCCCGGAGGACGACCTCCACCCCGGCGGCGGCCACGGGTGCGCCGAGGGCCAGGGTGACCGTGCTGGAGGCTCCCGAGGCGTGGCGCAGGACGAGGTGGTGGACGTCGGAGGGACCCCGGGCGGCGGTCAGCTCGGTGACGTCGCCCAGGACCGGGAGCAGGATCGAGAGGGCGTGCGGGCCGACGTCCCAGAGGCCGCCCCGCTCGCGGCGCCAGGGGGACGCGGCGTACGCGCTGTCGGTTCCGGGGGCCCAGAGCGCGCCGATCCACTCGGCCCGGGCGGTGAACCAGTCGCCCGCCGCGGCCTGTTCGGCGATCCAGGCGGCGGGCTGCGGGGCGAACCTGAGCGTGCAGAACACGACGGAGGCGACCCGCGCCTGCTCGGCGGCCTCGGCGACCTCCCGGGCACCGGCGACCGTGGTGGCGACCGGCTTGTCCAGGATCAGGTGGCAGCCGGCCGCGGCGGCGCGGGCGGCCAGCGGGGCCTGCACGTCCGGCGGCAGCGCGAAGGCGACGGCGTCGCTCGTGGCGAACAGCTCGTCGAGCCCCGCGTCACCGGAGAACGCCGGGGCGCCGTGCGCGGCGGCCAGCTCCCCGGCGGCCTCGGCCCTGCGGCCCCACACCCCGCTGAGCACGACGCCGGGGTGTGCGGCGAGGGCGGGGGCCTGGGTGGTGCGGGCCCAGGGTCCGGTGCCGGCGAGGCCGATGCGCAGGGGGTTCTCGGGTGTCGTCATGGGTCCCAGTGTGCCGGGTGGGGGGCGGGGCGTCGGGGCCCGCCCGCACAATGCGGTGGCGTCCTCCCCGCCCGGGCGGTTACGTTGGCCGGGCCGGCCGCGGGACTCCGGTGCGACTTCCGGGACTTGCCTCTGAAGCAATCATTTCGCTGCTCGCCCCTCCTTTCCCCGGCCGGCTTCCGCATGCGCGACCGGCCGTGCGGGACACCACGGGGGACCCCACCATGACGACCGCCGCACCGGGCACCGAGACCTTCGCCGACCTCGTCGCCGCCGAGGACGTGCTCCTCTTCGTGAACGCCGCGATCACCGCGACGGGGCAGCGCGAGTTCCGCACGACGGCGGACCGGCAGCGGCTCTCGCTGGACTTCCTGCACGCGTACGTGCGGATCAACTACCGCCGGGTGTACGCGTCTTCGCTGGCTCTGGACATCAACGACCACAACGCCGTACGGATCGTGCGCGGGCTGCTGGAGTACGCTGCCGACGCCTCGCCGGAGGAGAAGCACACCGAGGGGCGGCTGATCGCGGCCCGGCTGTCGGCGCTGCCGCCGCAGCGGGTCTACCGGCTGTTCCGGGAGCTGCGCACGGCGAAGGTGAACAACCGGCGGACCCGGGCGATCATGCGGGACTGGCTGGCCGCACGGCCGGACGCGGCGCACGACGCGGTGAAGTACCGGGCCGGGCTGAAGGCCGCCGTCCGCCACGCCCATCTGCGGCTCGGCGAACCGTCCGGCGAGCTGGGCGCCTTCCTGTTCCGGCCGGGGACGCTGCCGCGCTACGAGCACCGGCTGCTGGACGCCTGGCGGCGCGCGCACCACGAACAGGGCGCGGTGGGCGAGCTGCCGTTCACCGTCGCGGAGGGCTTCGCGGCCCGGCACGGGATGGCGCGCGAGGCGTTCGTGGAGCGGATGGCGCCCCGGATGACCCGCCTTGAGAGGCTGCGCTCCCAGGGGCGGCGGGCAGCCGCTCCGGACGGACTGCCGGACGTCGATCTGACGGTGATGCCGCTGACCCGGCTCGCTCTGTACGTCCTGTCGCTGGACCGGGACGCGCGGGTGCGGTACCGGGCGGAGCTGACCCGCGCCCTGCGTGCCGCCGCCCGGCGCGCGGCCGGGCCGCATGCCGGGGGCTGGGGGCGGGTGGCCGGCGTGCTGGACGACAGCTACTCGTCGTCCGGTTCGGGCGAGAAGCGGCGGCGTCCGCTCGCCGTGGCGCTGGCCTGCCACTACCTGTTGGAAGCGCTCGCCGGGCCCGGCGCGTACACCCCGCTGTGGACCACCGGGGCCGGCGATCCGCTGCTCGTGCGCCCGTGGGGGCCGACGCCGCTCGGCACCCGGATCATCGACGCCCTGGAGCACGGCCCGGAGCGGCTGGTCATCGTCTCGGACGGCTGGGACAACGCGCCGCCGGGGCTGGCGGGCGAGGTGCTGCGGGTGTGGCGGACCCGGCTCGATCCGGACCGGCGGACGGCGGTGGCGCATGTGAACCCCGTATACGACGCGGACGGTTTTGACGTGCGGCGGCTGTCGGCGAGCGTGCCGACGGCGGGCATCCGGGACGCGGAGGACCTGCCGGCGCTGGTGGAGATCGCGCGGTTCTCCGAGGGGCGCACGGGGGCCGCCGAGCTGCACGCGTATCTGGACCGGCGGGTCGCCCGGTTCACGGCGACGGGTGAGGAGGCGGGGCCGCGATGAACAGGCTGGAGCTGACCGGGCTCGCCATCCGGCCGTCGCAGGTGTGGGGCGGCATCCGGATGGTGCCGCTGGTGCGCGAGAGCCCCGTGGCCGGGCTGCGGCTGCACCGGGAGGTGTACGGCGGGCTCGGCGCGGGGGCGGTGGAGGTGGGTCCGCGGGCCCACTACACCTCGTACATCCCGCACGGTTTCGTCGCCGACTGGTCCGGCGAGGGGGCGCGGAGCGCCGCGTACGGGACGCAGCTCGGCGCGGACGGCGGGGCTCCCGCCCGGACCGTACGGCTGCCGCGCCATCGCCATCACCGGCTCGCCAAGCGGCGGCCCGGGGACCGGCTGCGGTTCCTGCCACTGCACCTGGCGCTGGAGGGCTATCTCGCGCTGCATTTCGGGGGCCCGTCGACGGCCTGGGAGGAGTGGTCGCGGCAGGCGCTGCGGGACGGGCTCTCGCCGCGCGCCGAGGACGCGTACCTCGGCTGGTCGGTGCGCGGACTGGGGGACGCGCTGAGGGCGTTCGAGATCCACCCGGGCCAGTGCGGGGTGCTGGTGTACGCCGCCGATGCCCTGGCCGCCGCGTTCGTCGTCCCGCACCCGGACGACTACCGGATCCTGCACCCGACGCTGGTGGAGGACCTGTACGGGGAACTGGTGCACCAGTACGCCTGGTACGGCGCGCCGGTGCCGGAGTACGGGGCGCGTATCGCGGACGGCCCGCACCTGCGGACGCTCGACGCGCTGCGGGCGGCCGCGCGGGAGGAGGAGCGGGCGTGGGCCGAGGCGCACGGGACGCTGTTCGCGCGCGACCTGCTGGACGGCTCGTACGGCTTCGACCAGGTGTACCGGATGGGGGCGTTCACACTGTGGCGTTTCCTGCCGCCCTTCGTACGCGACGGCAGCGGGCAGCACATCGGCGAGACGGTCACCGACCACAAGGGCCGGGTCGCGTACCTGAAGACGTTCCGCCTGTCCGACGCGCAGATCCGCCGCGGCCACCTGCTGCACCGGCTGGCCGGCGTGGACTGGCGGCTCCCGGACGCGGCGCGGGCTCTGGGGACCAGCGAGGCGGAGCTGCGGCGCAGGATCAGGAGCGCGGGCTTCGATGCGCTGCTGAGGGACCGGACCGCCTGAGCCTCCAGGGATTCGGCGAGCCGGATGATCACCGACCGCCCGGGGGCCGACCGGCTCCAGGCGCCGGGGGAAACCTCGGTAACACGGGGTTCACACGAGGGCAACGGCCGGGAAATCGCGGCTTGCGAGGCTGCGGCGCATAGACCGCAGCACCCGCAAAGGATGGCGTCCGTGACGTTCAAGGCTGAGTACATCTGGATCGACGGCACCGAGCCGACCGCCAAGCTCCGTTCCAAGACGAAGATCATGTCCGGCAGCGCGTCGTCCGACGTGGCCGCGCTGCCGGTCTGGGGCTTCGACGGGTCGAGCACCAACCAGGCCGAGGGCCACGCCTCGGACCGGGTGCTGAAGCCGGTCTTCAGCTGCCCGGACCCGATCCGCGGCGGCGACGACATCCTGGTCCTGTGCGAGGTCTTCGACATCGACATGACCCCGCACGCGTCCAACACGCGGGCGCTGCTGCGTCCGGTCGCCGAGCGGTTCGCCGGGCAGGAGGCGATCTTCGGCATCGAGCAGGAGTACACCTTCTTCGACGGCCACCGGCCGCTCGGCTTCCCCGAGGGCGGCTTCCCGGCCGCGCAGGGCGGCTACTACTGCGGCGTCGGCTCGGACGAGATCTTCGGCCGCGAGATCGTGGAGAAGCACCTCGACAACTGCCTGAAGGCCGGTCTGGGCATCTCCGGCATCAACGCCGAGGTCATGCCGGGCCAGTGGGAGTTCCAGGTGGGCCCGCTGTCCCCGCTGGAGGTCTCCGACCAGCTGTGGATCGCCCGCTGGCTGCTCTACCGCACCGCCGAGGACTTCAACGTGTCCGCGACCCTCGACCCGAAGCCGGTCAAGGGCGACTGGAACGGTGCGGGCGCGCACACCAACTTCTCCACGAAGGCGATGCGCGAGGGCTACGACGCGATCATCACGGCCTGCGAGTCGCTGGGCGAGGGCTCGAAGCCGATGGACCACGTCAAGAACTACGGCGCGGGCATCGACGACCGGCTGACCGGTCTGCACGAGACCGCCCCGTGGAACGAGTACAGCTACGGCGTGTCCGACCGCGGCGCTTCGGTGCGCATCCCGTGGCAGGTCGAGCAGGACGGCAAGGGCTACATCGAGGACCGCCGCCCGAACGCCAACGTCGACCCGTACGTCGTCACGCGGCTGATCGTGGACACCTGCTGCACGGCCCTGGAGAAGGCCGGCCAGGTCTGATCCCCACCGACGACGAAGGGCGCCCACCGCACGAACGGTGGGCGCCCTTCGTTGTCGGTGCCGTATGCCAGGCTGATCCCATGCTCAGCGTCAAGGTCGAGACCGAGAACCAGCAGACCCACACCCGTGTTTCCGCCGGGAAGCTCGGGGAGCTCGTGCACCGCATCGGCGGGCGCGGGGACAACTTCCTGGTCGTCCAGCGGATACCGGACCTCCCCGGCACCTTCATCCAGGTGTGGCACGAAGCGGGCGGGGACTACGAGTTGGAGCACCGTACGGGCACGGCGACGAGCCATGTCCGTACCGTCATCGGCGATCCCGAGCGCGTCGTCGCACTGATGACCCGCTGGGCGCGCGAGGAGCCCGGCTGGGACGCGGGGACCGCGTGGGAGAGCGCCGGGATACCGGAGCCGGAGCCCGTGCCGGAGCTCGCGGAGGAGGTCCGGGAGCAGGTGGAGGCCCGGGTCCGGGAGATGCTGCGCGGCGGTTACGGGACCGTGCGGACGCTCACCGAGTCGGCCGAGGACCACCTGGTGAAGGACGGGGTGCGGCCGGTCTCCCGGGAGCAGGCGCGGGAGTTGGCGGAACGGCTCTGGCTGGAACGGGTCCAGGAGCAGCGGGGCTGGGCGGATGTGACGGACCCGGACCGGCTGGAGCGGGCGTTCGCCCGGCTGGACTGGGGCGGCATCACGGCCAGGGAGCACTTCACGTGCTGCCGCTCGTGCGGGATGAGCGAGATCGGGGCGGCCGGGCGCGAGGACGCCAGGGGCTTCGTCTTCTTCCACGGTCAGGGCACGGAGAGCGCGGCGGCCGGACACGGCCTCGCGCTGTACTACGGCGGGTTCGACGACTCCGCGGAGACGACGGCCGCGGTGGGCCGCGAGGTGGTGGCGGCGCTGGAGGAGGCCGGACTGGCGGTGGAGTGGGACGGTTCACCGGACAAGGCGATCGGGCTGACGGGCCTCGACTGGCGCAAGCGGCTGGTGGGGTAGGGCGGTTGAGGCCGGTCCGCCCCCGGAGTGAGGAACGTAACGCACAGGGGCCGTATCGACGGGTGAGAGAGGTCTGCTCCCCGGCCGGGTTCTCTGCTTCAATGGGGGCATGGCCAGCTTCCCGCACCCCTCGACCGGTCGCAGCGACCTCGAGCCGTTCTGGCCCTCCCGTCAGCACCACGACTTCGACCGGGTGTGTTGCCGCGCGCTGAACGCGCCGGCCCACTGAGCCCTCACCCGGCCTTCGGTCCGCGCGCACGCAGCAAGTCCGTCCACCGACGACTCCTTCGCGCGAAAGAGCTGACCCTCATGGCGAACACCCGTACCTTCTCCGCTGTCGCTGCGACCTCCTCGGTCCGCCCCTCCCCCCCCGACCGGCACCGGCTGCGTGCCGTCGCCCCCGACGAGGTCGTCCGGCCGGCCGACGTCTCGGCGCTCCTGACGCCGGGCGCGACCTGGCTGCCCGCCCCCCAGCACACCCTGCCCAGCCTGCCGGGCCGCCCGCCGATGGTCGGCTACCTGGTGCTCGTACCCGCCGACCAGCAGCCGGCCCTCGCCGCCGTCGCCGCGCAGTACGCGGTGGCGGAGCCGGCGAAGGCGGAGCCGGGGACGGCGGGCCCGGTGACCATCGACTCCGTACGGCGCTCCGCCTCGGTGAGCGGGCGGACGCTGGACCTCACCTACCTGGAATTCGAGCTCCTGGCCCACCTGGTGGCCCATCCCCACCGCGTCCACACCCGCGACCAGCTGGTGACCACGGTCTGGGGTTACGGGCACGTGGGCGACGGCCGCACCGTCGACGTCCACATCGCCCGGCTGCGCCGCAAGCTGGGCGCCGAGCACCGCCGCTCGATCCAGACCGTGCGCCGGGTCGGGTACAAGTACACGCCCTGACGGGCAGGCCGCAAGGGCGGGCCCCGGTTCCGGTACGCGCTGCCGGAGCCGGGGCCCGCCCTCGTACGCCCGGGTCAGCGCGGTGCGGGCCCGACCGGGTACGCCGGCGCGGGGGCCGCGGCGGGCTCGCCGCGGTCCAGGCCCGGCAGCCGGCCGAGGCCGCGCGGGGTGCGCCAGTTGCGCTCGCCGAGCAGCGCCATCGCGGAGGGCAGCAGCACCATCCGTACGAGCGTGGCGTCCAGCAGGACCGCGACCGCGAGGCCGACGCCCATCTGCTGCATGTCCTGCATGGACAGGGTCGCGAAGACCGAGAAGACCGCCACCATGATCACGGCCGCGCCGGTCACCGCGCCGGCCGTGCGGCGGATGCCCTCGTCGATCGCGGCCCGGTTGCCGATCCCCCGGCCGTGGGCCTCGCGGATCCGGGAGACCACGAAGACGTGGTAGTCCATCGAGAGGCCGAACAGGACGACGAGGACGAACAGCGGCATCCAGGACTCGACCGCGCCGACGCCCTCCGAGCCGATGAGCCCGGCGCCCCAGCCGTGCTGGAAGACCGCGGTCATCACCCCGTACGCGGCGGCCACGGAGAGCAGGTTGAGGACGATGGACGTCACGGCGATCACGTACGAGCGGAAGCAGAACAGCATCAGCAGGAACGTCACGGCGGCGATGAAGAGGAAGACGGGGGCGATGCCGCGCTTCAGCTGGTCGTTGAAGTCGACGGACCCGGCCACCTCGCCGGTGACGTGGGCGCGGGCGCCGGTGGAGTCGAAGGCGGCGGGCAGGCGGTCCTCGCGCAGGGCGGTGAGGTCCTTCTCGCCGCCGGGCAGCGGGACCTCGAACTCGGCGACGTTCTCCGCCCGGTGCACGGTGACGTGGTCGAAGCCGGCGAGGGCCTTGCGTACGGCCGGGGCGGTGATGTCGTCGGCCTCCACGACAACCTGGGCCGGGGCGGGGCCGCCGGGGAAGGTCTCACTGATGTGGCGGTAGGCGACGGACAGCGTGGAGTCGGAGCCGAACTGCTTCTCCAGGCCCAGGGATTCGGTCTTCATGCCGATCGCGGGCGCGGCGAGTACGAGCAGGACGGCGACGGAGGCGGCGGCGAAGAACTTCGGGCGGTCGAGGACGGGGCGCAGCACCCGGCCGGCGATGCGGCCGCTCTGCTTGTCCCCCCGCTCGCCGCGCCGGTTCAGCAGCGGCACCCGCCCGGCATCGACGCGGTCGCCGAGCCAGGACAGCAGGGCGGGCAGCACGGTGACGGAGCCGAGCATGGCGATGAACACGACGGTGATCGTGGCGAGGGCGAAGCCCTTGAAGAGCATGAGCCCGGACAGGAACATGCCGGCCATGGCGACCATCACGGTGATCCCGGAGACCAGGACGGCCCGGCCGCTGGTGGCGGCGGCGATGCGCAGGGCGGTCTCGGCGTCGCGTCCGGCGGCCCGCTCGTCGCGTTCGCGGCGCAGGTAGAACAGGCAGTAGTCGACGCCGACGGCGAAGCCCATCAGGAACATCACGGAGTACGTGGTCTGGAACAGGTGCAGCTGGTGGCTGGCGAGCGAGAGCAGGCCGAACGCGGCCATGCACGCGGTGAGCGCGAGCCCGACGGGCAGCAGGGCGGCGACGACGGCGCCGAAGGCGACCAGCAGGATACCGAGGGCCAGCGGTACGGCGGTGAACTCGGCCTTCTTGAAGTCGTCCGTGAGCAGGTCGCCGAGCCACTTGCCGGCGCTGGCGTCCCCGAACTGGCTCACGGTGACGCCGGAATGCCGCTGCTCAACCCCGGCGACCGCGTCCAGCACGGGCTGCACCCGGTCGGGGGCCGTGTCCGGGTCGCCCTTCATCTCGAAGGTGATCAGCGCGTCCTTGCGGTCCTGGGACGCGACCGGGTGCGCGAGGCCGGTGACCTCGCCGGTGTCCTGGATGGCGGTGGTCAGCTCGCGGGCCGCCGTGCGCCAGCCGTCGGGCTCGGTGGAGGAGACCATGACGAGTTCGCCGGCCCGGTGGCTGAGTCCCGCGTCGGAGAGGATCTGCTCGGCGCGGGCCGAGTCGCCCGCGCCGTTCTCGGCGTCGGTCATCTCGACCATGCCCGAGGCACCGCCGATGCCCGCGGCGAGTACGACGAAGAGCAGCCAGCCGAGAACGGCCGTCTTGCGGTGGTGTGCGCTCCACACACCGATACGTGCCGCGAGGTTACGCCTCATGGCGGGTTCGCCCCCTGTGGGTGGAAGTCCGACGATGCCCCTCGAATCTAGGAACGCCGGGCCGGCCGCCCCAGCCGGTGAAACCCCCGGTCACCCGGTACACAGGGCGAGGAACGGGGGGTGGTGCTGGGTACACCCCCGCCGGGTGGCGAACCGGCTGCCCGGCGCGGGGTGCGCCGGGTCAGACTGGGTGCGTCACGGGGCCGGAACGAGGGCCCGGCGAGGGGAAGAGGGACCGGGATGGACGCGAAACGGGGCCGGATCGGGGCGGCGCTGCTGGCAGCGGGGCGCGGGCTGGTGCTGTCCTTCGCGGCTCTCGCGGGGTCGTGCACGCTGTTCGTGCTGGCGCTGGTCTCCATCGTCATGATTCCGCTGGGCATCGGCCTCGTGACCACGCCGTACATCCTGGAGGCGGTCCGCAAGCACGCCAACCGGCGCAGGCTGCTGGCGATCACCTGGTCGGACGTGCGCATCCCGGTCCCGTACCGGCCGTTCCCGAAGGATCTGCGGAGCGGGTTCGCCGGGCAGGTGGAGCGGACCACGCTGATGCTGAAGGACCCGGCGACCTGGCGGGACATGCGGTGGATGGTGGTCGACATGACGGCCGGCTACACGGTGTCGGTCCTGGCGGCGGCGCTGATGGTCTACCCGGTGGAGGGGTTCGTCCTGGCGGCGGGGCTGTGGCGGGTGTTCACGGACGACCGGTACTGGTACGCGTTCGTCCCGGTCGACAGCCAGGCGACGGGGCTGATGGCCGCCGCGCTCGGCGTGGTGATCTTCGCCTGCGGGGTGCTGGTGAGCGAGCGGCTGCTGCGGGCGCACTTCGTGCTCGCCCGGTCGGTGCTCGCCCCGACTCAGGAGCAGGAACTCGCCCAGCGCATCGACCGGCTGACCGAGACCCGGCACGAGGCGGTGGACACGGCCGCCTCCGAGCTGCGGCGCATCGAGCGCGATCTGCACGACGGGGCGCAGGCCCGGCTGGTGGCGATGGGGATGAACCTCGGCACCGTCGAGGCGCTGATCGAGAAGGACCCGGCGCAGGCGAAGCGGCTCCTGGCGATGGCCCGGGAGTCCTCGGCCGAGGCGCTGACCGAGCTGCGCGACCTGGTCCGGGGCATCCATCCGCCGGTGCTCGCGGAGCGCGGGCTCGGGGACGCGGTGAAGGCGCTGGCGCTGCGGCTGCCGGTCCCGTGCGAGGTGGACGTGGAGCTGGACGGCCGGGCGGAGGCGCCGGTGGAGTCGGCGGCGTACTTCGCGATCAGCGAGGCGCTGACGAACGCGGCGAAGCACGCTCGGGCCGGGCGGATCTGGGTGGACCTGCGCCACCGGGACGGGGCGCTCAGGTTCTCGGTCACGGACGACGGGAAGGGCGGCGCCTCGGTGGGCGCGGGCTCGGGGCTGAGCGGAATCGAACGGCGGCTCGGTACATTCGACGGCATCATGGCCGTCAGCAGCCCCGCGGGCGGTCCCACCATGGTGACCATGGAGATCCCTTGCGAGTTGTCCTAGCCGAAGATCTCTTCCTGCTGCGCGACGGTCTGGTGCGGATGCTGGAGGCGTACGACTTCGAGATCGCGGCCGCCGTCGAGACCGGGCCGGAACTCACCAGGGCCCTCGCCGAGTTGGAGCCGGACGTCGCCGTCGTCGACGTCCGGCTGCCGCCGTCCCACACGGACGAGGGCCTCCAGTGCGCACTGGCGGCCCGGCGGGCGCGGCCCGGGCTGCCCGTCCTCGTACTCTCCCAGCACGTGGAGCAGTTGTACGCGCGCGAGCTGCTGGCGGACGGCGCCGGCGGGATCGGGTACCTGCTCAAGGACCGGGTGTTCGACGCGGACCAGTTCATCGACGCTGTCCGCCGGGTCGCGGCGGGCGGTACGGCGATGGATCCGCAGGTCATCTCGCAGCTGCTGACGCGGCGTTCGCAGGACAAGCCGATGGGCGGTCTGACGCCGCGCGAGCGGGAGGTCATGGAGCTGATGGCCCAGGGCCGGTCGAACGCGGCGATCGCCTCGCAGATGGTGATCACAGAGCGGGCGGTGGCCAAGCACACCTCGAACATCTTCGGGAAGCTGGGCCTGCCGCCGTCCGACGACGACAACCGCCGCGTTCTGGCCGTACTGGCGTATCTGGACCGGGGCTAGGGCGTCCGGAGGGCCGCGCTCAGCCGTTGAACCAGGCCGCCACATCGAGCCGGAAGGCGCCGTCCGGGGCCATCGTGCGCAGGTCGTCCTCCAGGGCGCGGACCCGCTCGGCGCCGAGGACCCGGGCCCACTCGGCGCGCAGCCGGTCGAAGCCGTCGGCGGACCGCCGGAGCACATCGATGCCGCGCGAGGTCAGCAGGACCAGCTTGCGGCGCCCGTCGGCGGGGTCGTCGGCGCGTTCCACGTAGCCGAGGCTTTCCAGCCTGTCGACGGTCTTGCCGGCGGCCTGTTTGGAGACGCCGAGGCGGCGGCCGATCTCGCTGGCGGTCGCCCCCTCGACACCGACGGCCTGGAGGGCGTAGCCGTACGCGGGCCGCATCTCGGTGTGGCCCTGCTCGGCGAGGTCGCGGTGGAGCGCGTCGATGACCGTGCGGAAGCCGGCGAACAGCAGAAGGGGCAGCTCGAAGCCCCTGCCGATCTCCTCAGGAGGCACTTCTCCACGCCCGCCCGCACGCTCAGCCATTGCGAAACTCGACAACCTGGTTTACGTTTTCGTCAATCACGTTGTCGAGCTTACGCGAGAGGCCCCACCATGCCCGCGACCGCCTTCCCCGACCACACCCTCGAATCCGCCCCCGCCGCCGCCCGCCCCGCACTGGCCGCCATCGCCGGGAAGCAGGGCTTCCTGCCGGCCGCCGCCGGGCGGATGGCCGCCTCCCCCGAGGTGCTGAACGGCTTCCTCAGGATGAACGCGCTCTTCGAGTCCACCACCCTGGACAAGCTCTCGCGCGAGGTCCTGAGCATGACCATGGCCACCCGGAACGGCTGCCACATCTGCGTGGCGATGCACACCGGCATCCTCACCGCCCTGGACGCCGCGCCCGCGCTCGTCGCCGCCCTGCGCGAGGGCACCCCGCTCCCGGACGAACGGCTGGAAGCCATGCGGCAGTTCATTCTTGCCGTCCTCGCCGCGAACGGGGCCGTGGACGACGCGGCGATCGAGGCGTTCACGGCCCACGGCTACACCGCGCGCAACGCGCTGGAGGTGACCCTCGGCATCGCCGCCTACACCCTGTCCACCTTCGCCAACCGGATGACCGGAGCCCCGGTCGACGGCCCCCTGGCCCGGTTCGCCTGACGCCTGACGCCTGCGGAGCATCCGGCGCACGCCGCCCGGAGTGACCATCGCACCATTCGCTCGTTCAGCTGCACGTGCGCCCACCGTCAGAGCTACCGCCGCCCGTCGCCCCGGCCGACGCGGAACAGGCCGAGGCCGCGCTGGTCGAGCACTACCCGCGGCTGGCGCGGATCGGCTACCTCCTGCTGCCGCCCTCGCCGAGCCGTGCCCGGCGCGTGTTCGCCGCCCACGCCCTCGCCCAGCGCTCACTCCAGGCGGCCCACCGCGCCGGAGCCGCCGCCGTCCCCCTCCCCCGACGAGCCGGCCGCCCCGGCCGCACCGACGACGCCGACCCCGCGTACACCTACGTGCGGCGCCAGGTGCTGCGCCGGGCGCTGGCGGCGGGGCGCGCCCGGCGCCTCCGGTTCTGGCCGCGCCGCGCCCCGTTGCCGCCCGCCCTTCCGTCGGCATGGGGCCTGCGCCTGCTCCCGCACCCGGGCGGCGCCGGGGAACTCGCCCTGGAACGGGAGTTGGCGGCGCTCACCGCCCCCGCCCGGGCCGCGTTCGTCCTGCGCGGCCTGGAGGGGCTCGCGGACGGGGAGGTCCGGCGGGAGCTGGCCGCCGCCGGGGTCGCCGATCCGCACGCGGCCCTGACCGAGGCGGACGGCGTGCGGGCCGGCTACGCGCTGCTGCGCTCACCGGAGTTCGACCCCTGCTCGCTCCAGGCCCGGCCGCCCGATCTGCCGGGCCGCCGCAGACGCGCCCGCACCGCGCTCGCGGCCGGCGCCGCGCTCCTGGTGTGCGGGGCGCTGCTCGGGCTGCCCGGCGACGGCTGGGGGCACGCGTCGCGGTCCGCCCCGCTGTACGCGCGCAATCCGGCGTCCGAAGCGGCCCTGGACCCGGGCGCGTTGCGCCGGGTGCCCGCGTCGTACTGGCTCCACTCCGCACGCACGGACTTCACCGTCTGGCCCACCCGCGGCGACCGCACCCAGGACACCCGGCTGCTGCGGCGGGCCCTTGAGGTATGGGCCCGGCCGGGCGCCGGAGTCCGGACCTCGGCGACGCCCGGCACCCCCACGGGCCCGCCGATGGGCGCCCCGCAGCTGCTGTACGCGGGTGAGGTGGGGGACTCCGCCGTGGTGCTGTTCCACGACGGGCTGCGCGCCGTGCGGTACGCCGAGCCGCGCAACGCCGACCCCGCGCTGGGCGCCGCCCTCGACTTCGCCCGGGTGGACGGGGCGGACGAGGCGTCGTCGGGTGCGCTGGTGGTGGCCCGGACCGGGGGCCAGGTGCGCTATCTGACGGCGCCCTGGGTGCGGGGGGTCACCGTGCGGGACCTGCGCGGCCCGGACCGGGCGCCCCGCCCGCTGGACCGCTCCCCCGACGGGGTGACCGCCCCGCTGGCCGACCCGGCGGCGGGACCCGGCTGCCGGTCCTGGGCGGCCGTCGAGCTGACCGGGGGCTCATCGGCGCGGCTGGTCACGGACCTGGGCGAGCTGGCCCCGGCCCGGCTGACCGCGGGCGCCCCGGGGAGCCCGCACGACGTCACGGGGCGGGCCGAGCGGGAGAGCTGGGCGCGGGCCGCGTGTCTGCTGCGGGAGGTCCGGTCGCACGGGGTGCGGTCGGTCAACTCCTGGGCCTACGCCCGGCAGGCGCTGCCCGAGGACGGTGGCACGGCGCGCTGGCTGTGCACCCGGGCGGAGACCTGGCGGGGCTCGGGGAGCAGGGTCATCGCCCAGTTCCAGGCCCCGTCCGCCCGCCCGGCGGCGCCCGGCGCGGTCGCGGCGCGCGCGCAGGACGTGCCGGAGTGCGGGGCGCGGACGCCCAGGGTGTTGGCGGGCGTGCTGTGGCAGTCGCCGGGCGGGCGGTGGTACGTCCTGGCGGCGGGCAGCGCGGAGTTCGCGTCGCTGTCCACGTCGGGCGGGGTGACGGGCACCGCCCGTGGGCGGCTGCTCGCGGTCCCCGCGGCCGAGGGCGTCCGGCCGCGGCTCGACGGACGGCTGAAGGACGGCAGCCGGGTCGGGGCGCTGCACTGAACCCGCGGGCGGTTCCGGCAGCGGACGCGGTCGTTCCGGCCGCGGCGGACCTGCGATCCCGGCGGACCCACCGGTCGGTACGCTGGGGGCCATGACGACCGGGGTGCGGCGCAGGATGGGCGTCGAGGAGCGCAGGCAGCAGCTGATCGGCGTCGCGCTGGAGTTGTTCAGCCACCGGGCACCGGACGAGGTGTCGATCGATGAGATCGCGGCGGCGGCCGGCATCTCGCGGCCCCTGGTCTACCACTACTTCCCGGGCAAGCAGAGTCTGTACGAGGCTGCGTTGCGCCGCGCGGCCGACGAGCTGGCGGCCAGGTTCCTGGAGCCGCGCGAAGGTCCGCTCGGCGCCCGGCTGCTGCGGGTGATGGACCGGTTCTTCGACTTCGTGGACGAGCACGGACCCGGGTTCGCCGCGCTGATGCGGGGCGGCCCCGCGGTGGGCTCGTCCACGGCCAACGCCATGGTCGACGAGGTGCGCCGGGCCGCCTGCGAACAGATCGTGGCCCATCTGGACGTCGGGGAGCCCCCGGCCCGGCTGGAGTTGGTCGTACGGTCCTGGGTCTCGCTCGCCGAGTCGACGGCGCTGCTCTGGCTGGACGGCCGGCGGGTGCCCCGGGCGGAGCTGGAGTTGCAGCTCGTGCACGACTTCGCCGCGCTGGCCGCCGTGAGCGCGGCGTACGACGAGGAGATGGCGGGGATCGTGCTGCGGGTGCTGGCGCAGGAGCCGGCGGACGGGCCGTTCGGGGACCTGCTGGCCCGGCTCTCCGCGCTGGCACCGGCCGTGCCGGCGGTGCCCGCGCAGCGGGTGCCGTAGGGGCGGCACGCGAGGGTCGCGCACCGCCCCCGGGCGTCACCGCCGTACGGACACGAACGGCTGGGGCTCGGCGCCCTGGGCGGTCGAGGTGCCGACCACCGTGAGCCCCGCCCGGCCTCCGGTCACCGCGCTCGCGACGTTCTCCACGGGGACCGAGGGGTCCGTCGCCGAGGGCTGCGGAAGGGCCAGGTCCTTCCACGGGGTCCGGCTCCCGGGCTGCCAGGCCCACGCCAGCGCGTTCCGCCGCTCGCCGAGGGTCTGGCCCACGACGGCGATCCCGCCTCCGGAGCGTGCGGTGACGCCGAAGAGCCGTGCGGGCACGTCCGGCACGGCGAGCTTGTGCCAGCCCGTGGCGTCGTGGCGGGCGACCAGGGCGCGCGTCGATCCGTCCTCCGGCGACCAGTCCTCGCCGACCACCCACACCGCGCCGTCCTCGGACAGGGCGAGCTTCTGGGCCTGGCCGGGGATGTCCGTGACGCCGGGGGCGTCCACCCGCTCCCAGGAGGTGCCGTCGTAGTGCAGCAGCAGCGGGCTGCCGCTGTCACCGTCGTAGCCGGTCGCCCAGACGTCGTCGTCGGTGACCGCCTGGACCCCGTTCAGGTACCAGTAGTCGCCGGGCAGTTCGGGGAGCGGCACGTCACGCCAGGCCGTCCCGTCGAAGTGGCGGACGATCCCGGCGTCCCGGTACTGGATGCTCCAGTTCCCCTTCGCCTCGTTCCAGGTGCGGGAGACCTCGATCTGCGCGACGCCCGCGGCCCAGGCGCCGCCCGGACGGGCGTCCACGTCCAGCAGGGAGCCGTAGTCCGCCTTCTCCGGCAGGTCCATCGGCACGACCTGCCAGCCCTTGCCGTCGAAGTGCTGGGTGTAGACCCGCCCGTCGAGAGCGGCGGAGTCGTCGCCGACGAGCCAGACGTCACGGGCGCCGTTCGCGTCCATGGCGTTGACCCGGCTGCTGATCTCCCCTGCGGCCGTGGTCGCCGCGGGCACGGGCGTCCACGCCGCCCCGGGCTCGGCCCGTTCGGCCACGACGGGCTGGAAGCGGGTCACCTTGCCCTCCTGGCGGATGGCGAACCCGGCCGCCCAGGTCTTCCCCCGCCCCATGTTCACGAGGTCGAGCAGAGTGGTGTCGCTGTACGGTGCCGCCTCGGCCGCCCAGGGGCGTACGGACGTGCCGGCCAGGGCGGACGCGGGCAGGGGGGCGGACAGGGCGACGGCCAGGGCGGCCGTCGCCGTGGCGGCCCGGAGCAGCGGGCGGCGGCTGTACTTCAGCACAGGTGGTTCCTTCCGAAGAGGTCTCACCCGGTAAGTGCCGTGGCCCGTCTGCCGGGTTGCACCCGGTCCGGGTCAGATCTTGCGGTAGGAGGGGTCGAGGTCCCGGGTCTCGGCCGAGAGGTGCAGGGCCGTGCCGGTGACCGTGCCGAGGTGGGCGCGCAGGAGCTCCAGGACGGCCTCGGTGAGCCGGGCCTTGGTCTCCGGGGTACGGCCGGGCAGCAGCGAGATGTCCACGTGCACGAGCGCGTCACCGCCCGGGGCGTCCGCCACCACGGTCTCCTCGGCCCGCCGGAAACGGGTCTTGCAGGCGGCGATCTTGGTGTTGACCGTCTCGGCGACGACCGGGTGCAGCGCGAGGGCGAAGGCGGGGCGGTCGAAGGCGTCGCCGAGTGCGGCGGAGTAGTCGACGGTGATCTGCGGCATGGCGGTCTCCAGGTCGGGCGCGGGGACGGACACCGTCCAGCCTTTCCCGTACGGGCGGTGGCGCACAACACCGATTCACTATGTGAACCGGTGGGCCGAGCCGTTACGTCAGCAGCTCCCCGTGGAGCGCCAGCGCGAGGCCGGCCTCCGCGCTGTCGGCCCGGCCCTGTTCGAACGCGCGCCGGTACGCCGCGTCGCCGACCGCCTCCCGGGCGCGCCGCTCGCAGGTCTCGCGGACCGGGCCGAGCTCGGGGGTGCCGCGCTGGGGGTGGCCGACCATGCGCCAGTAGACCTGTCCGGTGCCGTAGACCCGGGCGGCCCTGGCCCCCTCGCCCTGGGCGGCGATGGCGGCGGCCAGGATGTCCAGGCCGAGCGCGATGCCGAAGCGGTCGCGGAGCCGGTGCTTGCCGGCGAGCATGGCCCGGGCGTGCGCGGCGGCGGGTGCGGCGCGGCCCTGGAGCAGGGCGATCAGGGCGAGTTGGTAGTCCACGTAGGACCGGGTCCAGCACTCGTCCTGGGCCTCGCAGGCCGCCCGCAGCACGACGGCGGCCGACGCGGCCTCCTCCAGCCGGCCGAGCCCGGTGAGGGCGAAGACGGTGATGAGGTGGCAGCGCAGCCGGTAGGCCGCTTCGAGGCGGGTGCCCGAGGCGGTGGTCCGGAGCACCCGCCGCCCCTCGCGGAGGCCCTTCTCGGGTTCGCCGGTCATCAGGTGGGTGAGTCCGCGCAGATACGCGGCGGCCAGGATGCCCTCGTCGGTGCCGTCGGCGGCGGCCTCGCGGACGCACTCGCGGCCGATGTGCTCGGCGGCCGGGTAGTCGCCCTGGAGCAGGACGCAGATGCCGAGCACCCACAGCACCCGGGTGCGGTGGGGGCCGTCGGCCGGTCCGGTGTCCAGGGCACGCTGGGCGTATCCCCGGGTCTGCGGGAGGTGGCCGCAGCAGCACCAGAAGAAGCCGATGCGGCCGGCCATCTCCTGGGCGGCGGCGGTGTCGTGCGCGAGGAGGTGGTCGAGCGCGGCGCACAGGTCGGCGTGCGCGTCGGCGATGCGGTGGTACCAGAGGATCTGGTCGTCGCCGGTCCAGCCGGCGTGGGCGTTCCGGGCGAGGCTCAGGAAGCAGGCGGCGTGCCGGTCGGCGGCGGCCCGTTCCTCGCCCAGCTCCGCGAGCCACATCCGGCCGTACTCGCGCAGCGTGTCGAGCATGCGGTGGCGGGTGCCCTCGCGGGTGACGACGGACTTGGCGGCCAGGCCGCGCAGGGCGGTGCGGACGCCGTCCCCGGTGAGGGGGCCGCCGGCGCAGACGGTGACGGCGGTGTCCTCGTCGAAGTCGCCGCGGAGCACGGTGAGCCGGGCCCAGAGGAGCCGTTCGAGCGGGGTGCACAGCTCGTGGGACCAGCCGATGGTGGTGCGCAGGGTCCGGTGGCGGACCGGGCGGAGGGTGGTGTCGGCGAAGGCGTCGAGCCGGGTGCCGAGGCGCTGGGCGATCTCCTGGACGCTCTGCCGGCCGACCCCGGCGGCGGCGAGTTCGATGGCGAGCGGGATGCCGTCGAGGCGGCGGCAGATCTCGGCGGCGGCCTCGGCGGTGCCCGGTTCCCTGAAGGGGGTGGCGGGGGCGGCGGCCGTGGCCCGTTCCCGGAAGAGGGTGAGCGCGTCGGCGGCGCCTTCGACGGGCAGCGGGTCGACCTCCACGAGCTGTTCGCCCCGGAGTTCCAGGGGCTGGCGGCTGGTGGCGAGGACGGTGAGTCCCGGCGAGGTGGTCAGGATCTCGCCGAGGAGGTGGGCGCAGGCGGGGCGCAGGTGCTCGCAGGAGTCCAGGACGAGCAGGAGCTGTTTGTCGGCGAGCCATTCGCACAGCACGTCGATGGGCGGGCGCAGGGTGTGGTCGCTGAGGCCGACCGCGTCGGAGACGGTGGCGAGGAGGAGTTCGTCGTCGTGCAGGGGGGCGAGGTCGGCCCACCGGACGCCGTCGCGGTAGCCGGGTGCGGCACGGCGGGCGGCGCGGAGCGCGAGCCGGGTCTTTCCTACGCCTCCGGTGCCGGTGAGGGTGGTCAGCCGGCCGGTGGCGAGGGCGTGTTCGAGCCCGGTGAGCTCGGCCGTCCGTCCGACAAAGCTGGTGGTCTCCTCGGGGAGGTTGCTGGCCATCGTCACCGTCGCTGCACAGGTGGAATGAAAGGCGTGCCCGGGGGTAGGGCGTGCTCCGAAAGCCCCGCCTGCCGGGCCTCATTTCGGAGCACGCCCTGCGACACCCCCGGGCGGCTGCCCATACGGTAGCCCTGTGGCGGTCAGCGCAGGGTGAACACCGCCACTGTGCGTCCCGGAACGGTGAAGCTGCCTGAACTCCGCTCGTACGAGGACTTCTTGACGGTAGAATCCGCGCCCTTCGCCTGGACGGGGTGCAGGGCGTAGTCCTGGCCGGCGAGTGCGGGGACCTTCTGGGTGGTGGTGCCGGGCGCGGCGTCGAAGACGACGACGAGCGTGCCGAGGCGCATGGTGATCACGCCGGGCGTCTCGTCCTCGCCGGACAGCGGGAAGGAGAGCCGGGACTGCACCTGCGCGGCGGACGTCAGGTCGAAGTCCTTCTCCGTGGTGCGGATGGTGAGCAGGTCGCGGTACGCGGCCGAGGCTCCGTTGATCTGTGCGCAGCCCGGGGTGACCGTGTCGTTCGTCAGCAGGGGCTTCGCGTAGGGCCACTTGGCCTCGTTGTCCGCGGCCGGCGGCAGTCCGCGCCCGAAGCCGTTGCCGGCCCGGCAGTCCCAGTGCAGGGCGTTGAACCAGTCGCCGCTGTCGAAGGAGTTGCGGTCCAGCGACTTGGAGCGCAGCAGGTCCGTGCCGGCCTGGGAGAGCGCGGGGCCCTGCGAGAGGGTCGCCGTCGCCATGGCCAGGACCTGCGTGCGGGCCCGGTCGGCGGCCGGGGTGCCCGCCGGGAGCTTGAACGCGAGCGCGTCGTACAGGGTCTCGTTGTCGTGGGCGTCGGCGTAGGCGAGGGCGTCACCGGGTGCGGCGGCGTAGCCGGCCGGGGCGCCGTTGTAGTCGACGCCGGAGCCCTTGACCGTGTTCCCGGAGGTGTCGGTGAAGGTGTAGTCGGCGAGGTTTCCGGTGAGGCCGACCTTGATCAGGTCCTGGTAGTGCAGCAGGCGGGCCTTCTGCTCGGCCCGCGTGCCGTTGGCGGTGGAGGTGTTGGGGTCGGTGTAGAGGCCGGTGGCGAAGCCCTGCACGCCGGGGTCCTCGTCGAACGGGGAGCCGCCGCGTACGGCGTCGCGGGCGCGGTCGGAGAAGGTGGCGATGCCGGTGCCGGCCATGTTCTTCTGGGTGGCCTGGACGAAGCGGGCGTCGTCGGCGATCTCACCGAAGTTCCAGCCCTCGCCGTACAGGATGATCTTCTTGCCGTCCACGCCGTCCTTGGCGACGGTCAGCGCGTCGAGGGCCTTGCGGACGGCCAGGATGTTGGCCTTGGGGTGGTGACCCATCAGGTCGAAGCGGAAGCCGTCGACCTTGTACTCCTTGGCCCAGGTGACGACCGAGTCCACGACGAGCTTGCCCATCATGGTGTTCTCGGGGGCGGTGTTGGCGCAGCAGGTGGAGGTGGCGACGGTGCCGTCCTCCAGGAGCCGCTGGTAGTAGCCGGGCACGATCCGGTCGAGGACGGACTTGCCGTCCTGGCCGGAGGCGACGGTGTGGTTGTAGACGACGTCCATGACGGTCCGCAGTCCGGCGCCGTTGATGCCCTGGACCATCTGCCGGAACTCGACCGTGCGCTTCGTGCCCTCCGGGTCGGAGGCGTAGCTGCCCTCGGGGACGGTGTAGTGCAGCGGGTCGTAGCCCCAGTTGTAGGCGTCCTTCGCGGCGGCCTTCGCCACGCACGCCTGCTGTTCGGCGGAGTCGGGGGCGTAGACGGACAGGTCGCAGGCGGGCTTCTGCTGGTCCTTCTTCCTCTCGGGAATGGTGCCGATGTCGAAGGCGGGCAGCAGGTGGACGTAGCCGGTGCCCGCGTCGGCGAGCTGCCTGAGGTGCTTCATCCCGTCGGAGCGGGTGTCGGTGAAGGCCAGGTACTCGCCGGGGTGCTTCGAGGTGGGGTCCGCGAGGGAGAAGTCGCGGATCTGGAGCTCCTGGATCTGCGCGTCGCGCAGCGGCACGGCGGCGGGCTTGCGGAGTTCGTCCCAGCCCTTGGGGGCGAGCTTCCGGTCCTCCAGGTCCACGACGAGGCTGCGGGCGGAGTCGGTGGTGAGGGCGGTGGAGTAGGGGTCGGTGACCTTGTTGGTGACGAGCTTCTGGACGGTGGGCGCCCAGACGTTCACGACGTACCGGTAGGGCTTGCCGGTCCAGTTCTTCTTGCCGGTGACCGACCAGACGCCGGTGCGGTCGTCGCGCCGCATGGGCACGGTCTTCCCGTCGAGTTCGAGCGCGACCGTACGGGCGGTGGGGGCCCACACGGAGAGGGTGGGGGTGCCGTGGCGGAAGACCGGGCCGAGTGCGGCACCGCGCGCCTCCTCGCCGTAGAGGTCGTCGAGCACTCCGGCGCTCTGCACGCCGGTGGCGGCGAGCAGGGCCCCGTTGGCGGCGCGCTGGGTGGCGATGAGCTGGCCGCGCAGGGCCTCGCGGACGCGGTCGCGGTCCCGGGGTTCGACGGTGAAGGCGGGGTAGTCCTTGAGGTGCGGGTACTTCGCCTCCTGGGCGTCGGTCAGCGCGGACGGGGTGAGGCGCAGCCACTGGCCCTCGTCGCTGAGGGCGCCGTCCTCGACGGTGATGCCGCCCTGCTTCGCGTACACGAGCTGCTGGCTGGTGGCCTCGGTGGCCTTGACCTTCCAGACGACGGTGCCGGCGTCGATCCACTGCGCCTCGGCCTTGGTGAGGTCGGGCGTCGGGACACCGCCGGCCTGCGGGAGCAGGTAGCCGGCCCGGCCGCCGAGCAGCCACACCTCGTGGCCGTACGTGGCGAGGTCGAGGGCCTGGTCGCTGGGCAGGTCCTTCTCATCGCCCCGGTGCAGGATGTAGCTGAGGGTGGTGGCCCCGTCGGTGAGCGGGACCTCGAAGGTGAGCCCGGAGGCGTCCCTCTTCACGGGCCGGAGCGGCTTGGCCCAGTCCGTGGGCTCCTTGGCACCGGTCCAGGTGTGCAGCCCCCAGCCGTCGTAGTCGCCGTCGGCGCGGTAGTAGTGCAGGACGGCCTTGGTGGTGTCCGGGGCGGGGTAGGCGCCGTCGGGCGCGGTGCCGGCCTGGCCGTCCTCGCCCTGCGCGATCCACACCTCACCGGTCTTCGCGAGGTCCACGGTGCGCTCGGGCCCCTCGGTGGTGCCGCCCTTCTCGACGGTGTACGGGACGGTCGCGGCGCCCTCGGGGACCTCGACCCACGCGAACGCGCCGTACGCGTCGCGTCCGGCGAAGGCGGCGGTGGTCCCGCCGGACTTCACCTCCCAGCCGTCGTAGTCGCCGTCGGCGCGCTGGTAGTGGACGACGGCGTAGTCGCGCTCGACGGCGACGGGCTTCGCGGGGGCGGGCGCCTGTCCGGCGGTGGAGGAGGCGGTGGCGCTGGCGGTGCGGCCGGTGCGGTCCACCACGACGGCCTTGTAGCGCAGCGGTGTCCCGGCGGCGGTCCGGTCGCTCAGCGTCTGGGTGACCTTGTACGGGGCGTGGTCGGCGGTGCCGAGGGTGGTCCACTTGCCGTTGCCGGTCTGGGCGGCGAAGACGACCCGGTTGAGCGAGCCGCCGCCCACGTCGGCGGTCAGCTCGACGGTGCCGGTGGCGCCGGCTGCGGGGGCCTTCAGGGTGACGGAGGGCTTGGTGGCCGGGGCGGCGAGGGGCTCGGCCGCGCGGAGCACGATGCTCGACAGGGCCGGGACGGTGACCGTGATCTTCTTGTCGGCGCCGCTGCGGACCGTGCCGGTACCGCCGTACAGGGTGCGGAAGTCCATGCGGGCGGACCCGGTGGACAGCTCGACGGTCTTCGCGGAGGCGCCGTTGTTGACGGCGACCAGGTACTCGTCGCCGCGCTCGGCGTCCGTACGCGAGAAGGCGTACACCGGCCCCTCGGCGTACCGCTCGGTCTGGACTCCGTCGCGGAGCGCCGGGTTGTCCCGGGTCAGCTTCGAGAGGGCGGCGATGGAGCGGTAGAGCGGGTGGGTCTCGTCGTACGCGTCGGAGGCGTGCGTGCGGTCGGTGCCCAGCTCGTCGTCGTCCAGGTAGTCGGCGGTCTTCGAGGCGAACATCGTCTGGCGGGCGTCCTTGTCGCCGCCCGCGCCCGTGAAGCCCTGCTCGTCGCCGTAGTAGACGACGGGGTTGCCCCGGCTGAGGAACATCAGCTCGTTGGCCAGCTCCGCGCGCTTCACCAGCTCCGCGTCACCGGCCTTCGGGTTGTCCTGCCCGAGGAAGGTCCCGATGCGGCCCATGTCGTGGTTGCCGAGGAAGGTCACCTGCTCGTAGGCGTTGGCCTTGTCGGTGGTGTACCGGTAGTCGTCGGCGAAGACGGCGGCGAGCTTCGAGGCCGGGGCGCCCTGCGAGGCGTACTGGCGGGCCGCCTCCTGGAACGGGAAGTCGAGCGTGGCGTCCAGCCGGCCCTGCGTGACGTACGGCGAGGTGACGGCGGTGTCCGAGGAGTAGACCTCGCCGAACATGAAGAAGTCCTCGCGCCCGTGCCTGGCCGCGTAGGCGTCGAGCGCGGTGGCCCACTGGGTCCAGAAGTCCAGGTCGACGTGTTTGACGGTGTCGATCCGGAAGCCGTCGATGTCGAAGTCGCGGACCCACTTCTCGTAGATCTTCTCCATGCCGGAGACGACCTCGGGCCGCTCGGTCCACAGGTCGTCCAGGCCGGAGAAGTCGCCGTACGTGGTGGATTCGCCGGCGTACGTGGAGTCGCCCCGGTTGTGGTACATCGTCGGGTCGTTGAGCCAGGACGGCGTCTTGCCGCCGCCGCTCACCGGCTTGTACGGGAAGGAGTCGGCGTCCGTCTTCGCCATGCCGGCGGCGTCGTCGAAGGGACGTCCGTCGCGGTCGAGGTAGGGGTAGGCGCCCTTGGACTTGTAGCCGTAGGTCTTCTCGGCGTAGTCGACGGTGTCGGCGGTGTGGTTGGTGATGACGTCGAAGAAGACCTTCATGCCCTTGCGGTGGGCCTTGTCGATCAGCTTCGTCAGGTCGGCGTTGGTGCCGAAGTGCGGGTCGACCTGGGTGAAGTCGGTGATCCAGTAGCCGTGGTAGCCGGCCGAGGCGTCCTTGCCGGTGCCCTGGACGGGCCGGTTCCTGAAGATCGGCGCGAGCCAGATGGCGGTGGTGCCGAGCCCCTTGATGTAGTCGAGCCGGCCGGTCAGCCCCTTGAGGTCGCCGCCCTGGTAGAACCCCTTGTCCGTGGGGTCGTAGCCGGTCTCCAGACGCGAACCGGTCAGCCCGCCCCGGTCGTTGCCCGTGTCGCCGTTCGCGAACCGGTCGGGCATCACGAAGTAGAACTGCTCGCGGGTCAGGTCGTGCCGGGTGGCCTGGCCGGCCAGCTTGGCGTCCGAGGGCGCGGCGGGCGGCCGGGCCGCGGCGGCGGGCAGCGCGGGCACCAGGGCCGCGCACAGGGCGGCCGCGACGACGGCGGCAGCCGTTCCGCGTGCGGGCACGCGCGGGTACGGACGTTTCACTCGGGCTCTCCTCGACGTGGTACGGGGGGTGTGCGGGGCCGGACTGGCCGCTGGGGGACGGCCCGTCCGGCGGGTGGGGGTGGAGGGCGGAAGGTCAGCCGCGCCAGACGTCCGAGGACAGCGTGACCCTGCCGGAGGACGGCACCGTGGCCGTGCGGTTGGCACCGCTCTCCCAGGTCACGTTGCCGTTCGTGTCCTTGCGGATGTACTTGTACTCGAACGTGGTGCCCGCGGGCAGGTTCACGTCGAGCTTCCAGACCGGGTACGTCGCCGGGTCCAGCTTCGGCGCGCTGCCGGTGTTCCAGTTGCCGAGGGCGGGCTGGTTGCCGGTGACGTAGATGTTCTGGCCGGGCTGGGTGGTGGCGTTGACGCCGAAGGAGGCGCCGGGGGTGCCCGTCTCCGTGCCGGGGCCGGTCGGGTCGGTGGAGCCGCCGCCGCAGGTGCGGGCGCCGGTGTGCAGGGCGAGCGCCGTGCCGGCGCCGAGGGTCGCGGTGAACTGGCCGGAGCCGTTGACCGTGACGCCCTTGCCGGACTGGACGTCGCAGTAGTCGCCGGCGGGCAGCGAGGTCTGGAACGTGCGCGTCAGCGAGGAGCCCTCGTGGTTGATCGCCACGTACGCCTTGGAGCCGCGCCCGAACGCGATCCGGTCGCCGCCGTCGTCCCACCAGTTGGTGACGGCCTCACCGCGCGCGGTGTTGCGGAAGCCGACCATGGAGGAGATCTCGCGCCAGGCGTGCTGGCACTTCCAGCCGTCGCTGTAGCAGGCGTTCACCGTGCCGCCGTTGGGCGGGCCGGCGTCCTTGTCGGACCACTCGTAGCCGGAGTGCACGTCGGGCGAGCCGTAGGGCCAGGCCAGCATGAACACGCTGGCGAGCGTGTAGTCGGCGCCGTCCTTGTAGTTCAGCGTGTCGCCGCCCCGCTCGGTGTCGTGGTTGTCGACGAACACCGCGGCCTTCGAGGACGGCATGAAGCCCCAGCCCTCGCCGAAGTTCTTCAGGTTGGCGAGGTTCTCGTTGTTGAACACCTGCTTGAGACCGCGGGCGTAGCGGAACTCCTGGACGTCACCCGTCCCGGCGTACTCGTCGGGTGAGACGGCCTCGCCGGCTCCGTAGATCGCCTCCTGCTTCCAGTAGACGCCCGGGTTGCTCAGCCGGGACTTGATGGGGGCGAGGTCACCGGCGGGCATGTGCTTGGCCGCGTCGATGCGGAATCCGTCGACGCCGAGCGAGAGCAGGTCGTTGAGGTAACCGGCGATCTTCCCGCGTACGTAGTCCTCGCCGGTGTCCAGGTCGGCGAGCCCGACCAGCTCGCAGTTCTGGACGTTGGCGCGGTCGCCGTAGTTGCTGATCTGGGCGGTGCAGTCGTCCATGTCGGCCGAGGAGTAGAGCCCGGGGTAGTTGTACTTGGTGTACGAGGTGCCGCCCGTGCCGGTGCCCGAACCGCTGGTCATGTGGTTGATGACCGAGTCCGCGACGACCTTGACGCCCGCGCTGTGGCAGGTGTTCACCATGTTGGCGAAGGACGTACGGTCTCCGAGCCGCCCGGCGATCTTGTAGCTGACCGGCTGGTACGAGGTCCACCACTGGCTGCCCTGGATGTGCTCCTGGGGCGGCGAGACCTGGACGAAGCCGTATCCGGCCGGGCCGAGGGTGTCCGTACACGCCTTGGCGACGGAGTCGAACTTCCACTCGAAGAGGACGGCGGTGACGTCCTTCGTGCCCGGGGCGGACGCCTCGGCCGTCGTGGCGGGGACCACGAGGGCGGCGGCTCCCGCGACGAGGGCGAGCGCGGCAGACAGGGGTCTGCTGGCCATGTTTTCCTCCTGCTGTGGGGGAAATGCGGGTGACGGTTCGGAGGGTGCCGGGTTGCCTCGGACCGGGCGGACGCGGCCTGGCACGCACGCTTCCGGCGTTGTCGTCGGTCGCCAACGCTCCGCGTTGACTCCCTCCTCCGCCTTGGAATCGCACGCACCAGACCGCGTCCGCTATCCGATCCGAGACAACCCGGCACCCTCAGCCCTTACGGCAACGCGCCCTGCCCTCAAGGCTCCTGAAGGTTCTTGCTGCAAGAATGCAAACCTTGCCGCAGCGAGACCGTACGAGCCCGGCAGGTCCCGGTCAACCCTTTGGACACCGCCCGCTCACATCCACGAAATACTGCGGATTTCTTCCTGCAAGGCCTTACGCAAGACATTGCAGCCCTGTTACGTTTCTCCCGACTCCGGTCCGGTCGGCCGGGGGTCCCGATACCCGGGCCCCACGCGCCCGGCCGGCCGGGCCGGTCAGACATGAGAGGCACCGGCAGTCACACCTCCCCGCCGGCCCGACCGGGCCGACTGCCGGTGCCTCTCCTGCGACCACCCGCCCCGGGCGACGGGTCGTCCCCGGACCACGATGAGGCTCGCGCCATGTGGCCAGGAGAACAGTCGTCCCCCGATCAGCCGAACACGCCGGGCGCTCACCGCAGTTCGCCTCCGGCGCAGCCCGGCCGGGGCAGCCCCGATTGGCACGCGGAGCCCACGGTCGGCATCAACGCCCCCGAACCGCCCCACCCCGGCCGGAACCGGACCACGGTCACCGTGGTGGCCGCCTGCGCGGCGGTCGTCGTGGCCTGCGCGGCGGTGGGCTACCTGGCACTCCGCGACGGCGGGAACGATGAGGCCGGTCCTCGGCCGACGCCCACCGCGAGCGCGTCCGCGCGGGCCGATGGCACGGACCGGGGCGCCGGAGGCGGCGGCTCGGACCCGCTCGTCCCCGGCTGGAACACGGTGGTCAACGCCAAGCGCGGCATCACCTTCGACGTGCCCGCCTCCTGGGAGCGCCAGTCCGCGGACTGGGTGAGCTACGTCTCGGAGAACGACGACCCCGAGGATAAGCCGCTGGCCGCGATGATGGCCCCGGCGGTCCTCAAGGAGAAGTGGTGCACGTCCGACGACGACAAGGACGGCACCCCCGAGGAGAGTTCGCTCGCCTCCGTCGGCACCACCGGGGAGCAGGGCGCCAAGAGCGCGGCCGAAGCCGCCGAGGACACCGCCGAGACCTGGGTCTACGGCCTCTACACCCAGCCCGACCGCTCGCGCCTCACGGTCGGTGAGCCCGAGTCGTTCCGGACGAAGTCGGGCGTCGAAGGCAGCCTCGTGACCGTCACTTCGTCCGGGGCGCCGAAGAAGGGCAAGTGCGACACCGACGGCAAGGCGGTGACCTTCGCCTTCAAGAACGCGGAGGGCAAGTTCGTCTCGTGGACCTACGTCGGAGCGCACGGCGTCCAGGACGAGGTACCCGACGCCACGATCCGCCAGATCCTCGGGACCGTACGCCTCTTCAACGAGGGCGACGGCGCGGGCTGACCCGCCCCGACCGGTACGCACGACACGACACGACCAAGGATCACGCCATGCAGACCGGTCGGCCCCTGACCAAGCGCGGACGTGTCTTCGTCCGCATCGCTGTCGTCTTCGTCCTGCTCGTCTCGCTCGGCGGTGGCCTCGGCCTGGCCGCCGAGGGCATCGAGGGCCGGGCCGCGTTGCGCGACGGCCCCGTCGGATCGCTGGCGCCCGCCGATCGCACGTGCGGCAAGGAGTCCTGCTCCTGGACGGGCACCTTCACCAGCACCGACGGCTCCGTCACCGCGCGCAACGTCGAGCTGAGGGATGCCGTCGACGTACGCCGCGGTGACCCCGCGCCCGCCCGGATCGACGGCGTCCGGCTCGCCGAGGACGCCGGCGCCGCCTACACCGCCGACTACGGCTGGCACGGGCCCGTCGTGAAGGGCTCCGTCCTCGCCCTCGTGGGCCTGGCCGTCGCGACCGGCCTGGTCCTGATGCTGCGCCGGCAGCGCACCGCCGCCCCCGGACACGCGTGAGGGCCAAGTCCCCCCTCCGGACCCGGCCCCCTCGGCCGCCCGCTCACGCGCTCCGCAGCGCCGCCGTGGACCCCCGGACCACCAGCTCCGGCTGGAACACGTACTCCGTGCGCTGGACGGGGCTGCCGCCGATCTCCTCCAGCAGCGCGCCCACCGCGGCCGCCGCCATCGCCTGGACCGGCTGGCGGACCGTGGTCAGCGGCGGGTCGGTGAACGCGATGAGCTGCGAGTCGTCGAAGCCCACCACGGACACGTCGCGCGGCACGTCGAGCCCGCGGTCCCGGGCCGCGCGGACCACGCCCAGCGCCATCAGGTCGCTGCCGCAGACGATGCCGGTGCACCCGCGGTCCAGCAGCGCGCCCGCCGCCACCTGGCCGCCCTCGACGCTGAACAGCGTGGAGCAGACGAGGAGTTCGGCGTCCACGCGGTCCAGGCCGAGCACGGAGACCGCGGCGTCCACGAAACCGTCCCGCTTCCGGCGGGAGGGGACGTAGCGCTGCGGCCCTATGGCCAGGCCCACCCGGCGGTGGCCGAGTTCGGCGAGATGGCTCACGGCCATCCGCACGGCGGCGGTGTCGTCGGGCGAGACGAACGGGGCGCTGATCCGCTCGTTGTACCCGTTGATCAGGACGAACGGCACCCCGCGCTCGGACAGCGCGGCGTAGCGCGCCGGGTCGGCCGAGGTGTCGGCGTGCAGCCCGGACAGGAAGACGATCCCGCCGACGCCGCGCTCGACCAGCTGCTCGACCAGCTCGTCCTCGGTGGCGCCGCCGGGCAACTGGGTGCAGAGCACCGGTGTGTAGCCGTGCCCGGCGAGCACCTGCTCCACGGACTGGGCGAACGCCGGGAAGATCGGGTTGGTCAGCTCGGGGGTGACAAGACCGATCAGCCCGGCGCTGCGCTGCCGCAGCCGCACGGGCCGTTCATAGCCCAGGATGTCGAGCGCCGCGAGCACCCGCTGACGCGTGGTGTCCGCGACGCCCGGCTTGCCGTTGAGGACCCGGCTGACGGTCGCCTCGCTGACGGACGCCTGGCCGGCGATGTCCGACAGCCGCAGCGCACCGCCCGCGCCGGGGCCCCTCGGCAGGGGGACGGTCGTCACACCGTCCACCACACCGTGGTGTCCGCGGGCAGCTCCACCGTGTCGCCGTCGGCCTCGACCGGCGCGCTGGCCAGCAGGACCGTGCCCGGCACGGGGATGCGGACCGGGGCGCCCGTGGTGTTGACGGTGCAGACGAACCCGGGGCGGGCGAACGCGAGCAGCCCCTCCGGAACGTCCAGCCAGCGCACCTCGGCGCCCGCGCCGAGCCCGGGGTGCGCCCGGCGGGCGGCGATGGCGGCCCGGTACAGCTCCAAGGTGGAGCCGGCCGCACCGGTCTGCGCCTCGACGCTCAGCTCGCCCCAGCCGGTGGGCTGCGGGAGCCAGCTGCCGCCCGCGCCGAAGCCGTACGAGGAGCCCTCGCGGGTCCACGGGATCGGGACGCGGCAGCCGTCGCGGAAGCCGTCCTGGCCCTCGGCCCGGAAGAACGACGGGTCCTGGCGGGCCTCGTCGGGCAGGTCGGTGACGTCGGGCAGGCCGAGCTCCTCGCCCTGGTAGACGTAGGCGGAGCCGGGCAGCGCCAGCATCAGCAGGCTCGCCGCGCGGGCCCGGCGCAGGCCGAGTTCGCGGTCGCCGGGGGTGCGGATCTGGGTGCCGAGGCCCGCCGGGTTGGCGAACCGGGTGGCGTGCCGGGTGACGTCGTGGTTGGAGAGCACCCAGGTGGTGGGGGCGCCGACCGGCCGCATGGCGTCGAGCGAGGTGTCGATGACCTCGCGGAGCGCGGCGGCGTCCCAGGCGGTGGCCAGGTACTGGAAGTTGAACGCCTGGTGCATCTCGTCGGGGCGCACGTAGTTGGCGGTGCGCTCGACGGTCGGCGTCCACGCCTCCGCGACGGCGATCCTGTCACCGGGGTACTCGTCCAGGATGGTGCGCCAGCTGCGGTAGATCTCATGCACCCCGTCCTGGTCGAAGAACGGCATGACATCGTTTCCGAGCAGCTTCAGCTGGTCGTGGGTGCCGAGGTCCGGCAGCCCCTCGGCCTTGACCAGGCCGTGCGCGACGTCCACGCGGAACCCGTCGACGCCCATGTCGAGCCAGAAGCGCAGGATCGAGCGGAACTCGTCGGCGACCGCCGGGTGCTCCCAGTTGAAGTCGGGCTGCTCGGGCGCGAAGAGGTGGAGGTACCACTCGCCGGGGGTGCCGTCCGGATCGGTCGTGCGGGTCCAGGCGGGGCCGCCGAAGATGGACTCCCAGTCGTTGGGCGGGAGTTCGCCCGATGTGCCCTTGCCGGGGCGGAAGTGGTAGCGGTCGCGCAGTGCGGAGCCGGGGCCCTCGGCGAGAGCGCGCTTGAACCACTCGTGCTGGTCGGACGAGTGGTTGGGCACCAGGTCGACGATGATCCGCAGGCCCAGGCCGTGGGCGTCGCGGATCAGCGCGTCGGCGTCGAGCAGGCTGCCGAACATCGGGTCGATGGCCCGGTAGTCGGCGACGTCGTACCCGGCGTCGGCCTGCGGGGACGCGTAGAACGGGCTGAGCCAGACCGCGTCGACACCGAGGTCCTTGAGGTACGGGAGTCTGCCGCGTACGCCTGCGAGATCGCCCATGCCGTCGCCGTCGCCGTCGGCGAAGCTGCGCGGATAGACCTGGTAGATCACCGCGTCCTGCCACCAGCCGGTGCGGTGGCCGGCGGCGTCGTCGGACGTACCGGTGGAGGGGGCAGCGAGGTGCTGGGTCATGTCGTCCCTGGAGTGTCTGGGTGGGGGGTGGCGCCGGGACCGGGTCGGGATTCCGGCGCCACCGTGACTGGTGCGTGCGGTCGTGGGGGCGTGCGGGGGGCGTCTTGCCGGTCAGGGGCGGATAGGCCGCGGCGTCTGGTGCGGTGCATCGCAAGGCGCCGGGGCGTCCTCATCGCGGAGCGATCAGGGCGGTTCGGCAACGCGGCGAGGTGCCGTGCCAGGCGTCGCGGACCCGGCCCTGACCGGCAAGACACCCCCTAGCCCTTGACGGCTCCGGCGGACATGCCGGTGACGAGGTGCTTCTGCGCGAACAGGAACACCAGGGCCGCGGGTATCGCGATCAGTACGGACGCGGCGGTCATCGGGCCCCACTGGGCGCCGTACTGGTTGACGAACAGCTGGAGGCCGCCCGCGAGGGTGAGGTTGTCCTCGCCGACCATGAAGGCGGAGGCGTACGCCACCTCGCCCCAGGCGGTGATGAAGGAGTAGAACGCGGTGACCGCGAGGCCCGGCTTGGCCAGCGGCAGGATGAGCCGCCAGAACGTGCCGAACGGGGTGAGTCCGTCGACCTGCCCGGACTCGTCGATCTCGCGCGGGATGGTGTCGAAGAAGCCCTTCATCATCCAGGCGCAGAACGGCACCGAGATGGTCAGGTACGTGATGACGAGACCGGCGGGCTTGTTGAGCAGCCCCATGCCCGCCATGATGTTGTAGATCGGCACGATGAGGACGGCGACCGGGAACATCTGGGTGATCAGCAGCGTCCACATCAGCCCGCGCTTGCCGGGGAACCGGAAGCGGCTGACGGCATAGCCGGTGGAGGCCGAGACGATCACGCCGATGAGCGTGGTGAGGCCCGCGACGACCAGCGAGTTGCCGAACCAGGTCAGGAACTTCGTGTCCTTGATGAGGTTCGTGTAGTTCTCGAACGTCGTTTCCTTGAAGAAGTCCGTGGTGGTGGCGAGTTCGGCGGGCTTCAGCGAGGTGAGCAGGACCCACAGCACGGGGAAGACGGCGATCACGGACGCGACGATCAGCGTCAGGTGCAGTGCGGTGGAGGCCAGCGGCGAGCGCTCGCCGCGCAGCCGGACCTTTTCCGGGCGCGGCGCGGAGTGCCGCGCGGCGGGGGTGGGTGCGGTGGTCACCAGTCGTCTCCCTGGGTGCGCAGGACTCGCCGGTAGACCGCGGCGAAGATCAGCAGGAGTACGAGGATCAGCACGCCCCACGTGGAGGACTGCGCGAAGTCGCGCGGGCTGATCTCGAAGGAGAACTTGTACGCCTGGGTGACCAGGATCTGGGTGGCTTCGCCGGGTCCGCCGCGGGTGAGCAGGAAGATCACCGGGAACATGTTGAAGGTCCAGATGGTGGAGAGCAGGATGACGGTCGTGGAGACCGGCCGCAGTCCGGGCAGCGTGACGTGGCGGAAGCGCTGCCAGGCGGTGGCGCCGTCCATCTCCGCGGCCTCGTACTGCTCGCTGGGGATGGACTGGAGGCCGCCGAGCAGGGCGACCATCATGAACGGCACGCCGAGCCACACGTTGACGACGATGACGGAGACCTTGGCGATGGTCGGGTCGCCCAGCCAGTCGATCCCGTCGATGCCGCCGCCGGCGAGGATCTTGTTGAGCAGCCCGCGGTCCTGGTTGTAGAGGAAGCGCCAGGCGAAGACGGAGACGAAGCCGGGGATGGCCCAGGGCAGGATGAGCGCCATCCGGTAGGCGGAGCGGCCGGCGATCTTCCGGTTGAGGATGTTGGCCAGGGCCATGCCGAGGCCGAAGGTGATGGCCACGCAGGAGACCGTCCACACCAGGGTCCACCCGAGTGTGCCGAGGAACTGGTTGCCGGTGAGCGCGTCGGCGTAGTTGTCCAGGCCGACGAACTCGTACGTGGCGGGCAGGTGGTTGACACCGATGGACCGCGCGACGTTGCGCTCGTTGGCGTCGGTCAGCGACAGGTAGATGCCGCGGACCAGGGGGTAACCGATGATCACGCCGATCACGACGACGACCGGAGCCACCATCGTCCAGGCGTACCAGTGCGTCGACAGGGCCCGCCGTATCCGTCCCGGCGGCGGGGGGTTACCAGTTCCGCGGCTCCGGCCGCGGGCGACGTCGTCGCCCGCGGCCTTCACCACCGACTGGCTGGTGTGGACAGCCATCAGCCGGCCTGCCTTCCTGAGTTACTTCCAGCCCTTGAGGAGCTTGCGGTAGGAGTCGCCGGTCGCCTTGACCGCCTTCTCCGGGGTCGTCTGACCGGTGAGGACCTTGGTGTACTCGGTGACGAGCGGCGCGAAGAGGCTGCCGGTCTCCGGGATCCACGGGCGCTCGACGGCGCTCTCGACGACCGGCTTGAAGAAGCCGACGATCTCGTTGTTGACGACCGGCTCCTCGGCGTAGGCGGAGGTACGGGTCGGCAGGAGGTTCAGCTCCTTGGTGACCTGGGCCTGCGTCTTGACGGAGGTCATGTAGTCGACGAAGGCGTAGGAGGCGTCCAGGTTCTTGGAACCGGCGTAGACGGCCAGGTTGTGACCGCCCTGCGGGGCGCCCTGCGCGGCGGAGCCGGACGGGACCGGGGCGACGCCCAGGTTGGCCTTGTCCTTGAACTCCTTGCCGGTGTAGGTGTCGGCGACGGCCCACGGGCCGTTGATCATCATCGCGACGTCGCCGTTCTTGAACGACGCCTGCATGTTCTCCCAGCCGTCCGTGGCGTCCGTCTTGGCGGCACCCGAGTCGACCAGGTCCTTGACGACCTTCATGGCCTTGACGCCGGCGGCGTCGTCGATGGTGACCTTCTTGTCGGCCGCGTTGACCATGTCGCCGCCCTCGCCGTAGAGGAAGGGCAGGAACCAGTAGGCGTCGTCGCCGCGCAGGTAGAAGCCGGTCTTGCCGGTCTTCGCCTTGATCTTCTTGGAGACGGTCTTCAGCTCGTCGATGGTGGTGGGGACCTCGACGCCGGCCTCCTTGAACATCTTCTTGTTGTAGAAGATGCCCATGGAGTCGATGACCTGCGGCACCGCGTACGTCTTGCCGTTGTACTCGGTGGACGCGGCGGCCTGCTTCAGGAAGTCGTCCTGCTTCTGCAGGGCGGAGGTGCCGTCCAGCGGGGCCAGGTAGCCGAGGTCCGCGAACTCGGGGGTCCAGGCGACCTCGGAGCGGATCACGTCGGGGGCGCCGGAGCCGGCCTGCGCCGCGTTCTTGAACTTGTTCTGCGCATCGCCGAAGGGCACGTTGACGTACTTGACGTCGACCTTCGGGTGCAGCTTCTCGAAGCCCTCGGCGATCTTCTTGAAGACCTTGTCCTCGCTGCCCGCGGTGGAGGTGTCCCACCACGTCACGGTGCCGGAGAGCTCGCCGGAGCCCTTGGAGGTGCCGTTGCCGCCGGAACTGTCGTCATCGCTGCCGCAGGCGGTCGCCGCGAGCGCCAGGGCCGCGACCAGGGCGGTGGCCGTTATGCCACGTCGCATCTGAACTCCTTCAACTGCCGTACCGCTCCGTCGCGGCGCCGGGTCGACGTGAACGTAACAAGGATGAAAGACGACCGAAAGAGTTTGCGGAAGATTTCTGCAAGCTCCGACGATCGTTACATTGGCGTGTCCGCAAGGTTGCCGTCAAGCCACTTGACGAAACTTCCCGACCCCTGCCACAGAGGGCCCACGAGCCCCGATTCCGCAGTGCGACGATCTGACCGCAGCCGGCAAACGGGCTCCGCAAGACCTTGCAAGACGTTGCCGCCGGATGCGTCGGGGCGCCGCTCCGGCCGCCCCGGGGCGGCCGGTCCCGCCCGATTCCTGTGCATGGTGGGCAATCCGACCCGCTCCCGGTACAGTCCATTGCCATGACCGCACGGCTTGCCGATATCGCAACTCAGGCGGGGGTCAGCGAAGCGACGGTCAGCCGCGTACTGAACGGCAAGCCCGGGGTAGCCGCTGCCACCCGCGAATCCGTACTCGCCGCTCTCGACGTACTCGGCTACGAACGGCCCGTACGGCTGCGCAGGCGCAGCGCGGGGCTCGTCGGCCTGATCACGCCCGAGCTGGAGAACCCGATCTTCCCGGCGCTCGCCCAGGTCATCGGGCAGGCACTGACCCGGCAGGGCTACACCCCGGTCCTCGCGACCCAGACCCCGGGCGGCTCCACCGAGGACGAGCTGACCGAGATGCTGGTCGACCGGGGCGTCTCCGGGATCATCTTCGTCTCCGGGCTGCACGCCGACACCTCCGCCGACATGGGGCGTTACGAGCAACTGCGCGCCCAGGGCGTCCCCTTCGTCCTGGTCAACGGCTTCTCGGCCAAGGTGCAGGCACCTTTCATCTCGCCGGACGACCGGGCCGCGATGCGGCTGGCGGTGACGCATCTGGTGTCGCTGGGACACACCCGGATCGGCCTCGCGGTCGGCCCGAAGCGCTTCGTGCCGGTGCTCCGCAAGATCGAGGGCTTCCACGCCACGATGCGCGAGCAGTTGAACCTGACGGCGGACGAGGTCGAGGAGCTGATCCAGCACTCCCTCTACACGCTGGAGGGCGGCCAGGCCGCCGCCTCCGCGCTGATGGAACGGGGCTGCACGGCGGTGGTGTGCGCGAGCGACATGATGGCGCTGGGCGCGATCAGGGCCGCCCGCCGGCTCTCCCGCGAGGTCCCGCGCGACCTGTCGGTGGTGGGATACGACGACTCGCCGCTCATAGCGTTCACCGATCCGCCGCTGACCACGATCCGCCAGCCGGTGACGGCGATGGGCCAGGCCGCGGTGCGCACGCTCCTGGAGGAGATCGGCGGCACGCCCGCGCCGCACAGCGAGTTCGTCTTCATGCCGGAACTGGTGGTGCGCGGCTCCACCGCGGCCGGCCCCGGCCAGGACACGGCCGCCCCCGCCACGGTTCCAGGATCGCACGCGAGGGCATAACCGGCCCGTCGCACACCCCTGGGCCCTCCCGCCGCACATGCAACTCGCGCTCCGCCGGAGGATCATCGGGCAGAGAAGGCAAATCTGGCAGACTCTGTGCCTATGGGTGAATTGAGCGTGAAACGACAGGAAGGCCGTACGGAGGCCACCCCGTCACCCATCGTGAACGAGGCGGCTCCCGAGGCGAACACCAAGCAGTCCGGTCGCGGGCACGGACTCGGCAGAGCGCTCGACAGACCACTCGATCACGTCGCGTCCCGGCTGCGCTCCCCACGGTCGCCCCGGCGGCCCCGCCTCTGGTTCGAAATCCTGCTCGTCGCGGTGAGTTACTGGGTGTACTCGCTGGTGCGCAACGCGGTGCCGGAGCAGAAGGCCGCCGCCCTCGCCAACGCGGACTGGCTGTGGTCGGTCGAACGCTTCCTCGGCATCGCGGTCGAGCAGTCGGTCAACCACGCGGTGAACTCGGCGACATGGCTCATCGTGTCGATGAACTACTACTACGCGACGCTGCACTTCATCGTCACGATCAGTGTGCTCGTATGGTTGTTCCGCCGGCATCCGGGCCGGTACGCGGCGGCCAGGCTGGCCCTGTTCGCCACCACGGCCGTCGCGCTCCTCGGCTACTACCTGTACCCGCTGGCCCCGCCCCGCCTGATGAACGGCGGCCACTTCATCGACACGGTCCTGGTCCACCAGACCTGGGGTTCGATGGCGTCGGGCAACTTCAAGGCCATGTCCAACCAGTACGCGGCCATGCCGTCGATGCACATCGGCTGGTCCCTCTGGTGCGGTCTCACCGTCTTCGCCCTGGCCTCCGCCCCCTGGGCGCGCATCCTGGGGCTGCTGTACCCCGCGATCACCCTGATGGTGATCGTGTCGACGGCGAACCACTTCTGGCTGGACGCGGTGGGCGGCATGGCCTGCCTGGCGTTCGGCTACGCGGTGTCGTACGCGTGGTACGGGTCGCTGCCGCACCGGCTGCCGAAGCGGATCCCGCCGAAGGCGGGCCGCCCTCGCCTCAGCGCGCTCGGCGCGCAACGCAGGGAACCGGCCCCCACCCGCAACTGACCCGGGGCTCCGCCCCGGACCCCGCTCCTCAATCGCCGGAGGGGCTTGAAGTTGGCGCGGGTCGGATGCCGCCTGCGGGAGCAAACCACCTTTTCCCCGCAGGCGAAGGCCGGGGAGCGGCAGATCGAGCCCCTCCGGCGATTGAGGAGCGGGGTGTGGGGCAGCGCCCCACAAGGGCTCAGCCCCCGTAGAACCGCTCCTCGACGACACCCCGCGCCCGCCGCGTCACCCGACGGTAGTCGTCCAGCATGTCCCCGACGTGCCCCTCCTCGTACCCCAGGTACCGCCCCACCGCGCTGAGCTCGCGCGGGACCGAGGGGAACGTGTCGCCCGGGCGTCCCCGTACGAGCATCACCGCGTTGCGGACCCTCGTCGCCAGGACCCACGCCTCGTCCAGGGTCTGGGCGTCGTCCTCGGAGATCAGGTCCGCCGCGCGCGCCGCGGCCAGCGCCGCGCGGGTGCGGGTGGTCCGCAGGCCGGGCACCTCGTGGCCGTGGCGCATCTGCATCAGCTGGACCGTCCACTCGACGTCGCTCAGCCCGCCGCGCCCCAGTTTCGTGTGGAGCGTCGGGTCCGCGCCGCGCGGCAGCCGCTCCGACTCCATCCGGGCCTTGAGCCGCCGGATCTCGCGGACGGCGTCCTCCCCCAGCCCGTCCGCCGGGTACCGCAGGGGGTCGATCAGCTCCACGAACTGCGCGCCCAGGTCCAGGTCTCCGGCCATCGGCTCGGCCCGCAGCAGGGCCTGGCTCTCCCAGCCCAGGGACCAGCGCCGGTAGTACGCGCCGTACGACTTCAGGGTGCGTACGAGGGGCCCGTTCTTGCCCTCGGGGCGCAGGTCGGGGTCGATGAGGAGCGGCGGGTCCGCGGTGGGCAGCTGGAGGAGGCGCCGCATCTCGGAGACCACCCGGTTCGCCGCCCGGCCCGCCTCCTGCTCGTCCACGCCCTCACGCGGTTCGTGCACGAAGAGGACGTCCGCGTCGGAGCCGTATCCCAGCTCGTGCCCGCCGAACCGCCCCATGCCGATGACGGCGAACCGGGTCGGCAGGGTGTCGCCCCACTCCGCGCGCACGGCGGCCCGCAGCGCACCGGCGATGGTGACGGCGTTCAGGTCCGTGACGGCGCTGCCGACCCGGTCCACGAGCGCGCCGGGGTCGGGCTCGGCGGGGCTCTCCTCCGTACCGTACGAGCCGATGAGGTCGGCGGCCGTCGTGCGGAACAGCTCGCGCCTGCGCACCCCGCGCACCACCGCGACGGCCGTCTCCGCGTCGTCCGCGCGGCCGACGGCGGCCAGCACCTCCTGCTCCAGGTGCTCCCGGCTGCGCGGGGCGAGGCCCTGCGGGTCGCCGAGGATGGAGACGGCCTCGGGGGCGCGCAGCAGCAGGTCCGGGGCGAGCCGGCCGGCCGACAGGACCCGGGCGAGGTTCTCGGCGGCGGCCCCCTCGTCGCGCAGGAGCCGCAGGTACCACGGGGTCTTGCCCAGCGCGTCGGACACCTTGCGGAAGCCGAGGAGCCCGGCGTCCGGATCGGCGGAGTCCGCGAACCAGCCGAGGAGCACGGGCAGCAGGGTGCGCTGAATGGCGGCCTTGCGGGAGACCCCGGACGACAGCGCCTCCAGGTGCCGGAGGGCGGCGGCCGGGTCCTCGTAGCCGAGGGCGACGAGCCGGGCGGTGGCGGCCTTGGTGCTGAGCCGGGACTCGCCGGGCGCGAGCTGGGCGACGGCGTCCAGCAGCGGCCGGTAGAACAGCTTCTCGTGCAGCCGGCGCACGACGGAGGCGTGCCGCCGCCACGCCTGGTTCAGCTCGGCGATGGGGTCGGTGCGCAGCCCCAGGGAGCGGCCGAGGCGCCGCAGGTCGGGCTCCTCGTCGGGGACGAGGTGGGTGCGGCGCAGCCGGTAGAGCTGGATGCGGTGCTCCATGGCGCGCAGGAAGCGGTAGGCGTCGTCCAGCTGTACGGCGTCGACGCGCCCCACGTAGCCGCCCTCGGCGAGCGCCCCCAGCGCCTCCAGGGTCGATCCGCTGCGCAGGGCGGGGTCGCTGCGGCCGTGCACGAGCTGGAGGAGCTGTACGGCGAACTCTACGTCCCGCAGTCCGCCGGGGCCGAGCTTCAGCTCCCGGTCGACGCGGTCGGCCGGGATGGTGTCCACGACGCGGCGGCGCATCTTCTGGACGTCGGGGACGAAGTTCTCCCGGTCCGCGGCCTGCCAGACGAGCGGCGAGACGGCCTCGACGTACTCCTCGCCGAGCGCCCGGTCGCCGGCCACCGGGCGGGCCTTCAGCAGCGCCTGGAACTCCCAGGTCTTGGCCCAGCGCTGGTAGTACGCGAGGTGCGAGGAGAGCGTGCGGACGAGGGGGCCGTTGCGGCCCTCGGGGCGGAGGTTGGCGTCGACGGGCCAGATGGTGCCCTCGACGGTGGTGTCGGAGCAGATCCGCATGAGGTGCGAGGCGAGCCGGGTCGCGGCCTGCATGGCCTTGCTCTCCTCGGCGCCGTCGGCGGGCTCGGCGACGAAGATGACGTCCACGTCGGACACGTAGTTCAGCTCGTGCCCGCCGCACTTGCCCATCGCGACGACCGCGAGCCTGCACTGCGCGGCGTCCTCGGGGGCGGCGGCCGAGGCGATACGGAGAGCGGCGCGCAGGGTCGCGGTGGCGAGGTCGGCCAGCTCGGCGGCGGTCTCGGCGACGTCGGTCGTGCCGCAGACGTCCCGGGCGGCGATGGACAGCAGGCACCGCCGGTAGCCGACGCGCAGGGCGTCCGGATCGTCCGCCCCGGCCAGCTCCCCCTCGAACTCGGCGATCCCGGGGTGCAGGTCGGCGGCCTCGTACGTGACGAGGGCCTGCCAGTCGCGCGGGTGCCGGGCCAGGTGGTCGCCGAGCGCCTCGGACGCGCCGAGCACCCCGAGCAGCCGGTCCCGCAGCGGCTTGGCGGTGACGAGGGTGTCCAGCAGGATCTGCCGCTCCCCCGCCTCCTCCGCCTCGACCAGCCGGACGAGGCCGCGCAGCGCGAGGTCAGGGTCGGCGGTGGCCCCGAGCGCGTCGAGGAGCACGGAGTCGGAGCGTACGGACGAGAAGTCCGGCAGGTCGAGCAGCCGCTCGGCGGCGGACGGGTCCGTGAAACCGTGCCGCAGCAGTCGGGTGAACGTACTGCTCCTGCGCCCCGGCACCATGGTCATCCCGCGCTCTCCCGCTCGCCGCCCGATCAGCTCCCAGCCTTCGGAGTTTAGGCGGTACGGGCGCGGGGAGCGGGGAGCGGCCGGGTCACGACGTTCCGGGCGGTACCGGAAGCGTGCCGGTGACGACGGTCGCGTACCGCTCCTCGCAGGAGACGACGCGCGCGGCGAGCCCGCCGTCCGCCAGGACCTTCTCCGCGGCCTCGGCCTGCCGCTCGCTCGTCTCGACGAGGAGGCTGCCGCCCGGGGCGAGCCAGCCGGGCGCCTGGGCGGCGACCCGGCGCAGGACGTCGAGACCGTCGCCGCCGCCGTCGAGCGCGACGAGCGGTTCGTGGACGCGGGCCTCGGCGGGGAGGAGGGCGACGTCGCCGCTCGGGACGTACGGCACGTTGGCGAGGAGCACGTCGACGCGCCCGCGCAGGGTGCCGGGCAGGGGCGCGAAGAGGTCGCCCTCGTACACCTGCCCCCGGTCCCCGATGTTGCGCCGGGCGCAGCGTACGGCGGCGGGCTCGACGTCGGCGGCGTGGAGCTCGACCCGGTCCAGGGCGGCGGCGAGCGCGGCGCCGAGCGCCCCGGACCCGCAGCACAGGTCGACCACGACGGCCGGGTCCGGGGCGAGGGCGACGGCGCGGTCGATCAGGAACTCGGTGCGGCGGCGGGGGACGAAGACGCCGGGGTCGACGGCGATCCGCAGCCCGGCGAACTCGGCCCAGCCGAGGACGTGTTCCAGGGGGTGCCCGGCGGCGCGCCGTTCGGCCATGGCGGCGACCTGGGCGCGATCGGCGGCGGTGGCGGCGATGAGCCCGGCCTCGTCCTCGGCGAAGACGCAGCCGGCGGCGCGGAGGGTCGCGGCGAGGGAGGAGAGGTCGGACGGTGACAGGGGGACCGGCATGGTGCGGAGCCTTTCGGAGGAACGCCGAGGGGTGCTCCGCGGCCGGTCAGGTCCGGTCGGCCACGCGTTCGCGGGAGGGGAGCACCCGGGTCGATACAGCGGTGATGGGTCCCACCTCCTTGGTCATGTCCCCGTGCGGGGATGCGAAAGACTACCTCAGGTCTCGGCCCCGCCCGGGCCGGTGGTCGTTGCCGCCGTTGCCGAAGCCGTTGCGGACGGCGTCCGCCCGGTTCGCGGCGCGGATGCGGCGTATCCCACTGGCAGTCCTCCCCCCTTCCCCCTGGTCCCGTCCATTGCGGGGCAGGGGGCGCCCTCAGCGGAACTCGTGAACCACCTGGATCCCGCCCACGATGTGCGCGTTGAACTCGTCCAAGTCCTCTGCCGGGACCCATCGTTCCAGGATCGTCTGTCCACCCGCCTGCTGAACGGGATACCGGCTGAGGAACTCGGTCTCGACCTCGAACCGGGTGACGTAGCCGACGCCGCTGTGCTTGACGTTCCAGTCCCTCGCGATCCGGATCGCGTAGTCCTCGTTGAGGACCGGGTAGAAGATCGGCTGCTCGGGGAGGCGAGGGGGCCAGGCGCGCCAGTCCAGGTCGCGCACCAGCGCCAGTTCCTCGGGCCCGGTGGGACGCCACAGGGTGGTCGTGGCCTGCCGACTGATCACGAGGCCCCCTCTGCCCTGTCCCGCCGGATCGCCAGCACCTTCCGGGTCCACCGCGTCTCGGGGTCGTCCTCGCCCAGCACGCGCACCATGTCGGCCAGGACCTCTTCGTACGCGCCCAGGGCGCCGGCCTTGTCTCCGGCATCCCATATGTGGCCGGCATGGTTGAAGCGCGTGACGAGCACCTGCGGGTGGTCCGCGCCCAGCGCGTCCGCCCGGGCAGCCAGCAACCGTGCGTGAACCTCCAGCGCACCGGCCGCGTCACCCAGTTCACGCAGCCGATGAGCCTCGAACCGGAGGTCGGCGGTCTCCGGCGCCTCCTGGCGCACCACCTGGTCCCGGACGTCGAGTTCCCGGTTCGCCCGGGCCACCCAGCCCCCCCGCCACCGCCTGCGCACCACCTCGGCAGCGCACCCGACGGCCAGCAGGGCCGCGGCGGCCTTCCATCCCCGTGACATACGCGTCCTCCCGGTCACACCGACGTTTACGGTATCGACGGCCCACACGGGTGTCCGGGTTCCCGCAGCCCCGGTCCACTCTGCTCGGCCGCCGCTACACCACGGGCGACGGCACGGCCTCGATGGCCTCGAAGATGTCGGCGTCGGTCTCCCTCTGCCACTCCGGCAACGCGTCCCAGTCGGCGACGTAACCGGGCTTCGGCTCCTCGAAGTGCCGGTACATCTGCGCCGTCCAGCACAGCGCGACGAACCGCCCCTTCTGCTCCCGCGAGAGCCGCGCCACGTGCCCGCCGCTCACCTCGACGAACTGCCGCACCTGCGCGTACACGGCCCCTGCCGCGTCCCGCTCCCACTGCGGGGTCTCCTCCCACGGCGTGACGTACCCGGCCTTCGGCTCCCCGGGAAAGTACCGCCGCACACCGGCGATCCAACTCTCCCGAAACAGCCGCGCACCTTCGGCCTGCGACACAACTACCCCTCCTTCGCGCTGTTTTCAGCGCACTGAGCGAACGCCCTGCCATCGTGCGTGCGCACCTGCGGCGCACCGTCGAGCAAGGCGTCGGCGACCCGGACCGCGTAGACCTCGGCCATTCGGGCCGCGACCTCGTCCGGGGTCAGCCACTCGACCGCGGTTGATTCGTCGGACAGTTGCTCGCAGCCTCCCTCGGTCCGGCAGCGGAAGACCAGAGCGACGATGCCTCGCGACGTGTTCTTGTAAACCCCGGTCAGCCGGTCGACCCGCACCTTCAGGCCGGTCTCCTCGTAGACCTCACGCCTGACGCCGTCTTCCGGCGCCTCGGCCAGTTCGAGCACACCACCGGGCGGTTCCCACGTCCCGTTGTCGGCTCGTCTGATCGCGAGTACGCGGCCGTCCTCCCGGACGACGACTCCGGCCACGGACACGGAGTGAAGCGGCGTTGACGGGCTCTCTCGGCGGATGTTACTCATGTACATGAGGATAGGAGACTCAGAAGGACCATGACGGGCAGCGACGTAACCTCTTCGGCCAAGGCGAAGTATCTTCAGATCGCCGACGACCTCACGGCACAGATCCGGTCCGGCATGCTGGCAGCCGGGGACCCTGTGCCGAGCGAAACAACCCTCATGGAGCGTTACGGGGTCGCCTCGGGAACCGTACGCAAGGCGGTCGCGGAACTGCGAGCTACGCAGTTGATCGAGACCCACCACGGGCGCGGCTCGTTCGTCCGTTCCCGGCCGCCCGTGCAGCGCAAGTCCTCCGACCGGTTCCGCCGCATACACCGGAGGGCGGGCAAGGCCGCTTACCTCGCCGAAGCGGAGCAGTCCGGCGGCAAGCCCTCCGTGGCCGTGCTCTTCATCGGCCCGGCCGAGGCCCCCGAGGAGATCGCGAAACGGCTGGGCGTGCCCGCCGGTTCCCAAGTACTCGCACGCAAGCGCCGATACTTCCGCGAGGGCATCGCGACCGAGGAGGCCACCTCCTACCTGCCCTGGGACATCGCGAAGGACATCCCGGAGCTGTTCGCCGAGAACCCCGGTGGCGGCGGGATCTACGCACGCCTCGAAGAGAACGGCCACACCCTCGCGCAGTTCAGCGAAACCGTCCGCGCCCGCCTCGCCACCAAGAGCGAGGCATCCGCGCTGTCACTCAGCCCGGGATCCCCGGTCGTCCACCTCGTGCGCGAGGCCGCAACGACGTCCGGCCGGATCGTGGAAGTGTGCGACACGCTCATGGCCGCCGACCAGTTCGTCCTGGAGTACCGCTTCCCGGCCGAGGACTGAGGCCCCGTCAGCCACAAGCGCTTCCGTGAGCGTTGAGGCGAAGACAGCCGCTTGACTCATGTACAGAAGTCAGGCATTGTCATCCACGTCACTCATGTACATGAGTGCATGACATTTGCTCTTACACATGAGGTGCCCATGTCGTCGTTCAAGGTTGCTGCTACGCGTATGACGCTGCGGGTGTCGCGCGACTCGGGCCGGACGTGGGGCCCCATCACGGTGGTGCAGGCGCCGGACACCCGGGCACTACCCGACCTTGGCGGGTACCCGCCGTGCGGCTGCGCGCGATGCGCGGATCGGTACCCGCTCGCATCCAGCCGGGCGGTGCGGTGATGCGGTGCACGCTCTGGCGCAGGCTACCGCTGCCCCTTGCCGACGAGGCGCGCCGGATGACGGCATCGGGTTGCGTCGACGCGGCCGTACAGTGCCAACTCCCCCGCCACACCGGCGGCCCGCACTACGCGCTCCTTGACGAGGCCGGTCCCGCCACGGCCGTGTGGCTCCGATGGCACGACGCCGGAGCCGGGCTCAGCGTCCTCCCCGACTGCCCGTCCACCGCCCCCGGGCACGACGGCGACGCCTGCTGCCTGTTCGCCGGGCACACCGGGCGGCACACGTGGAGCGAGGCCGACAATGAACGCCATGGGCCTTCTCCTGCACCTCGACCGCACGCTCGATGAGCTGGATCCGCCGCGCTGGCCGGATCCGCCCTCCGACACGACCCACCTGGTGCGGACGGTGCACGCGCTGCGGCGCGTACCGCTGCGCGAACTGCGCCCGGCGGACCTGCGCACGCTCGTCTCCCAGCAGGTGGCACTGCCGTACGTCGTCCCGCTCGCCGTGCGCCTGTTGCTGCAGGACCCGCTGCTCGACGCCTGCTTCTACGAGGGCGACCTGCTGCTCGCCACCGTGAACGTGCCCGCGACGGTGTGGACCCTGCTGCCGGACCTGGCGGCACAACTGCGCACGGTCCTCTCGAACCTGCACGCGGAGACCCTAGCCGAACTCCCGCGGGGTGGCGCCGAGGAGGTCGCCCGCTTCGTCGCCGGGGCGGAAGCGCCGGTAGGTGACGGTGGGGGCGACCCCGGCCCGTCTGCGGTAAAACTCAAGACCGGCAGAGGAGTTGGCCGCAGTGTGCCGGGGTGGGGAAAGGGTGGCAGTTGATGTGGCCGCGTCCCTAGAGTAACCGGATGGGACTCTTCAAGCGGAACAAGGCGACGTCCGGCCTGCTGCTCGTGTCCGACAGGGGCATCCAGCAGGTGAAGACCGCGTCGTACGGAATGGATCTCGTCCAGGAGATCGCTCGTCTTCTCGGTTCGGAGCACATACGCTCCACCAAACTCGGCGAGGAGCTGACCCTCTGGTACGCCGAGGCCGGTCCCGGCGTGGCGCGCTCCGGCCCGCCCAACCCCGTGGCAAGCCGGCTCGCCGCCGACCACGGCGCGGCGCCGGTCACCGGCCCCGCCGTCGTCACCGGTCCGCTGCTCTACGGCAGCCCGTACCCGCTGGGCGCGGAGGAGATCACGCAGGTCACGGGGCAACTGCGCGGATAGCCGCGGCGCAGCCACACCGGGCCGTCCGCGATTCCGGGCCCGCGGTGTGCCGCCGCCGGCCCGGAACAGCGTACGGAGACCTACAACACCGGCAGCAGCGCCTTCAGTTCGAAGGCCGTGACCTCGCTGCGGTACTCCTCCCACTCGCGCTTCTTGTTGCGCAGGAAGAAGTCGAAGACGTGCTCGCCCAGGGTCTCCGCGACCAGTTCGCTCTTCTCCATCAGGGAGATCGCCTCGCCCAGGTTCTGCGGGAGCGGCTCGATGCCCATCGCGCGGCGTTCCGAGTCGGAGAGGGCCCAGACGTCGTCGTCGGCGCCGGCCGGGAGTTCGTAGCCCTCCTCGATGCCCTTGAGGCCCGCGGCGAGGAGAACCGCGTACGTCAGGTACGGGTTGGCGCCGGAGTCGATGGAGCGGACCTCGACACGGGCGGAGCCGGTCTTGCCGGGCTTGTACATGGGGACGCGGATCAGCGCGGAGCGGTTGTTGTGGCCCCAGCAGATGTACGAAGGGGCCTCGCCGCCGGCGCCCGCGGCGCGGGAGGAGCCGCCCCAGATGCGCTTGTAGGAGTTGACCCACTGGTTGGTGACGGCGGAGATCTCCGCCGCGTGGCGCAGGAGGCCCGCGATGAAGGAGCGGCCGACCTTGGAGAGCTGGTACTCCGCGCCGGACTCGTAGAACGCGTTGCGGTCGCCCTCGAAGAGGGAGAGGTGGGTGTGCATGCCCGAGCCGGGGTACTCCGAGAACGGCTTCGGCATGAACGTCGCCTGCACGCCCTGCTCCAGCGCGACCTGCTTCATGACCAGGCGGAACGTCATGATGTTGTCGGCCGTCGACAGCGCGTCCGCGTACCGCAGGTCGATCTCCTGCTGGCCCGGCGCTCCCTCATGGTGGCTGAACTCGACCGAGATGCCCATGGATTCGAGCATCGTGATCGCCTGACGGCGGAAGTCCATGCCGACGTTCTGCGGGGTGTGGTCGAAATAGCCGGAGCTGTCGGCCGGGGTGGGCCGGGTGCCGTCGACGGGCTTGTCCTTCAGCAGGAAGAACTCGATCTCCGGGTGGGTGTAGAAGGTGAAGCCCAGGTCCGAGGTCTTGGCCAGGATGCGCTTGAGCACGAAACGCGGGTCCGCGAAGGACGGCGAGCCGTCCGGCATGAGGATGTCGCAGAACATCCGGGCCGTGCCCGGTGCCTCCGCGCGCCACGGCAGGATCTGAAAGGTCCCCGGGTCCGGCTTGGCGATCATGTCCGATTCGTAGACGCGCGCGAAGCCCTCGATCGCGGAGCCGTCGAAGCCGATGCCCTCGTCAAACGCCTGTTCCAGCTCGGCCGGGGCGACCGCAACGGATTTCAGGTACCCGAGGACATCGGTGAACCACAGCCGTACGAACCGGATGTCGCGCTCCTCAAGGGTCCTGAGGACGAATTCCTGCTGCTTGTCCATAGCCACATCCTTGCAGTTCAGACGGTCCGTGCTCCACCTCCCGGGGCTGGGGAGAGACTCCAGTGTCGCAACCCCGGATTTCCCCCAGATTACGCACCCGACGTGACATGAAGCACTCGGCCGCCCACTACGATCGGCGGCCGTGGTGTGCGCGGGCGGGAACCGTCCCGTCGCCCACCCCGAGCCGCCGCTCCCCGTCCCCCTTCGCAGAAGGACCACATACGACATGAGCTACGACCGCAGGGCCCGAATAGAGCAGATGCGCAACGCCGACCGCGCGCGGGACCGCCGCAACCGGATCCTGACCGTGAGCCTCAGCGCCGTCGTCGTGGCCGGGCTCGTCGCCTTCGGTTCGTACACGATCCTCGACAAGGACTCCGGCGGCTCAAAGAGTTCGATGACCGGCGACGGGAAGGGCTCCACGCCCTCCGCCGGTGAGAAGGACGAGAACCTGGCCACCGGGCCGATCGAGGGCGAGAAGTCCTGGGACGCGAAGAAGCTCACCCGCAACCATGTGACGGAGGACGTCCACTACCCCATGAAGCCGCCGGTCGGCGGGGACCACAACCCGGTCTGGATGAACTGCGACGGCGAGGTCTACAAGAAGGCCATCCCCGACGTGAACGCCGTGCACGCCCTGGAGCACGGTTCGGTCTGGGTGACGTACACCGACGACGCCCCCGCCGCCGACGTCCAGAAGCTCGCCGACCGGGTCGCGAAGACGCCGTACTCGCTCATGAGCCCCTACAAGGACCAGGCCGGCGCGATCATGCTGAGCGCCTGGGGCAAGCAGGTCACCGTGGACGGGGCGGACGACCCGCGCGTGGCGCAGTTCTTCGCGCATTACGTACAGGGGCCGCAGACGCCCGAGCCGGGCGCGGCCTGCACCGGCGGCCTCGACGGCTCCTGACCCGGGCCACCGCATCGGCACGCCCGGAACATTCCCTCGTACGGCGAATGCACCCGCAGGGGCTACAGCGGTCGCATCCCCGAACGGGCCCATGACGAGGGGTTCGCTCGGGGACAGAAGCGGTCGGCATGATCCGCGAGGCCGACCTCGCACGGCACCCGTCCGACGACCAGATCGCCGACCGGGCGGAACGGGTCCACTCGCGGACCGCCTCCGGCTGACCGGCCGCGTGAATCGCCCTTTCGCACGGCCCGCCGGGACATCGCGTCAGTCAGACGATTAGAGTGGTGTGCGTGCCTCAACTACGCCTCGCACTGAATCAGATCGACTCGACCGTCGGCGACCTCGCAGGGAACGCCGAGGCGATCGTCCACTGGACCCGGCACTCCGCCGAACAGGGCGCCCACTTCGTGGCGTTCCCCGAGATGGTGCTGACCGGCTACCCCGTCGAGGACCTGGCCCTGCGGTCGTCCTTCGTCGAGGCGTCACGCGCGGCGCTGCGCGCGCTCGCCGCCCGCCTCGACGCGGAGGGCTTCGGGGAGATCCCCGTCCTCGTCGGCTACCTCGACCGATCGGAGTTCGCGGCGGAGCGCTACGGCCAGCCGGCCGGGTCTCCGCGCAACGCCGCCGCGGTGCTGCACCGCGGCGGGATCGCGCTGAACTTCGCCAAGCACCACCTGCCGAACTACGGCGTCTTCGACGAGTTCCGCTACTTCGTGCCGGGCGACTCGATGCCGGTCGTACGCGTGCACGGCATCGATGTCGCCCTCGCGATCTGCGAGGACCTGTGGCAGGACGGCGGCCGTGTCCCGGCCGCGCGCGCCGCCGGGGCCGGGCTGCTGCTGTCGGTCAACGCCTCGCCGTACGAGCGCGACAAGGACGACACCCGGCTGGAACTGGTCCGCAAGCGCGCCCGCGAGGCCGGCTGCACGACCGCCTACCTCGCGATGATCGGCGGCCAGGACGAGCTGGTCTTCGACGGCGACTCGATCGTGGTCGACCGGGAGGGCGAGGTCATCGCCCGCGCCCCGCAGTTCGCCGAGGGCAGCGTGATCCTGGACCTGGACCTGCCCGCCGCCCCGGCCGAGGCGCCGTCCGGCGTGGTCGACGACGGACTGCGGATCGACCACGTGGTCCTCTCCGAGGAGCCGCTGCCGCCGTACGAGGCGGAGCTCGCCGGCGGTTACGCGGACCGGCTGGACGACGACGAGGAGCTGTACACCGCCCTCGTGGTCGGCCTGCGCGCCTACGCCGCGAAGAACGGCTTCACCAGCGTGCTCATCGGGCTCTCCGGCGGCATCGACTCGGCCCTGGTCGCCGCCATCGCCTGCGACGCGCTGGGCGCGCAGCAGGTGTACGGGGTCTCGATGCCGTCCAAGTACTCCTCGGACCACTCCAAGGACGACGCGGCCGAGCTGGCCCGGCGCACCGGGCTCAACTTCCGGACCGTCCCGATCGAGCCGATGTTCGACGCGTACATGGGGTCGCTGGGGCTCACCGGGCTCGCCGAGGAGAACCTCCAGTCGCGGCTGCGCGGCACGATGCTGATGGCCATCTCCAACCAGGAGGGCCAGATCGTCCTGGCCCCGGGCAACAAGTCGGAGCTGGCGGTCGGCTACTCGACGCTGTACGGGGACTCCGTCGGCGCGTACGGGCCGATCAAGGACGTGTACAAGACGTCCGTGTTCCGGCTGGCCAAGTGGCGCAACCGGGCCGCCGAGGAGCGCGGGCAGACCCCGCCGATCCCGGAGGCGTCCATCACCAAGCCGCCGAGCGCCGAGCTGCGGCCGGGCCAGGTGGACACGGACTCGCTGCCGGACTACGACGTGCTGGACCGCATCCTCGAGCTGTACGTGGACCGGGACCAGGGCATCGAAGCGATCGTCGCGGCCGGGTTCGACCGGGCGCTGGTGGCGAAGACGCTGCGGATGGTGGATACGGCGGAGTACAAGCGGCGGCAGTACCCGCCGGGGACGAAGATCTCGCCGAAGGGGTTCGGGAAGGACCGGCGGCTGCCGATCACGAATCGCTGGCGCGAGGCGGTCTGAAGCCCGCGGATTCCCCGATACGTGAGCCCGTCCGGGGCCGAGGGTTAGTCCTCAGCCCCGGACGGGCTTGTTTTCGGCTGGTCGCCGCCGGTCAGGTGCGGCTCGTTCCCGCCGAGGTCTTGCCCTCAAGCGCCGGACGGGCCGCATTCTGGCGCGCCACCACCTTGGACGTGCCGCCGTCCCGGTCCAGCGCGCCCGCTGTCACGGCGACGGCCAGGCCCACAAGGGCCAGTACCGCGCCCACCAGGGCCGGGGACGTCCAGCCCCAGCCCGTCGCGATCGCCGCGCCGCCCAGCCACGCACCGCCCGCGTTGGCCAGGTTGAACGCGGAGTGGTTGGAGGCCGATGCCAGGGTGGGGGCGTCCTTCGCCTTGTTCATCACCAGCATCTGGAGCGGCGTGGTCGTCATGAAGCCCACCGCGCCCAGCAGCACCACCATCAGCAGCGCCGCCCACTTCACCTGGGCGGCCAGCGGGAAGACCGCCAGGACGACAGCGAGGGCGCCCAGTGACCCGTACAGCGTCGGGCGCAGCGCCCGGTCCGTGAGCGGGCCGGCGGCCAGTGCGCCCAGGGTCATGCCGATGCCGAAGAGCGCGAGCACCGGCGTCACCGCGGACTCGCCGAAGCCCATGGCCTTGGTGGTCATCGCCGAGAGGTACGAGTAGACCGCGAACACGCCGGCGAAGCCGAAGACCGCGGTGAGGAGTCCGAGCAGGACCTGCCGGTTGCCGAGCGCCCGCAGCTCGTGGCGTACGTCCTGCCGGGCCTCGACGGGGATCTGCGGGACGAGCCGGGCGAGGGCGGCCATCGCGCAGACGCCGATGGCCGCGACGACCAGGAAGGTGGCCCGCCAGCCGAGGTGCTGGCCGAGCAGGGTGGCGGCGGGTACGCCGACGATGTTGGCGACGGTCAGGCCGAGGAACATCGTGGCGACCGCTCGCGCCCGGCGCCCCTCGTGCACCAGCCGGGAGGCGACGACGGCCCCGACGCCGAAGAACGCGCCGTGCGGCAGACCGGCCAGCAGCCGGCCCGCGACCAGCCAGCCGAAGCCGGGGGCGAGCGCGGAGGCGAGGTTGCCGACGGTGAAGAGGGCCATCAGGAGCAGGAGCATCCGCTTGCGCGGGACACGGGAGCCGAGGGCGGTGAGCAGCGGGGCGCCGATCACCACGCCGATCGCGTACGCGGACACGAGGTAGCCGGCGGTGGGGACGGAGGTGCCGAGGTCGTCCGCGACGTCGGGCAGCAGGCCCATCATCACGAACTCGGTGGTGCCGATGCCGAAGGCGCTCACGGCCAGCGCGAGCAGGGCCAGGGGCATGAGGAGAGACCTTTCCGCTTCAGGCCCCCGCCGCAGCCCGGCGAGACCCGGTCGGGGCCTGCGGACGTGCGGAAGGGGCGGGAGGGGACGTGGTCGTACGCACGCCCGCGCGGTCCGCCGGTCGGCGGGGCGCACGGCGGCGGGCCGGCCTCGTCGCCGGTGACCTTGTTCCCGTACGGAACAAAATCTCTCAGAGGATTGGTGCCATCCGGTAAACGGCCCGTTGCGCCGGACGAACGGTCCGTTGCGTCAGAGTTCGACGCGGGCGGCGATCGGGAGATGGTCGCTGCCGGTGGCCGGGAGCGTCCAGGAGGACATCGGCTCGACGCCCTTGACCATGATCTGGTCGATCCGGGCCATCGGGAACTTCGCGGGCCAGCTGAACCCGAACCCGTCGCCCGCCGCGCCCTGGGTGGAGCGCATCTGCGAGGTGACCGCCTTGAGCGCGCGGTCGTTCATCGTGCCGTTGAGGTCGCCGAGCAGGGCCACGCGGGCGAGCGGTTCGTGCGAGATGGCCTTGCCCAGGGCGTCGGCGCTCTGGTCGCGCTGGTTGGCGGTGAAGCCGGCGTGGAGCTTGACCCGTACGGACGGCAGGTGCGCCACGTAGACCGCGAGGGGGCCCTCGGGGGTCGCGACGGTGGTCCGCATCGCGCGGACCCAGCCCATCTTGAGGTCCACCGGCCGGGTGTCGCTCAGCGGGTACTTGCTCCAGAGCCCGACGGTGCCCTGCACCGAGTGGTACCGGAAGCGCCCGGCGAGCGCCTTCTCGTACGCCGCCACCTTGCCGGCGGGCAGCTCCTGGAGGGCGACGACGTCGGCGCCGGAGCCCGCGACCTGGTCGGCGGTGGCGGCCGGGTCGGGGTTGTCGGCGTTGACGTTGTGCGTGGCGACCGTGAGGTCGCCGCCGGTGCCCGACTTGTCGGAGAACAGGCCGCCGAACATGTTGAGCCAGACCACCACCGGCAGCACGAGCGCCACCAGGGCGGTCGCCGAGCGGCGCACCAGGCCCAGGATCAGCAGCACCGGGATCAGCACGGCGAACCACGGCAGAAACGTCTCGGTGAGGCTGCCCAGGTTGCCGATGGTGTTCGGGATCTGGGCGTGGAAGGCCATCACGAGGGTCAGCAGGAGCGACCAGCAGGCCAGGACGATCCCGCGCCGCCAGACGCCGGGGTCCCGGAAGGTCCGGGCGAGTCTGCCGCGCAGGTCCCGGAAGCGGGAGCCGGTGCGCTGCGGTCCCACGCCGTTCCCGGTGTCCGCCCTGTACGCCTGCACCATCGCGCTGTCCTCACTGCCTTGCCGTACACATCGCCGCGCCCTCGACCCTAGGGGATGCGCGATGCCTTTCATGCCGCCTGTGGCGGCCGTACTGCCACGAGGACGCGGGAGGCGGCTCCGGCAGTTCCGGACGAGCGGTGCGTCACGGCGTCTGTGACGCAACGATCACATCCGCCCGCGCCGGGGCGCCAGACCCTCCATCGCCAGGGCGATGATGCGGTCGGCGAGGTCTTCGGGCAGCGGCGCGTCGGGCCGGTGGATGGTGCGTACGAGCATGGGACCGAGGAACAGGTCGTCCATCAGCTCCACGTCCGTGTCGTCCCGCAGTTCGCCCGCCTCGATGGCGCGCCGGACGGCGGCGACCATGGCGAGGCGGCGGGGGGCGATCACGGTGCACTGGTACTCGTGCCACAGCTTGGGATGGCTCTTCATCTGCGCGAACACGTTGTGCAGCAGTACGGAGGAGCGCTGCGCGAGGCCGCGTTTGCGCATGGATTCCAGCAGGACGCGCAGGTCGCCCAGGCCTCCGGTGCCGGAGACCTCGGGTTCCGGGGGCTCGATGGCGCGGAGCACGTCGACGAAGAGCTCCTCCTTGCCCGCCCAGCGCCGGTAGATGGTGGCCTTGCCGACCCCGGCGGTGCGGGCGATGCGCTCGATGGAGAGCGCGGCGAGGGGTTCACCGGCCTCCAGCAGTTCCACGACCGCGTCCAGGATGGCCGCCTCGGCGGCGGCGCTGCGCGGCCGACCCCGGCGCGGCTCGGGGCCGTCGCCGGGTTCCGGGGGGCCGGGAACCTCGCCGGACCGCTCGTCCGGTGCCTGATCCTGCACGTGAAACCACCTTTCGCCGCCCCCGATTGTCGCCGACGCGGAAGCGGACCGGCCCTCGGGTGAACCGGGCCGCGCGACACGGCCCGGTTCACCCGGAAGGTTCAGCCGGACGCGGCCGGGACCGTCATCGTTCGGCGCCCACCGGAGCGGGGCGCTCCTCCTCGCGCACGGACCGGGGCGCGGCGGGCTCGCGGCCCGGCAGCCACAGGGCGACGACGAGCGTGCCGATGAGGGCGACGGCGGCCGAGCCGAGGGCCGTGACGTGCATGGCGCCCATGAAGGCGTCGTGCGCGGCGGTGACCAGCGGGGCGCCCTTGGGGCCCAGCTTCTCCGCGACGGCGAGGGTGGCCTCGATGGACTCCCCCGCCGCGTCCCGGGCCCCGGCGGGCAGCGCGCCGAGGTGGTCCTCGATGTCGCCCCGGTAGACGGTGGACAGCACCGAACCGAGCACGGCGATCCCGAGCGCCCCGCCGACCTGGCGGAACGTGTTGTTGACGGCCGAGCCGGAGCCGGCCTTCTCGCGGGGCAGGGCCTGCATGACGGCGACGGTGACCGGCGGCATGACGTGGGCCATGCCGGTGCCCTGGACGAAGAAGACGACGCACATCACCCAGACGGGCGTGTCGGCGTCGAAGAGGGCGAAGGCGGCCAGGCCGAGGGAGACGGCCAGCATGCCCGCCGTACAGACGGCGCGGGCGCCGAAGCGGGCGACGACGATCCGGGCGCGGGGCGCGAAGAGCATCTGGGCCACCGCCAGCGGCAGGATCAGCAGCCCGGACCGGAGGGCGCTCCAGCCGCGGACGCTCTGCATGTAGAAGGCGGAGAAGAAGGTGACGCCCATCAGTGCGAAGAAGATCAGCGCGATCGCGGCGACGGCGGCGGAGAACGCGGGCTTCTTGAAGTACGAGACGTCGATGGCCGGGCTGGCGCTGCGCTTCTCGTGGAGGACGAAGACCGCCAGGACGGCGAGGCCGCCGACGACCGGGAGCAGGACGGTGACGTCGGTGAAGTCGGCGAGCTCGCCGCCCCGGATGATGCCGTAGACCAGCAGCACCAGGCCGATGATGGAGAGCACCACGCCGAGCGGGTCGAGCCGGCCGGGCCGCGGGTCCTTGGAGTCCGGCACCAGCAGGACCATGGCGACCAGGGCGATGATCACCACGGGGACGTTGACCAGGAAGATCGAGCCCCACCAGAAGTGCTCGAGGAGCAGGCCGCCGGTGATCGGGCCGATCGCGATGCCGAGGCCGACGCTGCCGGCCCAGATGCCGATCGCCTTGGGCTGCTCGTCGCGCTCGAAGACGTTCATCAGGACGGCGAGTGTGGCCGGCATGACGAAGGCGGCGCCGAAGCCCATCAGGGCGCGCCAGGTGATGAGCTGGCCGGGCGAGTCGGACATCGCGGCGAGGGCGGAGCCGATGCCGAAGAGGGTGATGCCGAAGAGCAGGATCTTCTTGCGGCCGAGGCGGTCGCCCAGCAGGCCGGCGGTGAAGAGCAGGCCGGCGAAGACGAGCGTGTAGGAGTTGATCGCCCACTCCAGCTCGCTCTGGGTGGCGCCGATGCCGGTGGGCGAGGGGGAGGCGATCGTCTTGACGGCGACGTTCAGGATCGAGTTGTCCAGCACCACGATGAGCAGGCTGAACATCAGGACCACGAGAATCGCCCAGCGGCGGCGGTGGACCGCCTCCGGTATGCGGGGCACGGCGGGAGCGCCGGAGGGTGTGGACATGAGGAGCAGCCTAGGCGCATTTCGATACGAGACCGTCTCGTATTGTAAATTCTTTACCGAGGGTCTGCGGCGTCGCACGGCAGAGGGGGGTCTGAAGACGGACCCGAGGCCCCGCCGCGCGGCCCACTTCCCGCGACCGGCTCCGGGATGCCACCATGGAAGCGGTCCGGGGACGCCGTCAGGGCGCCTCGAGATGACGAAGGAGCCACCTGCCATGTCGCTTCAGGCTGCGCAGAACCAGTCCGCCACCCCTGCGGGTGCCCCCTCCGACAGCAGCAAGGCGCTGTACGGGGGCAAGAGCAACCGCCGGGTCAGCGTCCACGACATCGCCGCCGCCACCGCGCGGGGCGAGAAGTGGCCGATGCTCACCGCCTACGACGCGATGACCGCGTCCGTCTTCGACGAGGCCGGCATCCCGGTCATGCTCGTCGGCGACTCCATGGGCAACTGTCACCTCGGCTACGAGACCACCGTGCCCGTCACCATGGACGAGATCGCCATCCTGTCCGCCGCCGTCGTCCGGGGCACCAAGCGCGCCCTGATCGTCGCGGACCTCCCCTTCGGGGCGTACCAGGAGAGCCCGGTCCAGGCCCTGCGCAACGCCACCCGGCTCATCAAGGAGTCCGGTGTCGGCGCGGTCAAGCTGGAGGGCGGCGAGCGCAGCCACGAGCAGATCAAGCTGCTGGTCGACGCCGGAATCCCGGTCATGGCCCACATCGGCCTGACCCCGCAGTCCGTCAACGCGATGGGCTACCGGGTCCAGGGCCGGGGCGAGGAGGCCGCCCAGCAGATGCTGCGCGACGCCAAGGCCGTGCAGGACGCCGGCGCGTTCGCCGTCGTCCTGGAACTCGTACCGGCCGAGCTGGCCGCCGAGGTCACCCGCACCCTGCACATCCCGACCATCGGGATCGGCGCGGGGCCGGAGACCGACGCCCAGGTGCTGGTCTACACCGACATGGTCGGGCTGACCGGCGGCAAGGTGCCGCGCTTCACCAAGCAGTACGCCGACCTGCGGCAGATCCTCGGCGACGCCGCGAAGGCATACGCCCAGGAGGTCGTCGGCGGCACGTTCCCGGCCCCGGAGCACACCTTCCACTGAGGCAGCACGGGGTGCCGGGCGCACCCCCGACGACCACCACCGGTAACGACGACAGCCCGCCGACTTCCCCCATCGGCGGGCTGTCGGCCGTTGTCGGTGGGGACGAGCGGGCTGTCGGCCGGCTGTCGGCGGCCTGTCGGTGGCGGCTGGTCTGATAGTCGGCATGACGCGAATCGACAAGAACCCCCAGCACGGTGGGAACGCCGTAGAGGTGCGGGGACTGGTCAAGCACTACGGCGAGACCAAGGCCCTGGACGGCGTGGACCTCGATGTGCGCGAGGGCACCGTCCTCGGCGTGCTCGGCCCCAACGGCGCCGGCAAGACCACCCTCGTACGCTGCCTCTCCACACTGATCACGCCCGACGCCGGGACCGCGGTCGTCGCCGGCTTCGACGTGGTGAAGCAGCCCCGCGCGCTGCGCCGCACCATCGGCCTCACCGGTCAGTACGCCTCGGTCGACGAGAAGCTCTCCGGCTGGGAGAACCTCTACATGATCGGGCGGCTGCTCGACCTGCCCCGCAAGAAGGCGCGGGCCCGGGCCGACGAGCTGCTGGAGCGCTTCTCCCTCACGGACGCGGCGAAGAAGGCCGCGATGGAGTACTCCGGCGGGATGCGCCGCCGGCTCGACCTGGCCGCCTCCATGATCGGCAGCCCGGCCGTCCTCTACCTGGACGAGCCGACGACGGGGCTCGACCCCCGGACCCGCAACGAGGTCTGGGACGAGGTGCAGCGCATGGTCGCGGAGGGGGCGACCGTGCTCCTCACCACCCAGTACATGGAAGAGGCCGAACAGCTGGCCAACGAGCTGACCGTCATCGACAAGGGCCGGATCATCGCCCGCGGCGGTGTGGACGAGCTCAAGGCCAAGGTCGGCGGCCGGACCCTGCAGATCCGCCCCTCGGACCCGGCCGAGCTGGCCCCGATGGCGCAGGCGCTGCGGGAGACCGGTCTCGACGGTGTCGCCGGCGCGCAGGCGGTCCCGGACGAGGGCCTGCTCTACGTGCCGATCCTCAGCGACGAGCAGCTGACCGCCGTCATCGGGCTGCTCGGCGCCCGGGGCTTCTCGCTGGCCCACGTCGCCACCGCACTGCCCAGCCTGGACGAGGTGTTCCTCGCCATCACCGGCGACAAGGCCACCGTCACCGACACGATCCCCGAGGAGGTCGCGGCATGAGCACGACGACTCTGAAGCCCGCTCCCACCGGCACGCCCGTCTCCGCGCCGGCCACGAAGCTCCACGACGAGGGCTCCATCGGGCTGCGGAACAACCTGCGCCACATCGGGGCCCTGGCCCGGCGCAACCTGCTCCAGATCAAGAAGGATCCGGAGTCGATGTTCGACGCGCTGCTGATGCCCGTCATCTTCGTGCTGCTGTTCGTGTACGTCTTCGGCGGCTCGGTCGGCGGCAGCATGGGCGGCGGCCGGCAGGAGTACCTGAACTACCTGATCCCCGGCCTGATGGCGATGATGGGCATGAACATCGCCATGGCCGTCGGCAGCGGTGTCAACGACGACTTCCGCAAGGGGGTCATGGACCGCTTCCGTACGATGCCGATCGCCCGCTCCTCGGTGCTCGTCGCCAAGATCGTGGTCGAGCTCGGCCGGATGATGGTCGCCACGCTCATCCTGCTGGGCATGGGCTTCGCCCTCGGCATGGAGCTGCACGGCTCCGTGCTCGGCCTGATCGGGGCGATCGGCCTGTCGGCCGCGTTCGGCGCCGCGATCATGTGGATCTTCATCCTGCTCGGCCTGGCCCTGAAGACGCCCCAGGCGGTCCAGGGCATGGGGATGCTGGTGATGATGCCGCTCCAGTTCGGCTCCTCGATCTTCGCCCTGCCGACGACGATGCCCGGCTGGCTCCAGACCTTCACCGACTACAACCCGCTGTCGAACCTGGCGGACGCGGCACGCGGTCTCATGATGGGCACCTCGCTCGGCCACTCGGTCTGGCTGACGCTCGGCTGGGCCGTGGTCATCACGGCGGTCATGGCTCCGCTCGCGGTCTCCAAGTTCCGCAAGAAGTCCTGACGTCACGCGTCCGGCTCGGGATACGCGTCCACGAGGGCGGCGGCCTCCTCCAGGGAGAGGCCGCCGCCCTCGGCGTAGGCGGCCTCGTAGGCGGCGTCTCCTAGCCTTCCCCGGACCAGCTCCTCGGCGCGGGCGAGGTTCTCGCGTTCCATGGCGTTCATGAAGTGGCCCTCGGGCAGGTGCGTCCGGCCGGCACCCAGCAGCCGCGCCGCTGTCCCGGCCCGGTCCTCGCCGCCGAGCCCGCCGAGCGCCCAGGCCAGGATGACCAGGTTGATCACCGCCATCTGCGGCGCCACCATCTGCGTCAGCGGGTCCCGCACGCCCTTCATGGACCGCCGGCTCCGCTCCAGCGCGCGGGCGTACTCGCCGTCCTGGTTGTCCAGCCAGGCCAGGCCGCCGAGGACGAAGCCCTCGAAGACCGCCATGGTCTCGGACGCGAACTCCTCCTGGAGGCGGGCGAACTGCTCGCGCGCCTCGGCGGTCCGGCCGCACCGGCCCAGCCACATCGCCAGGAACAGCCGGGCCGCCGGCCTCGCCTCGTGCCCGGTCCGGCGCTCGTCGCCCAGCACCTCACGCATGATCGCCTCGCCCTCCGCACCCCGGCCCAGCTCGGTGAGCACCGAGGCGTAACGGATGCGGAGCACGGAGACCTGGGCCAGGGCGCCCAGCTTCTCGGCCGAGCGGATCGCGGCCTGGAAATCGTCGGCCGCCTGCGCGTAGGCACCCTGCTTCTCGTTGGCCTCGCCGCGCGAGGAGATCGCCTCGGCCATGCCCCAGTCGTCGCCGAGCCGGCTGAAGATCGCCAGGCTCTCGTCGGCGTCCCGGTGCGCCTCCCCCGCCCAGTCGGGGCGGTTGGCCAGCACGTTGGCCCGCATCTGCAGGGCGGCGGCCAGCTCCCACTCATAGCCGAACTCCCGCGCCCCGCGCACCGTTTCGTCCAGCAGGTGGCGCAGGTCGGAGACACCGCCGGTGAGCATCACGGCGTAGAACCAGAGCGAGGCGGGGCTGCGGCAGGTCTGCGGCTGGCCGGCCCGGTACGTGGCGACGACGGCACGCAGCCGGGCCATGCTGGCCTCGTTCGTCCACTCGTCCATGGCGTGGTCCATGCTGACCAGCTGGACCAGGGTCACCTGCCGCCGCGCCTCCTCGAGCAGTTCCTGCCGCATGGGCGGGGGCGCGTCGGTGCAGCGCTCGTGGATGGAGGGCGCCGGCCGTACGGGCTCCGCGAACGGGTCGGGGCCGAGGGCCGCCGCCGCGTCGGCCCAGTGCAGGGCGTCGCCGCGCAGATTGCGGATCTGCCAGTACCAGGACAGGGACAGCACCATGCACAGCGCCTCCTGCTCGTCGCGGGCCGCGACGGCGTGGCGCAGGGCGAGGCGCAGGTTCTCGTACTCGCGTTGCAGGAGGCGGATCGCGGCGAGCTGTCCGGAGCCGCGCAGCAACGGGTCTGTCGTACGGGCCAGTTCGCGGAAGAACACGAGGTGCCGGTGTTCGACGGCGTCCCGCTCCCCCGACTCCTCAAGGCGCTCCGCCGCGTACTCGCCGACGGTCTCCAGGAGCCGGTAGCGCATCCGGCCGTCGTCCGCCGGGGCGGCGACCACGAGCGACTTGTCCACGAGCGAGCCGAGGAGGCGGGCCACCTCGCCGGACCCGCCGGGCGTGTCGGCGCAGACGGCCTCGGCGGCCTCCAGGGTGCAGCCCCCGGCGAAGACGGAGAGGCGGCGCAGGGTCACGCGCTCGTCGTCGTCCAGCAGCTCCCAGGACCAGTCCACGACCGCCCGCAGCGTCTGCTGCCGGGGCAGCACGGTCCGGCTGCCGCTGGTCAGCAGGCGGAAGCGGTCGTCCAGCCGGTCCGCGATCTGCTGCGGCGTGAGCATCCGCAGCCGGGCCGCGGCGAGCTCGATGGCGAGGGGCAGGCCGTCCAGGCGGCGGCAGATCTCGGCGGCGGCGGCCGACGTCGTCTCGTCCGCGTCCACCCGGAAGCCGGGGCGGGCGGCGGCGCCGCGCTCGGCGAGCAGGCGCAGCGCGGTCGGGTCCGGCAGCGGGTCGACCGGCCGGACCGCCTCGCCCGGCACGCCGAGGGGTTCCCGGCTGGTCGCGAGGATGGTGAGCCGGGGGCAGCGGGCCAGCAGATGGTCGGCGAGGGCGGCGGCGGCCTCGATGACGTGCTCGCAGTTGTCGAGGAGGAGGAGCATGCGGCGGCGGGCGCAGTACTCGGTGAGCCGGGCCAGCGACTCGCCGGTGGCCCGCTCCGCGGCCCGGAGCTCCCCCGAACCGGCCCCGCTCAGCACGGTCTCCCGGGCCCCGAGCGCGGCGAGGACCGCTTCCGGCACGGCCTCCGGGTCGTCCACGGGGGCCAGTTCGGCGAGCCAGACGCCGTCCGGCCAGGTGCCGCCGTCGACGGTGTCCGCGACCTCCTGCGAGAGCCGCGTCTTGCCGGCGCCGCCGGGCCCGAGCAGGGTGACCAGCCTTCCCCGGGAGAGATCGCCGCGCAGGGCCTCCATCTCGCGCTCCCGCCCGACGAAGCTGGTGAGCCGGGCGCGGAGGTTGCCCAGGGCTGCCCGGGCGGGCGGGCGCGCGGGCTCCTGCCGCAGCAGCTCCCCGTACAGGGCGGTCAGCTCGGGCCCCGGATCGGTGCCCAGTCGGTCCGCTATGAGGATGCGGACCTCGTCGTACGCGGCCAGGGCCTGCGCGGTGCGCCCGGCGTCGCGCAGGGCGCGCACGCGGAGCGCCTGGAGGGGCTCGTCCAGGGGGTGCTCGTCGCACAGCGCGGCCAGCTCGGGCAGCACCTCGGCGGCCCGGCCGAGCTTCAGCTCCGCGGCGAGCCGGTCCCGGCGGGCGTCGAGCCGACGGGCCGTCCAGCGCGCGGCGGCGGCGTGCCGGTCGGGGAGGTCGGCGAGCGCGGGGCCCCGCCAGAGGGCGAGGGCGTCGCCCAAGAGGGCCGTGGCACGGGCCGGGTCGCCCTCCGCGAGGGCCCGGGCGCCTTCAGCGGCGAGCCGTTCGAAGCGGAAGAGGTCGACGGCCTCCGGCTCGGCGGCCAGCCGGTAACCGCTCTCCGCCGAGGCCACGGCGTCGTGCCCGATGGCCCGCCGCAGCCGCCCCACCAGCGCCTGGAGCGCGCCGACCGCGTCGGCGGGCGGTTCGCCGTCCCACACCTCGTCCACGAGCACGGCGACCGGAACCGTCCGGCCGGGCCGCAGCGCCAGCACGGTGAGCAGCGCGCGCAGCCGCGCCCCGCCGACGGAGAGGGCCGTGCCGTCGTCGCGGAGTGCCTGGGTGGTACCGAGGATGCCGTAGCGCACGCGCCCATTCTCCGCGACCGGCCCCGGTGTCCCCACAGCCGCCCCGCCCCCGCTCGTCATGGCCCCCACCCTTTACGGTCCCGGGGCGCGAAGCGAACCGTTTCCGCCGTGCCGCCGTCAGCCCTCCGGCGTCGTGGGCGCCTTCGGCCCGACCGCGTAACCGGGCACGGACGGCCAGCGGACGGTGAGCACCACGGACTCCTCCTCGGCGACCCAGGAGTGGTCGACGCCGACGCCCCACACCACGTAGTCCCCCTGCTCCTCCAGGAGCACGCTGCGCCCGGGCAGCTCCACCCGGAACCGCCCGCTGATGAGCACGAGCAGCGCGGTCCGGCTCTCCCCGCGCACCCACTGCGCCCGCTCGTCGCCCACGGGATGGACGCCCCACTTGATCTCGACGTCCTCGCTGTGCCGGGGATCGCCCGCGTCCTTGAAGTGCCCGAGGATCCATCCCCGGTCGAGCGCGGCGTCCTTGCCGGCGTTGCCCACGTATACGTTGTCGTTCACGTGGGGGGACGCTAGCAGGGGGCGCGCCAGGGGCCACCGGACCGCGAGTACCTGCCGTCAACAGTGAATGCGCAGGCGGACGATCATGACGTCGGGTGCCACGTCGTCCAGGTACGTGTTGGCGAAGTCCGGGAAAGTCGTCCCGGGCTGCGGAGCAACCTCGACGTATATCCATGCTCTGTCCAGGGTGAGCAGGTGTTCCGTAGGGACTGCCCACTCCGGCCGCCGCTGCCGGTACGGCGTCAGGCGGGCATCATCGGGGTCGAGGCTTGCGGCCAACTGTGCCGCGCGGGTGCGCATGCCCTTGAAGTCGAGCAGGCCCCGCGGTCCCCCGTCGCACTGCCCCGGTTTCCAGCGACGGGGCGCCCCGGAGGCGTCCCGCTGCGCTCGGACGAGCCGGGGATCGGATTCGTGGCCGGGAAGCACGTCGAACTCCTCACCCGGTCGGCCGAGCCACCACTGATCCCATTCGCCTTGATAGGGCTTGTGGTCACCATTCATGTCGAAGGGGGCCATGGCCGTCTCGATCGCGGCTTGCAGATCCTGGTGGGCGTCCGGCGGCAGGCAGACCGTGAGCAGCTCGTTCGCCATGGTGTCTGTCTCCTCCGCTCAGTGGTGCCGCATGCTGACACGAGAAGTGACACCCAGGCACCTGTTTTTCACACACTGCGGATGGCCGCTCCCGACCGAAGCACTCCTCGATCAGGATGCGCACGGCACGAGCTGGACCAGACCGACGCAGTTCTCCTCGTCCACCGTGGTCCGCGTGGCGCTCCCCTCCAGCGGTGCCGCTTCCCACCTCGGGAAGCAGCCGGGGTTCCAGAGCCGGAACGACTCCTGGTACTCACGCATGAGCGCGGGATGCTTCGGGTGCCGTAGTGGAAGACCGCGGGCTCGTTCGGCCAGGAGGTCAGGAGAGCGGAGACGCCCTGTTCGGGGAGTAAGAGGCTGAGCGGCATTGCGTCGGCTCCTTACGACGGTGGAAGCGGGCAAGGAAGATCCGGATGGAACCTGTTGGGGCAGCACACGACCGAGAACGAGATCAGGCTCTTTGCTGCCGTGTAGTACACCCAGGTCACATCGACGCCACGAGGGAGCACGTCAAGGGCATACTCCAGCTTGTTTTCGAGGCTGCTGTACGCCTGAAGCCCGTCCGCGCGCACGTAGGGCGGGCTCTCCTCGTACGTCTTCGTCAGCCAGGCCAGCGCGATCCCCAGGTCGGTCCAGGTGCGGTCGGCGGAAACCTGGCTCTTCTTCATCAGCCAGTGTCCGGTCATCGTCGGAGGCACGTTGCCCGTCTGGAACTCGGCAGCAGCTTCCCGGTACCGGTCCAGGACTTCCTGCTGCTTCTTGTCCTCCGGATTGAGTACCGAGGGCGGGCCGTTGGGGTGCGGTGGCCGACGGCCTCCCTCCTTCCCGTACACAGCAGATGGCCCGCTCCACGGACCGTATCCGTGCCAGTGCCCTGACCAGCTCATATGTGCCCTTCGGGGGAGGCGGCGGGCCGCCCGACGAGAGACCTCGGGCGGCCCGCCTGTGCGATGCCCTGTGCTCTGGGAGGGGTCAGATTAGACCGTCAGACCCCGCTGCTTGCCCCAGCCCGCCGCGAACGCGTCGAGTTCGGATCCGGTGAAGCGCAGCTCCTTGCCGGCGCCCTCCGGCTTGTTGTCGCGGATGGCGAAGGAGGACTTCGCGCCGGGGAGGCGGCGAAAGACACGCACGTCTCGTTGGAGCCGCCGAGGTTGCCTCCGCAGGCTCCGCCGGTGCCGGTGCCGACTTGAGCGTCGAGGACCCCGGGGCCGCGTTGCCCGTGCAGGCATCGGTTCCGCTCCCCGCCGGGGGCCGGACGTAGAAGTGGACCTGAAGCCAGGGCAGTCACTCGTTCTGCCGCGTGGATGGGTCCACAGCCCTCACGCCCTCGACTCCGACGAGCGGAGTGTCCACCTCACGTGCGCGATCCGGGAGCGCGCCCCGCTCCGGATCGCGGAAAAGCTCATCGCGTACACCACCTGATCGAGCCGCCCGTCGGTCAACGCCGCCGTGTGCGCGGAGTCCTCAGGCTCCTTCGGAAGGGGGTAGGGGGCCGCAGGTGCACCCTAGGCTCGGGGCATGCCGACCAAAGAGCACCAAGGGATCAGTCCGGTCTTCCTGGGGATCGCCGCCGTGACGGCCGTGGCCGGGTGGGGGGTGTGGACGGACTTTGCGGCGCAGCCGGGGTTCGCGACGTTTCTGTTCGTGACCGGGGCGTGGGTCGTCTCGCTCTGTCTGCACGAGTACGCGCATGCCAGGACCGCGCTGCACAGCGGGGACATCTCGATCGGGGCCAAGGGCTATCTCACGCTGAACCCGCTCGCTTACACCCATGCCCTGCTGAGCATCGTGCTGCCGGTGCTGTTCGTGATCATGGGCGGCATCGGGCTGCCCGGCGGTGCGGTGTTCATCGAGCGGGGGCGGATCCGCGGCCGGTGGCGGCACAGCCTGATCTCGGCGGCGGGCCCGCTGACCAACGTGCTGTTCGCGGTCGTGTGCACCGCGCCGTTCTGGCTGGACGCCCTGGACGGCGTGCCCGTCGCGTTCCGCAACGCGCTGGCGTTCCTGGCGCTGCTCCAGGTGACGGCCGCCATCCTGAACTTCCTGCCGGTGCCGGGGCTCGACGGCTACGGGGTCATCGAGCCGTGGCTCTCGCACTCGGCCCGCCGCGCGGTGGAGCCGATCGCGCCGTTCGGGCTGATCGCGGTCTTCGCGCTGCTGTGGGTGCCCGAGCTGAACCGCGCCTTCTTCGACGCGGTGTACGCGATTCTGCGGGGCCTGGGCGTGCACGGCTTCTGGACCGACTGCGGCCTGGACGCGTACCGGTTCTGGCAGGGGGCGAGTCCGGTGTGCGAGATGGACGGGTGAGGCCGTCCGGCCATCCCTTGACGCGGCTCACCGTCGGCGGGTGACCATGGGCCATGCCCCGCGACCTTTCGACAGCGCCCGCCCTCGCCCCCGGCTCACTCGCCGGCTCGCCCCAACCGGTGCTGCGCACTGCCGGCGGGCTGTTGCTGCGGCCCTGGGAGCATGCCGACGCCCCGGTGTTCCTCGCCGCCTACGGGGACGAGGAGATCCGGCGCTGGCACACCCGCCGGCCCTCGACGGAGGAGCAGGTCCGGGAGTGGTTCGACGCCTACAGGCGGGACTGGCAGCAGGAGCGGGGCGGTCACTGGGCGGTCACCGGCGACGACGACGAGGTGTACGGGCGGATCGCCCTGCGCGGCATGGACTTCGACGACGGGACCGCCGAAGCCGCCTACTGGGTGCTGCCCGCCGCACGCGGCAAGGGCGTGGCCTCCGGGGCCCTCGCAGCGCTCAGTGCCTGGGCTCTGGGCGAGGGCTTCTGGCGCCTCGAACTGGATCACTCGACGCGGAACGCCGCCTCCTGCGCGGTCGCCACGAAGTGCGGTTACGTCCTGGAAGGCGTCAAGCGCAGCGCCGCCGTGCACGACGACGGACGCCATGACATGCATCTGCACGCCCTGGTCCGGGGCCGGTGAGCCCGGCGGTTCGGACTACTCCGCGGACGCGGTCTCCGCCCGCCGGCGGCGCAGGTAGTACCAGGCCATGTTCGAGGAGAGGCCGACCAGCAGGACCCAGACGACGCCGATGAGCACGCTGCCCTGGACGAAGGACGTCACGGCCGCGGCGAGCGCGAGGACGCAGACGACGAGGGCGTAGAGGGCGAGGCGGGGCATGGGTGGCTCCTGTCGGGGGTGATGCGTGGTCCCGTCCAGTGTCCCCCATGCCCCGGGACGTCCGGCGCGGGCCCGGCTCACACGTCCGTCGTACGGAGTCCGGCGTGGGCCTTGTAGCGGCGGTTGACCGAGATCAGGTTGGCGACCAGCGACTCGACCTGGTGGGCATTGCGCAGCCGGCCCGCGAAGATGCCGCGCATGCCGGCGATGCGGCCGGCCAAGGCCTGGACGATGTCCGTGTCGGCGCGGGCCTCGCCCAGCACCAGGACGTCGGTGTCGATCTCGTCGATCGTCTCGTCCTGGAGGAGGACCGCCGAGAGGTGGTGGAAGGCGGCCGTGACGCGCGAGTCCGGCAGCAGGGCGGCGGCCTGTTCGGCGGCGCTGCCCTCCTCCGGCTTCAGCGCGTAGGCGCCCTTCTTGTCGAAGCCGAGAGGGTTGACGCAGTCGACGACGATCTTCCCGGCCAGCTCCTCGCGCAGCGACTCCAGCGTCTTGGCGTGCCCGTCCCACGGCACCGCCACGATCACCACGTCGCTCTCCCGCGCGCACGTGGCGTTGTCGGCGCCCCGCACGCCGTTCCCCAGCTCCCCGGCCGCCGCCTCCGCGCGGTCCGCGGCGCGGGAGCCGATGATCACCTGCTGGCCGGCGCGGGCGAAGCGGTACGCGAGGCCGCGTCCCTGCGGTCCGGTGCCGCCGAGCACGCCGACGGTCAGGCCGGACACGTCCGGCAGGTCCCAGGGGTCCTTGGCGGGGGGCTTGGGCGCGCTGCCGCTGTCATTCGTAGTCATGGCCCCGACACTACTGCCAGGTACGGGGCGGGGCCCGTGGGCCGGGCCGCCACCCGTACGGATGGTGCTCCGGCCTTTCGCCGGTGCCCGGGCCCCCGCATGGTGCAGGATGCCGGGCCATGGATGCCGTACGTGTGGCGCTGCTGCGTGAAGTGCTCGCCAGGACCCAGTGGCCCGCCGCCGCCCGCCGGTTCGCCGGGGCGCTCCGCTCGTCCGTGGTCCCGCACGGCGGCGGGCTGCTGCTGGTGGGGACCGAGGGGTACGAGCCGTGGCACCTCGCCGCCCATCTGGTGGACGAGTCCACCTGGTCCGGGCTGCCCGAACTCCGCCCGACCCTGGTGCGCCACCGGGTGGAGCCCGGCGACCCGGCGCACCTCGCGGTCGGCCTCGGCCGGATCGAGGCGGCCGGGCGCGGCGAGACGCTGCTCGTGGTGACGCCGGACCGGCCCGGCGAGGGGCTGCTGGAGCGGGTGCACGACGCCCGGCGGGCCGGGGCGACGGTGCTCTCGCTGGACAACGGCGATCCGCAGGTGCGCGGGCTCGCCCATGAGGCGCTGTCCGTGACGGACGGCGACGACGTGGATCTGGACACCGTCCAGCACCTGGTCAGCGCCGCCGCCGGGGAGAACGGCGCGCCCGTGCCGCGCGCCGGCCGGCGCACGTTCCGCGACCGCCTGTCCCGGCTGGCCGACCAGCTGACGGCACCGCCTCCGCCACGCTGGTGAGCGGTCCCCCGGCTGCCGGGAAACCCGTTTGCATGCTCCACGTACCGCGATGGCCGCGATGTTCTTCGTGTTGCCCAACACCATCTTCCCGTTCCTCGCGGACGAGCTGGACGCCGACTGGTCGCTGGGCAGGGGGCTGGTGCTGGTGTGCCTCGGGTTCGCCGGGGCGGGCGACATGCTCAGCGGGCTCGGCCGGTCGACCATCTGGAACCAGACGATCCCGGAGGAGCTGCGCGGCCGCCTCGCGGGCATCGAGGTGCTCTCGTACAGCGTCGGACCGCAGCTCGGCCAGGTCAGGGCGGGCGGCATGGCGGGGTGGACGAGGACCCGGCCCGCGATCTGGACCGGTGGCGTGCGTCGCCTCGGCGGCGCTGCTGGCGGCGGCGCTGACCAAGCTGCTCACGTACGACTCGGAGACGGACGAGGACGCGCTGCGCCGGCGTGCCCAGCACGTGGAGGGCCTGGACGCGGAACCGGCGGCCTGAGGCCGGGGGCGCGGGGCCCCCGAGCCCTCACCGGCCCGTCAGCCCGCCGCGTCGTCCTCGTCCGGGCCCTTGCGGTCGTGCCACTTGGGGTCGGTGTCCCACTCCAGGTTCCGTTCCTGGGCGGTCTCCATCGCGTGCTGCGCCTCCTGCCGGGAGCCGTACGGGCCGAAGCGGTCCTTGGCCGGGCAGTCCGGGCCTTCTTCGACCGATCTGTGCTCCAGGCAGTAGAACCACTCGCCCGGCTTGCCGACCGTGCGCTTCTTGAACAGGGCCATCTTCGGTTCCTTTCCTCTGTGCCATGGTGCCCCGGACGCGCTGGTTAGACTCGCTGGCATGTCTGGCCAGTCGCTGCTCGTACCAGGGGAGATCACTCCCGTCCGTTCCGTGCCCGGAAACATCCGGCGCCCCGAGTATGTGGGCAAGCCGGCTCCGACGCCGTACACAGGGCCGGAGGTGCAGGACAGCGACACCGTGGAGCGCATGCGCATCGCGGGACGGATCGCCGCGCAGGCGATGGCCGAGGCCGCCAAGCACATCGCCCCGGGTGTCACGACCGACGAACTCGACCGCGTCGCCCACGAGTTCATGTGCGACCACGGGGCGTACCCGTCGACGCTGGGCTACCGGGGCTTCCCCAAGTCGCTGTGCACCTCGCTCAACGAGGTGATCTGCCACGGCATCCCGGACTCCACCGTGCTGCGCGACGGCGACATCGTGAACCTCGACGTGACCGCGTACATCAACGGGGTGCACGGCGACAACAACGCGACGTACCTCTGCGGTGACGTGGACGAGGAGTCGCGGCTGCTCGTCGAGCGCACCGAGGAGTCGCTGCGGCGCGCGATCAAGGCCGTGAAGCCGGGCCGGCAGATCAACGTGATCGGGCGGGTCATCGAGTCGTACGCGAAGCGCTTCGGGTACGGAGTGGTGCGGGACTTCACCGGGCACGGGATCAACACCTCGTTCCACTCGGGGCTCATCGTGCCGCACTACGACAGCCCGCACGCCACAACCGTGATGAAGCCCGGCATGACGTTCACCATCGAGCCGATGCTGACGCTCGGCAGCCACGACTACGACATGTGGGACGACGGCTGGACCGTCGTGACGAAGGACCGCAAGCGCACCGCTCAGTTCGAGCACACGCTCGTGGTGACGGAGAGCGGCGCGGACATCCTCACGCTGCCGTAGCCTCCGCGGCGGGCAGCAGCACCTCCCGGCACCACTGGCGGAAGCCGGTGGGGGCCGGGGCGGTCAGGGCCTGCCACTCGGGCTCGTAGATGCCGTCGTCCTGGGCGGCGGCCATGTCGAGCAGACCCTGGGCCCAGGCGTCGTGCATGCCGTACCGCGTCAGGGCCGCCTTGTACTCCTCGCCGTCGGGCCGCTCGAAGCGGACCGGGCGCTCCAGGACCTCGGACAGGACCCGGGCCATCCCGACGGGTGTCAGGGAGTCGGGGCTGATGAGCGGGACCGTCTCCTGCCCGGACCAGGAGACGTCGGCGAGGAGCCGGGCGGCCACCGCGGCGATGTCGCGGGTGGCCACGAGCGGCAGCGCGCGGTCCGGGGCGACCGGCACGGACAGCACGCCCTCCGCCCTCAGCGCTCCGGCCTGATGGAGCAGGTTCTCCATGAAGAACGGCATGGCCAGGGCGCGGTAGCCGGCCCCGGTGCTCTCGATCATCTCGTCCATCGCGAACGCGGCCGACAACTGCCCCGCGTGCGCCCCGTAGCCGCGGCCCAGGCTGCTGATGCCGACGACCCGGCGCACGCCCCTTGCCCGCAGGGCCTCGCAGGCCGGGCGGGTGAAGCCGAGGTAGTGCTCCCGGATGTCCTCGGCGCGGGGGTTGGGCGGGACCAGCCACAGGACGCCGTCGGCCCCCTCGAACGCCTCGTTCAGCACCCGCGGGTCGCCGTGGGAGCCCCGCACCACCTCGGCGCGCTCGCGCGCCTCCGGGGCGATTCTCGCGGGGTCGCGGGCGATCACCCGCACCTTCTCGCCGCCGTCGAGCAGCGCGTCGAGCACCTGGCGGCCGATCCGGCCGGTGGGGGCGGTAAGGACGATCACGGGAACCTCCGGAGCAGGCATGGCTGTGGATGCGGACACGGCACGCCGGGCGGTCGCCGGCCACGCACCGTTTCCACCGCTAACGATTGCACGGTAGCGACGATAACGCAAAGCGCTAACACGCGTCCGTTATCATCGGAAACCATGGAGACCGAGCGCCCCGCCCCCGCCGAGAGCAACCGCCGGCGGATCATCGCCGCCGCCACCCGGCTGCTCGCGGAGAAGGGGCGCGAGGCGGTGTCGACCAGAGCCGTGGGCGCCGCGGCCGGCGTCCAGGCGCCCACCATCTACCGGCTCTTCG
>NZ_JBNCLI010000008.1:0-54452 GCF_049844595.1 Streptomyces sp. DT224
GCGGGGCGCGACTCCGCCGCGCGGATGGGGTCGTTGCTGGCGCGGGTGCTGGACCGGATCTGAGGGTCTCGCGGGGGGGGGCGCCCCCCCCCCCCCCCCCCAAAAAAGGTTTCGGCCACGCCCCGCCGATTCAGCGGCTGACGGCCTTCAGGAGCTGCTCCTTGTTCATCGTGGAGCGGCCCTCGATGTTCTTCTTCTTCGCCTCTTCGTACAGCTGGTCCTTCGTGCGGCCCTGCGCCCCCTTGTGCGAGCGCTCACCGCCGCGCTGGGAGGCCGACTTGGGGTCGCGCGTGGACGTCCTGCTCGCCGTCTTCGACTCGCCGGAACGGGCACGCTCCTTGTTCACCGTGCGGGCGGCGATCTCCTTGGCACGCTTCTCGGACGTGCCGCGCTTCTCCGCGCCCTCCTTCACGTGCTCGTACTGACGCTCGCGCTTGGGGCTCGATCCTGCCGGCATGACGCCGTCCTCCTCGCTCTCGTCCTCGGCCACTCGGGCCCGGTCCGGGGTCACCACCCGGGTTGCCGGGCGGCCACGTCCGAAACATGGCACCGCCGCGGCGGGGGCGCCCACCGGGTCGCGCGCTCGGGTGACCTCCACGGCTGCCCGTACGGCCGGCCGACCGGTTCCTCGGGGCCGATCGGGGTCATTCACCGAGCCGCCCATAAGTGAACCCGCCGACTTCGGGTACCGGGGTCTCCGCGAGGCCGGGCCACCCCGGCGCGCGCCGGACGACGAGGAGGAGCGACGGATGGCCACGGGAGGGAACGCCCCGGCGGACGGGCAGCACGGTACGGATACGGACCCGGCGCCCGCGCCCGACGTGCGGGCCCTCCGCCGTGAGCTGGAACGGCGCGTCGACGGCGAGGTCCGCTTCGACGCCGGCAGCAGGGGCGCCTACGCGACAGACGGCTCCAACTACCGGCAGGTGCCCATCGGAGTCGTCGTCCCCCGCACGGTGGACGCGGGCGCCCAGGCGGTCGCCGTCTGCGCCCGGCACGGCGTACCGGTGCTGTCCCGGGGCGGCGGGACCAGCCTCGCCGGGCAGTGCACCAACGCCGCCGTCGTCATCGACTGGACCAAGTACTGCCACCACCTCGTCTCCGTGGACGAGGCCGCCCGCACCTGCGTGGTGGAGCCCGGCATCGTGCTGGACGAACTGAACCGGCGGCTGGCGGACCGCGGCCTGCGGTTCGGCCCGAAACCCTCGACGCACAGCCACTGCTCACTGGGCGGAATGATCGGCAACAACTCCTGCGGCGCGTCCGCGCAGGCGTACGGCAAGACCGTCGACAACGTCCGGCGGCTGGAGATCCTGACCTACGACGGACTCCGCTGCTGGGTGGGCCCCACCTCCGACGCGGAGTTCGCGGAGATCGTCGGAGCGGGCGGCCGCCGAGCCGAGGTGTATCAGGGCCTGCGCCGGATCATCGACGCGCACCTGGCCGACGTCCGCCAGGGGTTCCCCGGCATCCCGCGCCGCGTCTCCGGCTACAACCTCGACTCGCTGCTGCCGGAGAAGGGCTTCGACGTGGCCCGCGCCCTCGTCGGCAGCGAGGGCACCCTCGTCACCGTCCTGCGCGCCGAGCTCGACCTGGTCCCCGTCCCGCCCCACGAGGCGATGCTCGTCCTCGGCTACCCCGACATCTGCGCGGCCGCCGACGAGGTGCCGCGCCTGCTGGAACACAGCTCTCCGACCCAGCTGGAGGCGCTGGACGGCCGGATGGCGCAGCTCATGCGCGAGGAGGACAGCCACGTCGCATCGCTGGACACCTTCCCCGAGGGCGACAGCTGGCTGCTGCTCCAGTTCAGCGGGGACACCCAGGAGGACGTGGACCGGCAGGCGCGCGACCTGCTGAAGGCGCTCGGCCGCGCCGAGGACGACCCCACGGTGACCTTCTCCGACGACCCGCCGCGCGAGCGCCGGATGCTCAAGGCGCGGGAGGCCGGGCTCGGCGTGACCGCCCGGCCGCCGGACGGACGGGAGACGTGGGAGGGCTGGGAGGACTCCGCCGTTCCGCCCGAACGGCTCGGCGACTACCTGCGCGACCTGAAGAAGCTCTTCGCCGAGTTCGACTACGACCACCCCTCCCTCTACGGCCACTTCGGGCAGGGCTGCGTGCACACCCGCATCCCCTTCGCGCTCAAGACCGCCGAGGGCGTCGCGTCCTTCCGGGAGTTCCTCTTCCGGGCGGCCGACCTCGTCGTCTCGTACGGCGGTTCGCTCTCCGGAGAGCACGGCGACGGGCAGTCGCGCGGCGAACTGCTGCCCCGCATGTACGGTGAACGGCTCGTCGCCGCGTTCGGCGAGGTCAAGGCCCTGCTGGATCCCGACAACCGGATGAATCCCGGCAAGGTCACCGACCCGTACCGCACCGACGAGAACCTGCGGCTGGGTCCGCACTGGCGCCCCGCGAACGACGAGACGCACTTCCACTACCCGGACGACGAGGGCTCCTTCAACCGGGCCGTCATGCGGTGCGTCGGCATCGGCAACTGCCGCTCCCACAGCGGTGGTGTGATGTGTCCCTCCTACCGGGCGACGAGGGAGGAGGAGCACTCCACCCGGGGGCGGGCCCGGCTGCTCTTCGAGATGCTGGGCGGCCACCGGGACACCCCCGTCACCGACGGCTGGCGCTCCACCGAGGTCCGCGACGCGCTCGACCTCTGCCTCGCGTGCAAGGGCTGCAAGTCCGACTGCCCGGTGGGCGTCGACATGGCCACGTACAAGTCCGAATTCCTGGCCCACCACTACGCGGGCCGGCTGCGCCCCACCGCCCACTACTCGCTGGGCTGGCTGCCCCTGTGGGCCCGGCTCTCCCGCATCGCACCCCGCCTGGTCAACGCCGCGCTCGACGCCCCCGGACTCCGCCGTGTCGCCAAGCGGGTCGCCGGGGTCGCCGACGAACGGCAGCCGCCCGCGTTCGCCGAGGAGTCGTTCGTCCAGTGGTGGCGGGCGCGCGGCCTGCCGGAGCCCGACCCGGCGGACGCCCGGACCGTGGTGCTGTGGCCGGACACCTTCACCTCCTCCTTCCACCCCGGCATCGCCCGGTCGGCGGTCCGCGTCCTGGAGGATGCAGGATTCCGGGTCGCCGTCCCGGAGCGGGCCGTGTGCTGCGGGCTCACCTGGATCTCCACCGGACAGCCCGCCACCGCGAAGAAGGTGCTGCGCCGGACCGCCGAGGTGCTGCGGCCGTGGATCGAGGCCGGCACGCCGATCGTCGGCCTGGAACCGTCCTGCACGGCCGTCTTCCGGTCCGACGCGCCGGAGCTGATGCCGCACGACCAGGACATCCAGCGCCTCGCCGGGCAGTTCCGCACCTTCGCCGAACTCCTGGTCAACGACGCCCCCGACGGCTGGCGGCCACCCGTCCTCACCCGGCGGGCCACCGTGCAGACGCACTGCCACCAGCACGCCGTCACCCAGTTCGACGCGGACCGCGAACTCATGCGCCGGGCCGGGCTCGACGCCGAGGTCCTGGACGAGGGCTGCTGCGGCCTCGCCGGCAACTTCGGCTTCGAACGCGGCCACTACGGCCTGTCCATGGACATCGGCGAGCAGGGCGTCCTGCCCGCCGTCCGGGGCGCAGCCCCCGACGCGCTGGTCGTCGCCGACGGATTCAGCTGCCGCACCCAGATCGAGCAGGGCGGGACCGGCCGCCGCGCCATGCACCTGGCCGAAGCACTCGCCCTCGGACTCGACGGGCCGCTGCCCGCCGACCACCCCGAGAAGGCCACCGCGCGCCCCGCCCGCCCGGCCCCCGCCGCGAGCCGGCTGGTGACGGGCGCCGCGCTCACCGCACTGACCGCACTCGGCACGGCCGCGTACGCCGCCCTGCGCCGGAACCGAAGCACGACGCACCACCGATAGGAGAGCGAACCATGGCGACCAAGGTCTCCGACTACGTCCTTCAGAGGCTGCGCGAATGGGACGTCGACCACGTCTTCGCCTACGCCGGCGACGGGATCAACGGACTGCTCGCCGCCTGGGGGAGGGCCGAGAACAAGCCGAAGTTCGTCCAGGCGCGGCACGAGGAGATGGCCGCGTTCCAGGCCGTCGGCTACGCGAAGTTCTCCGGCAAGGCCGGCGTCTGCGCCGCCACCTCGGGCCCCGGAGCGATCCACCTGCTCAACGGCCTGTACGACGCCAAGCTGGACCACGTGCCCGTCGTCGCGATCGTCGGCCAGACCAACCGCAGCGCGATGGGCGGCTCCTACCAGCAGGAGGTGGACCTGCTCAGCCTCTACAAGGACGTGGCCTCCGAGTTCTGCGAGATGGTCACCGTCCCCGAACAGCTGCCCAACGTCATCGACCGGGCCATGCGCACCGCGTACGCCAAGCGCACCGTGACCGCCGTCATCATCCCGGCCGACGTCCAGGAACTGGACTACTCGCCGCCCACCCACGCGTTCAAGATGGTGCCCTCCAGCCTCGGCGCGAGCGCGTACGCGCCCGTCCCCGCCGAGGACGACATCGCCCGCGCCGCGGAAGTCCTGAACGCGGGCGAGAAGGTCGCGATCCTCGTCGGACAGGGCGCGCGCGGCGCACGCGCCGAGGTCGAGCGGCTGGCCGAGGTGCTGGGCGCCGGAGTCGCCAAGGCGCTGCTCGGCAAGGACGTCCTGCCCGACGACCTGCCGTACGTGACCGGCTCCATCGGGCTGCTCGGCACCCGCCCCAGCTACGAGCTGATGCAGGAGTGCGACACCCTGCTGGTGATCGGCTCCAGCTTCCCGTACACCCAGTTCCTGCCCGAACTCGACCAGGCCCGTGCGGTACAGATCGACATCGACCCCTTCATGATCGGTCTGCGCTACCCGTTCGAGGTCAACCTGATCGGTGACGCCCGCGCCACCCTCGACGCCCTGCTGCCGCGCCTCAAGCGCAAGAAGCACGGCTCCTGGCGGAAGAAGATCGAGAAGGACACCGCCAAGTGGTGGGAGGTCATGAAGGGCCGCGCCGCGGTCGAGGCCGACCCGGTCAACCCCGAGTACGTCGTGCACGCACTCGACGCGCTCCTCCCGGACGACGTCATCGTGGCCGCCGACTCCGGCTCGGCCGCCAACTGGTACGCCCGGCATCTGCGCTTCCGGGGCAACATGCGCGGTTCCCTGTCCGGCACGCTCGCCACCATGGGACCCGGCGTGCCGTACGTCATCGGCGCCAAGTTCGCCCACCCCGGCCGGCCGGCCATCGCGATCGTGGGCGACGGGGCGATGCAGATGAACGGCATGGCGGAGCTCATCACGATCGCCAAGTACTGGCGCGAGTGGGACAACCCCCGCCTGATCGTCGCCGTCCTCAACAACGAGGACCTCAACCAGGTCACCTGGGAGATGCGCGCCATGTCCGGCGCCCCCCAGTTCCTGCCCTCCCAGTCCCTGCCCGACGTGCGCTACGCCGACTTCGCCCGCTCGGTCGGCCTGGACGGCGTCCGCGTCGAGAAGCCCGGCCAGGTCGAGGACGCCTGGCACCGCGCCCTGGCCTGCGACCGGCCGTTCGTCATCGACTTCCGGACCGACCCGGCCGTACCGCCGATCCCGCCGCACGCCAGCCTGGACCAGATCGAGGCCGCCGCGTCCGCCATCGTCAAGGGCGACAGCGACCGCGTGGGCATGGTGCGCCAGGGCCTCAAGGCCAAGGTCCAGGAGATGCTGCCCGGCCACCATGACGGGTCCTCGGACAAGTGACCCCGCGCCCCGGCGACGCGGACGCCCCCCTGATCGACCGGGTGGAGACCGCCGTCTACACCGTGCCCACCGACGCCTCCGAGGGCGACGGCACCCTGACCTGGGACGAGACCACGCTTGTCCTGGTCAGGGTCGGCTCCGGCCCGACGAGCGGCCTCGGCTACACCTACGGGGCGCCCGCCACCGCCGCGGCCGTCGACCAGCTGCTGGCCGGGGTGGTCACGGGACGCAGCGCCTGGGACGTGCCCGCCGCCAACGAGGCCATGAGCCGGGCCGTCCGCAACGCCGGGCGCCCCGGACTCGTCGCCCAGGCACTGTCCGCCGTGGACATCGCCCTCTGGGACCTCAAGGCCCGCCTCCTGGACCTGCCGCTGACCCGTCTCCTCGGGGCGAGCGTCCAGGAGGTCCCCGTCTACGGCAGCGGCGGCTTCACCCCGTACGACGACAGCCGGCAGGACCGGCAGCTGCGCGGCTGGGCGGAGGCCCAGGGCATCCCCCGCGTCAAGATCAAGATCGGCGAGTCCTGGGGCCGCGAGGAACAGCGCGACCTCGACCGGATCGCGAAGGCCCGCCGCAGCATCGGGGACAGCACCGAGCTGTACGTGGACGCCAACGGGGCCTACACCCGCAAACAGGCCGTCCGGGTGGCGCGTTGCTTCGAGGAACACGGGGTGACCTGGTACGAGGAACCCGTCTCCTCCGACGACCCGGCCGGGCTCGCCCAGATCAAGGCGGCCACGACGGCCGACGTGACAGCCGGTGAATACGGCTACGCCCTGCCGTACTTCTGGCAGCTGGTCACCGCCGGCGCCGTGGACTGCCTCCAGGCGGACGCCACCCGCTGCGGCGGCATCACCGTCTGGCTGCGCGCCGCCGCGCTCGCCGAGGCCGCCGGTCTCGGCCTCTCCGGGCACTGCGCCCCGCACGTCCACGCCCACGCCGCGGCGGCCGTACCCAACCTCCGCCACCTGGAGTGGTTCCACGACCACGTCCGCATCGAGGACATGTTCTTCGACGGGGTGCTCGACCCGGCCGGCGGCGCCGTACGCCCCGGCGCGTCCGGTGCCCCCGGGCACGGCCTGGAACTGCGCGCCCGGGCCGCGGAACGCTACCGCGTCCGGTGACCGGCCGGACGCCACGAGGAGGCGCATGACCCGCCCGCACCCCCCGCACCGCAACCCGCCGCCCCACGTACTGCGCGAGTACGCCCTCATCGCCGACGGGGAGCGGGGCGCGCTCGTCGGCCCCCAGGGCGACATCGCCTGGCTGTGCGCCCCGCGCTGGGACTCCGGCGCGGTCTTCGCCGCCCTCATCGGCGGCCCCGGCCACTACACCGTCATGCCCGGCGAGCGCTTCGTATGGGGCGGCTCCTACGAGTCCGGGACACTGATCTGGCGCAACCGCTGGGTCACCACCGCCGGTGTCATCGAGTGCCGCGAGGCCCTGGCCTTCCCCGGCGACGCACGGCACGCCGTCCTGCTGCGCCGGATCCACGCCGTGGAGGGCGACGCCCGGGTGACCGTACGCCTCGAACCGCACGCGGACTTCGGCGCGCACCGCTCGCGGGACGTGCGGCGCGAGCGGCCCGGGGTGTGGACCGGGCGCACCGGCCCCCTGCACTGGCGGTGGACCGGGGCCGAGGCCGCCCACCCCGTCCGCGACGGCCACCGCACGGGCCTGGCGGCCGAACTGACCGTCCCGGCGGGCGGCCACCACGACCTGGTCCTCGAACTCTGCGAGAACGAGGACCGTGTCCGGCGCGGCGAACCGGTGGACCCGGACCGGGCCTGGCACGCCACCCAGGACGCCTGGGCCCGCGCCGCCGAGCCGCTGTCCGACTCCCTCGCCCCCGACGACGCACGCCACGCCCACACCGTGCTGCGCGGCCTCACCAGCGCCTCCGGCGGCATGGTCGCCGCGGCCACCACCAGCCTGCCCGAGCGCGCCGAGGCGGGCCGCAACTACGACTACCGGTACGTGTGGATCCGCGACCAGTGCTACGCCGGGCAGGCCGCGGCGGCGGCCGGCGCGCACCGGCTGACCGACGACGCCGTCCGCTTCGTCGCAGCCCGCCTCCACGAGGACGGCCCCCGGCTCGCGCCCGCCTACACCGTCACCGGCGCCCCCGTACCCGGCCAGGAGACGCTGCCGCTCCCCGGCTACCCGGGCGGCGGGAACCGGATCGGCAACCACGTCAACCGGCAGTTCCAGCTCGACGCGTTCGGCGAGGCGCTGCTCCTGTTCGCCGCCGCGGCCCGGAACGGCCGGCTCGGCCCGGACGGGCGGCGGGCGGCGGACATCGCGGTCGCGGCCGTCGAACGGCGCCACCACGAGCCGGACGCGGGCATCTGGGAGCTGGACGACCGGGCCTGGACGCACAGCAGGCTCATCTGCGTGGCGGGCCTGCGCGCCATGGCCGCGAACGTCCGCTGCGCGCAGGCGGCCTCCTGGGCCGGGCTCGCCGACACGCTCCTCGCCCGGACGGCGGCCACCAGCACCCACCCGACCGGGCGCTGGCAGCGCGCTCCCGACGACCCCGGACCCGACGCCGCCCTGCTGATGCCCGCGATCCGGGGCGGTGTCTCCGCCCGCGACCCCCGGACCGTCCGCACGCTCGACGCCTACCGCGCCGAGCTGACCCACGACCACTACGCGTACCGCTTCCGGCACGACGAACGCCCCCTCGCCGAGGCGGAGGGAGCGTTCCTGCTGTGCGGCCACCTGATGGCGCTCGCCGAGCACCAGCAGGGCAACGACCGCGAGGCCCTGCGCTGGTTCGAGCGCAACCGGGCGGCCTGCGGGCCACCCGGCCTGTTCACCGAGGAGTACGACATCGGCCAGCGGCAGCTGCGCGGCAACCTCCCGCAGGCGTTCGTCCACGCGCTGATGCTCGAAACCTCCGTCCGCCTCGCCGCACCGGCCCCCACCGAAGGAGAGACACCGTGAGCCAGAGCGTCGTCATCACAGGAGCGAGCGCGGGTATCGGCCGGGCGGTGGCCCGCGCCTTCGGGGCGCGCGGGGCCGACGTGGCCCTGCTCGCCCGGGGCCGGGCCGGTCTCGACGCGGCCGCCCGTGAGGTGGAGGAGGCCGGCGGGCGCGCGCTGGCCGTCCCCACCGATGTGTCCGACCACCGCGCGGTCGAGGCCGCGGCGAACGAGGCCGTGCACGCCTTCGGCCGGATCGACGTCTGGGTCAACTGCGGCTTCACCTCGGTCTTCGCGCCCTTCACCGAGATCGAGCCCGAGGAATACGAGCGCGTCACCCAGGTCACGTACCTCGGGTTCGTCAACGGCACCCGGGCCGCCCTCACACACATGAGCCCGCGTGACGCCGGGACGATCATCCAGGTCGGCTCGGCGCTCGGCGAACGGTCGATCCCGCTCCAGTCGGCGTACTGCGGGGCCAAGCACGCCATCAACGGCTTCACCTCGTCCCTGCGCACCGAACTCATGCACCAGGGCAGCGGCATCCGGGTGACCGTGGTCCAGATGCCGGCCGTCAACACCCCCCAGTTCTCCTGGGTCCTCTCCCGGGTGCGCGGCAACCCGCAGCCCGTCCCCCCGATCTACCAGCCCGAAGTCGCCGCCGAGGCCGTGCTGTACGCCGCCGACCACCCGGGCCGCAAGCAGTACTACGTGGGCTCCAGCACGGTCGCGACCCTCGTCGCCAACAAGTTCGCGGCGGGCCTGCTCGACCGCTACCTCGCGCGGACCGGCTTCGACTCCCAGCAGTCCGGCGACGCCTCCGACACCAGCCGCGAGAACAACCTGTGGCAGCCGGAGGACGACTCCACCGACCACGGCGCGCACGGCACCTTCGACCAGGAGTCCCACCGGCGCGACCCGCAGCTGTGGGTCTCCCGGCACCCGGCCCTCGCCGCGGTCATGGCAGCGGGGGCCGCCTGCGGCGCCACGGCCCTCGGCAGGCGCGCGGTCCGGGGCCGGTGAGCACATGACGGCACACCGGATTCCCGAGATCAGCCGCCCGGAGAAGGTCCTCTTCCCGGACGACGGCATCACCAAGGCCGACCTCGCCGGCTACTACCGCACGGTGGCCCCCCGGATGCTGCCCCACCTGCGGGACCGCCCTCTCATGCTGGAGCGCTTCCCCGACGGCATCGGCGGCCACGGCTTCATGCAGAAGGACGTGCCCGCCTCCTTCCCCGACTGGATCCACCGCGCCGAACTCCCCAAGGAGGGCGGCACCGTCACCTACCCGATCGCCGACGACACCGCCACGCTCGTCCACCTCGCCGGGCAGGCGAGCATCACCCCGCACCGCTTCCTCTCCCGCGCCGACCGGCCTCACCACCCGGACCGGATGGTGTTCGACCTCGATCCGCCCGGCGACGACTTCGCCCCGGTCCGCGAGGCGGCGCGCGGACTGCACGGACTCCTGGACGAACTGGAGCTGCCGTCCCTCGTCATGACCACGGGCTCGCGCGGACTCCACGTCGTGGTGGCGCTCGACCGCCGGGACGACTTCGACGCCGTACGGGAGTTCGCCCGCGCGGTCGCCGACGCGCTCGTCACCCGCGACCCCGACCGCCTCACCACGGAGGCCCGGAAGAAGGCCCGCGGTGACCGCCTCTACCTCGACGTCCAGCGCAACGCCTACGCCCAGACCGCCGTCGCACCCTACGCGGTCCGGGCCCGCCCCGGAGCCCCCGTCGCCGCGCCTCTGGCCTGGGAGGACATCGACGACCCGGCGCTCGACGCCCGCCGCTGGACCCTGCGGGACGCCGACGCGCTCGTGGACCGGGACCCCTGGCACCGCCCCCCGCGGCCCCGTTCGCTCGGCCGGGCCCGCACCCTGCTCGACGCGCTCACCGCGTAGAACCGAACGGAGCACCACCGTGTCCACCACCACGACCGTGCGGAACCTGCTGGACGAGCACGGGCAGACCTACGCCGAGGAAGCCGGCATCCGGCTCCGCGACACGCCCATGCCGCTCTACCAGCTGCTGACCCTGTGCGCCCTGTTCTCGGTCCCCATCAAGGCCGGCATGGCGGTCGCCGCCGCCCGCGAACTCTTCGCCGCCGGAATGCGCACCCCCCACGCCATGGTGGAGGCCTCCTGGCAGGACCGGGTCGACGCGCTGGGCCGCGCCCACTACCGGCGTTACGACGAGAGCACTGCCACGGCCCTCGGCGAGGGCGCGCAGCTCGTACTCGACCGGTACCACGGCGACCTGCGAAGGCTCCGCGACGAAGCCGGCGGAGATCCGGAGAAGCTGCGCGAACTGCTCACGGAGTTCCCCCGGATCGGGCCCGTGGGCGCCGACATCTTCAGCCGCGAGGCGCAGGGGCTGTGGCCCGAACTGCGCCCCGCCTTCGACCAGCGCGCCCAGGACGCGGCCGAGGAGCTGGGGCTGCCGCGCTCACCGGAGAAGCTGGCCGGCCTGGTCGCCGACGCGGACCTGCCCCGGCTGGCCGCAGCCCTGGTCCGGGCCGGGCTGGAGTGACCGGCCCCGCCGTCACCAGCCCGTCCAGAGCAGATGGTTGACGGCCAGGGCCACCACGGCCTGGACGGCGAGCCAGCCCCGTCGGCCCCGGCCGGGCAGGAGCGCCGCCGCGGGCAGCAGCCAGACCATGAACGGCTGCCAGATCCGCTCGGTCTCCGCCTTGCTCATCCCCGACAGGTCGGCCGCCAGCAGCAGGAGCAGAGCCACGAGCACCAGCGGAACCAGCCGGTCCACCGGGCTCGCCTCCCCGCCGCGCAGCGCCCGTACGGCACCCGGCGCACCCGCGAAGGCGCGGCGCAGCCCCGCGACCGCCGCCGGGCCCACGGCGATCACGGTGCAGGCGAGGTTCGCCCACACCCAGTACCCGTACGGCCGGAACCCGCCCGCGCCCTGGTGGTAGCGCTCCACGAGTACGTGGTACGCCTCCCACCAGTTGAAGCCCGCCGCCGTGAACACGGCCGGCACCACCACGGCCCCGAGCAGCGCGAGCGGCAGCGGCCGGAGGGTGCCGGTGAGGACGAGGACGGCCAGGAGCAGGAGCGCGATCAGCGCCAGCCCGTAACTCAGATAGCAGACCCAGCCGTAGAGGAGGCCCGCGCCCAGCGCGGCGGCCCCCGGGCTTCGCACCGTACGTGTCGCCGCCAGGGTCAGCAGTGCGACGGACCAGGCGGCCACCGCCGCGAAATAGGCGTCCGCCGAGGTCCCGGCCCAGACCGCGATCGGGGCCAGGACGAGGAACGGCGCCGCGCGCCGGGCGATGTCCTCACCGGCCAGGGCCCGCACCGTGACCAGCACGGCGATCAGGGCGGACGCGGCGGTCAGAACGCACCAGACCCCGGCCCAGGCGCCGCCGCCGAGACCGGCCCGGTCCAGGAACACGAAGGTGAGCGTGGCGCCCGGCGGATGACCGGCGACATGGGTGGGCCAGTTGCCCGGCGGGCCGATCAGGATGTGCGTGTCGAACGTGCGCAGCGCGGCGCCGATGTCCCCGAAGCGGTCGATGACCCGCAGATACTCGTGTTTGGTGGTCAGCCGCTCGGCGACGCCCCGGCCCCAGCCGTCGATCAGCGCGAGCGAGAAGATCCACGCCAGCGAGCAGGCGTAGGCCGTGAGGAGCAAGGATCGCCAGCGCAGCCGCCGGGCGAGGAGCGGCCCGTACGCGATCACGGCGACGGCCACGACCGGAGCGGCCACCGTCCCCGGGCCCGTGTGCGGGTACCAGGACGCCAGCAGCGGCGGCCAGTGCACGTACAGCGTCCGCGCGTAGTCCTCGACGGCCCGTCCGCCGAGGGCGGCGGCGACCACGAGCAGGGCGCCCGCCCCGGCGGCCACCAGATCCCAGCGCTGCCCGGAGTTCCTGGCGGTGTCCGGTCCGGTACGGGGCTCGATGCGGTCCTCGGTCTTCACGCAGGCACCGTACGCACCGGGACGCCGCGACGGCGGGTACCGGCGGGGCGCGTCACACAACCGTCAGATTCATGACCCCGGCCGTACGTTCGCCAGGGTGACGTCATCGTTTCGTCAGGAGTCGCGCCCACCGAATGCGCAGGCCACGGGCATAGCGTCGGGCCCATGGGCGACAGCCGTCGGAAGACTCCGACATCCTCCTTGGTTTCCTCCCGGCCCCGCGCCGCCGCGCTCCTCGAACGGCTGCCGACGGCACCCGGCTTCTGGCGCAGCCCCGTGCGCGGTGTGCCGTTCACCGCCGTGCTCGGGCTCGTCCTGCTCGCCGGGATCACGCTGCTCTTCGTGACCGGCCTGCTGTCGTACGCCGCGTACAACCCGGATCTCGCCCCGGTCAACGACAAGACGCCGGACAAGGGGCTGCTCGGCTTCTACCTCTTCCCCTGGCCCACCTCGCCGCACTGGCTCTACCGGCTGACGCAGGGACTCCACGTCACCCTCGGGATCGTCCTCGTCCCCGTGCTGCTGGCCAAGCTCTGGTCCGTGGTGCCCCGGCTCTTCACCCTGCCCCCGGCCCGGTCCCTCGCCCATGCGCTGGAACGGATCTCGCTGCTCCTGCTGGTGGGCGGTGCGCTCTTCGAGTTCGTGACCGGGCTGCTCAACATCCAGCTGGAGTACCTGTTCCCCGGCTCCTTCTACCCACTGCACTTCTACGGGGCATGGGTGTTCTTCGCCGCCTTCCTCGCCCACGCCGGACTGCGCACCCCGCAGGCCGTACGGGTACTGCGGTCGGGCGGACTCAACGGGCCGGTCTCCGGCGACGTGCTGGAGTCGCCCGCCCCGGCCCCGCCGACCCTGACCCGGCGCGGCGCCCTCGCCATGGTGGGCGCGGGATCCTTGCTCCTGCTGGTCACCTCGGCGGGCCGGAGCTTCGACGGGCCCCTGCGCCGCCTCGCCGTGCTCACCCCGCGCGGCGCCGCCGAACCGGGGTCCGGCCCGGGCGGCTTCCAGATCAACAAGACCGCCGCCGCCGTCGGGATCACCACCGCCGACACCGGCGAGGGCTGGTGGCTCACCGTCAGCGGCCCGGCCGGCGACCTGCGGCTCGGCCGGGAACAGCTGCTGGCCATGGAGCAGCACAGCGCGGCCCTGCCCATCGCCTGCGTGGAGGGCTGGTCCACCTCGGACCAGTGGTGGCGCGGGGTGCGGCTGAGCGACCTGGCGGCCCTCGCGGGGTACCCGGACCGGCCGCCCGGGGTGCTGGTGGAGTCCCTTCAGCGCAGCGGCCCCTTCCGCCGGGCGGCGCTCCGGGACAACCAGGTGCGCGACCCGCGCTCGCTGCTGGCGCTCCAGGCCAACGGCGAGGATCTGTCACCCGACCACGGATACCCGGCCCGGATCATCGTGCCCGCCGCCCCCGGGGTACTCAACACCAAATGGGTGGCCCGGCTGACCTTCGGAGAACTGTGAACCCCACCGGCCCCCGTGCCCTCCTGAGCCGCCGCTACGGAGCGGGGCCCCTGCACCTCGTACTCCTGGCCGCCTCCTTCGCACTCGCCGGATACGCGGGCGTACGCCTGCTCGCCGGCGACTGGCTCGGCGTCACCCTGTGGTTCGTGGGTGCGGCCCTGATCCACGACCTGGTGCTCGTACCGCTGTACGCCTCGGTGGACCTGGCGCTGCGCCGGGGCCTCGGACGGCGAAGGCCGGCCTCCGTCAACTACGTACGGGTGCCGGCCTTCCTGTCCGGGCTGCTGCTGCTCGTGTGGTTGCCGCTGATCGCGCGGCCGAAGCGCTACGAGCCGGCGAGCGGACTGTCCCCCGATGTGTTCCTGGGGAACTGGCTGCTGACCACGGCCGCGCTGTTCCTGCTGTCGGCGCTGTGGTTCGGGGGCCGGACGCTCCGGCTCCGCCGCAGGGCGACGAAGGCGCGGCCGTCCGCCTCCCACTGACCCTCGGCCCGCAGCCCGTGCGGGCGGGCGTACCCCAGCAGGGCGCAGGAGCCGAGGCGCGCCCACGGGAAGAGCCCAGCGGCCGCACCCTTTTCCGGGGCACGCCCGTCGTCCAGCCGCACCCGGACCCGCTCGTCCAGGTCGTGCGGCACGGTCTCCGCGATGAGGAGGCCGCCCGGCGCGAGGAGTTCCGCCGCCCGGCGCAGCAGCCGGTCCGGGTCGCCGCCGATCCCGATGTTGCCGTCGGCGAGCAGTACGGTGCCCCAGCGGCCCTCCCCGGGCAGCGGATCGAACACCGACCGGCGCAGCGCGTACCCGCCGAGCCGGACCGTCCGGGCGACCGCCGCCTCGCTGACGTCGATCCCGAGGGCGCGGTGGCCGCGCGCCGCGAGTGCGGCGACCAGCCGGCCGGGCCCGCACCCGATGTCCAGGACCGGGCCCTCGCAGCGCCGCAGCGCCGACAGGTCCGCCGCGTCGGCCCCGGAGCACCAGCGCTCGACGTCCAGCGGCAGCAGCCAGCCGTCCGTACGGCGCAGGAACAGTGGCCCGTGCCCGTTGCGCAGGGCGTTGGCGTACGGGTCGGTGCCCCACGCGTCGGCCTCCGGGTGGGCGGGGGCCTGGGACGCGGTGATCCGGGGCGCGGGTCCGGCGCCCGGGTCCGCGGGCGCGGCTTCCACGCCGACGAGCCCGGCGCCCGGGTCCGCGGGCGGGTGGACCAGCACGTTCCGCTCCTGGCCGGTGCGGCTCATCGGACAGCCGTCCGGCGCGTCCGGGCCAGTTCGGCGGCGAACCGCCCGTCCGGCGCGAGCGCCGCGACCTCCGCCGCGTCGGCCGCCGTGTCCACGTCCCGCAGCCGGGGCAGGTCCCGCACGGTCAGCCCGGCGTCGACCAGCCGGCGCCGCTGCACCGCACCCGTCTCCGGCACGGACATCGGCACCCCGCGCAGCAGCCCGGGGTCGGGCTCCGCCAGGCCCAGCGCCCAGAACCCGCCGTCCTCCGCCGGGCCGAACCAGGCACCGCACGCGTCCCAGGCCCCGGGGGCCAGTGCGGGGGCCAGATCGGCCGCCGTGATCTGAGGGGTGTCCATCCCGATCAGCAGCGTCGGCCCCGTGCACGCCCCGAACGCGGCGGCCAGCCGCTCGTCCAGCCCGCCCGCCCCCTGCCGCACGACCTCGATGCCCGGCGGCAGCCACGGTCCGGGCGCCCCCGCCAGGACGACGGCGCGCCGGGCGGCCGGCAGGGCCAGGACGGTGTGCAGGGTGTCGGCGAGCGCCGCCTCCGCGAGGCGCGCGGCCTCGGCGGGGGAGAAGGGCGGGGTGAGCCGGGTCTTGACCCGCCCGGGCAGCGGCTCCTTCGCGATGACCAGCACGGTCGTCGCACCGGCCGGCCCGGGTCCGGGCGCCGCCGCGCTCACTGGGGCACTCCCGCCGGGACCGGCGGCTCGGCCAGCACGGCCCGCATGTCGCGGACCGCGTGCCAGGTGCCCAGCCAGGTACCGGTGACCTTCGACTTGCCGGTACGCGCGAGGTACGGGACGTCCGTCTCGGCCACCCTCAGCCCTGCGTCGGCCGCCCGCACTACCATCTGCAAGGGGTAGCCGCTGCGCCGGTCGGTCAGCCCGAGCGCCAGCAGATCCGCGCGGCGGCCGGCGCGCATGGGACCCAGGTCCCGCAGCCGCAGCCCGGTCCGGCGGTGCAGCATCCGGGACAGCGCGGCGTTCCCGGCCCGCGCGTGTGCCGGCCAGGCCCCGCGCTCCTGGGGGCGCCGCCGCCCGAGCAGCAGATCGCACTCGCCGTCGGCCACCCGGCGTACGAAGCCGGTGAGGAGCGCGGGGTCCAGCGAGCCGTCGCAGTCGCAGAAGCAGACGAACTCCGCCTCGCAGGCGAGCAGCCCGGCATGGCAGGCCGCGCCGAAACCGCGCCGGGGCTCGTGCACCACGGTCGCACCCAGCGCACGGGCCACGTCGGCGGAGCCGTCGGTCGAGCCGTTGTCCACCACGACCGCCCGCCAGCCCCGGGGCACCCGGGCCAGCACGCCGGGCAGGGCCGCGGCCTCGTCAAGACAGGGGAGGACGATGTCGGCGCGGGGGCCTGAGTCATCGGAAGGAAGGATCACCCGGCTCACCCTACGGAGCGAAAACCGGCATTTCGGGCTTTGGATTCTTACGAAACATGGACGTCGCCCGCCACCGGCCGCCCGCGTTTCCGGCCGCGCCGCCCCGGATGCCAGGGTGGATCCATGCAGAAGCCCCCGGACACACCGCCGCCCGTCCCCGCAGGCGAGGCGCCCACCGTCGCCCCGGCGCGCGGCCATGTCCTCGTCGTGGACGACGACCCGACCGTCGCCGAAGTCGTCGCGGGATACCTGAGCGGGGCCGGCTACGACGTCGCCCGGGCGGCCGACGGACCCGCCGCGCTCGCGCTGTACGCGGCCCGCCGGCCGGACCTGGCCGTCCTCGACCTCATGCTCCCCGGCATGGACGGCTTCGAGGTCTGCCGCCGGATGCGGGCCCAGGGGCCGGTGCCCGTCATCATGCTCACCGCGCGCGGCGACGAGGACGACCGCATCCTCGGCCTCGAAACCGGCGCCGACGACTACGTCACCAAGCCGTTCAGCCCCCGCGAGCTCGTCCTGCGGGTCGACTCCGTGCTGCGGCGCGCCAGGGCGGCGGCGGTCCCCGCCGGACAGCCCCGGCTGCTGGAAGGCGCGGGGCTCGTCCTCGACCCGGCGGCCCGGAGCGCGACCTGCCGGGGCGGGCGGCTGGCCCTCACGCTCCGCGAGTTCGACCTGCTCGCCTTCCTCCTGCGCCACCCGGGCCGGGTCTTCACCCGGGAGGAGCTGATGCGCGAGGTCTGGGGCTGGGACTTCGGGGACCTGTCCACCGTCACCGTGCACGTGCGGCGGCTGCGCGGGAAGATCGAGACCGACCCGGCCCACCCGGAGCTGATCCGTACGGTCTGGGGCGTCGGCTACCGCCTCGACCTCCCCGTCGGCGCGGGAACCCCGTCATGACCGACCTGCTCCTCATCGCCCTCTGCGCCTTCCTCGGCGCCGCAGCCGCCGGACTGCTCGGGGCGTTCGCGCTGCGCCTCACCCGGCACCGCTCACTGGTCGTCTCCCTGAGCATCGTGGCCGCCGTGGCCGTCACCGCGATGCTCGCCGGAACCCTGGTGGTCGCCTGGGCGATGTTCCTGTCACCGCACGACCTGAGCGTGGTGACGACCGTCGTCGCCATGGCCGCCGTCGTCTCCCTCGTCACGGCGATGCTGCTCGGCCGCTGGGTCGCCGCCCGCAGCCGCGAGCTGACCCTCGCCGCCCGCTCCTTCGGCGACGGCGGGACCTTCGCGGCGCCCGAGGCGCCGGCCACCGCCGAACTGGCCGCCCTCACCCGCGAACTCGCCGCCACCAGCGCCAAGCTGGACAGTTCGCGGATGCGGGAACGCGCCCTGGAGACCTCGCGGCGCGAACTCGTCGCCTGGATCTCGCACGACCTGCGCACCCCGCTGGCGGGGCTGCGGGCCATGTCCGAGGCGCTGGAGGACGGCATGGCCGTCGACTCGCCGCGCTATCTGCGCCAGATCCGTACCGAGGTCGAGCGGATGAACGACATGGTCGGCGACCTCTTCGAGCTCTCCCGCATCCACGCGGGCTCGCTCGCGCTGACCCCCACCCGCGTCTCCGTCTACGACCTGGTGGGCGACGCCCTCGCCGGTGCGGACCCGCTCGCGCGCGAGCACGGGGTGCGGCTGGTCGGCGGACGGATCGAGGAGGTGCCCGTGGAGGTGGACGGCAAGGAGATGAGCCGGGTCCTGGGAAACCTCCTGATCAACGCGATCCGCCGGACGCCCGCCGACGGCACGGTCGCCGTCGCCGCCCACCGCGCGCCGGACGGGGTGGTCCTCTCGGTGACCGACGGCTGCGGCGGCATCCCGGAGGAGGACCTGCCGAGGGTCTTCGACACCGGGTGGCGCGGCAGCCATGCCCGAACACCTCCGGCCGGCGCGGGCCTCGGACTCGCCATCGTGCGCGGCATCGTCGAGGCCCACGCGGGCCGGGCGGAGGTCCGCAACGTCACCGGCGGCTGCTGCTTCGAGGTGACGCTGCCCCCGGCGTGAGCCCGAGAGCCGTTCGGCCGGGATCAGGCCGGCAGCCCCGCCCCGGTCTCCCGCAGCGGCGCCGCCGCGAAATCGGCCATGCCCTCGGCGAACCCCACGGCGGGCCGCCAGCCCAGTTCCTCGCGCAGCCGCCGCGAGTCCGCCGTCACATGGCGTACGTCCCCGAGCCGGAACTCACCGGTCACCACCGGCGCCGGACCGCCGTGGGCCGCCGCCAGCGCCCCCGCCATCTCGCCGATGGTGTGCGGCTCTCCGCTCCCGGTGTTGTACGCCGCGAAGCTGCCGGGAGTGCGGACGCCGACGGCCTCCAGCGCCACCGTGTTCGCGGCGGCCACATCGCGTACATGGATGAAGTCGCGCCGCTGCCCGCCGTCCTCGAAGACGCGCGGCGCCTCGCCCCGGGCCAGCGCCGACCGGAAGAACGACGCGACACCCGCGTACGGCGTGTCCCGGGGCATCCCGGGCCCGTACACGTTGTGGTAGCGCAGCGCGACCGCGGTCCCGCCCGTCGCCCGTGCCCAGGACGCGGCGAGATGCTCCTGCGCCAGCTTCGTCGCGGCGTACACGTTGCGCGGGTCGGCCGGCGCGTCCTCCCCCACGAGCCCGGGGACCAGTGCCGCCCCGCAGTCCGGGCAGCGCGGCTCGAAGCGGCCCGCCGCCAGGTCGGCCGCGTCGCGGGGCCCTGGGCGGACGGTGCCGTGGCGCGTACACGCGTAACGGCCCTCGCCGTACACGACCATCGACCCGGCGAGCACCAGGCTCCGCACCCCGGCCCCGGCCATCGCGGCGAGCAGGACGGCGGTGCCGAGGTCGTTGCACCCCACGTACTCCGGGGCGTCCGCGAAGTCCTTGCCCAGGCCGACCATCGCCGCCTGGTGGCACACCGCGTCGACGCCGTACAGCGCACGGTCCACGGCCCCGCGGTCCCGTACGTCGGCGACGATCAACCGCCCGTCGTCACCTCCGGCCGGATGGTGCGCAAAGGGGCCGTGTGCCGAGGGGAGCAGTGCGTCGAGCACCACCGCCTCGTGCCCGGCCGAGGCGAGACCGCGGACGATCTCCGAACCGATGAACCCGGCACCGCCGGTGACAAGTACGCGCATGCGGGCCACGCTAGGACGTGCACGGTCCCGTCACGTGCCTTGGAGACGGCACGTCACGGGACCGTAAGCCTTCGGCCCTAGCGCAGTTCCTGGATGCGGACCAGGTTGCCCGCCGGGTCGCGGAACGCGCAGTCGCGGATGCCGTACGGCTGCTCGGTCGGCTCCTGGACCACCTCCGCGTCACCTGCCTGGACCTTCTCGAAGGTGGCGTCCAGGTCGCGGGTGGCGAGCAGGATCCAGCCGTAGGTGCCCTTGGCCATCATCTCGGTGATGGTGCGCCGCTCGTCGTCCGTGACCCCCGGGTCCGCGGCCGGCGGCGCCAGCAGGATGGAGGTGCTCGGCTGGTCCTTCGGGCCGACGGTGATCCAGCGCATCTTGCCCTGGCCGACGTCGTTGCGGACCTCGAAGCCGAGCGTGTCGCGGTAGAACGCGAGGGACTCCTCCGGGTCGTCGTGCGGGAGGAAGCTGGTGTGAATGGTGATGTCCATGAAGATCATGCTAGGCACGGGTCCGACGCCGCGCTTCTCGAATCCTGACCGGTTCCCCGCAGCCCCGCCGGCGGCCTTCCGGACCGCCCCGCTGCCCGAAGAGGCACCCCGCCGTGCCCCGCACCGGACGGGACCGGGCTGGACGGGGCAGCGACGCGTCCCCCAGGGTGGAAGGCCGGCAGGAGCGGGCGGTCCGCCGAGGCCGCCCCGGTGCGGTCAGGGGAGATGACGGTGAACGCACAGGACCATGACCACGAGCACGAGCACCATGCGAAGCCCCTGGAGACCGGGGAGGACCATGAGCGGCCGGCGGCCGGCCCCCCGCGCGACGCGACGGCCGAGGCGCCCGCCGCCTCCGACGCCCACCACCTCTTCCGGGCCGCCGCCACCGGCCGGACCGACGTGGTGGGCACCGCGGGCATGGGCGTCCTCCAGCGCACGGTCGGCAACGCCGCGCTCGGACCGGTGCTCCAGCGCGCCCGGGCGGCGGCACCGGAGCAGGCCGAGGAGGCGCAACCGCGCTCGCCCGTGCACGACGTCGTCTCCTCCGGCGGCGGCACCCCCCTCGACACCGAGACCCGGGTGGACCTGGAGAACCGGATGGGAGCCGACTTCTCCGACGTACGCATCCACAACGACTCGGCCGCGCACGAATCGGCGAAGGGCGTCGGCGCGCACGCCTACACCGTGGGCAACAACGTCGTCTTCCAGCGGGACGCCTACGACCCCACCTCGCCCCAGGGCCGTACCACCCTGGCGCACGAGCTGACCCATGTCATCCAGCAGCGCAGCGGGCCCGTCGAAGGCACCGAGGCGCCCGGCGGCATCCGGGTCAGCGACCCCTCCGACCGCTTCGAACGCGAGGCCGTCGCCAACGCCGACCGGGTGCTCTCCGACCCGGCCCCGGTCCCCCAGGCGGCCCCCACCACCGCGCCCTCCGCGGCGGCGCCCGCCGTCCAGCGCGCGGCCACGGAGGACGAGGACGAGCAGCCCGCCGACGTCCAGGGCTCGTTCGTGCAACGCGCGGAGGAGAAGAGCCCGGAAGAGGAAGAGGAGAGCCCCGCCTGACGGGGCCGCCGTCAGTCGGCCTGGGCGGCACGCATGGTGCCGCCCAGGAACATCGACTCCGCGCACCGCGCGGGCGCCTGGGCGCCCACCGGCTTGCCCACCTTGCGGCAGTCGATGGTCATGGTGACCTTGCCGCCCGCCGGGACCACGATCGGCGTCACGAAGTGGTAGTCGGAGTCCCGGAAATTCTCCAGACCCAGGCTCAGTACCCGGGTCCCGCTGCCCGCGGAGACGACCAGCGTCCCGGCGTCGCCCTGCGGGTTCTGGACCACGATGTCGGTCAGCTGGAACGTCTTCCCGGCCGGCACGGTGAGCGCCGTCCCCGCGTTCGTGCCGCCGCCCAGCGAGTCCTGCACCCTGACCTGCGCGCTGGTCGGTGTCGCCGCTCCCGCGTCGGCCGCCGCCGACGGGCTCGGGCTCGGCGTGGGCTTCGACTCGCCGCCGCCCCCGCCCGAACCACTCCCGGCGGAATCGCCCCCGCCCGCCCCGGAACCACCCGAGCCGCCCTGCTCCGGCGCCTTGCTCTTGTCGGCCGCGGCGGCCGAGCGCACCGCCTCGGGGGTGACCGCCTCCCGCGCCGCCGACTTCACGGCCGGGCGCAGCAGCGCGTACCAGAGGCCGACCAGGGCGAGCACCAGGACGGCCGCGGTGATCAGGGCGCGGGGCAGCCAGCGGGGGAGCAGGGGCTCCTGCTCGTAACTGCCGTCCACGAGGACCGGTTCCACCGGGTCCTCTCCCTCGGCCACCTGCGTCGCGGCGAACACCTGGAAGGGGTGCGTGACCGGTGTGCCGCGCCACATCCGCTTGACGGGACGCACCCGAAGCCGCGCGAACTCCGCTTTGCCGGGCGCCACGTGAAGCTCGGGCACGGCGAAGACGACGCGTGCCCGCTCCGTCCCGGGCTGGGCGCCGAGGCGCACCGTGACCGGGGTGTTGCCCCGGTTGTCCACCGCCAGCTGGTGGCGTCCGGCCAGCGCGCCGTGCGAACCACGCGGGACCAGCTCGGCCGTCGTCCCGGTGAACGGCAGCACGGTCACCCGGCCCTCGGGCACCACCGTCTCGCCCTGCTCACCGGTCGGCACCACCCGCACCCCGAACGGCGTCTCGCCCGCCGGAACCGTCGCGTCACGGGGCGGCCGCAGCATGAGCGACACGGTGCCCGAGTCGCCCGGGTAGAGGGACAGCACGGCCGGCTCCACCGCCGCCCAGGCGGCACACGCACCGACCACCTCGAAGCGGTACTCCTCGACGGTCCGGCCGGAGTTGCGGACCTGAAGGGGGACAGCCGTCTCGGCGCCCGGTGCGGCGCTGACGGTGGACGCGTCGAGGCTTGCCGTGAGACTCATACCGCGGACGGTAAAGTCGCCGCCCACGTCGTACACCGGCCGTGAAGGAACACTTTCGGGCACATCCGGTGCCCCGGCCAAGCCATCCGGTTTCCTCCTCGACGAACCGGGGCATCTTCTGTCCGCCTCCATACCGATGAGGCGCACGAACACGGCTGCGAGGCGTGTGCCAGTAGTGCTTCCGGCCGTCACACAGGGGGAGCACGACATGGAGCGCACCACTGTCGCGTTACGGGCCCAGGACCCGATCTCGCAAGCCGGAGTGGCCAGCCAGTTGAGGGCGCGGCCCGAAGTGAACGTCGTGGACTGGAACGAGGAGGGCCCCTGGCCCGATGTCGTCGTCATGGTCGTGGACGCCGTGGAGGAGGACCTGCTGACGACACTGCGGCACATCCAGCGGACCACCGACTCCCGCGCCGTGCTCGTCACCAGGGACATCGACGAACAGAAGCTGGTGAGCGCCGCGGAATGCGGGGTCGTCGGGGTCATCAGGCGGGCCGAATCGACACCCGAGCACCTGGTGCACGTCATCGAGACGGTCGCCCGGGGCGATGGACACCTCCCCTCCGACCTCCTCGGCCGGCTCCTCGCGGAGGTGGGCCGGCTCCAGGGCCAGGTCCTCGCACCGCGCGGCCTGCACTTCACCGGACTCGCCGCCCGCGAGGTGGACGTTCTGCGCCTGGTCGCCGAGGGCTACGACACCGCCGACATCGCCACGAAGCTCGCCTACTCCGAACGCACCATCAAGAACGTCCTGCACTCCGTGATGACCCGGCTCCAACTGCGCAACCGCTCCCACGCGGTGGCGTACGCGATGCGCCAGGGCCTGATCTGAGAGCGGCCCGGACCCACGCGGTCCGGGCGGCTGCCCCAAAGGGCAGCGGGCGCTACCCGCCGAAAGGGCTGCCTTCCCGCTGTGCGCGAAGCGCACACGGGGGACCGTGTGGGCGCTGTTCTTCGGTGGGAGGTCCGGGTGCGGGGGAGAGAAGCTGTGCGGTGGATTCGGCCGGCGGGACGCCCACCCGGACTGCCCGGCGCGCGCCGGTCCACGGCGCTCGCCCTGCTCCTGCTGGCCACCGCGTTCGTCCCCGGCTCGGGCTCGGCCGGCGCCGCCCCCGCCGTGCCCGTGCCTCCGGACCCGTGGGTCACCCCGGCGACCGTGCACGAAGCGCTCGACCCGGGCGGCTCGACCGGTGTCGACAAGTCGGTACGTACGCCGGCGATCCCGCCGAAACCCGAGGTCGTCCTGCTGGTGGACGGCACGGGGAGCATGGAGAAGCCCATCACCGACGTGCAGACGAACCTGTCGGCCATCACCAAGAAGGTACTGGCGGAACAGCCCGAGTCGCGTTTCGCCGTCGCTACCTTCGGCGACCAGCAATTCGACCCCACAGGAGGAGAATTCGAGGTCCTCCAGGGACTGACGGACGACCTCGTCAAGGTGCAGGCCGGCGTGAACGAGCTGAAGACGGACCGGGGCGCCTACAGCATGGGCCCGTCCGAGGACTGGATCAACGGTCTCTGGCAGATCGCCAACGGTGCCGGTGGCAAGACGGTCTTCCGTGAGGGCTCCAACCCGGTGATCGTGCTGGTCAGCGACGCCTCCAGCCACGCACCGAGCGCCGGGCACACCATCGACGACACGATCTTCGCCCTCCAGGACAAGGGCGTCCGGGTGGTCGGCGTCGACGTGGACAGCGCGCTCGGCGACGGGCTCAACGGCACCGGCAACGCGCACAACCCCGACTACCCCGACCAGGTCGAGAAACCGCCGACCAAGGCGGGCCAGGCCACCCGCATCATCGAAGCCACCCAGGGCCGGCTCCTCGAAGGCATCCAGGGCGACGAGGTCGCCCAGGCCATCGTCGACGGCATGGACAACCTCCCCACCTCCGTCGGCCACCAGCTCAGCGACTGCAGCCCCTACCTCACCGTCGCGCTCGACCCGCCCACCCGCCGGGTGACCAGCGGCGACACAACGCACTTCGCCGAGACCATCGACGTCGCGGCCGACGCCCCGCAGGGCGCACGGCTCACTTGCACCGTCCAGTTCCTGCTCGGCCCCCAGATCCCGGGCACCGACAGACTCGCCCCCACGGCCGCGCCCGACCCCGACTTCCAGCAGCAGATCACCATCGACGTGAACGACGTCGACGCGCCCGTCGTCGCCGTGGACGACCGCATCGCCCGGGCGGACGACGAGGACGGTACGAGGATCAGCTACTGGGCGACCGCCAGGGACGCCCAGGACGGCCGCCTCCCGGTCACCTGCACCCCCGCGTCCGGCTCCCTCTTTCCGATCGGCTCGACCACGGTCACCTGCACGGCCACGGACACGGCGGGGAACACCGCCACCGACACCGCCGCATTCCGGGTGCTGGACCCGCCCCCGCCGCCGCTGCCCCCGCCACCCGCGACGGACGTCGCCGTTCAGGTGGACGTCAGCCCCGGCCGTACGTACATCGGCCGCCGGGCCCACGCCCGCTTCACCGTGACCAACGCGGGCCCGGACACCGCCAGGGACGTCGTCCTCGCCACGAGCTGGCCGAAGCCCGGCAAGGCGAAGGACCGCACCGTGACCTCCCTCAGCCGCTGCACGGCCGCCGCCCCCTGCACCATCCCGCCCGGCGGACGGATCGAGGTGACCCGGACCGGCACGTACCGTGCGCCGGTCACCGGGGACGTACGCGCCACCGTGAGCGGCAATCTGGGCGACCTGCGCCCCGTCAACAACCAGGACACGGCCCGGCTGCGCGTCCTCAAGCCCTCCCTCACCGTCACCCCGCAGGTCGCCAAACCCGGCCAGCCCGTCGTGGCGCGCGGCAAGGACTACCCGCCGGGCGAGACCGTACTCCTGACCTGGAACACCGGCATCACGGCCGACCGCACCGGTGTACGCGTGGGCCGCGACGGCACCTTCGAGGTGCAGGTCCTGGTGCTGCGCAAGGACACCCTCGGCCCCCGCGTCCTGCGCGCGGACATCGCCGGGCTGCCACGGCTCCAGAAGCCCGTCCTGGTGGTCCAGCGCAACCTTCAGCCACCGGACTTCAAGGGCCGTACGTGAGAGGGGCGGGCACCAGGTGATCCACGAGGTGGACGACGTACTCCGGTCCCTGATCCGGGCGGAGGTGCTCGGCGGTGGCCAGATCACGGTCGTCTTCGACGCCCCCACCCGGGAGTGGGCCGCCAAGGTCAACGCCCCCATGGTCAACCTCTACCTGTACGACATCCGCGAGGACATGCGGCGGCGCGAGCGCGGTCTGCACAACGAGTACGACGAACGCGGCGCCGTCGTGGCGCGGCGCCGCCCGCCGCGCTACTTCAAGCTCTCGTACCTGATCACCGCGTGGACCAAGCGCCCGGAGGACGAACACCGCCTGCTCTCCTCGCTGCTCGCCTGCCTCCTCGCGTACGAGGCGCTGCCCCCGGAGCGGCTGGCCGGATCGCTCGCCGAGATCGGGGCCGCCGTCCCGATGTCGATCGCCCTGCCCCCGCCGGAGGACCGTTCCTTCGCCGACGTGTGGAGCGCGCTCGGCGGTGAGCTGAAGCCGTCGCTCGACCTGGTGGTGAGCGTGCCGGTGACGGCCTCGCCGACGTACCCTGCGGGACCGCCGGTCGGCGACGAGGGCCTGCACGCACGGTTCGGCGACATGCCGGACGTCCCGGAGCCGGTGCGGGCCGGTCTGCCGGTGTACGGAAGCCGCCCCGGCCGTCCGGTACGGGAGGTGCCCGCAGCCTCCGCGGCGCGTCGCGGCCTGGGGCTGCGGATCACGGAGAAGCGCGCGGCCGGAGAGACCGCTGCCGCGGCCGTCGAGGAGGGCCCCACCGCATGACGTCCCCGGGCCACCCCGACGACGACCCGAACCTGCGCCACCTCCTCGCCAGGGCGACGGCCGTCGAGCAACGCGTCCGCCGTGCGGTGGAGGTCCGGCAGCGCACGGATCCGGACCCGGAGGACGAGTTCCGGGGCCTGTACCTGAGCGACGAGAACATCGCGCGACTGCTGAACGAGGAGGGGGCGCGGGGGTTCCCGGACCCGGTGGGGGAGGAGGGCGAGGCCGCCGGGCCGTCCCGGCTCACCGCGCTGGAAACGGAATTCGGTCTCACCCGGCTCGACACCGAGATCCTGCTCATCGCGCTCGTACCGGACCTGGACGACCGCTTCGAGGCGTTCTACGGGTACCTCAACGACGATGTGACCCGCCGGCGCCCGTCCATTGGCCTGGCCCTCGGCCTGTGCGGGGTGTCGCCGGCCGACGCCGTCGCGCGCGGCCGGCTGGCCGCGGCCGCCCCGCTCCGGGACGCCGGGCTGCTGCTGGCCGAGGACCTGGACCGCCCGTTCCTCAGCCGGGCGCTCCGCGTGCCGGACCGGGTCACGGCGCACCTGCTCGGCGACGACACGAGGGACCCACGCATCGCGGACGTCACGGCGCCCTGGGAGGCGGCCGGTGATGTGGGCAACCCGGCGGCTCTGGCCCGGGTCCTGGCCGGCGGCGTCCCGCTGGTCTACCTGAGCGAGGACCAGGGCGGTGCGGGCACGGCCCTGGCCGCGTCGGCGCTGGAGCGGGCGGGCCGGAGCGTCCTGGGCGTGGACCTCGCCCGCCTGGCGGCCGACCCGGCCCCCGCCGACGCCGTACGGGCCCTGGTCCGCGAGGCGCGGCTGACCGGGGCGGGCCTGGTGTGCGCGCCGCTGGACGCGGTGTCCCGCGAACACCCGCACCTGCTGCGGCTGCTGACGGCCACCCCGGTCCCGACGGTGATGGTGGGCCGGGTGCCGTGGGACGCGTCCTGGTCCACGGTGCCGCCGCTGCTCGTGCACGCCCCGAGGGTGGAGCCGTCGGCGCGCGGGGCGCTGTGGAGCGCGGCGTACCGGCGCACGGGGTCGGGCGATGTGCCCGCCGGCGTCGACCCCGACCACCTGCTGGCACCCTTCCTGCTCACCCCCGAGCAGGTCCGGGGGGCGGCCCGGAGCGCCGCGCAGACGGCCCGGCTCGACGGCGGGACCCTCACCCCGGACCACCTACGCCAGGGGGCCCGCGCCCAGAACGCGGCCGGCCTGGACCGCCTGGCCCGCCGCATCGAACCCACGGTGACCTGGGACGACCTGGTCCTCCCGCCCGACGCCCACGCCCAGCTCCGCGAGCTGACCGCCCGCGCCCGGCACCGGGACCGGGTGCTGGGGGAGTGGGCGATGCGGCCGGGCGGGGGCCGGGGGCGCGGGGTCTCGGCGCTCTTCGCGGGGGACTCCGGCACGGGCAAGACCATGTCGGCCGAGGTGATCGCGGCCGACCTCGGTCTCGACCTCTACACGGTCGACCTGGCGACGGTGATCGACAAGTACGTGGGCGAGACCGAGAAGAACCTGGAACGCATCTTCACGGAGGCCGCGGGGGTCAACGGGGTCCTGCTCTTCGACGAGGCGGACGCGATCTTCGGGAAGCGCTCGGACGTGAAGGACGCGCACGACCGCTACGCGAACGTGGAGAGCGCGTACCTCCTCCAGCGCATGGAGTCCTTCGACGGCCTGGCCATCCTCGCCACCAACCTCCGCGCCAACCTGGACGACGCCTTCACCCGCCGCCTGGACCTGGTCATCGACTTCCCGGTCCCGGACCCGGAACAGCGCCTGGTCCTCTGGGACCGCTGCCTGGGGCCGGTGCTCCCCCGCGCCGCGGACCTGGATCTCCCGTTCTGCGCCGAGAACTTCGAGCTGGCGGGCGGCAACATCCGCTCGATCGCGGTGACGGCGGCGTACCTGGCGGCGGACACAGGGGGCGCGGTGACGATGGCGACGCTGATCCATGCGGTCCAGCGGGAGTACCAGAAGCTTGGCCGGCTGACCCTGGCTTCGGAGTTCGGGCCGTATATGGACCTGCTGACTTTCTGACCCGAGGAGGCGGGCCCGCAACCCGGACACGGGTGTCACCCTTGCGCGGAACTGGCCGGGGAGCCACCGTGGTCGGAGCCGGGTTGTCGATGACCGGCTGGACCGATGCCCACGGAGACGGGAGCCGGTGTGAGCGCGTTGTCTGCTCTGCCTGGAGGAGTTCTGCCCCACACGCTGTATGGCGAGGGCCCGCACAAGGTGATCGCGCTGCACGGCTGGTTCGCCGACCGCTCGGCGTACGACCCGGTGGTGCGCGACCTCGACCCCGGCGCCTTCCAGTACGCCGTGGCGGACCTGCGGGGGTACGGCGAGGCCAGGGGCGTCGCCGGTTCGTACACGACGGCCGAGGGTGCGGCGGACGTGCTCGCGCTTGCCGACCGGCTGGGCTGGGAGCGCTTCTCGCTGATCGGCCACTCGATGGGCGGCTCCGTCATTCAACGGGTGCTGGCCGCCGCACCGCACCGGGTGCGCCGGCTCGTGGGCATCTCGCCGGTCCCCGCGTCCGGCCTGCCGCTGTCGCCCGAGCAGTGGGAGTTGTTCTCCGGCGCGGCGGCGAGTCCGGAGAACCGGCGGATCATCCTGGACTTCACCACAGGAGGCCGGCGTCCGGCGGCCTGGCTGGACCGCATGGTCCGGCGCTCGGTCCGGTGCAGTGACGAGCGGGCGTTCCGCGCCTGGCTGGACTCCTGGGCGGGCGAGGCTTTCCACGACCGCATCGAAGGATCGCCGGTCGAGGCCCTGGCGATCGTGGGAGCGCTCGATCCGGCGCTCTCCGCCGCGGTTCAGCGGGCGACCTGGATGCGGTGGTTCCCGCGCGGCGTGCTCGTCGAGCTGCCGTCCTGCGGCCACTACGCGATGGACGAGGCGCCGCTCGACCTGATCCGGGTGGTGGAGGACTTCCTGCGGGCGGACGCGGGTGACGGCGAGGGGACGGCGTGAGCGATCCCGTGCTGCAGGGGGCCGTTTCCGACGTGTTCGACCCCCGCAGAACGCCCTCGCCTCCGGCGCAACCGCACCACCGGCGAACCGGTCTGCTACCGCCTCTCCAGCCCGCAGCCGGTGCCGCCGTCCGGCCTTGTCCGCGTCACCGGAACCCGCCGCATATACGAACGGCCCATACGCCCCTCGCCTGCGCCGGCCCCATGGCGTGGCCGACACCGGGCCCGCGCCCAGGGCTGCCACTACCGCCGCGGACGCGAGGCCACACCATGAAGATCCGCGACTGCGGTCTGAGGGGCCCGAGGGCCCCTCAGACCGCAGTCAGCGCCGCCAGGGCGCGGTCCATCGCGGCGTTGGACTCTTCCGGCGCCAGCGGCAGCCGGGACTTCACGTCCCGGCTCCACCGGTCGGCGAGGACCTCGGCGGAGCCCGCCTCGACATCGTCGAGTGCCGCGTCGGCCAGGTCCGACGGAGTGATCTCGTCCACGGGCCGGCCCGCCGCCATGTCGGTGTCGGCCAGGCCGAGGTGTACCGCTGTGACGAGGGTGCTCTGCCCGGCGAGCTCAAGGCGGACGCCGTTGGTCATGGCCCAGGCGGCGGCCTTGCTCAGGTGGTAGGCATTGGCGCCGGCGCCCCCCAACCACTACATGGCGGAGAGGACGTTGACGATCGCGCCCCCGCCGTTCCTGGCGAGCGCCTGCGCGAACTCCCGGATGATTCCCAGGTGACCGAACATGTTGGTCTCCAGCTCCTGCCGCACCGCGTCCAGCGAACCGGTCACCAGGCCGGCCCCCGTAGTGATTCCCGCGTTGTTGATGAGTAGTGAGACGTCCGGGGCGGCGACAGCGGCGGCCCGCACGGATGCGGGATCGGATACGTCGAGGGGCAGCACCTCGACCCCGGGCAGGTCCACGGAATCCGGCCGGCGGGCCGTCGCGTAGACCTTGTGGGCGCCGCGTTCGAGCAGGCGCTGGGCGAAGGCGCGGCCCAGGCCGCGGGCTCCGGTGACAAGGGCGACGGAGTTGTTGATATCCATGCCGGTGCCCTGAGTAGTTCAGGGGACCCGCAGGACGCCGAAGCCGGTGACATCCACCGTGCTTCGCGCGCCGTTGGTGGCAAGTACTGAACTTGACTGCGTGATGTCGGCGGCTTGGACAGGTGATCACCGCTTGCGGTCGGGGCTCCACTCGTAGGCTCCCGCGGTCGTCTCGATGACTTCGCGGGTCCAGGCCAGCCGGACCTGTTCCAGGCGCCCGCGGTGCTCAGCGATCCAGTCTCCCTGGGGCCGCGCCCCCAGAACCGTCGTCAGGCGGTCCGGGTCGCTCACCTGGATCGACAGCCAGCCGTCTTCGTGCATGTGGATGTCGAGGCTCAGGCCGCGCTCTTGGCCGATGCCGGCTGTCCGGCCGGGACGCAGATTGGACCTGCTCCCAGGAGTCCAGGTCATGCGGGAAGAGGTAAAGGTCGAGCCGGGCGTCGACGAAACTCGCGGAGGCGAGCACGTCCGCGTGCAGGGTGTGTCGTGGCCGGTCAGCACGCCCGGCTGGACCCGTCCCGTGACGCGGACGATGCAGCGGCCCTCGTCCAGACCGGCGGGGTGGATAAGGTCCATCGGAGCGGGCTCCGTCATGAAGTTGCTCGCTTTCGTGCGCTGGTGTGGGCTGCATCGTGTTCCATCGCCGGTCGAGCGACACCGTCAGGGCCCGGCCTGAGGATCAGGGGCCGAAGGGGCCAAGCCGGTGCCGGCGAGACAGCCGTTCCGGCGTTGAGGGGAATGCTTCATCGTGTCGGCCATCACCAAGGCCGATAGATGCAGTGCTGTGAAAGAGGTTCAATGCGAGGTTTTTAGAGAAAGGCGATCGAGGAGAGGTTCGTAATCGACGTGCGGGAAAGCGGATTGCAAGAAGTCGAGAAGTTTTTGTATGTGGGTTGCGATGTATATGTTACCCGGCTCCGTCAGAGATATATCGGAGAATAGGTACTGCCAATAGTGTCCGCCTTTGGTGATTCGGACATTGTCAAGGTACGAGCAGTAACTCATGTCCAACTTGAACGGGCCTCGGGTGTTGTCGTAGAACCACACCTCTGGCGCCGTTCCGAATGGCATCATCCTCAGACTTCCCAGAGTGCCGGACCCGCTTTGCAAGTGTGTGTCAAAGATTCGAAACTGGGAATACAGGTCCCGCTCTTCGGCGCTCCACTCGCTGCGATCGGACCATGGCGGCGGGCCCATTCTTATGGTCTCGGACAGGTGGATCAGATTGAATTCTCCGCCTATCTCCGATTCGGGGTCCGATGCTTGCCAGTGAGCCCCGAACTCCCGAAAGCGCATAAAGCAACTCTGCATTACCTCGGGGAGGGAGGCGTAGCCTAAGGACGCTAGCCGGTCGAACACCTTCTGTGCGTTTCCGGCTCGATTCAGGAGAGGGCCTTGATTGCTGGAAAGTACTGTCACTTCTGGGCATGACAGGAGGTCCTCTGCTACCTGGGTAAAGGTCTGCTCAATGGCGCTCAGTTCTGTCACGGCTGGCCCCTATCGTGAGACTCCGGAGTGTTCAGGGAATCGTGATCTGTCCAAGTTGAATAGCGGATCTAAGTGCACTGAGCATGGTGGGGAAATCGGCCCACGGAGTGGGTTTTGACTGGTCCCATTCCTCCAGTCGATCTTCTAGGTCGGTGAGAGAGGTGTAAGGGTCCTGCATCCCTTGGGAATTCTTTCTGAGCGCAACGACCTGTCGTGCGAAGTAGAGGTACTGTTCCCCGCCCATGCGGGCTGCGATTCTGGCCTCACCGGCCGTATTGATACTAATGGTTTGGACGGCTGTGGCCGGCGGAGGAGCTTGAGGGTCTGCAAAGGACCCTGAAGGGGTGCTCCTGCGTATCCACTGAGTGCCGTCGCTGTCGTAGGTTCCCCAGGAGACGTCTATGAGGCTCGGAAAACCCTCGTACAGTGCCCCGTGCCCGAACTCTACCTTGACGCGGTACCAGATCGCTGGGTTTTCTGGGTGCTCATTGGTGGATGCGAGGAATGCATGCGCAGGTTCCTCAACCCTTGTCAGGAAGTCTGGATTGTTCACACTTTGGCGCGCCGGTACAAGATTTGAGTCCGTCGCCATCCCTCCCAGTCGACCGGGAAGGAGGTGCATCTTCAGCCAGTATTCCTGCGGTCCCTGGAGATTTCTCGCGTCGACGTAGTGCCAACCCTTGAGGGTGAGCCCCTTGTTGGCCGTGGAAACCTGACCCTGTGGGGGTGGCCATGCTATGTAATGAGCGGTGAAATCAGTAGCCAGAACACTGTTCCGGAATGGCGGGAGTACGGGAGGAGGAAGCGGTGGTAGCGGCTTCTTCTGCAAGGCCAAAGCTTCAGCGAGCCGCTCGCATTTAAGCACCAACTCATTGAAACGGCTCTGCATGTTGGGATGGCTGGCAGCGGCAGATCTCCTCGTTGGCAGTGCCTGCTCCGCCCGTATCACTTCCGCGTGCTGGTTGAAGGCATTTTGGTAGGCGGATTCCTGAGTTGCTCTTTCGGGTGGAGAAAGGCTCGGTAGGGATTCCTTCCAGTGTGACAGGTAATCGGAGATCGAAACTGGTGTGCTATGGACCATCAGCTCCCTTCGGCTGCTCGTTTCCTTGAAGAGGAGCGTGTGGCTTTCGCGATCCGCCGTGCGAAATCTGGTTTTCGGGAGCTTGTACGAGACCGGGTCCTTGCCCTCTTTCCTGCTGTCGTCGACGCCGAAGCGACCGGGGCGATTCGGTCGAGTTTTTCGGAAGTCAGCTTCTTCGCCGTTCCTTCCCTTTCTTCCCCTCAGCTTCAACCAGAGCGCTTTGCCCTTTTTGGCGACGAAGTCGACGATTTTGTCGATCGCTCGGTTCACCGGGCGCGACACCGCGTGGAAGACGCTCTTCACCTTCGCGGCCAGGCTGCCTATGCCCAGCAGGGAAGCCAGGAAGCCGATGAGCAGCGGGACGCTCGCGGCCAGGGCGGTTTCGACCATTTTCGGGACGCCCGCCTTGCCGCCGTTGGCTATCGCCACCACCGCGTCCAGGACCGAGTTGACGAACTCCACGATCTGGGCGCCCTGGTTCACCACGAAGGTGACGATGTCGATGATTCCCTTGACCGCGCGGACGAACGCGGAGGCGGGGTTCAGGAGGGAGAGGATCCAGGTGATGCCAGCGATGATGACCGTGGGGATCAGGTAGCTCGTCAGCTTTTCCAGGATTGTGGACTTGAGGTCGCCCGCCTCCTCCTGGATTTCTTTGACCGCCCCGGCTGGGCCCTCCCGGGCGATGTTCTGGGCGACCGGGACCGAGGACTCCACCGCTGTCATCGCTTCCTCGGGTACGCCCTTGCGGGTGACCCGGGCCCGGATGTTGTCCCAGGTGAGGCCGAGGAGGGAGCCGATCAGCTGGATGATGCCCTTCATGTCGAACTTCTGGGGGAGTTCGAGGCCCGCCTTCACCGCCGTGCCGAGGAGCCAGGACACGAGCCCGGTCTTCAGGTGGCCGGCGATGTTCGTGATGAAGAGGTTCAGGCCCGCGCTGACGGCCGACACCAGGTTGCCCAGGAAGCCGATGGGGTCCTTGATGATCTTCATGATCGCGCCGGCGGCCTTGGCGAGGATGCCAAGGAGGAGGTTCTTCAGCTCGTTGATGGTCTTTATCGCGCCGACAATCGCGTCCTTCGCCTTGTCGATCAGCCCCTTGTTGGCCTCCTGGAGTTTCTTGATCTCCTCATCGACCTTGTTGAGCGCCGCCGTATATTTTTGGGCCAGGTCCTGGACGAGCTGTTCCGATTTCTCGTTGACCGTCGCTTCCAGGTCATCGAATTTTCCCGCGAAGTCCTTTTCTGCCTCCTCGCCGAACTGCCGCAGATCGGCGGGGAGGTTGTCGACCTCCGCCTTCAGCTCGCCCCGCCCCTTCGCGATCCGTGCCTTCGCCTTGCCCAGCTCGGTGCCGATGATGTCGGCGACCGACGAGATCACCGTCTGCATCTGGGACACGTAGAGCTTCCGGGCCTCCTGGTAGAGGCTGTTCGCCTCCTCGGGCAGGCCGGCGAACTTGTCCTTCACCCAGCGGGCCTTGCCTGTCCAGCCGGAGTACCGCTTGTCCTTGTACTTCTTCATCCGGCGCTTGTGGTCCGCCGTGAACGCGTCCCGCGCCGCCTTCTCACCGGAGGTGAACGCCGCGTCGACCTTCTGGTCCAGGCCGGACAGCGTCGCCTCGACGTCCTTCTTCGTGCCGTCGTAGACCTTCTGGAGCTTCGCCGTGACCTCGGCGCGCTTCTTCTCGTCCTTCGACTTGGTCTCGCCCTTGCCGCCGTCCACCTTCTGCCCGGCCTGCGCACGCGTCGCGGTCAGCGTGCTCATCGCGGCGGCGCCCGAGGCCGCGGCGCCCGCCTTCGCGGCGGACAGCTGCCGGCTCTCGGCCGACCTGCCCTGCGCCGGTGCCTTCGCGGAGTCCGCCTCGGCGGTCTTCTTCGCGCTGAGCGCCTCGTTGAACTCGGGCTCGTTGCCCTTGGCGAGCTGCTCCTCGGTGACCTCCGCGTCCGCCATCGCCTTGTCGTTCTGCGCGGGCCCCTCGGAGAAGTCCGTGACCGACGCCGGCTGCTTCTCGGGGATCGCGGCCGCCGCGGACGGCGCCCCGGGGTTGCCGGGCGGCTGGTCCGGGGTGAGCGGGGTGACGGGCTTGTCCTTCGCGGCCGACGTGTCCGGCGGGGCCTTCGTCGCCGTGTCGATGTCCTTGGCCGACGCCTGCTTGCCGTCCGAGACCTTGCCGTCGACCTCCGCCTTGACCCGCTCCGCCTTGCCGGACTTGGAGAACTTGTCGGCGTCGTCGAGGTTCTTGGGGGCCTGCGCGTCGATCGCCTTGTTCACCGCGTCGATGAACGCCTTCTTGTCGAACTCGCCCGGCTTCGCGGCGTTCATCTTCTCCGCGTTGGCCGCCTTGCCCTGCGCCTCCTTGTCGTCCGGAGGGGCGACTGCGGCATCCTGCGACGCCTTCGACTCCGTCGCGGCCGGCCGGTGTTGGGCCAGCCGCTGTCTCTTCGCCGCGATGTCCGCCTTGACACCCCGGAAGCCCGGCGCCTGGGCCGGCGACGGCTTCACGGGGGCCGTGTAGCGCTGGGCGACGAGGCGGGAGACGGCCGCGTTGCCGGCCGCCCGTTGCAGCCGCTGGAGACCGCGGCGGTCCGGCGCCGGCGCAGGGGCGGGCGTGGGCGCGGGAGCCGCCTCCGTAGGAGGGGAGCCGGCCCGGGATGCGGCGGCGGGGGCGGAGGGCGGCTTCTCGGGACCCGCCTTCATACGCCGCCTCCCGCCAGTACAGCCGCCCGCACACGGTGGTCAGCCAGGCTGCCGGGCGTCCCCGGGGCGGAGGGAGGACCGGTGGGACGGGGGAGGGGCAGGCCCGTGCGGTGCACCCGGCGCCGTCCCTTTGCCTCATCGGGCAGCTCCCCCTGCACGCCGGGGCGGCCGACCATCCGTTCCCGGTGATCGCCGCAGTGGCGAGAATCGCCGGTGTTCCCCGGTCGGGCGACGGTCACACAACGGACCGCGTCACGCACCGCTCAGGAGACCGCGGAACGGGGTGGGAAGCACGTCGAGGAGCACGTCAAGGAGAGGCCCATATGCCGTCGTACCTGTCCCCGGGCGTCTATGTCGAAGAGGTCGAGTCCGGTTCCCGGCCGATCGAAGGGGTGGGCACGTCGGTCGCCGCCTTCGTCGGGTTCGCCCAGCGCGGCCCGTTCGACGAGCCGACGCTGATCACGAACTGGAGCCAGTTCGTCAGCACCTTCGGCGACTTCGTGGACGGCACGTACCTGGCCTCCAGCGTCTACGGCTTCTTCGCCAACGGAGGCGGCATCTGCTACGTCGTCCGCATCGGCGACGGCTCGGACACCGCGGCCGGGGGAGCGGAGGGCGAACGCGCGGCCGGCTCCGAGGTCCAGGTCGGACCGTACGCCGTCAAGCCGAAGGCGGGCGTGGCCGGCGAGATCAGCGTGGAGGTCGCCGAGGCCGAGGGTGAGGACCCGCCGTCCGACGTGTTCCAGCTGATCGTGAAGCGCGACGGCCAGGTCGCGGAGACGTACCCGTCCGTGACGACCAAGCGGAGCAAGGAGAACGTCGCCACCCGGGTCAACGCCACATCGGAGCTGATCGAGATACGGGAGTCGGGGCGCGGCGCCGCCCCAGCCCGCCCCGCGCCCCAGTCGGTGACCCTCGCCCCCGCAGCCCCGCCCGCCGGAAGCGCCGGGGCGCTCGCCCCCGAGGTGTACGTCGGCGACGCCGACCGCCGCACGGGCCTGGGCGGTCTCGAAGCGGTGGACGACGTCACCATGATCGCCGTTCCGGACCTCATGGGGGCGTACGAGCGCGGGCTGCTCGACCTGGAATCCGTCGTCGCCGTGCAGCAAGCGCTCATCGGGCACTGCGAATTGATGGGCGACCGGGTCGCCATCCTCGACCCGCCGCCCGGCCTGACGCCGCAGCAGGTCCGGGCCTGGCGCACCGACCGGGCGAACTTCGACTCCAAGTACGCCACGCTCTACTACCCGTGGATCAGCGTCGCCGACCCGGCGTCCGGCCGCGCCACCCTCGTACCGCCGAGCGGTCACGTCGCCGGGATCTGGGCCCGCAACGACGACTCGCGCGGCGTGCACAAGGCACCGGCCAACGAGGTGGTGCGCGGGGCCGTGGCCTTGCAGACGCAGCTGACCAAGGGCGAGCACGACCTGCTCAACCCGATCGGGCTCAACTGCATCCGCGCCTTCCCCGGACGCGGCATCCGGGTCTGGGGCGCCCGCACCCTGGCATCCGACCCCGCGTGGCGCTACCTCAACGTGCGGCGGCTCTTCAACTACCTGGAGGAGTCGATCCTCGCCGGCACCCAGTGGGTCGTCTTCGAGCCGAACGACGACGCCCTGTGGGCCCGCATCCGGCGCACCGTCTCCGCGTTCCTGGTGAACGAGTGGCGCAAGGGCTCGCTCTTCGGCCTCACCCCGGACGAGGCGTTCTACGTGAAGTGCGACCGGGAGACCAACCCGCCCGAGAGCGTCGACGCGGGGCAGGTCGTGTGCGAGATCGGCGTCGCGCCCGTCAAACCGGCCGAGTTCGTCGTGTTCCGGCTCTCCCAGCTGACCGGCGGAACCGGAGGCGTGGACGAGTGACCGGCGCGCGCCGCCCTGCAGTGACCGGCCCGTCCCCGAACCTGGCGTAAGGAGCCTGTGGTGCCACTTCCCGATCTCGACAGTTCCGTCGGGCACTCCTTCGGTCTCGAATTCGACAGCGTCGTCATCAAGCAGATCACCGAGGTCAGTGGTCTGAAGATGGAGCAGGACGTCATCGAGCTGAAGCAGAACACCGCCGACGGCAAGTACGCCATCAAGAAGCTGCCCGGCCGCCCCAAGGCAGGCGAGGTCACCGTCACACGCGGCCTGACCGAGGACAACAGCTTCGAGCGCTGGATCAAGGACTCCCGCTTCGGGCGTATGACGAGCGCCCGCCGCAACGGCGCGGTCATCGTGTACGACTACGAGGGCCTGCCCATCAAGCGGTACAAGCTCATCAACGCCTGGCCCAAGTCACTGGAGATCGGCACGCTCAAGGCCGGCGACACCTCGGTGCTCACGGAGAAGCTGGCGATCACGTACGAGAGCATGGAGCTCGACTGATGCGGCGTACGGTCCAGTTCCAGGCGCCACCGGAACGGGACACGGACACGGGCCGGCCCGAACCGCTGCGGACCGAGTTCCCCTTCGAGCTGCCGCGCGGATACGTGGACGAGTCGGGCGCGGTGCACCGCAGCGGGGTGATGCGGCTGGCGACCGCACGGGACGAGCTGGTTCCCCTGCGCGACGACCGGGTGCGGGAGAACTCCGCGTACCTCTCGGTCGTGCTGATCTCCCGGGTGGTGACCCGCATCGGGACGGTCGAGGACATCCATCCGGGCGTCATCGAGGACTTGTTCGCGTCGGACCTGGCGTTCCTCCAGGACTTCTACCGCCGGATCAACGCCGAGGGGCACACCCGTGCGGCCGTCACCTGCCCGTCCTGCGACGAGGAGTTCGCGGTGGATCTCGCCGGCGGTCGCCTGGGGGAATCGTGACGTACGCGGCCGACCTGCTCTACGAGGAGGTCGCGTACCTCGCCTACCACTTCCACTGGCCGCTGGACGACCTGCTGGACCTGGAACACCCCGAACGCCTGAAGTTCGTCGCACAGGTCGCCCGCCTCAACGGGCAGTAGCCAGGAGCACGGAGGAGGACGAGGAACCATGGGGCTGATGTCCTGGCTGCGCGGCGGCCGTTCCGCCGCCGCCCCGCCCTCGCAGCCGCCCGGCCCGTCGGGGCCGGACCGGGCCGACCGGGTCGACGTGAACCGGCTGGAACCTGTGCAGCGGTCCGTCACGGGCCAGGACCTGCTGATCAACCCGACCGGTTTCGAGGACGCTTTGACGACGCGCCGGCGTACGTCGCTGGGAACGCCGTTGGGTCACCTGGTGAGCCCCGAGGCCCCCGCCGGTCTGGTACGCGGTGTGGTCGACGCCGCCCCGGGAAGCCCGCCGCCACCGGTCCAGCGTGCCATCGGGGTGCCGATGCCGGCGCTCTCCGGTACGCGGCGTGGCGCGGTCGCCGTCCAGCGGACGTACGGGGACGGCCTGCCGAATCTCACCTCGGCCGGACCGGCCTCGGCGTCCGCCGGGCCGCCCGTACGCCAACTGGTCGGCGAGCAGCCCCTCGTACCCTTGGACGGGCACACCGAGCCGGTGGGCCCGGCACCTCGCGCGGACGCCGTCGAGCCCGCCGCCCCGACGCAGGGCGCCCCGCCCGTGCAGCGCGCCGCCACCCCCGCCGAGGGGCCACCGGGGCCGGTGCCACCCGCGCACCCGCCCCGGCGCACCGGCGGCCTCGGGGCACCGCTGCCCGGTCTGCCGCCCACGGCCCAGCGCAAGGCGGTCCAGCCCTCCCAGCCGCCCCAGGTGCAGCGCGGCAGCGCCCCGCCGCCCGCCCGCACCACCGTCCCGGCGCCCGGCCCGGGCGGGAGCGCGGAGCCGCTGACCCCCGAGGTATCCGGCACCCCGGGCACCTCCACCGGTGCGGAGACCGTGGCCCCGCTCCTGGGCGACGCCCCGCTCAAGCCGGAGGACGGCGCCCCCGCCCCCGACGCGACGACGGACCGCCACCCTCCCGCCGCCCCGGTGCAGCGCACCACCACCCCGCCGCCCGCAGCCCCCGACCGCCCCACCGCCCCCCTGCTCGGGGACCGGCCCCTGGCCCTCCGTACCACCGACGCCCCCGGAGCCACCCCGGCCGTCCAGCGCGCGGCGGAAGGCACCGGCGCCGACGGCGGCGCCCCCAGGCCGTCGCCCTTCGCCCCCGCGCCCCCGGACCAGCCGCCCGCCGTGGCCGTCCGCTGGACCGCGACCGGCCCGGACGCGGGCATCGCGCCCGGGGGGCCGGGAGGGCGGGGAGCGCCGAGTGCCCCGGGGGTACCGTTGCAGCGTGCGGTGACCGCCGTACAGCGGCAGTCACCTCCGCCGCCCGGCCGGCCGGAGCCGGCGAGCGGGCGGGGGCCGCGCGTCCCCGCCTCCGTGCAGAACGCCGGGGCCGTCGCCGTGGCGGCCGGGGTGGCGCAGCGCATGGCGGACGGGAGCGTCGTCTTCCCGTCCGCACCCCGTGACGGCACCTCTCGGCCGGTCGTCCAGCGGGACTCGGAGACCGCCGAGGAGCCCCCGCCACCGCCCCCGCCGGAACCCGGTCCGGAGCCGGGGCCCGAACCCGAGCCGCCGGCCGCGGAGCAACCCGCGGCGACGACGAGCTCGTCCGTGAACCCCGACGGGACACCGCAGGCGCCCCCCGTCACCGACGAACTGGTCCGGGCGCTGTACGCGCCCCTCAGCAGACTGCTGAAGGCCGACCTGAGGCTCGAACGCGAACGTTCCGGCTCCCTCATCAACACCCGTCACTGATTGAGAGGCACGCGCCATGGCCACCGCCACCGCCCCGGACGACCCCGCAGTCAGCGTCTGCTTCGTCGTGACGATCGACGACATCGAACTCGGGTCGTTCAACACCTGCGACGGGCTGGGCTGCGAAGTCGTCCTGGAGACCCGCGAGGAGGGCGGCAACAACGGGCACGTGTGGCAGTTGCCGACCCGGCTGAAGTACTCCAACGTGAAGTTGTCGCGTCCGCTCACCAGGGAGACGGAGAAGGTGGCGCGCTGGTTCGCCACGATGACGACCGGGTTCAGCCGCAAGACCGCCCACATCGAGGCGCGGACCGGCGACGGCCGCAAGGTGGCCCAGTGGGGGCTGCTCGAAGTGGTGCCGGTGCGCTGGACCGGGCCCTCGTTCACGCCGGAGTCGCCCAAGGTCGCGATGGAGACGATCGAGATCGCCCACCACGGCTATGTGATGGAGGGCTGAGCGGCGTGGGCGCGGGACCCATCGCCTTCAGCGCGGCCGGCACCTCCGGGGTGGCGTCCGCCGCGAAGGGCGGCTCGGCCAGGCCCAAGCTGGAGCACGCCTACCTGGAGCTGCGTACACCGCCCAGCGGGGGCGGGCTGACCCCCGGCGGCCCGTGCGGGCGGATCGACTTCCAGTTCAACCCGAAGGAGCTGAGCCTGACGAAGGCGGCCTCCTGGAAGCGCACCCCGGCCAAGGGCGCCAAGAGCTCGGGTCCGCCGGAGTACCAGGGGTCGCAGCCCAGCAAGTTGACCGTCGAGATGTTCTTCGACGCGGGCGACACCCAGGACACCCGGGTCGTGACGGCGGTGGAGCAGCTGTTCGCGTGCTGCGTGCCGACGAACGAGACCAGGCAGCAGCAGCGTTCCTCGCCGCCCTGGGTGGTGTTCCACTGGGGCGGACTGACCGGCTTCCCCGGTTACGTGAGCCAAGTCGCCGCCAAGTACACGCTGTTCACCACGTCGGGCGTGCCGATCCGGGCCGTGTGCCAGGTGACGATGGAGGAGATCAGCGGGGAGACGCCCGGCCAGAACCCCACGTCCGGGGCGCTGGCGGCCCGGCGGGTGCACCGGGTCGCGTCCGGGGACTCGCTGCCGTCGCTGGCCCACCGGGAGTACGGTGATGCGGGCGCCTGGCGGGTCATCGCCGAGGCGAACGGCATCGACGACCCGATCAGGCTGGCCCCGGGCACCCAGCTGCTGCTGCCCGCGCCGGACGAGCTGAGCCGACTGGACGACAACGGCGGCCGGGGGGTGGGCCGATGACGCGCCCCGGGGTCGCCAGCGCACTGGTGGTGGAGTTCGACGGCCGCCCGCTGCCCGCGAAGTTCCTCAACACGCTGGTCGAGGGATACGTGGACGACAGCCGCACGCTCCCCGACCTCTTCCTGCTCCGGTTCCGCGACCCGGACCGCGTCCTCCTCCAGCAGACCGGCCTGAAGATCGGCAGCGAGGCCCGGCTCCTCGCCAGGGCCGGCGGGGGAACCGCCCCGAAACCGCTCCTCGAAGGAGCGGTCACGGCCCTGGAGGTGGAGCTGGACGAGACCGGTACCTTCACCGTGGTCCGGGGACTGGACGCATCGCACCGGCTGCTGCGGGGCCGGCGCGTCGCGAGCTACCAGAACATGACCCTGTCCGACATCTGCGGCCAGGTCGCCCAGCGTGCCGGACTCAAACCCGGCACCGTGGACATCGCGGGCCCGGTCATCGAGCACCTGGCCCAGCCCAACGTCACCGACTGGGAGTTCGTGCGCGGACTCGCCGAGGAGGCGGGCGCCCAGGCGTACGTACGAGACGGGCAGCTGCACATCACCCGGCCCGCCGAGGCGAGCGGGGCGCCGGACAGCTCCGCGCGCGCCGACCGCGACCCGCTCGTCCTCGAACTCGGCAGCAACCTGCTGCGCTGCCGCGCCGGTGTCTCGGCCGCCGAGCAGGTCTCCGAGGTCGAGGTGCGCGGCTGGGACATCGGCGCCAAGGAGCCGCTGGTCGGCCGGTCGGCCGCCGGCACGTCGGCGACGCTGGACCTCGGCGTCACGGCCGCCGAGGTGGCCGCCCCCTTCGGCGAGGCCCGGTTCGTCGTCACCGACGCCGTGTACGGCACACAGGCGCAGGTGGACCAGGCGGCGAAGGCGCTGGCGGAGCGCATCGCCGGATCGTTCGCGGAACTGGAGGCGGTGATCCGGGGCAACCCCGAGGTCACGGCGGGCAGCGCGGTCGCCCTCAACGCGGTCGGCGCGCCCTTCGAGGGCCGCTACACGGTCACCTCCTCGCGCCACGTATTCGACGCCGTACGCGGCTACGAGACCTGGATCACCGTCTCCGGCCAGCAGGAGCGCTCGCTGCTCGGGCTCACGGCCGCCTCCGGCGCGTCCGGAAGCGGCCCGCGCTGGTCCGGGCTGGTCAGCGGGACGGTCACGGACACCCAGGACCCGGAGGGCTCGGGCCGGGTGAAAGTGCGCTTCCCCTGGCTGTCGGACGAGTACGCGAGCGACTGGGCGCGCACCGCGCAGTCCGGCGGCACGGGGGGCGGCGAGGCGTTCATCCCCGAGGTCGGCGACGAGGTGCTGGTCGGCTTCGAGCAGGGGCACCTGGACCGGCCGTACGTGCTGGCGGGGCTCTACAACGGCAAGGACCGGCCCGGCGGGGGAGGCGGCTCCGGGGCCCCGGGGGCGTCCGGAACCCCCGGCGCACCCGACGCGGGCGGCGGCGACCTGGTCGACCCCACCACCGGCGCCGTCAACCGCCGCGCCTTCGCCTCCAAGAGCGGCAACCAGCTCGAACTGCTGGACGCGGCGAACGGCCCCCAGGGCGTGAGGCTGCGCACCGGCGACGGGAAGCTCACCATCGACCTGGACCGGCGGGGCACCGCCGTCGTCATCAACAGCGACGGCAGCGTCACCATCGAGGCCAGGGAACAGGTCTCCGTCACGGCCGCCAAGGGCGTGTCCCTGGACGCCGGGCGCGGCGAGCTGACGCTCACCGGCGAGAGCGTCACCCTCACCTCCCGCAGCGGGGTCGCCCTGAACGGCGGCACCGGCAGGGTCGCCCTGTCCACGGACGGCGCGGTGGAGGTGCACGGCGGCCAGGTCACGGTCGACGGCAGCCGGCGCACGGACCTGAAGAGCGGCGGCTCGGTCTCCGTCAACGCGCCCATGATCCAGCTCAACTGACATACCGCCACATTCGCAGCGAACAGGAGCGCCCCGCATGCCGTCAGCAGCAGCCGCCCGGGTCGGCGACCCCACGGGTCACCCGGGCACGGTCGGGCCGCCCGGGGTGGCCTCGGTGCTGATCGGCGGCAGACCCGCGGCCACGGTCGGCACCACCCACCAGTGCGCGTCGCCGCTCGGACATCCGCCGACTCCGATCGCGCCCCCGGGCAGCCGGAGCGTGTTCATCGGCGGCAGGCCGGCCGCCCGCGTCGGTGACCTGAGCGGCTGCGGAGCGCCGATCCTCTCGGGCTGCGCCACGGTGCTGATCGGAGGCTGAACGGACATGGGAGAGCAGTTCATCGGGGCCGGCTGGGCCTTCCCGCCGCGTACGGACGCCACCGGGTCCATCGCCCTGGTACGCGGCGAACGCGAACTGGAGGAGTCGATCCGGCTGATCCTCGCGACCTCGCCGGGCGAGCGCCCGATGCGGCCCGAATTCGGCTGCGCCGTCAACGACTACGTGTTCGCCCCCGCCGACGCCGGAACGGCCGGGCAGCTCGCGTACGAGGTGCGCCTCGCCCTGGAACGCTGGGAACCGCGCATCGAGGTCGCCGACGTCACCGTCCGGTTCGACGCGGCGGACAGCGGGGTGCTCTACATCGACATCGGCTACACGGTGCGCGGCTCCAACGACCCGCGCAACCTCGTCTTCCCGTTCTACGTGATCCCCCCGCACGGGCCGGAGACGAACCCCGACGACGAGGAGGCCGGCGCGTGACGCTGCCCAGTCCCCATCTGGACGACCGCCGCTTCCAGGGCCTGGTGGACGAGGCCAAACGCCTGGTCCAGCAGCGCTGCCCGGAGTGGACCGACCACAACGTGTCGGACCCGGGCGTCACGCTCATCGAGGCGTTCGCGACGATGGTCGACCAGCTCGTCTACCGGGTGAACCGGGTACCGGAGAAGAGCTACCTCACCTTCCTCGACCTGATCGGCGTACGGCTGCACCCGCCGACGGCCGCGCGCACCGATGTGACCTTCCGGCTGTCCGCGCCCCGCCCCGACCCCGTCGTGGTGCGCGCCGGGACCGAGGTCGCGACCGTCCGTACGGAGACGGAGGAGGCGGTCGTCTTCACGACCTCGTCCGAACTGACCGTCGTGCCCTGCTCGTTCGCCCACCTCGCGACCTGGCCCGTCGCCGAGGAGGTGGTCGACCGCACCGAACAGCTCGCCATCGGCCGCGACGTGGCCTGCTTCGGCGCCACCCCCGCCCCCGGCGACTGCCTCTACGTGGGCCTGTCGGCCGCCGTGCCGGCCGGAGTCGTCGTCCTGCGGCTCGACTGCCGCGTCGAGGGCGTCGGCGTGGACCCGCTGCGCCCGCCCCTGGTCTGGGAGGCGTGGGACGGCGCCACCTGGGCGGCCTGCGAGGTCGAGAAGGACGACACCGGCGGCTTCAACCGCTCCGGCGAACTCATCCTGCACCTGCCGAGGACCCACACCCCGGCCGCCGTCGTCCGGCGCACCGGCGGCTGGCTGCGCTGCCGCCTGATCGAGGCCGAGCCCGGCCGCCCGACCTACCTGGCGCCCCCCGTGGTCCGCTCCGTCACCGCCTTCACCATCGGCGCGACCGTCGCCGCCGAGCACGCCGAGACCATCACCGACGAAGTGCTCGGCGCGGCGGAGGGCGTACCGGGCCAGGCGTTCACCCTGGCCCGGTCGCCCGTCGTGCCCGGGGACTTCGTGGTCGAGGTCGCGGACCCGGCCGGCGGCCCCGAGCCGGAGTACACCCGCTGGACGAGGGTCGACGACTTCGCGCACTCCGGCCCCGAGGACCGGCACATCACCCTCGACCCGAACTCCGGCCGCGTCGAGTTCGGCCCCGCCGTACGCGAACGGGACGGCTCCATCCGCTACTACGGAGCCGTCCCCGCCAAGGGCGCCACCGTCCGGGTGCGTTCGTACCGCACCGGAGGCGGACTGCGGGGCAACGTCGCCCGCTCGACCCTGAGGATCCTGCGCAGCGCGATCCCGTACGTGGCCCGGGTCGAGAACCGCAGGCCCGCGCTCGGCGGGGTCGACGGGGAGAGCGTCGACAGCGCCCGGGTACGCGGCCCCATGACGCTGCGCACCCTGCACCGGGCCGTCGTCCCGCACGACTACGAACTCCTGGCCCGCGAGGTCGCCCCGGACGCCGCCCGCGTCCACTGCATCCGGGCCGGGGCCGACGGCGACGAGAGCGACGCCACCGCCCAGGGCGTACGGCTCCTCGTCGTGCCGGCCGGGCGCAGCGACGAGCAGGGCCGGATCGAGTTCGACGAGCTGGTCCCGCCGGCCCGGACCCTGCGCCTCATCGCCGGGCACCTGGACGAGCGCCGCCCGATCGGCGCCCGCCTCGCCGTCGAACCGCCCTTCTACCAGGGCGTCACCGTCGTCGCCTCGGTCCAGGCCGAGCCGGGCGCGGACCGCGACCGCGTGCGCGACGCGGCGCTGGCCGCGCTGTACGGCTACTTCAACCCCCTGACCGGCGGTCCCAACGGGCAGGGCTGGCCCTTCGGGCGCCCGGTCCAGTCCGGCGAGGCGTTCGCCGTGCTCCAGCGGGTGCCGGGCGTGGACCTGGTGGAGGACGTACGCCTCTACCGCGCCGACCCGGTGACCGGTGAGCGCACCGACGCCACCACCAAGATCCCGCTCGACCGGCACGCGCTGGTCTTCAGCTACGAGCACCAGCTCCGCGTGAGAGGAGCCTGACCCCATGCGCACCGGCGTCCCCGGGCTCCCCACCCCGCACCCCCTCATCGACCAGCTCCCCGCCGTCTACCTGGAACAGGACTTCCTCCGCCGCTTCCTCGGCGCGCTGGACGACGTCCTCGCCCCGGTCCTGCTCACCATCGACAACCTCCCCGCCCACCTGGACCCGCGCAGCGCCCCCGACGACTTCCTGGCCTGGCTCGCGCAATGGGTCGCGGCGGAGTCCCCCGAGGACGGCCCGGCCGAACGGCGCCGTGAGACGGTACGCGGTGCGGTGGCCCGGCACGCCCGGCGCGGGACGGCGGGCGGGCTCGCCGAGGCGCTCCGCCTGGCGACCGGCGCGGACCCGGAGATCACGGAGAGCGGTGGCACCGCCTGGTCCACCGGGCCCGGCACCACACTCCCCGGCGCGCCACGCCCCTGGGTGACGATCCGGGTCCGGGAGGGGCGCGGCCGGCCCGTCGACCGGGCCCGGCTGGAGGAACTCATCGGCACGGAGGTGCCGGCCCACGTGGGCTTCACGCTGGAGATCCTGCCCTCGGAGGAGGGCGCGGGGGGTGCTGTGCGGTGATCTGCGAGTCGTGCGGGACGAGGAACGAACCGGGCCGCGAATTCTGCGTGTCGTGCGAGGCGTTCCTGGCGTGGGAGGAGGGCGACGAACCCGCACCGGGACCTCCTGCGGCCCGCCCGCCCGCGCAGCCCGGTCCGCCGGAACCGGCCCCGCCCGCGTCCGCCCCGCCACCACCCGTCGCTCCCGAACCGGGACGGCGCGCGGTCCCCCCGGCCACCGCGCCGCCCGCCGCTGTGCGCCCGGACCCGCCCCGCCCGGCGTCTCCCGCCCCACCGGATCCGCCCCACGCGGCGAACCCCCTCCCCGCCATCCCGCCGCAACGCCCGCCGGTCCCCGCGCTCCGCGCCCCGGACCCGTCGCCCCGCACGCCCCCCGCCCCCGTGCCGCCCGCCGGCGCCGCCCCCCGGCGCCCCGGGGACCGGCCGGACACCCCTCCCGGCCCCGCTGCCTGGACCCCCGACGCGTCGTCGCCCGAACCACCGGCCACCGCCCCGGCCAGGGCCGGCGCGCCCGTGCGGTGCCCCGGCTGCGGCACCGAGAACGCACCCGACCGCACCCTGTGCGTCCGGTGCGCCCTGCTTCTCGACCCCGGTCCGGCACCCGCCGCCCGGCCGCCGTGGTGGCGCCGCCTCTTCCGCAGGGGCCCGGCGCGGGGCCACGAGGCCGGGGCGCGCCCGCGGCGCCGTCGGCGGGGGCCACGGCTCGGGATCCCCCTCGCCCTGCTCCTCGTCCTGGCCGGGGTGTGGTTCGCGCTGCCGCACCTGTCCGGGCTGCTGGGCCTCGCCAAGGAGGAGACGGGCGCGCCGGAGTCGATGCCCCCCACCGCGTGCCACGCGTCGAGCGCGGCCCCCGGGCATGCCGCGGCCGCCGCCGTGGACGGCTTCAACAACCGCTACTGGGCGCCCAGGGCCGCCGGCGGCGGTGCGGGGGAGTTCCTTGAGTGCACGTTCGACTCGCCGGTCCGGCTGCGGAAGATGGTGGTGTTCTCCGGCACGTCGACGCGTACGGACGAATATCTGACGCAGGCCCGGCCGGCCAGGCTCATCGCCGAACTGACCGCGCGGGACGGCACCAGGAGCACGAAGACGATCCGGCTCGCCGACCAGGCGGGCCAGCAGACGTTCGACGTGCGGGGCTCGCAGACCGTCCGCCTCCGGCTGACCATCGACTCCGCCTACGGCACCGGGAAGGGCCGCCGGGTGGCGGTCGCCGAGGTCGAGTTCTTCGGCCACCGCTCCTGACACCGCGGCGCGCCACGCGCGCCCGGCTTGCGGCGGAGGAAGGGGGACGGCAGGGTTCCGTGCTGTGCCCACTCTCCTGATCGTGCATCACACGCCCTCGCCGAACTGCCAGGCCCTCTTCGAGGCCGTCGTCGCCGGCGCGACGACGGACGAGATCGAGGGCGTACGCGTGGTACGGCGCGCCGCGCTCGCCGCGACGGCCACTGACGTACTCGAAGCGGACGGGCTGCTCCTCGGCACGCCGGCGAACCTCGGCTACATGTCCGGGGCGCTCAAGCACTTCTTCGACCAGATCTACTACCCGTGCCTCGACACGACGCGGGGCCGCCCCTTCGGCTACTACGTGCACGGCGGCAACGACGTCACGGGCGCCGTGCGCGGCATCGAGACGATCACCACCGGTCTCGGCTGGCGCCGGGCGGCGGACGCCGTGCAGGTGACCGGCGAACCGACCAGGGCGGACACCGAGGCATGCTGGGAGCTGGGAGCCGCGCTGGCGGCCGGCCTGACCGAATAGGGGCTGCGCGGCCGGCGACCGGACCTCCACAGATTGGGGGACCCGTCCGCGCAAGGTGAGTGCTGATGACCACTCACCGGCCCGACGAGGATCCCTTCCTGTCCTTCTGGCTGCGCGTGCGCGACGCGCTCGCGCGGTACGAATCCGAGCCGCGCGCCGGGACCGCCCGGGCGCCGGCCACCGTGCACCTGGTGGCCAGAACACCGCCCGCCTGGGCGGACGCCGGGCAGCGGATCAGCCTCGGCCTGGGGGACCGGCCGTCGGCCTGTTCAATCGGTTGCCTGAGCGCCCAGCCGCACCTCGCGCCCCCGCCAGCGCCGCCGCAGCCAGCGGTCGTGGCTGGCGACCACGACCGCGCCCGGTCCGGGACCCAACGCCTCCTCCAGCTCGTCGCAGAGCGCGGGGGAGAGGTGGTTGGTCGGCTCGTCCAGCAGCAGCAGCTCCGGCGGGCGGGCCATCAGCAGCGCGAGCGCGAGCCTGCGCCGCTGGCCCGCCGACAGCTGCCGCACCTGCTTGCCGAGGTCCGCCTCGCGCAACAGCCCGAGCGAGACCAACGGCACCAGCTCCGCCCGGTCGGCGCCCAGCACCCGTACGTAGGTGTCGGCGACGGTACGGTCCGGCCGGGCGAACACGCTGTCCTGCGCGAGCACCCCGACGGACAGGCCCGGCCGTCTGACCACCTCGCCGACCGCCACCGGCCGGCCCGCGAGCACCGCGATCAGCGTCGACTTCCCCGTACCGTTGCCGCCGGTCACCAGCAGGCGGTCGGACGCCCCGACATCGAGCTTGTCGACGGCCAACCGGCCGGGGAACCGCACCCCGCGCAGGGACACCAGCGTGCCCGGCTCCGACGGCTCGGCCCGCTCGGGGTACCGGAACCGCAAGGGGCTCGGCGGCTCGGCGACCTGGCGGCGCTCCGCCTCGTCCAGGCGCCGGGTGGCGTTGCGCACCCGGCGCGCGACCTGGCTCTGCACCCGGCCGGCCCGCACCCCGTACCCCATCTTCTCGCTGTCGCGCGGGCCCCGGTCGGGCGCGACCTGGCGCGCGGTCACCGCGGCCGACCGGCGCAGCTCCCCGATCTCCTCCTGCTCCTCGGTGTACCGGCGCTCCCACCGGGCCCGCTCCGCCCGCTTCTCCGCCAGGTACGCGCTGTACCCGCCGCCGTACCGTACGGGCCCGTCGACCGCCGGATCGAGGTCGATGACATCCGTGCAGACCGCGTCCAGGAACGCCCGGTCGTGGCCGGCGAGCACCACGGGCCCGGACATCGTGCGCAGGTGGTCCTCCACGAACGCGGCGGCCTCGTCGTCCAGATGGTTGGTCGGCTCGTCGAGGAGCAGCGCGGCCGGCCGGCGGACCAGCAGCGCGGCGAGCGCCAGCCGGCCGCGCTGCCCGCCCGAGAGCGAGCGGAGCGTCCGCCCGTGCGGCAGGGACCCGAGCCCGAGCCCGCCGAGCACGACGGCCGCGCGCCGGTCGGCGTCCCAGACCTCCCGCTCCTCCGCCTGTTCGAGTCGCCCGCCGTACGCCTCCAGGAGCTCCGCGTGCTCCGGAGAGTCCTCCGGCGTACGGGAGAGCAGACCGGAGAGCCGGTCCAGCTCGGCGAGACCGGCCCGCGCCTCGCGCAGCGCGTCGTCCAGGACGCCCGCGATGGTGGAGTCCGCGTCGAACGGCATCTCCTGGTGCAGGAATCCCACATCGGCGGGCCGGGTGACCTGTCCGGCGTCGGGTTCGTCCACCCCGGCGAGCAGCCGCAGGAGTGTCGACTTGCCGACACCGTTCTCCCCGATGAGGCCGATGCGGTCGCCGGGCGACGCGGTGAGCGACACGCCGTCCAGGACGCGCTTCGTGCCGAGGACGCGTACCAGGTCGTGGGCGAGGAGGGCGCGGCTCATGCTTCCGGTGCCCCCGTCTCGCGCAGCTCCCCGTCCGCCAGCCGCAACCACCGGCCCACCCCGATTCGTTCCAGGAACCGTTCGTCGTGGCTGACCACCACGAACGCGCCCCGGTACGAGGCGAGCGCGCTCTCCAGCTGGCCGGCGCTCACCAGGTCCAGGTTGTTCGTCGGCTCGTCCAGGAGCAGCAGCTGCGGGGCCGGTTCCGCGCACAGGACGCAGGCCAGCGTGGCCCGCAGCCGCTCGCCGCCCGACAGAACGCCGACCGGCAGATGGGCGCGGTCGCCGCGGAAGAGGAAGCGCGCGAGGAGGTTCATCCGCTCGGCCTCCTCCCGGTGCGGGGCGTACGCGGCGAAGTTCTCGGCCACCGTGCGCCCGAGGTCGAGCAGGTCGAGCCGTTGCGAGAGGTACGCGATCCGCCCGTCGGCCCGCCTGATCGACCCGCCGTCCGGTTCCAGGTCGCCGTTGACCAGCCGCAGCAGGGTGCTCTTGCCGGCGCCGTTGGGCCCGGTCAGCGCGATGCGTTCGGGGCCCCGGATCGTCAGATCGACGCCGTCGCCGGCGAACTGCTCCCGGCCGCCGAGACGCACCCGCAGCCGCTCGGCCAGGAGCACCGTGCGGCCGGCGGGCACATCGGTGTCCGGCAGGTCGAGCGTGATGCGCTGCTCGTCGCGTACCGCACGCCCCGCCTCGTCGAGGCGGGCCTGCGCCTCGCCGACCCGCGCGGCGTGCGTCTGGCCCGACTTCCCGGCCGCCTCCTGGGCACCCCGCTTCATGTTCCCGGCGAAGATGCGGGGCAGGCCCGCGTTCTTGAGGTTGCGGGCCGCGTTGCTCGCGCGCCGCTCGGCCCGCTCACGGGCCTGCTGCATCTCGCGCTTCTCCCGCTTCAGCTCCTGCTCCGCGCTGCGGACGTTCTTCTCGGCCACCTCCTGCTCGGCCCGTACGGCCTGCTCGTACGCCGTGAAGTTGCCGCCGTACAGCCGTAGTTCCGATACGCCGAGTTCGGCGATGCGGTCCATGCGGTCCAGCAGCGCGCGGTCGTGGCTGACGAGCATCAGCGTGCCGTTCCACGACTCCAGCGTGTCGTAGAGGCGGTGCCGTGCGTCGAGGTCGAGGTTGTTCGTCGGCTCGTCGAGCAGCAGGACGTCCGGCCGCTTCAGCAGCTGCGCCGCGAGTCCGAGCGAGACGACCTGGCCGCCGCTGAGCGTGCCGATGCTCCGGTCCAGGGCGATGCCGTCGAGGCCGAGCCGGTCGAGCTGGGCGCGGGTGCGCTCCTCGATGTCCCAGTCGTCGCCGATGGCGGCGAAGTGCTTCTCGTCCACGTCGCCGGACTCCACGGCGTCCAGCGCGCGGATCACCGCGTCGACGCCCAGGACCTCGGAGACCGACAGGTCACCGGTCAGGGGAAGGCTCTGCGGGAGGTAGCCGAGCGTGCCGTCGACGGTGACGGAACCGGCGCTCGGGCGCTCCTCGCCGGCCAGCAGTTTGAGCAGCGTGCTCTTCCCGGAGCCGTTGGGGGCGACGAGCCCGGTACGGCCGCTGCCCACGCTGAAGGACAGGCCGGAGAAGACCGGGGTGTCGTCCGGCCAGGAGAAGGAGAGGTTCGAGCAGATGAGGGATGCGTCGGGCATACGGGGACCTCGCGTGTGAATCCGGGGAGGGCGGAGCCCGCGGCCCCGGGGAAATGGCCTGAGGGAACAACGACATGGCCACTGCGGTGGCGCCCTGGGCGCCCGCTGCGGCTACGGGGCTCCGGGATCACCCGGAGATGTCGTCGTCGCCTGCCATGTCTGGTCTCCTCGTACACGCTGAACGGCCCGTCGATCTTAGCAGCTGTCCCCGCTCACGGCCTTTCGTTTCGGCTGCGCAGATCGGTGATGCCCCTGATCCAGGGCCGCCTCCGGATGCGCCGGGCTGCCGGTGGACAGCAGGATCACCACACCTCCCCGGATCCCGGCCGGCAGCGCCGCCGCCGAGCGGTCCGCGTCCCGGCCGGCGTCGGTCTCCCCGATCGACTGCATGTGCCGGACCCGGCGGCCGGCGCGTTCTGCCGGCGGTCCAGCAGTTCGGCGGCGACGGCCTGCGCGCCCGCCGAGGCCGGCCCGATCCCGGAGACCACGATGCCGAGCGGACACTGCCGCGTGCACCACGGCCGTGTCGCCGGGGCCGACGGCGTACGTCTCGGTGGTGAAGCGGTTCGCCGTGAGCCCCTGCGTCATCACCGCGGCCGCCGTCTCGTCCGGCACCTCGTCGGACACCTTGACCAGCCTCTCCGCCGGGATGGCCAGAAGCTCCGCGCAGCTGCCCGGGGGGGTGGAACCACGCCACCCGGGCACCGGCGGCCAGCTCCTCGACGCCCTCGCCGAGCGCGGTCACGTACCCCATGCCCTCGCGGCGTCACCCGCGCGGGCTGTGACCGAAGCGGACCCCCTCCCACGGCGCGCCGTCCGGGGAGGACTCCGCGCGGCGCTGCCCGGCCGGGCGCACCGGAGCCCGCTCGACGACGGGCTTCGCGCCCTCGATCCGCTCCAGCCAGTCGAGGAGGTCTTGGCGCAGCTCGTCGGCGACCGCGCGGTGCGACTCCAGCCCCGCGAGGTTGTCCAGCTCGTACGGGTCGGCCGCCAGGTCGTACAGCCCGGTCTCCGTGTAGTGGCCCGCGTCCGGGTCGTTCCAGGCGTCCGCGCCCCGCGCCTCCACGGCGTACTTCCACCGTGAGGTGCGTACCGCGCGCCCCACCTGGTCCTCGCTGATCTGGACGAACGCGGAGTCCGGTCGCCCGGGATCGCGCCCGCCGCCGGTCAGCGGGAGCAGCGAGCGCCCCTGCACGCCCGGCGGCACCGGGAGGCCTGCGGCCTCCAGCAGCGTCGGCATCAGGTCCAGGGTGCCGACGGGCTGCCGGACGAGGCCGCCGCCGGTGAAGCCGGCACCGGTGATCGCGAAGGGGACGCGCACCGACGCGTCGTGGGGGGAGCGCTTGTACTCGCTGTTGCGGGTACGGAAGTGGGAGCCGTGGTCCGCCGTCCACGCCAGGACCGTGTTCTCCTCGGTGCCCAGGCTGCGCAGGGCGTCCCGGAGCCGGCCCACGCCCTCGTCGACCCGCTTGATCTGCCCGAGGTAGCCGCCCAGGTGGCGGTGTGCGCCGCCCTGCACGGCGCCCGGGGAGAGCGCCGCCAGGTCGGGCGGCAGCCAGGCGCCCTCGTACCGCTCGCGGTAGCCCGCCGGGGCCGGGTAGTCGTCGGTCGGGTTCTGGTGGTGCGGCTCCAGGAGGGAGACGAAGAGGAGGTAGGGCCGGTCGTGGTGGTCGGCGACGAACCGGATCGCCGCGTCGATCAGTGCGTCCGAGCGGTAGCCGGGCAGCCGGACCGGAGCACCGTCCTCGTCGTACACCACCGTGCGGTAGGCGTCCGAGGTGAACTCCAGCCGGTCCGACGCGAGCCAGCTGCCGTAGCCGCCGCGCAAGGCGGGCGGAACGGGGCCGTCGGGATTCTCGTCACCCGCCAGGTGCCACTTCCCGATGTAGCCGGTTGCGTACCCGGCCGCCGCGAACTCACCGGCGAGCGTGGGAATGTTCCCGGGGAGCGGAAGGCCGTTCCGGAAGACACCGGTCGCCGTCGGGTAGCGACCGGTCTGGATGGACGAACGGGCGGGCGCGCAGACCGGGTTGGGGGTGACGGTCTGCTCGAACAGGGTGCCCTCGCGGGCGATCCGGTCGAACTCGGGTGTCACCCCGGCCCGGTTGCCGTGCACCCCGGTCGTGTCCCAGCGCTGCTGGTCGGTGAGGACGACGATCACCTGCGGGGGCGCCCCGGCGGGGGGGGGCGGGGGCCCCCCCCCCCGGGGGGGGGGGGGGGGGCGCCCCCCCCCCCCCCCCCCGGGGGGGGGGGGCCGGCCGGGGTGGCCCAGGGCCGGGGCGCCCCCGC
>NZ_JBNCLI010000008.1:54462-233649 GCF_049844595.1 Streptomyces sp. DT224
GGGGGTGCCGGCCCCCCGGGGGGGGCCCCGGGGCGGGGGGGGGGGGCGGCCGCCGCCCCCGGGGGGGGGCGCCCGGGGGGGGGGGGCCTGGGCACCGCCCGCCGGGGGAGTGGGGTGCTCGCTCACGCGGCCGGCGCCTCGGTGGTGGAGGCGCCGGACGGGATGCCGAAGGACGGGTCCGGCACGGCCTCGGGGCTGATGAGGGTGGAGGAGCGGCCGTCGACGCCGACCGGCACGTCGCCGTCGATGGTGACGCGGCGGAGCTTGCGCTCGTGGGTGTCGGAGTCGTCCACGCCGTAGTGCTGGGTGGCGCGGTTGTCCCAGATCGCCACGTCGCCCACCTGCCAGTCCCAGCGCACGGTGTTCTCCGGGCGCTCGATGTGCGACTGGAACAGGTCGACCAGGGCCCGCGAGTCACGCCCGGTCAGCCCGCTGATCCGCTGAACGAAGTTGCCCAGCAGCAGCACGCGTTCGCCGGTCTCGGGGTGCACGCGGACCACGGGGTGCTCGGTGAGGAACTTGGTCGACGTGAACACCTCGCGGTACTGCTGAAGTGCCTCCGGCAGGGCGTTGGGCCGCACCGCCGCGTAGTCGTAGTCGTTGGAGTGGACGGCCCGCAGCCCGTCCGCCAGGGTGCGCAGCTGCTCGGGCAGCTCCGCGTAGGCGGCGGCCGTGTTGGACCACAGGGTGTTGCCGCCGTACGGGGGGATCACGACGGCCCGCAGGATGGAGAAGGCCGGGTAGGCGGGGACGAAGGTGACATCGGTGTGCCACTGGTTGGCCCGGCCGCCGTGGTCGGAGTCGATGCCCAGCGAATAGCGCCCGTCGGCGGACGGCACGGTCGGGTGGGCGACCGGCGTGCCGAGCAGCCGGCCGAACGCCTCGTGGCTGTCCTCGTCCAGGTGGTCCTGCTCCCGGAAGAAGACGACCTTGTGGGCCAGGAGCGCGGCCCGGACGGCGGCGACCGTCTCCGGGTCGAGGTCGCCGCCGAGCCGTACACCGGAGATGACCGCGCCGATGCGGCCACCGAGCTGCTGGACGGTGACGGCGGGGGCGGTGGTGGTGGAAGACATGGGGGATTCCCTTCGAGGAGAGGCCCGTCACGGCCGGGCACAGGGCGCGGCCGGTGGCGAGCGGGTTAATTGTTGAGCGGAATTAATTGGGGCGGGATGCGCCCACAGGCGGAGACGGTGCTCTGCCCGGAGCGAGGATGCGCGGGGTGGCCGGCTCCGGAGAGGGAGCGCGGTGCGGTGGGTACGCCGGTGAGGTCAGGCGGCGGTACAGCGGCCCGGACACCCGGGTCGAGGGGCGGGGCGGCCGGCGCGGGCGGGCCGCGCATCGGTGAGTGCCGTCGCGAACATGTCCCGGAGACTCGCAGCGCCCCGCCGGGTACGTCAAGCGCCCGCCGGCACCCCGCCAGGCGTCCGGCAGTGGTTCAATCGGCGCCTGCACGGGGTCGCCGGACATCCTCGCCGGACGCCCGAAAACCTTTGCCGGCCTGCGAGTTCACCCTGTCGCCCCAGCAGTGCGCGGGCGCCGCCCCCGGGCCCGGTCACCGGCCCCGTGCGAATTCACGCCGCCGTAACGTTGCGAGCGCCCCATGGCGCAGGACCGAAGGAAGGCCCCCATGACCGCCGCCCCCCGCCTCTTCCGCGCGACCGGTGACGGAAGGCGCGAGACCAACGCCGCCACCGTGCTGCGCACCGTCCTCGACCACGGCCCCGTCGCCCGCCGGACGATCGCCGACCGCTCCGGGCTGAGCCAGGCCGCCGTGTCACGCCAGTGCACCGATCTCGTACGGCTGGGCCTGGTACGGGAGTTGCCCGAGCTGAGCGCCGGAAACGGGGTGGGCCGGCCGCAGATCCCGGTCGACCTGCACACCGGCGGGAGCGACGGGCCCCTGGTCGCCGGGGTGCACATCGGGGTGCCCGCGTCGACGTTCGGCCTGCTGGACCTGCGCGGCCGGCTGCTCGACCGGCGCTCCTTCCCGCACGACGGCATCGGGGCCGGGGACCTGCCGCCCAGGATCGTGCGCGGGCTGCGCGCCTTCCTGGACGACGTCCGGCGCGACCGGCCGCTGCTGGGGGTGGGTGCGGCCCTCGGCGGCTGGGTCGACCCGGGCTCGGGAACGGCCGTGCGGCATGCCACGCTCGGCTGGGCCGGCCGCCCCCTTGCCGCCGAACTGGCCCGTGGCCTGGACGGTTTGGAGGTACGCGTCGACAACCACGCCCGGGCCGTCGCGCAGTCCGAGATCCTGTTCGGCCGCCCCGAAGCGCGGCGTAGCCTGGTCCACCTGTTCATCGGCAACGTGGTCGACGCGGCCCTGGGGATCACCGGTGTCGTGCACCAGGGGCCCGGGTCCGGCGCCGGTGACGTGGCCCACCTGCCCGTGCCGGACTCCACGGTGCTCTGCCCCTGCGGGCGCTCCGGCTGCCTGGAGGCGACCGCCTCGAACACCGCAATGGCGCGGACCGCCGTGCGGCGCGGCATCGTGCCCTGGCCCGACGCCTTTCTGGTGGTGGACGCGGCGGCGGCCGGCGACCGGCGCGCCGACCGGCTGTTGCGCGAGCGGGCCCGCGCGGTCGGCCGCGCGACGGCCCTGCTGCTCGACATCCTCAACCCCGACCTGGTGGTCGTCACCGAGCACGCCAGCCTGATCAACCCGGAGTACCTGGAGGAGATCAGGGGCGCCGCCGTCGACCACTCGCACGTCTGCCAGGACCCCGACCGCATCGTCAGTCCGCATGCCGGGACGGCCGTTCTCCCGGTCGCGGCCGGTTCGGTCGTCCTGAACCCCCTGTTCAGGAGCCCTCTCACGGTCTCGATGCGGTAGCCGGCCGACGCGGTGCGCAGAGGACTTCGTACCAGGATGCGGACAACGCAGGTTGACCGCCCAGTGAGGCCGCTGTCATATTGCTCCCGTGAACCCGGACAAGCGCCTCGTCTCCCGCAGGCACGTCGACCTCTGTCGACAGGCCAGCGCGGTCTGTGCCGTTCGCCGCTGACCCGGACCGCGGCGGTACGGCCCCACGGCCCCGCCCCGTTGACCTCTCACGGGTGACAACAACCCGCTGAGACCCGGCAATCCTTTCTCCGTCCGGCTTCCCCCGCTTTCGTGCGTCGCGTGAGCTCTTCACGCCTATCCGCGCCGATTCCGCAAGGCCGCCACAACGGCCCCGGTCCGGTGCGCCTTTCGCGCAGCGTGATCCCGTCAGCTCCATTCCTCCCGCAGCGGAACGAATGCGCGTACGTGCTCCGCCGCGCGCTCCTCCCTCCCCTTTTCCCACCGTCACAGGCAGGCATCGATGACCGAGCTGTACCCCCTCACGCCCCTTGGACCGTCCCGGCGCTCCACGCTGCGCGCCGCGGGCGGCGGCGCCCTGCTCCTCGGACTGGGCCTCGCGGGCTGCCGCTCGGCCGTGTCGGACACCTCGTCCGCCCCGCAGGGGGCGAGCGCGGCACCCCGGCGCGGCGGCGTGCTGAACGTCGCGGTGAACGCCGACTTCACGCCCGCCCTGCTGTTCGCGCAGAGCGGCCAGTCACTCCAGCAACGGCTGATCTACAACACCCTCACCCGCTACGACGACCGCCTCCACCCGAAACCCGAGCTCGCCTCCTCCTGGACGTACGCCAAGGACGGGCGAAGCATCACGCTACGGCTGCGCGACGACGTCACCTTCCACAACGGCCGCACGTTCACCGCCGACGACGTGATCTTCGCGGTGAAGAACCTTCAGAACCCCTTGCGAGCAGCCCAGTTGCGCAGCACGGCGGCCACCATCACCCGGTTCGAGAAGCGCGGCGACCACGAGCTGGTGCTCAAGCTGGCGCACCCGGTCAACAACCTCTTCGACCTGTTCGAGTTCATGATCATCACGGACTCGGAGAGCGTCGAGGACGCCGTCGCCGGGAAGAAGCTCATCGGGACCGGCCCGTTCAAGCTGAAGAAGTGGAGCCCCGGCTCAGGTCTGAGCCTCACCCGCAACGACGCGTACTGGCAGCCCGGCCGCCCCTACCTCGACGGGGTCGAGCTGCGGGTCATCGCCCAGGCCGACGCGCTGATCTCGTCCCTGCGCTCCGGCCAGTCCCAGCTCTCCTTCGACGTGCCCGGCAAGAGCCTCGGCGTCGTCAAGGCCGACCACGGGCTCACCATCAGCGACTACGACACCGGCGCCGGCGCCGTCTACCTGGGCGTCAACACCACGGTCGCCCCGCTGACCGACCGCACCGTCCGCCAGGCGCTCGCCTGGGCCGTCGACCGGGACCGGCTCGTCGACCAGACCCTCGGCGGGTACGGCCTCGCCTCCGCCGCACCCTGGCCCAAGTCCTCACCCGCGTACAGCGAGGCCAACCGCACCCACTACACGCACGACCCCGCGAAGGCCCGGCAACTCCTGAAGTCCGCGGGACACACCAGGCTCGACCTGCCCATGCTGCACATCGCGCTGCCCGGCGAGACCGCCATCGCCGAGTCCATCCAGTACGACCTCAAGCAGGTCGGCGTCCACGTCACGCTCCAGCCCACCGACGGCGCCACCGCGCAGAAGAAGCTGATCTCGCAGGGCATGCCCGCACTGTGGTCCCTCGGCCACGGATTCGCCCAGGTGCAGCCGTCCACCCTGGCCGTCAGCGCGTACCCCTTCAACGAGGCGAAGAACACCTCCAAGTACCGCTCCACCGCCTACACCAAGGTCGTACGGGAGGCCTGGACCGAGCCCGAGACCGACACGGCCGCCGCCAACGCCCTGCACCAGAAGATCTCCTCCATCCTGCTGGACGAGGCGTTCCTCATCGACCTCGTGGTGCGCGGACAGCTCCAGGTATCCGCAGCCCGGCTGCACGGCGTCACGCTCAACAAGTTCTCCTACCTCAACCTCGACAACGCCTACCTGGTGTGACATGCGCAGCTACCTGCTCCGGCGGCTGCCGTCCGCCCTCCTCGTCCTGGTCGCCGCCTCCTTCCTGATCTTCGCCATCCTCAGACTGGTCCCCGGCGACCCCGCCACCGCGCTCGCCGGACCCGACGCGGACGCGGCGACCGTCGCCGCCATCCGCGAACGGCTCGGTCTCGACGCGCCCCTGCTCTCGCAGTACGCCCACTGGACCGGCTCGCTCCTGAAGGGCGACCTCGGACCCTCGTACGCGATCGGCGGACAGACCGCCGACCTCATCGGCGACGGCCTCGGCGCCACCGCCGAACTCACCCTCGCCGCCCTCCTGTTCGTGATCGTGCTCGGTACGGCTTTCGGCGTGGTCGGGGCCACCTCGCGCAACCGGTGGCTGACGGGGGCCGTGCGCGTGATCACCACCGCCGCCCTGGCCGTGCCGCCGTTCGTCAGCGGCGTGCTGCTCGTCCTGGTCTTCGCGGTGGCGCTCCCCGTACTGCCGCCCGGCGGCCGGGTCGCCTTCCTGACCGCCCCGGACCTCGCCGCGCAGTACCTCGTGCTGCCGGCGCTCTGCCTGGCCCTGCCCAGCGCCGCCGTGCTCGGCCGCTACCTCAAGGACGGCATCGAACGCGGCCTCGCCGAGGACTACATCCGCACCGCCACCGCCGCCGGGATCGCCCCGCGCCGCCTGCTGTGGCGCCACACCCTGCCCAACGCCCTGCCGCCCGTCGTCACCCTGCTCGGCATGCAGGTCGGAAACCTGCTCGGCGGGGCCGTCCTGGTCGAGGCGATCTTCGCCTGGCCCGGCCTCGGACAGCTCGCCGAACAGGGCCTCCAGCGCCGCGACTACCCGGTCGTCCAGGACCTCCTGCTGCTCCTGGTCGCCGTCTTCGTCCTCGTCCAGCTGCTCACCGACCTCGTGTACGCCTGGCTCGACCCCCGGATCAGGTGGGAGTAACCCATGACCCAGACGACCGACCTCCTCACCGCCGCGCCGCCCCCGGCCGCCCGCAAGCCGGGCGCCACGGCCCGCCCCCGCCACCCCTACCGCACCGCCCTGTCCACCGCGCGCGCCCGCACCGGCCTCGTCCTCGTCGGCGCGGTGGTCCTCGCCGGACTCCTCGCACCGCTGCTCGCCGGGCACGGGCCCACCGACCAGAGCGGCCAGAGCCTCGCGGGACCCGGGGCGCCCGGACACCTCCTGGGCACCGACGACCTCGGGCGCGACCTGCTCAGCCGGGTGCTGTACGGCATCCGCACCGACCTCGGCATCATCACGCTCGCGGTGCCCGCCGGCGCCGCGCTCGGCTGCCTGCTCGCCCTGGCCGCCGCCGCCCACCCCATCGCCGACACCGTCGTCCAGCGCGTCTTCGACCTGCTCCTCGCGTTCCCCGGGCTGATCCTGGCGCTCGCCGTCACCGCGATCCTCGGCCCCGGACGCATCCCCGTCGTGCTCGTCATCGCCCTCGCCGAGATACCGGTCTTCGGCCGGCTGCTGCGCAGCGGCGTCCTCGTACAGCGGGAACGCGAGTACGTCACCGCCGCCCGGGTCGGCGGCGGTTCGGGCCGCCGGGTGCTGATCCGGCACATCCTGCCCAACGCGGCCGACCCGCTCGTCGTGCAGATCGCCGTCTCGCTGACCGTCGCCGTCTTCATCGAGGGCGCGATGAGCTTCCTCGGCGTCGGCGTCCGGCCGCCCGAACCCACCCTCGGCGCGGTGCTCAGCCAGTCCATGCCCTACCTCGCCCAGTCCCCGCACTTCGCCGCGGGCCCCCTGATCACCGTGACCGCGCTCGTCCTCGGACTCTCGCTCATCGCCGAGGCGCTCAACCGGGAGATACGCCGATGACCGCCCCCGAGCTGCTGGAGGTCCGCGACCTCGGCGTCGAGTTCACCGCCCCCGACGGGTCACCGCTGCGCGCCGTGCGCGGGGTCTCCTTCACCCTGCGCCGGGGCGAGACCCTGGCCGTCGTCGGCGAGTCCGGGTCCGGCAAGTCCACCACCGCGCTCGCCCTGAACCGCATGCTGCCCGGCACCGGCCGCATCACCACCGGCACGGTCCGGCTGGACGGCCGCGACCTGGCCGCCGCCGACGCCGACCTGCGCGCGGTGCGCGGCGCCCGCATCGGCATGGTCTTCCAGGACCCGATGACCGCCCTCAACCCCGTCCTCACCGCCGGCCGCCACATCGACGAGGCCCTGCGCGCCCACGGAAACCACGACAAGGCCGCCCGCCGCGCCCGCACCGTCGAACTCCTGGACCGGGTCGGCATCCCCGACCCGCACCGCCGCGCCGACGACTACCCGCACCAGTTCTCCGGCGGCCAGCGCCAGCGCATCCTCATCGCCATGGCCCTCGCCGGCGAACCCGACGTCCTCCTCGCCGACGAGCCGACCACCGCACTCGACGCCACCGTCCAGGACCAGATCCTCACCCTGCTCGGCGACCTCAACCGCGAGACCGGCACCGCCCTCGTCCTCATCACCCACAACATGGGCGTCGTCGCCCGCGCCTGCGAACGGGTCCTCGTCATGTACGGCGGCACCGTGGTCGAGGACGGGCCCACCGCCGAAGTGCTCACCCGCCCCCGTCACCCGTACACCGCCGGACTCCTGGCCGCCGTGCCGCGTCTCGCCACCCCGTCCGGGACCCGGCTCACCGGCATCCCCGGCAGCCCGCCCGACCTCACGCTCCTCGGGGACGGCTGCGCCTTCGCCGACCGCTGCACCCTGGCCGAGGACCGCTGCCGCACGCAGACCCCGCCGCTCGCACGGGTGGCCGACGGCGTACGGGTCGCCTGCCTTCCCGCCGCCGGACGCACCGAGCCCCTGCCCGCCCCGGCACCGCCCGTCCGCATCGACCGCCCCGCGCCCGGCGCGGTCGTCCTGGAGGCGGACGGCCTCACCAAAACGTACGGAGGGCGCGGCGCCCGGCGACGCGGGGTGCCCGCGCTCGACGGGGTGTCGCTGAGGCTCAGGGAGGGCGAGACGCTGGGCATCGTGGGCGAGTCCGGCTCCGGCAAGTCCACCCTCGCCCGGGTCCTCGCCCACGCCCACACCTGCGACGGCGGCACCCTGCGGCTGCGCGGCGAGGACATCACCCGGCCCTCGCGCCGGGCGCTGCACGCGGTGCGCCGCCAGGTACAGATGGTGTTCCAGGACCCCTACGCCTCGCTCAACCCGCGCATGACCGTGGGCGAGATCGTCGCCGAACCCCTCGTCGCGTTCGGCATCGGCGACCGCGAGGCGCGCCGCGAGCGGGTGGCGGAGCTCCTGGAGCTGGCGGGCCTGGACCCCGCCGTGGCCGGACGCCACCCGCGCTCCTTCTCCGGCGGCCAGCGCCAGCGCATCGGCATCGCCCGCGCGCTCGCCCCGGCACCGTCCGTCCTCATCTGCGACGAACCCGTCTCCGCGCTCGACGTGTCCGTCCAGGCCCAGATCACCGGCCTGCTCACCGACCTCCAGCGCGACCTGGGGCTCTCCCTCGTCTTCATCGCCCACGACCTCGCGGTCGTCCGGCAGATCAGCCACCGCATCGCCGTCATGCACCGGGGCCGGATCGTGGAGACCGGCACCGCCGACGAGGTGTGCGAGCACCCCCGCGACCCGTACACCCGCGCCCTGCTCGCCGCCGCGCCCGAACCCGTACCCCCGACGGTCCGGCCCGAGCACGCCGAGAAGACGGCGGCCCTCGCATGACCCGCCCCACCCCGAACCGAGACGGAGCCGCCCGCCGATGACCACCACCCGCCGCGACCCCTACGACGGCTTCCCCGGCCGCATCGGCCGCACCTTCGCCGCCTCCGAGCCGGCCTGGCCGGCGCCCCGGACACCGGGGGAGAGGGCCCCGAACATCGTCGTCGTGCTCGTGGACGACATGGGCTACAGCGACATCGGCCCGTTCGGCTCCGAGATCCCCACCCCCGTCCTCGACACCCTCGCCGAGGGCGGCGTACGGCTCAGCAACTACCACACCATGCCGCTGTGCTCCCCGGCCCGCGCCGCCCTGCTGACCGGACTCAACCCGCACCGCGTCGGCTACGCCATGGTCGCCAACTCCGACCCCGGCTTCCCCGGTTACGGCATGGAGATCGCCGACGACATCCCCACCCTCGCCGAACTCCTCCACGACTCGGGCTACGCCACGTACGCCGTCGGCAAATGGCACCTGGTCCGCGACTCCGCGTCCAACGCCGCCGACGACCGCGACAACTGGCCGCTGCGCAAGGGGTTCGACCAGTACTACGGCGTCCTGGAAGGGCTCACCAGCCTCTTCCACCCGCACCAACTCGTCCGCGACAACAGCCCGCTGGACATCGACGAGTTCCCCGACGACTACTACTACACCGACGACATCACCGACCAGGCCATCTCCATGGTGAAGTCGCTGCGCGCCCACGACCCCGACAAACCGTTCTTCCTCTACCTCGCGCACAACGCCGTCCACGGCCCGCTCCAGGCCAAGGAGGAGGACATCGCCCGCCACCGGGGCCGCTACGACGAGGGATGGGACGCGCTGCGCGAGCGCCGCTTCGCCGCCCAGATCGCCGACGGACTCTTCCCGCCAGGCACCGAACTCCCCGCACGCAACAGCGAGGCCGGGCAGGACGTACCCGCGTGGGACAGCCTCACGGAGGAGCAGCAGCGCCTGTACGCCCGCTACATGGAGGTGTACGCGGCACTGGTCGACAACATCGACCAGAACCTCGGCCGGCTCACCGCCACCCTGGAAGCGCTGGGGGAGCTCGACAACACCATCATCGTCTTCACCTCCGACAACGGAGGCACCGGCGAGGGCGGCGCCGAGGGCACCCGCTCCTACTTCAGCCGCTTCGTCCACCACCCCGCGCTGCCCGAGGACTGGACGCCCGACGTCGACCGGGACCCCGAGCTGATCGGCGGCCCGCGCAGCCTGGTGCACTACCCGCGCGGCTGGGGCATGGCCTCCAACACACCGTTCCGGCTCTACAAGGGTCACACGTACGCGGGCGGGGTGCGCGTCCCCTTCGTCCTGTCCTGGCCGAGGGGCGCCCGTGAAGGCCGCCTCACCCCGGGCACGCGCCCGCAGTACCAGTACGTCACCGACATCGCCCCGACCCTCCTCGAACTCGCGGGCCTGGAACGCCCTGAGCGCCGGCGCGGGGTCCCGCTCCAGGAACCGGACGGCGTCACCTTCGCCCCCGTACTCGCCGACCCGGAACACCTCTCCACCCACCCCGAGCAGTACTGCGAGATGACCGGCAACCGCAGCTACTACCGCGACGGCCGCAAACTCGTCACCCTGCACCGCCCCGGCGCCCCCTACGACGACTCCGAGTGGGCCCTCTACGACATCAGGACCGACCCGACCGAGATCCACGACCTGGCCGCCGAACACCCCGTTCTGGTCAAGGAACTCTCGGCGGCCTGGGAGAAGGCCGCCTGGCGCAACGGTGTCTTCCCGCTCTCCGACGGCAGCGGCGCCCTGGCCCGCCGCAACCCCGCCGAAAGCCGCCTGTCACGCCCCCTCACCCTGCTGCCCGGCACCCCCGAACTGGAGCGCTACCGTTCCTCCCGGCTGGTCTCCCTGTGCTCCTTCGAGGTGACCGTCGCGATCGACGACGCGGGCGAGGGCGTCCTCGTCTCGCACGGCGACCAGGGCGGCGGCTACAGCCTGTACGTCGAGGACGGCCGCCTGCATTTCGCGTACAACGAGTACGGCGTGCTCCACGAGACGGACGCGGGCCCGCTCGCACCGGGAGAGCACACGGTCCGGCTCGTCGCCACCGCCGAGCGCGGCCTGCGCTGGAGCTTCCGGATCGAGGCCGACGGGGAGACCCGGGGCACCCCGCCCAGCGTCCACCAGCTCATCGGCATGGCTCCCTTCCAGGGCATCAGCGTCGGCGTGGACCGCAAGTCCCCCATCTCCTGGCCCCTCTTCGAACGCCACCGCGCCTTCCCCTTCCAGGGCCGCCTGCGCTCGGTGACCTACACCCCGGGCGACCCGGGCCCGGACTCCCCGGAGGCGGTGGCCCAGGCACTGCGGGAGGCGGCAGCCGCGTTCGAGTGAGAGCACAACGAGGAATCCGGCCCCGCCGGCGTTCGAGGCGCGAAGTCCGGGGCGGAGCCCCGGTTCCGGGAAGGGGCGGGGAGGGGACAAGGCCCGCCGCAGGCGCCCCCGGAGATCGATTCGCGACGACTCTCACCCAGGTCTAACGTCGGTGGGGTGAACGACCACGTTCACCCCACCGCACCAGCGGCAACGAACCCATGACCGGCTCCCACGCGACACTCCCGCAAGCCACCGCAACCCCTCGGAGGGACCGCGGCGGCACCATAGCCCTGCTGGTCATCTGCTCGTGCCAACTGATGGTGGTCCTCGACATCACCATCGTGAACATCGCCCTGCCGCACATCCAGACATCCCTCGGTTTCTCCACCGAGAACCTGTCCTGGGTGATCAACGCGTACACCCTCACCTTCGGCGGCCTGCTCCTCCTCGGCGGTCGGATCGGCGACATCCTCGGGCGGCGCCGGGTCTTCACGGCCGGCGTCGCCCTCTTCGTCATCGCCTCCCTGCTCGGCGGACTCGCCCAGGAATCCTGGCAACTGCTCGCCGCCCGCTCCCTGCAGGGCGTCGGCGGCGCGATCGCATCACCGACCGCGCTCGCCCTGATCACGACGACGTTCCACGAAGGCCCCGCACGCAACAGGGCCTTCGGCGTGTTCGCGGCCGTCTCCGCGGGCGGCAGCGCCATCGGTCTGCTCGCGGGCGGTGTGCTGGTCGAGTGGCTGGACTGGCGGTGGATCTTCTTCGTCAACGTGCCCATCGGCGTGCTGATCGTGCTGGCGACCCGCCGTTACATCCAGGAGTCCGAGCGCCACCCGGGTCACTTCGACGTCCTGGGCGCCCTCACCGCGACGGTGGGCATGGTCTCCCTCGTCTACGGATTCATCCGGGCCTCCGAGGAGGGCTGGAGCGACACCCTGACCCTGCTCGCGTTCGCCGCGGCCGTCGTGCTGCTCGGCCTGTTCATCGCCGTCGAGAGCCGGTCCCGGCAGCCGATCACCCCGCTGTGGATGTTCCGCGACCGCAACCGGGCCGGCACCTACGGGATCATGCTGAGCCTCGCGGCGGCGATGTTCGGGATGTTCTTCTTCCTGACCCTGTTCGTCCAGAACATCCTGGGCTTCAGCCCGCTGCGCACGGGCCTCGCCTTCCTGCCGGTCAGCGTCATCATCGCGATCGGCGCCGGATTCACCTCGAAGCTGCTGCCCCGCTTCGGCCCCAAGCCCTTCATGGTGACGGGCGCGATCCTCGCCGCCGGCGGGCTCGGCTGGCTCACGCAGACCGACGTCCACAGTTCGTACCTGGGCAGCCTGCTGGGACCGATCCTGGTGTTCGGGCTCGGCATGGGCCTGCAGTTCGTCTCGCTGACGCTGATGGCCCTGTCCGGAGTCGAACCGCACGAGTCGGGCGCGGCCTCCGGAATCCTCAACACCACGCAGCAGGTGGGCGGATCGCTCGGCCTGTCCATCCTGGTCACCGTCTTCGGTACGGCGAGCCGCAACGAGGCGACCGACCAGGTCCCCAGGTTCATGGCCGAGGCGACACCGGCGCAGCTCGCCCGGTTCCGCAAAACCGGACAGCTCCCCGGCCCCTGGGGCGACCAGGTCCTGGCAGCGGGCGTCTCCACCGCGTTCCTGGCCGCTGCGGCCTTCGCCGTCGCCGCCGCCCTGATCGCGCTGTTCGTCATCCAGGTCCGCCCCTCGGACCTGGAACGGCTGCGCGGGAGCGGCCGGCCGGGCCCCTGAGGACCGGGCAGGCCGCTCCCGCGACCGGTCAGCCCTTGACCGACCGTTCAGCCCTTGACGGTGAAGCCCGCCCGCAGCAGGGCGTCGTCGCGCGACGACGGCCCGACGAGCAGCTCGAAGGCACCCGGCTCCACGACCCGACGACCCTCGGCGTCCACCAGGGCGCACGCGGCCACCGGCAGTTCGATCGTCACCTCGCGCGACTCACCCGGCTCCAGCCGGATCTGCCGGTAGGTCTTCAGCTCCTTCTCCGCCCACGTCACGGACGTCACCAGGTCACTCACGTACGCCTGTACGGTCTCCAGCGCGGGACGCCCGCCGGTGTTGCTCACCGTGACGCGCGCCCGCAGCGTGTCGCCCGCCCCCAGGACGTCGGTCAGCACCTCCAGGTCCGTGTAGGCGACGGTCGTGTAGCTCAGGCCCTCGCCGAAGGCGAAGGCGGGCCGCTGGGTCAGGTCCGCGTACCGCGAACCGTGCTGGCCGCGCAGCTGGTTGTAGTACGTCGGCTGCTGCCCGGCGTGGCGCGCGAAGGACACCGGCAGCCGCCCGGACGGCTCGACGAGGCCGAGAACCAGCTCGGCCACCGCACGGCCGCCCTGCATGCCCGGGTTGAAGGCGTACACGATCGCCGACGCGCGGTACGCGGACGGCGGCAGCACCAGCGGCTTCGAGGCGATGACGACCACGGTGAACGGCTTGCCCGACGCGGCGAGCGCGTCCAGCAGCGCGATCTGCCCGCCGATCAGCTCCAGGGTCGCGGTCGAGCGCCCCTCACCGATCAGCTCGATGCGGTCGCCCACCACGGCGACGACGTGGTCGGCCGCCTCGGCCGCGGCGACCGCCTCCGTGATCAGGTCGCCGGACGGCTCGCACGGGACGACGATCTCGGGGCGCGGCTGCCCGTCCGGGAAGAAGGCCCCCTCCGGGTCCGGGCCCACCGTCAGAATGCCGGCGCCGCGCGCGTGGGTGACGGTCCAGCCGGCGGGCACATGCTCCCGGAAGCCGTCCAGGACGGTACGGATCATGGCGCGCGGGTGGCCGTCCGGCAGCCAGTCCGCCTGACCGGAGGAGCCCGCCCAGTCCCCGAGCTGGGTCTGCGCGTCATCGGCGTTGGGGCCGATCACGGCGACCGTACGCGGCGCCGCACCGGCGTCCGCGACCGCCCGCCCGTCCGCCCCGGCCGCGTAGCCGCCGTCCAGGGGCAGGGTGCCGTCGTTGGCCAGCAGCACCAGCGAGCGGCGGGCCACCTCGAGGTTCAGCTCGGCGTGCCCGGCGCTGCCGATGACCGCCTGCTGCCGGTCACGGTCGGGGTGGCGCGGGTTCTCGAACAGGCCCAGCTCGAACTTGAGCGTGAGGATGCGCGCGACCGCCGCGTCGATGTCCGCCTCGTCGAGTCGCCCGGCCGCCACGGCCTGCTGCGCCCCCTCGAAGAAGTCGGGCGTGGTCATCACCATGTCGTTGCCCGCCCGGACCGCGGCGGCCGCCGCCTGGGTGTGGTCGGGGTACACCTTCTGCTCCCACACCATGCGCCCGACGTTGTCCCAGTCGGTCACCAGCGTGCCGGTGTAGCCCCACTCGCCGCGCAGCACCTCGTTGAGCAGCCAGTTGTTGACGGTGACGGGGACGCCGTCCATCGACTGGTAGCCGAGCATGAACGTACGGCAGCCCTCCTTGGCGACCCGCTCGAACGGCGGCAGGAACCAGGAGCGCAGCTTTCGGCGCGAGATGTCGGCCTCGCTCGCGTCCCGGCCGCCCTGGGTCTCGGAGTAGCCCGCGAAGTGCTTGGCGCACGCCAGGATCGCCGTCGGGTCGTCCAGCCCCTCGCCCTGGTAGCCGCGCACCATCGCCGACGCCAGCTCGCCGATGAGGAAGGGATCCTCGCCGAACGTCTCGCTGACCCGCCCCCAGCGCAGGTCCCGGGTGATGCACAGCACCGGCGAGAACGTCCAGTGCACCCCGGTCGCGGCCACCTCGACGGCGGTCGCCCGTGCCACGCGCTCCAGCAGCTCCGGGTCCCAGCTCGCGGCCATCCCCAGCTGCGTCGGGAAGATGGTGGCGCCCTCCCAGAACGAGTGCCCGTGGATGCAGTCCTCGGCGACCAGGAGCGGGATGCCCAGCCGGGTCCGGCGGGTCAGCTCGGCGGCCTCCAGGACGCGTTCGGGCGAGGCGTGCAGGATGGAGCCGGCGTGCATGTCCTCGATGTGCTGCCGTACCCCGTCCTTGGCGTTCAGCTGGAGCATCTGGCCGACCTTCTCGGGCAGCGTCATCCGGCCCAGCAGATCGGAGACGCGCTCCGGAATGGGCAGGCGGGGGTCGAGATAGGGCAGGGAGGAGCCCACGGGCTTTCCTTTCACGACGTCGGCGACGTTCTCATCGGGCGGTATGCGGAGGCTGTGCACTCCGGGGACCACCGTACGCCGAATGCCGACCTAGTGGTAAGTAAGTAGGATGCGAACACATGCGGCGGGGCTGCCGAGACGACCGGGGAGCGTGCCGAGTGACCGGCGATGAGCGGCGTGGATACGCGAAGGGCCGGGCCAAGCGCGGGGAGATCCTCGACCAGGCCATGGCCATGTTCGGTGAGGCCGGCTACCGGGGCGCCTCGCTGCGGGTGATCGCCACCCGCTGCGGCATCTCGCATCCCGGACTGCTGCACCACTTCCCGACCAAGGAATCCCTGCTGCTCGCCGTCCTGGAACACCGCGACGCCGTGGACGGCCAGTGGCTGGAGGCGGGTCGCCCCACCGGCGTCGACCGGCTGCGCCGGCTGGTCGGACTCGCGGCGCTCAACGCGGAGCGGCGCGGCATAGTCGAGCTGTTCTGCGTACTGTCCGCCGAGGCCACCTCGGCCGACCACCCGGCCCACGCCTACTTCGTGGAGCGGTACCGGTGCTCGGTGCTGTCCACGGCGGTCTCGTACGCCGAGGCGCGCGAGAAGGGCGTGCTGCGCGAGGGCATCGACCCGCGGGAGGCGGCGCAGCAGCTCATCGCGCTGATGGACGGCCTGCAGATCCAATGGCTGCTCGGTGACGGCACGACCGATATGGCGGGGGTCCTGCACGCGCACGTGCAGGCGCAGTTGACGGTACCGTTCTGAGCCGGCGCGGCAGGCGTCGCGAGACGGCACCCCCGCACCCCGTGGCGTCCGAGGCGCGGGAGGTGGGCCCGCGCCGTCCTGCCGGAGACCCTGACGCGCGCGGGTGCCCCGGGCCGGGGCACCCGCGCCACACGCGGGCCTCTCTACGTGCCGAGCAGTTCCGCCCGGCCGATCATGGCCGTCGAGCCCGGAGCCGTACACGCGAAGGCACCCGCCACCGCCCCCAGCCGGGCGCACTCCGACGGCTCACGCCCCTCCAGCCTGCCGTACAGGAAGCCGGTGACGAACGCGTCGCCCGCTCCGTTGCTGTCGACCACGGGCGCCGGCGGCGCGGCCGCCGCGATGTGCACCGGTTCGTCGCCGCCGTCGCGGGTGAGGAGGTACGAGCCCTCCGCGCCCGCCGTGGCCACCACCGTCGTGGCCCGGCCCTCGCGCAGGACCTCCCGCATCAGCGCGGGCGCGCGCTCCCCGGCCGCCGCCGCGCTGAAGAAGACGAGATCGGACCGGAGGGCGAACTCCCGCTGGTGGTCGCTTCGTCCGTCCCAGTCGTGCAGATCCGTGGAGACCGGCACCCCCAGCGCCTCGATGTCGTCGTACAGGAACCGGGTGAAGTGCGTGATCGACAGATGGACATGGCGGGCCCGCCGCAGCCGGGGCAGGTAGAACTCCCGCGGCATCCGCAGCTCCTCCGGGTCCCGCGCGTCGTAGAACGACATCCGCCGCCCCGTCGCGTCCACCAGATTCACCGCCCGCCGCGTCCCGGCCGGGGAGATGACCGCGTGGAACTCCACATCGCCCTTCGCCAGCCGCTCGCGCACCTGCGCACCGGTCCAGTCGTCGCCGACGCAGTCGAGGAACACCACGTCGAGCCCCAGCGCACGCGCGCCGAGCGCCACGTTCCCACCGGTCTGGCCGGGCCACTCCTGGATCGGGCCGACCATCACCGAGTCGGCCAGGGGGACCGGCAGGGCATCGACGCGGACGATCGTGTCCACCCCGCTCCCGCCGACCACCACGATGTCGTATTCCGTTGGCTGTTGGACCACTGAGCCCCCTCTCGCGTACCCGCCGCGCCCAGTATCGGCCACCGGTCCGGCCGCTCGACGCGCGCCCGGCACCCCCGCTGGCTAGGCTCGACCGGGGGCCGACTACCTGTGCCACGGAGGCTCACGTCATGATGCTGTTGCCCGAACCGCGCGACATCCCGCCGCGCCTCGCCACCGGCGCCTTCATCCTCAACTCCGGCCTCGGCAAGCTCAAGGCCGACGAGGGGACCGCCCAGGGGCTGCACGGTATGGCCAGCAACGCCTATCCGTTCCTCGGCAAGCTGGAGCCCGCCCGGTTCACCCGGCTGCTCGCCTGCTCCGAGATCGCGGTCGGCGCCACCCTGCTGGCGCCTTTCGTGCCGACCCGGCTCGCCGGGCTGCTTCTCACCGGGTTCTCCGGTGGTCTCTTCGGCCTCTATCTGCGGACCCCCGGCATGCGGGAACCCGGCAGCCTCCGGCCGACGCAGGACGGGATCGCGCTCGCCAAGGACTCCTGGATGCTGGGCATCGGCCTGGGCTTCCTCGGCGCCGGCGGCAACCGCGTACGCGCCACAGCCCAGTGCCGTACCCGGCGCAGGTGCGCGCACTGATCCCACGCCGCCGTCACGTGTGGACCCGGGCCATCAGCAGCGCCACGTCGTCGTGGCCGTCCGGGTCCCGCAGCGCGCGCAGCAGCCGGTCGCACGTCGCGTCGAGCGACGCGTCCGGAGTGCGCAGGAGTTCCAGCAGCGTCGCCAGGCGGCTGTCGATGTCGTCCTCCCGGGTCTCCACCAGGCCGTCCGTGTACAGGACCAGCCGGTCGCCCGGGCCGAGCGGGACCGTGACGTCGCTGAACGGCACCCCGCCCACCCCCAGCGGCGCCCCGGGCGGGAGATCCAGCAGCACCGGCTCACCGCCCACCGGGATCAGCACCGGCGGCAGATGCCCGGCCGTGGACACCCGGCACCGCCCGGCGCCCGGGTCGTACACGGCGTAGACACAGGTCGCGAACCACGGGTCCAGGCCGGCGGTGATCTCGTCCAGGTGCCCCAGCACCTCGGCGGGCTCCAGGGAGAGCCGGGACAGCGTCTGGGTGGCGGTGCGCAGCCGCCCCATCGTGGTGGCCGCGTTGATCCCGCTGCCCATCACATCGCCCACCACCAGGGCGGTCCCGCCGTCGCGCAGCCCTATCACGTCGAACCAGTCCCCGCCGACCTCGTAACGCGAGGCGGCCGGCCGGTAACGGGACACCACGTCGAGGCCCGCCGGGGCGTGATGGTTGCGCGGCAGCATGCTGCGCTGAAGCGTCAGCGCGGTCTCCTGCTGCTGGCGGTAGAGGCGGGCGTTGTCGATGCCGACGGCGGCCCGGGCCGCCAGCTCGGCGGCCAGCGCCTCGTCCTCCGCCGTGAACGGCAGCGGGTTGTCCGTACGGATCAGGTCGATCGCCCCCAGCACCTCGCCCCGCGCGATGAGCGGTACCGCCAGGTACGAGTGCGCGCCCGCTTCGGCCAGCAGGGCGGCCGACCGCTCGTCGCGGGCCACCCGGGCCAGCTTCTCCGCGTCGAGATACGGCTCCCGCACCGGCCGCGCCGTCCGCACACACCGGGTGATAAGGCGGTCGGCGCCGTAGCGGGCGGCCCGGCCCGGTGGGTCGGCAGCCTCCACCACGGGCGTCGGCCGGGCGGCGACGACGGCCAGGGCCTGGATGAGGAGCGGGCCGTCGGTCGACCCGGGGCGCCCCTTCAGGACGCTGTCCAGCACGTCCACCGCGGCGACGTCGGCGAGCTGCGGCACGGTGACCTCCGCCAGCTCCCGGGCCGTCTGCTCCAGGTCGAGCGTGGTGCCGATGCGCACCGAGGCGTCGGCGATCAGGGCGAGGTGCTGCCGGGCCCGCTCCGCCTCGGCCGCCGCGCGGTAGCGGTCGGTGACATCGATCAGCGATGCGGCGATGCCCAGCACCCGCCCCGCGGAGTCGTCCAGCCGGTACAGCGACACCGACCAGGCGCGGTCGCTGTCCGGGGCGGCGGGGGAGTGGCCGACCACCTGGCGCGACACCTGCGGCACACCGCTGTCCAGGACCTCCCGCGCGGCCGCCTCCAGGCCGTCGGGGCCCAGGAACGACAGCGCCTCGCCCATCGGCCGCCCCAGGTGCTCCGCGGCGCTCATGCCGTCCATCCGTTCCAGCGCGGCGTTGGCGGACAGGAAGCGCAGATCGGGGCCCAGCACCGCGAGGCCGATCGGCGACTGGTCGACCAGGCCCACCGACAGCGCGAGGTCCCGCTCCACCCGGCGCAGCACCTCTCCGTCGGCCGCCAGCCCCAGCGCGTAGAAGTCACCCCGGTCGTCCTGCAACCGCATGTTCCGGAACTCCAGCAGCCGGCTGGTGCCGTCCTTGTGCCGTACGGGGAAGACCCCGGCCCATGCCTCGCCGCTCCCCATCACCTGGCCGAAGAGGCGGAGCACCAGCTCGAAGTCCTCCTCGGCGACCAGCACCCGGGCGGCGAACTCGCCCAGCGCCTCCTCGGCGGAGTACCCCAGCAGCCGTTCGGCCTGCGGGCTCCACAGAACGATGCGGCCCTGGGCGTCCAGGACGAGCGCGGCGACCCCGAGGACGTCGAGCAGACCGCTCTCGGAGGCCCGGCGCCCGCCCGGCCGGCGGGCTTCGCCCCAGCCGATCCGCATGTCATCAGTGCCGCCCACGGACGATCCTTCCCAGCCGTCACCGTGCCCGACGCAGGCCCGCCGTCTCCCATGATCGCCCCTGAGCCGCCGCCCTCGCAGCTCCGAGGGACGTGAAGAGGACGCGAAGGAAGGGTCACCCGGTGTTTCGGGGGCGAAATGCCGGTCACCCGCAGCGTACCGAGGCAAACGCGACGCACACGATCGTCAGGAGTGAGAGTCCATGGAGAACTGGCGCATGCACGCGGCCTGCCGCGACGAGGACCCGGACCTGTTCTTCCCCATCGGGAGCAGCGGCCCGGCGCTCGTCCAGGTCGAGGAGGCCAAGGCGGTGTGCCGACGCTGCCCCGTACAGCAGGAATGCCTGCGGTGGGCCCTGGAGAACAACCAGGACGCCGGGGTGTGGGGTGGTCTCGGGGAGAACGAGCGGCGCGCCCTGAAGCGCCGCACCCGGCACCGGACGCACCGCTCCGGATAAGTCGGATAAGGCAGGATGAAGTATGGACACCAAGACCTGGATCATCGTCGGCGCGGTCTTCGGGCTGCTCATGCTGGCCGCTGCCGGCGTCCTGCTGGTGCGGGTCCTGAAGGCCAGGAAACTGCTGGCCGAGGCCGGTGTCCCGCTGCACAACAAGGCGCTGGTCTGGGCGGCGGTGCTGTACACCGTGTCGCCGGTCGACCTGCTGCCGGACCCGGTCTACCTCGATGACATCGGGTTCCTCCTGCTGGCCCTGCGCTCGCTGCACGCCGCGGCGCGGGCCGCAGGGGTCGGCGGGCGGCAGGAGCGGCCTGCCGAGCCCAGGGGGAACCTCGTTCCGTAGCACTCCGGGCCCATGGCGCTGAACCCGGTGCGTCCTGATCGTTGACAGCTGGACGAGTACACGCCACTCTCCTGGGAGAGCGCTCTCCCACTCGCCCCCGGGACCCCCGTCCCGCACTCTTCCGCCAGGAGAGAATGTGCACAGAGCCGGTTCGGCCCTGCCCGCGAGACCCCGCGCGGGCACGCTGCTGATCACCCTTCTCGCCCTCGTCGCCTCGTCGCTGGTCATGCTGGCCGCGCCCGGTGCCCGGGCCGCGGAGTCCCTGCTGTCGCAGGGGAAGACCGCCACCGCGTCCTCGTCGGAGGGCGCCGGCTACGCGGCCTCGGCCGCCGTGGACGGCAACCTCACCGGCACCCGCTGGGCCAGCGCGTGGAGCGACCCCCAGTGGCTCCAGGTGGACCTGGGCGCCGCCGCCGACCTCAGCAGGGTCGTCCTGACCTGGGAGTCCGCCTTCGGCAAGGCGTACGAGATCCAGGCGTCCGACAACGGTTCCGACTGGCGCACCCTGAAGACCGTCACCAACGGCGACGGCGGCACCGACGACCTCGCGGTCAGCGGTTCCGGCCGCTACGTCAGGATGCACGGCACCGCCCGCGCCGGCGGCTACGGCTACTCCCTGTGGGAGTTCCAGGTGTACGGCACCACCGGCTCCACCAACCCGGACCCCGGCACTGGCGGCGCCGTCCGCGTCACCGGGTCGCAGGGCAACTGGCAGCTCACCGTCGGCGGCAAGCCGTACACGGTGAAGGGCCTGACCTGGGGACCGTCCGTCAACGACGCGGCGCGCTACATGCCCGACCTGAAGTCCATGGGCGTCAACACCATCCGGACCTGGGGCACCGACGGCACCTCCAAGCCGCTGCTCGACGCGGCGGCGGCCAACGGTATCCGCGTGGTCAGCGGCTTCTGGCTGCAGCCCGGCGGCGGCCCGGGCAGCGGCGGCTGCGTCGACTACCTCACCGACGACGCCTACAAGTCCTCGTCGCTCACCGAGTTCGCCAAGTGGGTCGACACGTACAAGAGCCACCCCGGTGTGCTCATGTGGAACGTCGGCAACGAGTCGGTCCTCGGGCTGCAGAACTGCTACAGCGGTGACGAGCTGGAGAAGCAGCGCAACGCGTACACCGGCTTCGTCAACGACGTCGCGAAGAAGATCCACACCCTCGACCCGGACCACCCGGTGACGTCCACCGACGCCTGGACCGGTGCCTGGCCCTACTACAAGCGCAACGCCCCCGACCTCGACCTGTACTCCATGAACTCCTACGGAGACATCTGCGGGGTCCGCACCGCCTGGGAGGCCGGCGGCTACACCAAGCCCTACATCATCACCGAGGGCGGTCCGGCCGGTGAGTGGGAGGTGCCGGACGACGCCAACGGGGTCCCGGACGAGCCCACCGACGTACAGAAGGCCGAGGGTTACACCAAGGCGTGGAACTGCGTCACCGCCCACCAGGGCGTCGCGCTCGGCGCCACCTTCTTCCACTACGGGACCGAGCACGACTTCGGCGGCGTCTGGTTCAACGTGGTGCCGGACGGCAAGAAGCGGCTCTCCTACTACGCCCTGAAGAAGGCGTACAGCGGCTCCACCGCCGGTGACAACACCCCGCCCGTCATCAGCGGCATGACGGTGCAGAACGCCGGCGGGGCCCCCGCGGGCCAGGAGTTCACCGTCCGCGCCGACATTCGCGACCCGGACAACGACCCGGTCACGTACACGATCTACCTCAGCGGCAACTACGCCACCGGCAACAAGGCCCTGGTCGAAGCCACCTGGCGGTCCACCGGCAACGGCACCTTCGCGGTGACCGCGCCCGCGCGGCTCGGGGTGTGGAAGGTGTACATCCAGGCCGAGGACGGGCACGGCAACGCCGGCATCGAGACCAAATCGGTGAAGGTCGTGGTGCCCCCGGTCGGCGGGACCGACATCGCGCTCGGACGCCCCGCGACCGCCACCTCCGCCCAGGCCGGCAGCAGCGGCTGCCCCTGCACCGCGGCGATGGCCACCGACGGACGGCTGGACACCCGGTGGGCCAGCGACTGGAGCGATGCGCAGTCCATCCAGGTCGACCTGGGCGAGCGGAAGTCGTTCCGCCACCTCCAGCTGGTGTGGGACCCGGCGTACGCCAAGTCCTACGAGGTGCTGGTCTCGGACGACGGCAACTCCTGGCGGTCGGTGTACACCACGACCACCGGGAACGGTGACGCCGACGACCTCGACATCGCGCAGACCGCCCGCTATGTGAAGCTCGATCTCACCCAGCGGGGCACGGCATGGGGCTACTCCCTCTGGGAGTTCGGGATCTACAGCTGAGGGCGGGGCGGGCGTCGGTGGGGACGTCCCCGCCGACGCCCGCCCCCGCGCGTGTCGGTGGCCGCGCGCGGGAAGGGGAACGGCCATGGTTGAACGCATGAACGTCACCGACATCCTGACCGATGGGTACACCCGCATCCAGGAGACCGTGCACGCGGCCGTCGAGGGCCTGGGCCCCGACGACCTCCACGCCCGGCTCGACGACGACGCCAACTCGATCGCCTGGCTCGTATGGCACCTGACCCGCGTCCAGGACGACCACATCGCGGACGCGGCCGGCACCGAACAGGTCTGGACCGCCCAGGGCTGGGCCGGCCGCTTCGATCTGCCCCTCCCCACCGACGCCACCGGCTACGGGCAGAGCAGCGAGGAGGTCGCGGCCGTCCGCGTGGGCTCGGCCGATCTGCTCCTGGGCTACTACGACGCCGTCCACGAGAACACGCTCGCCCACATCCGCGGCCTGGACGGCCAGGCGCTGGGCCGCGTCGTGGACGAGGGGTGGGACCCGCCCGTCACGCTGGGGGTGCGGCTGGTCAGCGTCCTGTCGGACGACCTCCAGCACGCGGGTCAGGCCGCTTTCGTACGCGGAGTGCTCGAACGCCGCGCGTAGTGCACCAAGACGGGCTGGACCTGGTGGGGATCGCGGTGCACGGCCCCCGCAACGCGGTGGACAAGATCCTCAAGGGCGCGTCGACGCACCGGTGAGCGGGTGCCTCCTGAGGCGTACGGTCAGGTCCCCGTGCCGGACAGATGGCCGAGGAACCAGGCGCGCGCCCGCTCGGCCGCCTCGTCCAGCGTGCCCGGCTCCTCGAACAGGTGCGTCGCGCCCGGGACGACGTCGAGCCGGCTCTCGCAGCGCAGCGCCGCCCGCGCCCGGCGGTTCAGGTCCAGCACCTCGGTGTCCCGGCTCCCCACGAGCAGCAGGGTGGGGGAGAGGACTTCGCTCAGGCGGGCCCCCGCCAGATCCGGCCGTCCGCCCCGCGACACGACCGCCCCGATGCCCGTGTCCGGGTCCGCGCCCATGACGGCCGCCGCCTGGAGCGCGGCGGCCGCGCCCGTGCTCGCACCGAAGATGCCGAGGGGCCCGGGCGCACGGCCCCGTACCCAGGCGGCGGCGTCCACCAGGCGGCCGGCGAGGGCCGAGATGTCGAAGACATGACCGCCCTCCGCCTCCTCGTCGGCGGTGAGCAGGTCGAACAGCAGCGTGCCGAGGCCGGCCCGGTTCAGCGTCGACGCCACCGACCGGTTGCGCGGGCTGTGCCGGCTGCTCCCGGAGCCGTGGGCGAAGAGCACGAGCGCCCCGGAGTCGCCGGCCGGGGTCAGGGTGCCGGGCAGGTCGACCCCGCCGGCCTCCACCAGCACGTCGCTGGTCAGCCGGGGCCCGGTCTGCCGCGCGGCCCGGGCCAGGAGCGCGACGACCTCCTCGTCCGGCGTCTGGCCGAAGTCCCGGTACCACTCGCCGACCGCCGAGAACCCGGCCGGCGACGACAGGCAGACCAGTTCGTCCGCCTCCTCCCTCAGCCGGGCCGCGGCGGACGGCGGCGCGACCGGCACCGCCAGCACCACATGTGCGGCGCCCTGTGCCCGGGCCACCGCGCAGGCGGCGAGCGCGGTCGCGCCGGTGGCGATCCCGTCGTCCACGAGGACCACGGTGCGACCGTCGAGGGGGACGCGCGGCCGGTCGCCCCGGAACTCCCGCGCCCGGCGCCGCAGTTCGACGTCCTCCGCCTCCTGTACGGCCGCGATGTCGGCGTCCCGAACGCCGGCCCGGCGCACGATGTCGTCGCTGATGACCCGGACGCCGCCTTCCCCGATGGCCCCGAAGCCCAGCTCCGGGTGGCGCGGGACGCCCAGTTTGCGGACCACGATGACGTCCAGCGGGGCGCCGAGCTCCTGCGCGACACGGAAGGCCACCGGCACACCGCCGCGGGGGAGGCCCAGTACGACGGGATCGCTCTGCGCGAGAGGACGGAGGGCTTCGGCGAGCCGCCGGCCCGCGTCGGTCCGGTCGGCGAACAGCACGGGACTCACCCCATATCGAGGACCACGTACGGCGGTCCCCCGTCTCTCGCCGGGCGACGCGCGTACCTCATTCCAATCAACCGCGCTCGCCGGGCCCGCGCAAATCGGCGGACACGCACCCCGTTCCGGGCCGGGGACGGCGGGTGCCGGGAGCCCGGGCACCACCGGCGAGCGGCCGTGCCTCAGCCGCCCGCGCCTCTCAGTGCCTCGATGAGGAGCAGCGCGATGTCGTCGCTGCCCGGTGTGACGTCCTTCGCGTACTGGACCAGGCTGTCGGCGACGGCCTCCATCGAGCGGCCGGTGTGCAGGCCGAACTGGTCGGCCAGCGCCGCCGTCGACCGGTCGAGATCGGTGCCCGGCACCTCCACGAGCCCGTCCGTGTACAGCGCGAGCGCGGCACCCGGCGGCAGCGGGATCTCGGTCGTCGGGTAGCGGGCGTCCCGGTCGATGCCGAGCAGCAGACCGGGCGGCAGCCGCAGTACCTCCGTCTCCCCGCCGGGGTGGCGCAGCAGCGGCGGCGGATGGCCCGCGGTGGCCAGCAGGGCGCGGTGGCCCGCCAGGTCCAGGTGGATGTAGAGGCAGCTGGTGAACAGGTCGGCGTCGAGGTCGGAGAGCAGCCGGTTGGTGCGCGCCAGGACCTCGGCGGGCGGTGCGCCGGCGGAGGCGTGCACCGCCGTGCGTACCTGCCCCATGAGCGCGGCGGCCGTTACGTTGTGGCCCTGCACGTCGCCGATGGTTGCGGCGGCTGTGGTGGCGTCGAGCGGGATGACGTCGTAGAAGTCGCCGCCGATGCCCATGCCGCGGGTGGCGGGCAGATAGCGGGCGGCCACGTCCAGTCCGCCGATCCGGGGCAGGGTGTGGGGGAGCAGATGGGCCTGGAGGCTGTGGGCCAGCCGCTCCTTGGTGTCGTACAGGCGGGCCCGGTCCAGCGCCTGGGCGATGAGCCCGGCGATCGAGGTGAGGAGCGCCCGCTCCTCCGGCTCGAAGGGGCGCGTGCGGTCGTAGCCGAACACCAGCGTGCCGACCGGGCGCCCGGAGGCGAACAGCGGCAGAAACGCCCACGCGGCCAGGCCCTCCTGGAGCGAGGCGGGCCGGAAGTCGCGGCGGAATTCGTCAAAGGTCCGGTAGAAAGCGGGCACGCCGGTGCTCAGCACGTGTGCCACGGGAGCGCCGGACGTCAGGGGCGCGCCCTCGAAGCACTCCATCAGCTCGTCGCTGAAGCCCCGGTGCCCCTCGATGCGCAGCCGCCCCTCCGCCACGGTCAGTACGGCGAGTGCCTGGATGCGGAAGGCGGGCACCAACTGTTCGGAGATCAGCTCGACCACGTCCTGGATGCCCACGGCCTCGGTGAGCGTCGCGGCCAGGTGCATCAGGTGGTAAAGGGCTACGGCACGTCCCGGGGCGCTCGGCGAGGCGACGGCGCCCGTGGCGGTGGGGAGCGCCGAGGCGTGCGGGCCGGTGACCGGTGTGATGTACACGCTGATGCCGGACGCGTCCGGGTAGAGGCGGAAGCACAGCCACTGGTCCGGAGGCCGCAGGGCGGCGAAGGACATCGGTTCCCGGCTGATGATCGCGCCCCGGTACTGGTCCTCGAACAGCGGATCGGCCATCCAGCGCAGCGACTCCCAGGGCAGCGTCCCCACCAGGTCCTCGACGCGCCCTCCGACCAGCTCGGCAGCGGTCTTTGTGAGATAGGTGATCCTCCCGTGCATGTCGAGCGTGCAGCAGCCGCCCGGCAGCCGGCCCACGAAGTCCGCCGCGGCGACCGCCTCGGTGTGGGCGGGCGGCGGAGCGGTGACCGGGGGCAGGACCCGCGGGCCCGTGCCCGCGTTCACCGGGCGGCCCCGCTCCCGCGCCTCGTGGAGCACCCGCGCGGCGTCGCGGCAGCAGTGGCCGATCGCCGCACGCTCCGGCGGCGTCAGCTGCGCCGCGTGGGAGCCGGGCCACAGCAGGACGAGTCCGCCGTGCACCCCGGTCCCGTCCGCGACGGGCGCGGCGGCCAGCGCGAACCGGTACGGCAGGACGAGCGCCGGGCGCGGATACCGCCTGGCCAGCTCCTCCTGGCTGCCCAGCCACACCAGCTGCCGGTCCTTCACCGCGTCCGACACCGGCATCGGCGCGGAGAGCGGCACCCGGAGCCAGGGGTCCGCGATCTCCGGCGGGATCCCCGCGAGCACGGTCAGCCGGAGCGTCGATCCGCCGGGCGGCAGCAGATAGAGCATCGCCACGGCGGCGCCCGTCTCCCGCACGGCACACGCCACCGCCGCGTCCAGACGCTCCTCCGCCGAATCCGTGGCGGGGCCGACATTGCCCATATGCGGACAATACGCCTACGTCTTGCGGTGGACACCGCGATGGTGCCCGCCCCGACGCGCTTCCTGCCGCCCGCCCGGCCGGTCGGCCCGCCGTCTCCCGGCCGATCCGCTTGCACCGCGCCCCCATCTCCGCGGCCGACAGGGGGCGGACCCTCACCATGAGGTGTCACCGGCCGGCCGCGACACGCTCGGCGCGTCCACCGCCGAGGCGCCCCGGCCCACGGCCATCCGGGACTGCCCGTGGTGATCCAGGCCGTGGACGTCGGCGACGCCGAGGCGGTACGCGCTTCGGTCGAGGAGCGTAGGGAGTGGGCGCGAGCCAAGCCCGCCCGCGGCGAACGGCTTCGCCTGCGGCTGCTCGACGGCCGCGCCGAGGCGGCGTTCCTCGCGGAGACCGACCGGGTCGGCCCCTGTCCCACCCTGGTGCGCGGCCGGTCCTTCGAGGAGGAGAACCCGCGCCGGGGCGGGCGTGTCCTGGGGATCCTGGAACTCCGTGCGCCGGCAGGGGCGAGGGGCGGCGCGGACGTGGTCCGACGGCGTTGTCGGACCTCACCGCTAGGGTCCGGCCATGACAGATTTCGTACTGGTGGCAGGTGCCTGGCTGGACGAGTCCGCGTGGGACGAGGTGGTGCCGGCGCTCCGCGCGGCCGGGCACGGCGCCCACCCGCTGACCCTGTCCGGGCTCGGCGGGAAACGGGAGCGCCCGGTCGGCCGGCAGACCCATGTGACCGACATCGTCGCGGAGGTGGAACGCCTTGACCTGCGCGACGTCGTCCTGGTCGGCCACAGCTACTCCGGCATCCCCGTGGGACAGGCCGCCGAGCGCCTGGGCGGCCGGCTGGCCCGAGTCGTCTTCGTGGACGCCTCCGTCCCCGCCGACGGCGAGTCGTTCGTCTCCGCGTGGTGGCAGGGGCCGGCCGCGCTCCAGGGGCAGCTCGACGCGAACGGCGGCCTCTGGGCCGTCCCGGAAGCCGATGAATTCGAGGGCCAGGAGCTGACCGGCGAGCAGATCGCACGGTTCCGGAAGGGCGCGACGCCACACCCCGGTGCCGCCCTGGCCGACCCGGCCGTCCTGGACCGCCCGCTCCGCGAGCTGCCCGCGACGTACATCAAGTGCCTCCTCGACGGACCGGAACCGGGCGAGGACGTGGCCCGGCTGCTGGCGAGCGAGCGGTGGGAGCTGATCACCATGGACACCGGCCACTGGCCGATGTTCTCCCGCCCGGACGAACTGGCCGCAATCCTCGACAAGGCCGCCTCCGCCTCCTGACCCGTGGGCGCGGTGGCCCGATCGGACGACCCGGACGCGCGCGTCCCGGCCGTGCGGGCTGCAATGGACGGGTGACCGCGCCCCCCGACGACTGCCTCGCGCGCAACGAGTGGGTCTGCGGTGCCTACCTCAGCAGCCGCCGCCACATCCTCTGGGAAGCGGCGTTGCAGCACGTGCAGCTCACCGCGGTGTCCGTGCTCATCGGGCTCGTCCTCGCGCTGCCGCTCGCCCTCGCCGCACGGCGCTGGCACTGGGCCGCCGGGCCCGTCCTCGGCGTGACGACGATCCTCTACACCATCCCGTCGCTCGCCCTGTTCTCCCTGCTGCTGCCGGTGTACGGGCTCTCGGCCTCGCTCGTCGTCGCGGGCCTCGTCCTCTACTCGCTGACCCTGCTCGTACGCAACGTCCTCGCCGGGCTGCGCGCCGTCCCGGAGGAGACCCGGCAGGCGGCGCGCGGCATGGGCTACGGCCCCCTACGGCTGCTCGTCGCCGTGGAGCTCCCGCTCGCCCTGCCCGCCGCGATGGCCGGTCTGCGGATCGCCACCGTCTCCGCGGTCTCCCTGGTCACCATCGGGGCGATCGTCGGCTACGGCGGGCTCGGCAACCTCATCTACGCCGGGATGAACACGTACTTCAAGGCCCAGGTGCTCACCGCGTCCGTCCTGTGCGTCGTCATCGCGGTCGCCGCCGACCTGCTCCTCCTGCTGCTGCAACGCCTGCTCACCCCGTGGACGAGGAGCCGGTCGTGAACACCCTGGCGGACGCCTGGTCCTGGCTCACCACCGCCGCGCACTGGCACGGCCAGGACGGCATCTGGGCCCGGCTCGGCCAGCACCTCTACCTCACCACCGTCTGCCTGCTGATCAGCTGTCTCATCGCGCTGCCCGTCGCCCTGCTCCTCGGCCACCTCGGCCGGGGCGGCGCGCTCGCCGTCAACATCTCCAACGTCGGGCGCGCCGTGCCCACGTTCGCCGTCCTGGTGCTGCTCCTGCTCACCCCGGTCGGCCGCTGGGGCGAGGGCCCGACGGTGGTGGCGCTGGTCCTGTTCGCCGTGCCCCCGCTGCTCACCAACGCGTACGTCGGCATGCGCGAGGTCGACCGGGACGTCGTCCGGGCCGCCCGGGGCATGGGCATGACGGGCCGCCAACTGCTCCTCCAGGTGGAGGCACCGCTCGCCCTGCCCCTCATCCTCACCGGGGTGCGCATCGCCGCCGTCCAGCTCGTCGCCACGGCCACCATCGCGGCCCTCGCGGGCGGCGGAGGGCTCGGCCGCATCATCACCGCCGGATTCAACCTCGCCTCCACCCCGCAGGTGGTCGCCGGAGCGGTCCTGGTCGCCGTGTTCGCGCTGGTCGTCGAGGGGGTCTTCGAGGCGGCCCAGCGGTTCGCGCCGCGGCGGTTCGGGCTGCGCACGGCGGAGGAGACCGCGTGAGGGCGGGGCTCCGGGAGAGGGCCGCCCGCCCCCTCGCCGCGCTCCTGCTGCTGACGGCCACCGCCTGCACCACCGGACCGACGCTGGAGAACCAGGGCGCGGTCACCGCCCCGCCCGGCGACAGCAAGCACCTGACCATCGGCTCCGCGGGATTCACCGAGAGCGACCTTCTCGCCCAGATGTACGCCCTGCTGCTGGACGACGCCGGATACTCCACCAAGATCATCTCCGTCACCAACCGGGAGATCTACGAACCCGCTCTGGAGAACGGCCAGATCGACGTGGTCCCCGAATACGCGGCCACCTTCGCCGACTGGCTGGGCGCCAAGGAGCACGGCGCCGACGCCGCCTCCGTCGGCTCGCCCGACCTCGCCGCCACGATGAAGGCCCTGCGCAGCCTGGCCGCGCCACGCGGGCTCACCGTCCTCGACCCCGGCAGGGCGGTGGACCAGAACGCGTTCGCCGTCACCGCCGCCTACGCGCGCGAGCACCACCTCAGGACGCTCAGCGACCTCGGCCGCTCGGGACTGCCCGTACGCCTCGCCGCCGGCGACGAGTGCGTCCAGCGCCCGTACTGCGCGCCCGGGCTGAAGAAGACGTACGGCATCGACATCACCGCCGTCGACCCCAAGGGCGTCGGCACCACGCAGGCCAAGCAGGCCGTGCAGAGCGGCCGCGACCAGATGGTGCTGACCACCACCACCGACGCCACCCTGGACGACTTCGGTCTCGTCCTCCTCGCCGACGACAAGCACCTCCAGAACGCCGACTACCTCGTCCCCGTCGTCAACCGGGCCCGCGCCGGCGGCGAGGGCGTGCGCAAGGCCCTCGGCAGGCTGAACACCGTCCTCACCACCGCGGACCTGGCCCGGCTCAACGAACAGGTCGACAGCTGGCGACGGCTCCCCGAGGACGTGGCCCGCGCCTACCTGCGCTCCGAACACCTCACTCCCGGTGACGGGAAGTGAGACCGGAAGTCGTCCCGCGCCCGCCGATGAGTCCGCACCGCGACACCGGTCAGCCCTTCGGCACGCCCGGATCAGCCAAGCCAGGAGAAGGCGGAGCGATGAGCACCTTGCGCGAAGTTCTGGAGAAGCACGTCCATGACGGACCGGTGCCCGGCGCCGTGGGCCTGGTGGCGCGCGACGGGCGCGCGGAGGTGCTGGCGGTGGGCGGCGCCGGCACGGACGACGGCACCCCGATGGCCCGGGACTCGGTCTTCCGGATCGCCTCCCTCACCAAACCGGTCACGGCCGCCGCGGTCATGACGCTGGTCGAGGACGGGCGGATCGCGCTGGACGACCCGGTCGCCCCCTGGCTGCCCGAGCTGGCGGAGCCCGTCGTCGTGCGCACCCCGGACGCCCCGGCGGACGACGTGGTCCCGGCGTCACGCCCCATCACCCTGTCCGACCTCCTGACATCCCGCGCCGGGTACGGATTCCCGTCCGACTTCTCCCTGCCCGCCGTCCGCCTCCTCTTCGACGAGCTGAAGCAGGGCTCGCCGCAGCCGCGCGGCGTCCTTCCCCCGGACGCCTGGATGGACACGCTCTCGCGCATCCCGCTGCTCTCCCAGCCGGGCCGGGAGTGGCTGTACAACACCTGCTCCGACATCCTGGGCGTGCTCGTCGCCCGGGTCGCCGGGCAGCCGCTGCCGGAGTTCTTCGCCGAGCGGATCTTCGCGCCGCTCGGCATGAACGACACCGGCTTCGCGGTCCCGGCGGAGAAGCTCGGCCGCTTCACCGGTCTGTTCCGGCCGGGCGCGGACGGCGGTGTCGAGCTGGTCGACGCCCCGGCCGGACAGTGGAGCGCCATGCCGGACTTCCCGTCCGGGGCCGGCGGACTGGTCTCCACCGCGGACGACCTGTACGCCTTCGCCCGCATGCTGCTCGGCGAGGGCACACTGGAGGGCCGGCGCCTCCTGACGCCCGCGTCCGTGCGGCAGATGACGACGGACCACCTGACCCCCGCGCAGCGTGAGGCCAGCGGGCTGTTCACCGAGGGGCAGGGCTGGGGCTTCGGCGGCTCGGTGGACGTCGACACGACCGCCCCGTGGAACGTGCCGGGGCGTTACGGCTGGGTCGGCGGCACCGGCACCACGGCGCACATCGTCCCGGCCACCGGCACGGCCGCGATCCTGCTCACCCAGCTGGAGATGACCGGCCCCACCCCGCCGCTGCCGATGCGCGACTTCTGGCAGTACGCCGCGGACGCCTGACCGGCCGCCGGGGCGCGTCCTCAGGCATCCGCCACCGAGTCGAACCGCACCTCATCGCGCCCCACGCCCTGCGCGTCCGCGTCCACCGAACGCCGCAGGGCCTCGTGGAGCTTCGCCGGGGTCAGTACGCCGAGGAACCGCGCCCCGTCCAGCACCGCGATCCACCCCGCGTCCCGCTGGAGCATCTCGCTGAACGCCCGCTTCAACGGCGCGCCCACCGGCACCCACGCGTCCATCCGGCGGGCCAGCTCGCCCACCGTTCCCTGGTCCCCGGCGATCCGCAGCGCGTCCGCCGCCACCCAGCCGTGCAGCTCGCCCGCCTCGTTCAGCACGACCGCCCAGCGCGCGCCGGCCGCGCCCAGCCGGGCCGCCGCCACCCCCGCCGGTTCGTCCAGGCGGGCCACCGGCGGCTGCTCCAGGTCGGCCGGTTCGATCGCGGTGACGGACAGCCGCTTCAGCCCCCGGTCCGCGCCGACGAACTCCGCCACGTACGGAGTCGCGGGCGAACCGAGCACCGCGGCCGGCGTGTCGAACTGCTCGATGCGCCCCTGCCCGTACACCGCGATCCGGTCCCCCATCCGGACGGCCTCCTCGATGTCGTGGGTGACCATCAGGACCGTCTTCCTCACCCTCGACTGGAGCTTCAGGAACTCGTTCTGCAGCCGCTCGCGCACCACCGGGTCCACCGCGCCGAACGGCTCGTCCATCAGGAGCACCGGCGGGTCGGCAGCGAGCGCCCGCGCCACGCCGACGCGCTGGCGCTGACCGCCGGAGAGCTGCGCCGGGTAGCGGGAGCCGTACACCGACGGGTCGAGGCCCACCAGATCCAGCAGCTCGGCCGCCCGCTCGCGGGCCCTGGACCGCTTCCAGCCGACGAGCGCCGGCACGGTCGCGGTGTTGTCGAGGACCGTCCGGTGCGGGAAGAGCCCCACCTGCTGGATGACATAGCCGATCCCGCGGCGCAGCTTCACCGGGTCGGTCCTCGCGATGTCCCGGCCGTCCACGAGGATGCGGCCCGCGGTGGGTTCGATCAGCCGGTTCACCATCATCATCGTGGTCGTCTTGCCACAGCCCGACGGGCCGACCAGGGTGACCAGTTCTCCCTCGGCGACCTCGAAGGACAGCGCGTCGACCGCGGTCGTGCCGTCCGGATAGACCTTGCCGACCTGCTCGAACCGGATCATGAGAGCACGCTAGGAGCCCGGTGCCCCGGCCGCACACGGGCCGCGACCGTCCGGGGCACACCGGTGTGCTGAACTGTCCGGGAACCGTCCGATCCAGGAGCCCCCTTGAACAGCTACCGGCAGCCCGGCCTCGTCCTCACCGACCACCGTTTCACCGTCCCGCTCGACCACGCCGACCCCGGCGGTGAGCAGATCGAGGTCTTCGGCCGGGAGATCGTGGCCGCCTCCAAGACCGGCCGGGAGCTGCCCTGGCTGCTCTACCTGGAGGGCGGTCCCGGCTTCGGCGCCCGGCGCTTCACCGGCGCCGAGGCATGGCTCGGGCGGGCCGTGCGGGAATTCCGGGTGCTCCTGCTCGACCAGCGCGGCACCGGCCTGTCCACCCCCGCCAACCGGCAGACCCTGCCGCTGCGGGGCGGGCCGCGCGAGCAGGCCGACTACCTCGGCCACTTCCGCGCGGACAGCATCGTGCGGGACTGCGAGTTCATCCGCCCGCGGCTGACCGGCGGCGCGCCCTGGACCGTTCTCGGCCAGTCCTTCGGCGGCTTCTGCGCCGTCCGCTACCTTTCGGCAGCCCCCGAGGGGCTGGACACCGTCCTGATCACCGGCGGTCTGCCCTCCCTCGACGCCCACGCGGACGACGTCTACCGGGCCGCGTACCCCCGCATCGAGCGGAAGGTCGCCGCGCACTACGCCCGCTACCCGCAGGACGTCGAACGCGCCCGGGAGATCACCGCTCACCTCGCGGAGCACCGCCCCGAGAGCGCCGGGCACCGGCTGACGCCCGAGACCTTCCAGTCCCTCGGCATCATGCTCGGCGGTGGCAGCGGCAGCCACCAGCTGCACTACCTGCTGGAGAACGCCTTCGTCCGCACCCCGCACGGCACCGAGCTGTCCGACACCTTCCAGGAGGCCGTGCGCGCGGCGACCTCGTTCGCCGGACACCCCCTGTACGCCCTCATGCACGAGGCCATCTACGGCCAGGGCGGGCGCCCCACGGACTGGGCCGCCGAGCGGGTCCGCGCCGAGTTCCCGCAGTTCGACGCCGCGACGGCCCTCGCGGGTGACGGGCCGGTCCTGTTCACGGGGGAGTCCATCCACCCGTGGCACTTCGAGGTGGACCCCGCGCTGCGCCCGCTGCGCGAGACGGCCGGGCTCCTCGCCGCCCGCACCGACTGGGAGCCGCTGTACGACCCCGAGCGCCTGGCCGGCAACGAGGTCCCGGTGGCCGCCGCCGTCTACCACGACGACATGTACGTGGACACCGCCCACGCGTTGCGCACGGCCGCCGCGATCCGGGGGCTGCGCACCTGGGTGACCGACGAGTTCGAGCACGACGGGCTGCGCGCGGGCGGACCCCGTGTACTGGACCGGCTGCTCGCGCTGGTCCGCGACGAGGTCTGACGCACGTCGTCCGCGGTCGGTTGTACGGGACCGGCCCCGCGGTGCCTCAGCCCTGGAGGGCGTCCAGCGTCGCTTTCAGGTTCGCCGCCGAGCGCGGCGCGCGGTTGTGCGGGAGCTTCGACAGGGCCGCAGCCATCCCGCAGGTGTCGGTGACCGCCGAGAGGACGAGCCCGGAGCCGACACCGGCGGACAGCCAGCGCGCGGCGGGGTACCTGAGGCCCGCCAGCAGCCCGGCCACTACGAGGGAGCCGGCCGCCAGCCGGACCTGGCGCTCCATCGGCCAGGTGGCCCGCGCGTCCACCGGGTGCTCCAGGCCGTGGCCCTCGCTCTCCCAGGCGGAGGTGCCGCCGCTGAGCGTCGCCGCGTCGATGTCGGCCGACGACAGGATGCCGCAGGCACGCGTGGAGCGGTTGCCCGAGGCGCAGACCAGGAGCAGCGCGCCGCGGGCGGAGGCGGACTTGAGCGCGGGCAGCGCCTCGTCGAGCCGGTCGAGGGGTATGTTCACCGCCCCCGGCACGTGCCCCGCCGCGTACTCGCCGGGTGCGCGTACGTCGATCACGGTGAACTCCGTGAGCCGGGCGGCCGCCTGGGCGGGGGAGAGGGATACGGGGCTGGTCACGAGCTGTGTTCCTTTCGTTCACCGGGGGACGGGGCAGATCTCGCTCTCTCCTGCCCCGGACGGCCAACGATACCCCCCTGGGTATCGAAGTCCGTCGTGTCACGGGTCTCACCCTCGCCTTGCCGGTTAGCCTGCGGATATGACCGAGCAGCTGAAGCCCATGCCCGAGGACTGGCGGCGCGCGCTCGCCGTGGTCGCACACCCCGACGACCTGGAGTACGGCTGCGCGGCAGCGGTGGCCGGCTGGACCGATGCCGGACGCGAGGTCACGTATCTCCTCGCGACCAGGGGTGAGGCCGGGATCGACACCCTCGGGCCGGAGGAGTGCGGGCCCCTGCGCGAGCGGGAACAGCGCGCGAGCGCGGCGGCCGTCGGCGTCTCCCGCGTCGAGTTCCTGGACCATCGCGACGGGGTGATCGAATACGGGATCCCGCTCCGCCGGGACATCGCGGCGGCCGTCCGCCGGTACCGTCCCGAGCTGGTGATCACGCTCAACCATCGTGACACCTGGGGCGGCGTCGCGTGGAACACGCCCGACCATCGCGCCGTCGGCCGCGCCACGCTCGACGCGGCGGCCGACGCGGGCAACCGCTGGATCTTCCCGGAGTTGGCGGAGCAGGGTCTCGAACCGTGGGACGGCGTGCGCTGGGTGGCCGTGGCGGGGTCGTCCGCGCCCACCCACGCGGTGGACGCGACGGCCGGTCTGGAGCGGTCGGTGCAGTCCCTCCTGGCCCACCGCACGTACATCGAAGTCCTCACGGACGAGGACCCGGAGACGTACTGCCGCACGTTCCTCACCGGCAACGCCGAAGCCGCCGCAGACCGTTTCGGAGGGCGTCCGGCCGTCCCGTTCGAACTCTTCGCCCGGTAGTCGTTCACGGGAGTCGGATGCAAAACCGCAGGTCCGCGCAGTGATGTTGTCGTCACTCTCGTCGCCGGCGGGACGGGGGACGGGCTCGACGTGGTGGAGACGGCCCTGCGCGAGGCGGGCGCCCAACACGTCGTCCGCGCCAAGCCACCCGCCCCCGGCAGACTCACCGTGTACGCCGGTGACGCCGCCCTCGCCGCGCAGAAGCCCGACGGGGCCGCCGCACTGCCCGCCGAGGGCTACGCCCTCGGGATCGTCGCGGGCCGGATCGTGCTCGCCGGCAAGGACACCACCGGCACCTGCTACGCCGCGCAGACCCTGCGCCAGGCCCTGCCGCACAGGAAACACCCTGGAGGTCGACCAGCTCGACCACTACGGCGAGCACAAGACGAACATCCGAGCCGGGCAGCACCGACGAACACGTCCACGAGGGCGTCCGGGAGTACTCGGCGGACCGCAGGACCTGTCAGACGCTCGCGGACCTCTCCGGCAGGCCCGATGTCCTGGCGGCCCCGCCCGCCGGGACGAAGGCGCGCTCTGCGCGGGCCCGGGCGACGGCCGGGCAGAGCAGCTGGGTCGTGGTCCGCGCATTCCAGGTCGCGACCACGGACGGCGCGGTGACCGGCAACCCGCCCGCCGCCACCGGCTCCTCGCCGCGCGCGGCGGCCGACGGCGACCCTGGCACCGTGTACCGGGGCGCGCGTGCGGCCGGGGACGATGAGCCGCTCGTGGTGGACCTCGTTGCCGCGCGGCCGGTCGGCTCGGTGACGGCGCTGCGGCCGTCCGGCTCCCGAGAGCGCCGCCGACATCCAGTTGCGTACGGCGCCTGGCCCACCGTGGGCGCGCCGCACGGCGCGTACACCGCCATCGACGCCGCCGGGCGCACGACCGTGTTCGGGACCGTTGTCCGCAGGTAGTTCCCACAGGGGCAAGCGACCGCTTAGTATGCGCCGGAGCAGTGGTAATGCCGACAGTGTTGTGGAGGCCCCTCATGCAGGCATGGCGAGTGCACCGGAACGGCGAGCCGAGTGAGGTGATGCGGCTGGAGGAGACGGACCGGCCGGTGCCCGGCGACGGGCAGGTGAGCGTCGAGGTGCTCGCGGCGAACATCAACTTCCCCGACGCGCTGCTCTGCCGGGGCCAGTACCAGGTACGGCCGCCGCTGCCGTTCACCCCGGGCGTCGAGATCTGCGGCCGCACCGAGGACGGGCGCCGGGTGCTCGCCACCCCCGCCCTGCCGCACGGCGGCCTCGCCCAGTACGTCGTCGCCGACGAGGCGGCCCTGCTGGACGCCCCGGACTCGCTGGACGACGCGGAGGCCGCGGCCCTGCACATCGGCTACCAGACCGGCTGGTTCGGACTCCACCGGCGCGCCCGGCTGCAGGCGGGGGAAACCCTGCTCGTGCACGCTGCCGCCGGAGGGGTCGGCAGCGCCGCCGTCCAGCTCGGCAAGGCCGCCGGGGCCACCGTCATCGGAGTCGTCGGCGGACCCGAGAAGGCGAAGACCGCCGTCGCGCTCGGCTGCGACCTGGTCATCGACCGGCGCACCGAGGACATCGTCGCGGCGGTCAAGGAGTTCACCGGCGGCCGGGGCGCCGACGTCGTCTACGACCCGGTCGGCGGCGACGCGTACGCCAAGTCCGTGAAGTGCATCGCCTTCGAGGGACGCATCGTCGTCGTCGGCTTCGCCTCCGGCACGATTCCCAGCCCCGCGCTCAACCACCCCCTAGTGAAGAACTACTCCGTTCTCGGGCTCCACTGGGGCCTCTACAACACCAAGGACCCGCAGGCCGTACGCGACTGCCACCGGGAGCTGACCCGGCTCGCCGCCGAAGGCGTCATCAAACCGCTGATCAGCGAGCGGGTCGCGATGGACGAGGCGGCGGCCGCCGTCCAGCGCGTCGCCGACGGCACCAGCACCGGCCGTATCGTCGTCCTCCCGTCAGGAGCCGCCCGATGACCGCACCCGACGCCGCCGGACTGCGCTGCCGCACCCGCGAACTGCTCGCCGCGCACCCCCCGGCGACGACCGAGCGCACCGACTTCCTCAAGGCGCGCTTCGACGCCGGACTCGCGTGGGTGCACTACCCGGCCGGGCTCGGCGGCCTGGACGCCCCGCGCTCGCTCCAGCCCGTGGTCGACGCCGAGCTCGCCGCCGCGAACGCCCCCGACAACGACCCGCGCCGCATCGGCATCGGGCTCGGCATGGCGGCCCCGACCATCCTCGGCTTCGGCACCGACGAGCAGAAGAAGCGGTTCCTCCGTCCCCTGTGGGTGGGGGAAGAGGTCTGGTGCCAGCTCTTCAGCGAACCCGGGGCGGGCTCCGACCTCGCGGCCCTCGGCACCCGCGCGGTACGCGACGGCGAGGACTGGGCGGTCGACGGGCAGAAGGTGTGGACCTCCAGCGCCCACCTCGCGCGCTGGGCGATCCTCATCGCCCGCACCGATCCCGACGCGCCCAAGCACCGGGGCATCAGCTACTTCATCTGCGACATGACCGACCCCGGCGTCGAGGTCCGGCCACTCCGTCAGATCACCGGCGAGGCCGAGTTCAACGAGGTCTTCCTCACCGGGGTGCGCATCCCCGACAGCCACCGGCTCGGGCCCGTCGGCGAGGGCTGGAAGGTCGCCCGGACCACCCTCATGAACGAGCGGGTCTCCATCGGCGGCTCCCGCATCCCCCGCGAAGGCGGCATGATCGGCCCGGTCGCCAGGACCTGGCGCGAACGGCCCGGCCTGCGCACCCACGACCTGCACCAGCGCCTGCTCACCCTGTGGGTCGAGGCGGAGGTCGCCCGGCTCACCGGAGAGCGGCTGCGCCAGCAGCTCGTCGCCGGGCAGCCGGGACCCGAAGGCTCGGGGATGAAGCTCGCCTTCGCCCGCCTCAACCAGGAGATCAGCGGCCTCGAAGTGGAACTCCTCGGCGACGAGGGCCTGCTCTACAGCGACTGGACCATGCGGCGGCCCGAGCTGGTCGACTTCACCGGCCGCGACGCCGGCTACCGCTACCTCCGCTCCAAGGGCAACTCGATCGAGGGCGGTACGAGCGAGGTACTGCTCAACATCGTCGCCGAGCGTGTACTCGGTCTCCCCTCCGAGCCCCGCAACGACAAGGACGTCGCCTGGAAGGACCTCTCCCGATGACCGCACAGACCGAAGCCGGCCAGGCCCCCGACCTCCTTTACTCCGAGGCCGAGGAGGACCTGCGCGCCGCGGTCCGCTCCCTGCTCGCGGACCGGGCCGACGCGCCGTCGGTGATCGCCCGCACCGAGTCCGACACGCCGTACGACCCGCAGTTGTGGAAGGCGCTCACCACCGGCATCGGCGCCGCCGGACTCCTCGTGCCCGAGGAGCTGGGCGGCCAGGGCGCCACGCACCGCGAGGCCGCCGTCGTCCTGGAGGAGCTGGGCCGCAGCGTCGCGCCCGCGCCGTTCCTGACCAGCTCCGTCGTCGCCACCGAGACGCTGCTGGCGCTCGGCGCGCAGGACGGGCCGGCCGCGGAACTCCTCGCCGCACTCGCCGAGGGACGCCGGGTCGCGGTGGTGGCCGTGCCGTTCGCGGCCGCTTCGGCGGACTCGGCGGGCGTGCGGGCGTCCGCGGCGACCGGCGCCCTGGAGGGGACGCTCGGCCCCGTCGCCGACGCGGCCGTCGCCGACGTGCTCCTGGTCCCCGCGGCGGACGGCCTGTACGCCGTCGCCACGGACGAGCCCGGCGTACGCGTCGAACCGCTCGTCGCGCTCGACCTCACCCGCCCGCTCGCCACCGTCACGCTCGACGGTGCCACCGGGACCCGACTCGCGGACGCCGGGGCCGGCAGGCGCGCGCTGGACCGGGGGCTGCTGGCCGGGGCCGGGCTGCTCGCGTCCGAACAGCTGGGACTCGCCGAGTGGTGCCTCACCGAGACGGTGCGGCACACCAGGGAGCGCCACCAGTTCAACCGGCCCATCGGCTCCTTCCAGGCGCTCAAACACCGCATGGCGCAGCTCTGGCTGGAGGTCGTCTCGGCCCGGGCCGCCGCTCGGAACGCCGCCGACGCCCTGGCCACGGGCAGTCCCGACACGCCGTTGGCGGTGGCCGTCGCACAGGCGTACTGCTCGAAGGTCGCGGTCCACGCCGCCGAGGAGTGCGTGCAGTTGCACGGCGGGATCGGGATGACGTGGGAGCACCCCGCGCACCTCTATCTGAAGCGGGCCAAGGCCGACGCGACCGCGTACGGCACGGCGGGCCGCCACCGGGACACCGTCGCCGTGCTCATGGAACTGCCGGCGCCCTGAGGTTTCACCACAGGGGGGCGCGGGAAGTCCCGCGTCCCCCTGCGCGGCCCCCCTCTTCCCCGCTTCGGCGGCCCCGACCCAAGACCTACCCGTTTGGCGGACACGCTGATGCGCCGGACGGCCCGCGCCCTGCGCCACACTGACGCCGAATGCCGCAAATCAGGCGCGGCGGAGGAGGTTGGCCATGGCAGTTTCGATCTCAGTGGTGCTGCTTCTGCTGATTCTCGCGGTGGTTTTCCTCCGCAACGGCGGAATGAAGCTCTCGCACGCGCTGGTGTGCGGAATGCTCGGATTCCTCCTCGCGGGCACCAGCATGGCCCCCACGATCCAGGACGGCATCACCGCCACCGCCGACGTCGTCAGCGGCATCAGGCCCTGACCGTACGCGCGGAACACCTCGGTGACCGGTCCCGTACCCGTACGGGGCCGGTCACTCCGAGCCCGCGGCCTGTTCGGGGCCGGGTTGCGGTACGGGGACCGTCGCCGCCGAACCCTGCCGGACCGCCTCGACGGCGGCCGCGTGCAACGCGCGGCTCGCCTCCTCCGACGGACAGGGCACGGGGCTGCCCGCCATGGTGAACCAGTCGGCCGCATCGGTGTACTGCACGGTGATCTGTGCCGTGCCCTCGGCCCAAGTGGTGTGGATGGTCAGGTCACCGGACAGCGGCCCGACCTCCTCGGTGAGCACGCCGCCGTGCCCCGAATACACTCCGCGTGTTGTCCAGGACGCCCAGGTCATGCATCCAGGCTCGCACCGATGCGGCCGGATCGCGACCCGCGTCACCAGGGAATTCGGACTGTCGTCGCATCTTCGCCCGGCGTGCACGAAATCCCCCCGATCCCCGACGACACGCGGGGCCGGGCCGGGATGGCGGTCGATCGGGTGACACTGCCCGTTGATCCCACATGCCGGGGCCGCGTGGCGGTTAAGCATGCGGGCATGACATGTGACTCCCCCTCCAAGAACACCGGATTCCTCCGAGCCCACCGCGTGCGCGCCGCCGGCGTCGCCTGCGTCGTGGTCACCGCGGCCCTGCTGACCGGCTGCGGCCAGGACGGCGGCAGCACGTCCGCGAGCACGAAGACCTCGGAGGCGGCCCGCGCCGTGCCCGAGGCCACGAAGAGTCCGTCGCCCACCGGCAGCTCCTCGCCGGGCCAGTTGACCGAGGACCAGCAGGAACGCAAGGAGCTGGTCTCCGCCACCAAGGTCACCTACGACAAGGCCATCACCACGGCCGAGGGCGAGGTCAAGGGCGGCAAGCTCGTCGAGCTCGAACTCAAGAGCGCCAAGGACGCGGCCGACGACGAGAGCCCCAGCCCCTCTCCCACGGGAAGCCCGTCTCCCACCGGCAGCCCCTCGCCGACCGGCAGTCCCTCGCCGACCGGCAGTCCCTCGCCGACGGGCAGCGCCGCGACCGGCGCCCCGCAGTGGGTCGCGACCGTCGCCGCGAAGACCGGGACCAAGCACAAGGTCCACATCGACGCCGTCTCCGGCAAGGTCGTCAGCTCGTCCGAAGACACCGACCAGAGCACCTCGGACAAGGCCAAGACGGCCAAGCGGATCACCCAGGCGAAGCAGACCGCGCAGCAGGCGGCGAAGGCCGCCACCGCGAAGCAGCAGGGGACGGTGACCTCCCTCGATCTGGACGACGACGACCAGGGCACCCTCGTCTGGAAGACCGATGTCGTGACCAAGGACTGGAAGAAGACGACCTTCGACATCGACGCGTCCAACGGCTCGGTCACCCACCAGGAGACCGACAACGACTGAGCGCCTCCCGCTCCGAACGCCCCCGGTCCGCTCGGACCGGGGGCGTTCGTGTCAGGCCGACCCGACGGGCTCCTGCTGATCGCCCGTCGCCTCCGGCGAGGCGAACTGCGTCCGGTACAGCTCCTCGTACCGGCCCCCCGCCTCCAGCAGCGCGGTGTGCGTACCCCGTTCCACCACCCGGCCCTCCTCCACGACCAGGATCAGATCGGCGGCCCGCACCGTCGACAGCCGGTGCGCGATCACCACGGCGGTGCGGCCCTCCAGGGCCTCGGCGAGGGCCTCCTGCACGACCGCCTCGGACGTGGAGTCGAGGTGCGCGGTCGCTTCGTCCAGGATGACCACCCGCTGCCGGGCCAGGAGCAGCCGGGCGATCGTCAGCCGCTGCCGCTCACCGCCGGAGAGCCGGTAGCCGCGCTCGCCCACGACCGTGTCGAGCCCGTCGGGGAGCGACGCCACCAGACCGTCGAGCCGGGAGCGCCGCAGCGCGTCCCAGATCTCGTCCTCGGTGGCACCGGGCCTGGCCAGCAGGAGGTTCGCGCGCACCGAGTCATGGAAGAGGTGTCCGTCCTGGGTGACCATGCCGAGCGTTTCACGGATCGATTCGGCGGTGAGATCGCGTACGTCGACGCCGTTCAGCCGTACCGCTCCCTCGTCGGTGTCGTAGAGCCGGGGCAGCAGCTGGGCGATGGTCGACTTGCCGGCGCCCGACGAGCCGACCAGGGCGACCATGCGGCCGGGCTCGGCCCGGAACGAGACGTCGTGCAGCACCCGCGAGCCGCCCCGGGAGTCCAGCGTCGCGACCTCCTCCAGCGAGGCCAGCGACACCTTGTCGGCGGACGGGTAGCCGAAGGAGACCCCGTCGAACTCCACGGACACCGGCCCCTCGGGCACCTTACGGGCGTCCGGCTTCTCGGCGATCAGTGGTGTGAGGTCCAAGATCTCGAAGACCCGCTCGAAGCTCACCAGCGCGCTCATCACCTCGACCCGGGCGCCCGCCAGCGCCGTCAGCGGGGCGTAGAGCCGGGTGAGCAGCAGCGCCAGCGTCACGACCGCGCCCGGCTCCAGGCTGCCGTGCAGCGCGTAGTAGCCGCCCAGCCCGTAGACGAGGGCCAGGGCCAGCGCGGACACCAGGGTCAGCGCCGTGATGAACGTGGACTGCGCCATCGCCGTACGGATGCCGATGTCCCGTACCCGCCCTGCCCGCGCCGCGAACTCGGCGGACTCGTCGGCGGGCCGGCCGAAGAGCTTCACCAGGGTCGCGCCCGGCGCCGAGAACCGCTCGGTCATCTGGGTGCTCATCGCCGCGTTGTGCCCGGCCGCCTCGCGTTGCATGCGCGCCATCCGCGAACCCATCCGCCGGGCCGGCACGACGAACACCGGCAGCAGCACGAGAGCGAGCAGCGTGATCTGCCAGGAGATCGTCAGCATCACCGCGAGTGTCAGCACCAGCGTGACCACATTGGAGACCACCCCGGACAGGGTGTTGCTGAACGCCCGCTGCGCGCCGATCACGTCGTTGTTGAGCCGGCTCACCAGCGCCCCTGTCCGGGTCCGGGTGAAGAAGGCGACCGGCATGCGCTGCACATGGTCGAAGACCGCCGTGCGCAGATCCAGGATGAGCCCCTCGCCCAGCGTGGCCGACAGCAGCCGGGTGAGCAGCCCGAGCCCCGCCTCCGCCACGGCGATCACGGCGATCAGCAGGGCGAGACGGACGACCGTGCCGCTCTCCTTCCCCTGCACGATCGCGTCGACCACCCGGCCCGCCAGCATCGGCGTCGCCACGGCCAGCAGCGCGGTGACCACGCTGAGCAGCAGGAACCGGTAGAGCTGACGCCGGCGCGGGCGGGCGAACGAGGCGATCCGGCGCACGGTGGCCCGGGAGAAGGGGCGGCGGTCCGCTTGCGCGTTGATCGCGCTGTGCAGCGACGACCACGCAGTGACTTCCATGCTCATACGGGTGCCTCCGGGGCAGGACGGATCGGTACGGCCCCGGCGCCGGTGCGGACCGGGGTGTGAGGAGAACGCTAGAAGCTCAAGCGAACTTGAGGTCAAACTTCTGGTGCCCCGTGCGGGCCCGGCAGCGGACCTGCGTAGAATCGGCCCCTGTTTCCGGCCGGACCACGGCAGACACAACCGATTGAGGCAGTTCGACGTGAGTTTCACAGACAGTACCGACGCACCGATCTACGCCGGTCTCGTGGAGGAGCACGGGGATGTACCGGCCGAGGTGCGCCGGGTGGCTGAGGAGACCATGCGGGAGGCCGACCGGGCCATCGACTTCAGCGATATCCGCAGGTCACCGGCGTACCGCTAGCCCACGAACCGTCCCGGCCAGGGCTTACGTCCGACCGCTTCCCGACCCGCCGGCGACCCCGGGCGGTCCGCGCGGACGGCCCGACCCGCACCACCCGTCCGGCACACTCCGGGGGCGGCGCGGGACGTCTCGCACTGCGGACCCGGCTCTCCCGTCGGAGCATGGAACGAACAGCCGCCGACGAGATCGGGACGAAGGGAAGCCGGATGGGTGGTGAACGGCATGAGCCACCGACCGACGCGTTCGAGGCCGAGCTGGACCAGATCGAGGCGCTGAACCGGATGCAGGCGCCCGGCCCCGATCCAGCGCTCCCCCCGGGGCCCGAGAGCGCGACCCGGGCCGACGGAACGCCGGAAGAGGCCAGACGCCGCGACTCCCTGCTGCTCTCCGCCGGACACGCGGTCGCCGCCGCCGACACCCTCGACGAGGCCCTGAAACTCGCCGCCGGCCTCTACGCTCCCGATTTCCCGCTGGACGGCCAGTGCGTTTTCGGAATCGCCGAGGGCAACCTCACCGCCATCGGGCAGTACGGATTCCGGCCCGGCGGTGCGGGCCGCGGGTTCCGCATGCCCATGAACACCGGCTACCCGGCCGCCGAGGTGGCCAGGACCGGGCGCGCCGTCTACCTGGGCTCCCCACAGGACTACCGCCGCCGATTCCCGGCGACCTGGCACCTGTCCGCGCGCAAGGGACGTGAGGCGTGGGCCTTCCTGCCCCTGGTGACCGCCGGCCGGGTCGTCGGGGTCTGGCTGGCCGCCTTCCGCGCCCCCCTCGACTTCACGGCGAGCGAGCGCGCCCTGCTCACCGTCACCGGACGCATGATCGCCCAGGTCCTCGAGCGGGCCCGGGCCAGCCGTGCCGAACTGGAACTCTCCCGGGGCCTGCGCCGCAGCATGCACACCGCCGGCGCGGCCCTGACCGGGCTCAGCGTCGCCACCCGCTACGTGCCGACCGGCGGCGGCCTCATGGTCGGCGGTGACTGGTACGACACCATCGATCTGCCGAACGGCCGGATGGCCGTCGTGATGGGCGACGTGCAGGGCCACGACGTGCACGCCGCGGGGCTCATGGCCCAGCTGCGTACCGCCGTGCACGCGTACGCGGCCGAGGGCCACGGCCCCGACGCGGTCCTGGCACGCGCCTCCCGCTTCCTGACCACCCTGGACGAGGACCGCTTCGCGACCTGCCTCTACATCGAGGCGGACCCGTCCACCGGTGACCTGCTCATCGCCCGCGCGGGCCACCCGCACCCCGTCCTGCGCATGCCGGACGGCACGTGTGTCCTCAAACACGTCAGCGGCGGGCTGCCACTCGGACTGATGCCCGGCGAGGAGGACTACCCCGTCGACGTCGTGCGCCTGCACGAGGGCGAGATCCTCATGCTGTGCACCGACGGGTTCATCGAGAACGGCGGCCACGACATGTACACCGGCTGGGTACGGGTGCGCGACGCGTTCTCGCCCGGCCCCGCCGACGACCTGGAGGGCATGGCCGACCGGCTCATGGCGGCCGTCGTCGAGCCCGGCCCCGGCGCCCGGCAGGAAGCCGTCGCACGCGACGGTGACGACATCGCCCTTCTGCTGCTGCGCCGCGACGCCATCCACGCCCGCGCCGACGTCAGCCAGCGCCGGCTGATGCTCACCGTCGGCCAGGACCAGGGCGAGGGGCTGGCCGAGGCCCGCGCCGAGCTCAAGGCGCTGCTGCACGACTGGGCGCGCCCGGACCAGATCGACACCGCCGTGCTCCTGGCGACCGAACTCCTCGGCAACGTCCTCGTGCACACCGACCAGGACGGCGCCCTCAACGCCACGCTGTCCGGCGAGACCGGCTCGCGCCGACTGCTGGTCGAGGTCATGGACCGCGGCGACGAACTGCCCCACCAGCGCACCCCGGGCGAGCTCGCCTCCTCGGGCCGCGGCCTGCTCCTGCTGGACATCCTCGCCGACCAGTGGGGCGTACGGCCCGAGCCGGAGGGGAAGACCGCCTGGTTCGCGTTGAACGAGGCCGCCCCGGCCGACGGCGGGGACGTGCCGGGCATCTGACCCCGGACGGCCGGCCCCGCGGGGCCGGGAGCTGTCGGGCCTCCGCAGGGGCCATGTGCTCGATCCCCGCCGGGCCGTCGCTCTCGTCCGGTGCGTGGATGAGGCACCGCGGCTCTTCGGCGCCCGCAGACCCGCCACCGCCGCCGTGGCCGTCGGAGCGGGTGCCGGCCGGCTGATCGGCTGTGCTGCCGGGCGCTCCGCGGCGGCGGTGCGTGCCGGGGCCTTTGGCAGATCCGCCGGCGTGTCCGTCGCGCTCATGGCCGATGCGGTGTTTCGGGCCGGCCCTCACGCTGAAGCGGGCGTGCCGCAACCGTTGACAGTTCCCGCCGGAACTGGCTTCATGAGCAACGCCCTTGGGAGCGCTCCCACGCCTCATGGGTCACGCACGCACCCCGCACACACCCGGCACCCCCACCGACGTGACGAAGGGAAAGTCCGTTGCGCTCGCTCACCCTCCCCGCCCTGCGAAGGCGGTCCCGAAGACCAGGCCCCCTCGGAGCCGTCGCCCTGGCACTCACCGTCGGCGCCGGCCTCCTGCTCCCACTGTCCCTGCCGGCCGGTGCGGCGGCCGCCCCCGCCTTCGACTACGGCGAGGCGCTGCAGAAGTCGGTCCTCTTCTACGAGGCCCAGCAGTCCGGCAGGCTGCCCGACACCAACCGCGTCTCCTGGCGCGGCGATTCCGCGCTGGACGACGGCAAGGACGCCGGCCTGGACCTGACGGGCGGCTGGTACGACGCCGGGGACCATGTGAAGTTCGGCCTCCCCATGGCCTACTCGGCCACCATGCTCGCCTGGGGCGGTACGGAGCAGAGGGCGGCCTACCAGGCTTCGGGCCAGCTGCCGTACCTGCGGAACAACCTGCGCTTCGTGGACGACTACCTCCTGAAGGCCCACCCCTCGCCCAATGTGCTGTACGGGCAGGTCGGCAACGGCGGCGACGACCACAAGTGGTGGGGCCCCGCCGAGGTGATGCCGATGAAGCGCCCGGCGTACAAGATCGACGCCTCGTGCCCCGGAAGCGACCTGGCCGGTCAGACGGCCGCGGCCCTGGCTTCCTCCTCGATGGTGTTCTCCGACAGTGACCCGGCGTACGCGGCGAAGCTGCTCACCCACGCGAAGCAGCTGTACACCTTCGCCGACACCTACCGGGGCAAGTACAGCGACTGCATCACCGACGCGCAGAGTTACTACAACTCCTGGAGCGGGTACAAGGACGAGCTCGTCTGGGGAGCCATCTGGCTGTACAAGGCGACCGGCGACACCACGTACCTCGCCAAGGCCGAGTCGTACTACGACAGCCTCTCCACCGAGCCGCAGTCCAGCACCCGGTCCTACCGCTGGACGCTCTCCTGGGACGACACCTCCTACGGGGCCTACGTGCTGCTCGCCCAGCTGACGGGCAAGCAGAAGTACATCGACGACGCGAACCGCTGGCTGGACTGGTGGACGGTCGGCGTCAACGGGCAGCGGGTGCCCTACTCACCCGGCGGCCAGGCCGTGCTGGACAGCTGGGGTTCGCTCAGGTACGCCGCGAACACCGCCTTCGCCGCGCTGAGTTACTCCGACTGGCTGACCGGTGACACCACCCGCAAGGCCAGGTACCACGACTTCGCGGTCCGCCAGATCAACTACGCGCTCGGGGACAACCCGCGCGGATCGAGCTACGTGGTCGGCTTCGGCGAGAACCCGCCGACCAAGCCGCACCACCGTACGGCCCACGGTTCGTGGACCGACCAGATGAACAACCCGGTGGAGAGCCGCCACACGCTGTACGGGGCGCTGGTGGGCGGCCCGAGCGCTCCCGACGACTCCTACACGGACGACCGCGGCAACTACGTCAACAACGAGGTCGCCACCGACTACAACGCCGCGTTCACCGGAGCGCTGGCCCGGCTCTACGCGGAGTACGGCGGGGCCCCGCTCGCGAACTTCCCGCAGCCGGAGGAGCCGGACGGGCCGGAGATGTCCGTCCAGGCGTCGGTGAACGCGACCGGCGCCAACTTCACCGAGATCAAGGCGTACCTGATCAACCGGTCGGCCTGGCCCGCCCGCGCGCTCACCGACGCCTCGGTGCGCTACTACTTCACGCTGGAGCCGGGCGTCGCACCCGACGACATCAGCTTCACCACCAACTACAACCAGTGCGGCGAGGTGACGGGCCCCACGCATGTGGCGGGCGACGTCTACTACGCCGCGGTGGACTGCTCGGGTACGGACATCGCGCCGGCCGGCCAGTCCGCATACCGCAAGGAGGTGCAGTTCCGGATCAGCTCCGCCGGCGCCTGGGACCCGTCGAACGACTGGTCCTACCCGTCGACGGCGACGACCCCGGGCGGCACGCCCGTCGACGCCCCGCACATGGTGCTGCTCGAGGGTTCGGCGCCCCAGTGGGGGAGCGCACCCGACGGCACGGACCCCGGGCCGGACCCCGACCCGACGGACACGCCCGACCCGACGACGACCCCCGACCCCTCCCCGACGCCCGATCCGACGGACACGCCCGGTCCGACGGACACGCCGGACCCCGAGCCGGGGGCCTGTGACGTCAGTTACCGGGTCAGCCAGGCATGGGGCACGGGTTTCACCGCCGATGTGACGGTGAAGAACATCGGGTCGACGCCGCTGGACGGATGGCAGTTGGCCTTCGACTTCCAGGGCGCCGAGAGCGTCAGCAACGCGTGGAACGCGACCGCCACGCAGAGCGGCACCCGGGTCACGGTCAAGAGCGCCGGCCACAACGGCTCGGTCCCGGCGGGCGGCAGCGCCTCGTTCGGGTTCCAGGCGAACGGCGCGCCGGCCGCCGATCCGGACTCCTTCACGCTGAACGGGAAGGAGTGCGGCTGAGGCCGCTCACCCGGGGCAGTTCCAGTGCCCCTTCACCCAGTGGGTGTCCCAGTGGCCGGGGACGTAGACCTTGGTCCAGTGGCCCTTGACCCACTGGGTGTGGTGGGTCCAGTGACCGGGCTTCCAGTGCCCGTGCCGGTCGTAGTGTCCGGGGTGCCAGACCTTGTGGTCGGCGTAGTGGCCCTTGTGCCACTGCTTCGCCCAGTGGCCCTTGACCCACTGCTTCTGCCAGTGGCCCTCCTGCCAGGTGCAATGGCCGTGGTGGTGGGTCGCGGCGGATACGGCGGCCGGTGCGGGGGCCGGGGCGGCCTGCGCCGTCCCGGCGGTCCCCAGGGCGGCTCCGCCGGCGAGCAGGCCGGTCGCTGCGGCGCCGGCCAGCAGGCGGCGGACTCGGGTGGAAGCGGTCATCGGACGCACCTTCCTCGTGGTCGGAACGGATCCCCGAGCCCAGTGAAGGGAATAGTCTAAGAAAATATAAATATAGCCCGAATGGGGGAATTCGTCCGTTCCGTGGTGGGCGTCCGCGCCGCCCGTCAGCCCTCGGACGGCGTGCGCAGAGCCGCGTACGTCCCCGACACCGCCGCCAGCAGCATCACGCAGCCTGTGAAGACCAGCCCGGCATCCCGCAGCCCGACCGCGGTCGCCAGCGCGCCCACCCCCACCACCGGCAGGGAGATCCCCGTGTAGGCGACGACGAAGAACGCCGAGATCGTGCCGCCCCGGTGCTCGGCGGGGGCCGCCTCGCTCACCAGCGTCAGCGCGGCCCGGAAGGCGAGCCCCTGCCCGATGCCCCCGCAGACGGCGCCCAGGACGAGCAGCACCAGCGACTTCGCGAGCAACGAGGAGGCGACGAGCAGCAGTCCGGCGATCAGCACGGCGCAGCCCAGCGGCAGTGCGCGACGCGCCCCGACGCGCGGGGCCAGCCACTGCCCGACCGTCGAGGCGCAGAAGACCGAGAACACCACCGCGCCCGTCACCGCCAGGTTGTGCACGTCCAGCGTTCGGGCCGCGAAGCTGGGCGCGACCGCCGTGAACAGGCCGAGCAGCGCGAAACCGGCGAAGGCGGCCAGCGAGGCCGGCACGAACACGCCCTTCACCTCGGCGGGCACCCCGACGCCCTGCGGTTCGAGCCGGGGCCACCGGCGCGGCTCGGCCACCGTCTCCGCCAGCCGCCACGTGATGAGGCACGCCACGGCGACCAGACCCAGGTGCACCCAGAACGGCAGGGACAGCGGCCAGGGCGTGTACTCGGCCAGCACGCCGGAGAGCAGCGGGCCGCAGCCCAGGCCGCCCATGTTGGCGGCCGTCGCGGCGAACCCTGCGCGCGCCTTCTGCCCCGGGCCCGCCAGCTCGATGACCGCAGCCGTCGCCGCGCCGCTCAGCAGCCCGGCCGCGCCGCCGGACAGCACCCGGCCGGCGAAGAGCAGGGGCAGCCCGCTCTCCAGCAGGAAGCACCCCGCACTCGCGGCGGACAGGCCCATGGCGGCCAGCAGCACCGGCTTGCGGCCCACCTTGTCCGAGTAGTTGCCCGCCACCAGGAGCACGGAGATGACCGCGACCGCGTACACGGCGAAGACGACGGTCACCATCAGCTCGGAGAAGCCGATCTCCTTCTGGTAGAGCCCGTAGAGCGGGGTCGGCAGCGTGGTGCCGGCCATGCCGATGGCGAAGACCACCGCAGCCGCCGGATAGCCCGCCCGGCGCCCGTCCGTCCGTCCCGTATCCTCACGCTCCATCACGCACGTCACTCTATGCAGCGGGCGGCCCCCGGTCAGGGCGACGGGCGGCCGTCCGCCGGCCCGAAAGAGAGCCACCATGAGGATCGCCGACGCACAGGTCGTCGTCACCAGCCCCGGCCGCAACTTCGTGACGCTGAAACTGACGACCGATGAAGGTCTCACCGGTCTCGGCGACGCCACGCTCAACGGCCGGGAGCTCGCCGTCGTCAGCTACCTCACCGACCATGTGGTACCCCTGCTCACGGGCCTGGACCCGCACCGGATCGAGGACACCTGGCAGTACCTGTACCGGGGCGCGTACTGGCGGCGCGGCCCCGTCACCATGGCCGCGATCGCCGCCGTCGACGTCGCCCTGTGGGACATCAAGGCGAAGGCCGCCGGGCTGCCGCTCTACCAGCTGCTCGGCGGCGCCTCGCGCGACCGCCTCGCCACCTACGGCCACGCCAACGGCCGCGACATCCCCGAACTCCTCGACTCCGTGCGGCAGCGGCTGGCCGAGGGCTACCCCGCCGTCCGCATCCAGACGGGCATCCCCGGTCTCAAGGCCGTCTACGGGGTGCACGCCACCGACGAGCACGGCGCGCCCGTCGTGCACCAGCAGGCGCGCCCTCTGGTCGAGGACTGGGACACGGACGCCTACCTGCGCCACACCCCGGCCGTGTTCGAAGCGGTACGTGCGGAGTTCGGCGCCGGGATACCGCTCCTCCACGACGCCCACCACCGGCTCACGCCCGTTCAGGCGGCCAGGCTCGGCAAGGACCTGGAGCCGTACCGCCCGTTCTGGCTGGAGGACTGCACCCCCGCCGAGAACCAGGAGGCCCTGCGGCTCGTACGCCGGCACACGACGACGCCCCTCGCGCTCGGCGAGGTCTTCAACACGGTGTACGACTACCAGACGCTGATCACCGAGCAGCTGATCGACTACGTGCGCAGCGCGGTCACCCACTTCGGCGGGGTCACCCCGCTGCGCAAGCTCTTCGACTTCGCCGCCCAGTACCAGATCAAGAGCGCGGTCCACGGGCCCGAGGACATCTCCCCGGTCGGGATGGCCGCCGCCGTCCACCTCGGCTTCGCCGTCCACAACTTCGGTATCCAGGAGTACTCGGGCCACAACGCCCTCACCGAGGAGGTGTTCCGGCACGCGTACACCTTCACCGACGGCTTCCTGCACCCCGGGGAGGCCCCGGGAATCGGTGTGGAACTGGACGAGGAGCTCGCGGCGGCCCACCCGTACGAGCAGACCTATCTGCCCGTCAACCGGCTCCGGGACGGGACCGTCCACGACTGGTGAACGGGGGGCCCGGGAGCGGCCGGGCCCCTTCCGTGATCACGGGAACGCCGGCTGGAGGCCCGCGTACACGCCGTGGCGGTTCAGCAGCTCCTCGTGCGTGCCGGCCTCCGCGATCCGGCCGCCCTCCATGACCACGATGCGGTCGGCGCCCTGGATGGTGGAGAGGCGGTGGGCGACGACGAAGACGGTGCGGCCGTGCACGAGCCGGGACAGCGCCTCCTGCACCAGCGCCTCGGAGCGGTTGTCCAGCGCCGAGGTGGCCTCGTCGAGCACCAGGACCCGCGGATCGCGGATCAGCGCCCGGGCGATCGCGAGCCGCTGCTTCTGGCCGCCCGAGAGCCGGGCGCCGCGCTCACCGACCACCGTGTCCAGGCCCTGGGGCAGGCGGCGGACGAACTCCATGGCGTTGGCGTCCTCCAGGGCGCTCAGCAGCGTGGCCTCGTCGGTGTGCCCGAGCCCGTACGTGACGTTGTCGCGGATGCTGCCCTCGAAGAGGATCGACTCCTGCGGCACGACCGAGAGGAACCGCCGGTAGCTGCGCAGATCGAGCCCGGCCATGTCGGTGCCGTCCAGCAGGATGCGCCCCGCGGTGGGCCGGATGAACCCGATGAGCAGATTGAGGACCGTCGACTTGCCCGCTCCCGACGCGCCGACCAGGGCGATCGTCTCGCCGGGCCGCGCGGAGAGCGTGAACCCCTCGACGGCGGGCCGCTCGTCCTCGTACGCGAAGGAGACCGCCTCGAAGTCGATGCGCCCGGTGACCTGCTCCACCTGGGCCTTGCCCGCGTTGTGCTCCAGGTCGGGTGCCTGGAGGACCTCGCCCGCCGAACGGACCGACTCCAGGCCCTTGGTGAGAATGGGCGCGAGGCCGAGCAGCGTGGTCACCGATCCGGTCAGGACGGTGAAGAAGGCGCTCAGCATGACGACGTCACCGGCGGTGACGGCCAGCCAGCCGTGGTACGCCACCAGCGCGGACCCGGTCAGGCAGAGCACGCCCAGCGTGTTGAGCAGGACCCAGGCCAGCGAGCCGAACCGGCCGTTGAGCATGTCCAGGCGCAGGCCGGCGGCGAACACCTGCCGCAGGGAGCCGTCCACGCGCCCCAGCGCGGTCCGCTCCAGGCCGTGGGCGCGGGTGATGGGGATGAGGGTGGTCATCTCACCGACCCGGGACGACAGCTGTTCCACCTCGCGCCGGAAGGACTCGTTGTGGCTGCGGAGCCTGCCCCTCAGCTTCATCACGAGGAACCCGGCGGCGGGGACGACGACCAGGAAGACGGGCAGGAACGAGGGGACCCGGATGCCGATGACGACGAGCCCGCCGACCAGCGTCACGACGGCCCCGAGCCCCATGTCGGCGCTCTGCTGCACCATCTGCTCGACGGCCTCGACGTCACGGACCACCTTGGCCTGGAGCACGCTTGAGCTGACCCGGGCGTGGTAGCCGACGGACAGCTGCTGCATCCGGCGGCAGAGCGCGGAGCGCAGGGTGATGCCCATGCGGCGGATGCTGCCGCCGAGGCAGCGCACGTACCACTGATGGAGCGGGTAGTTCAGGACGAGGATGAACAGCAGGAGGCCCGTGGCCTTCCAGAGCTCGGACTCCGGGCCGTGCTGGACCACCACGTCCAGCACGGTGGCGGTGATCAGGGGAAGCAGCCATATGGGGCTGTGCTTCACGGTGAAGAGGACGACGGCGAGAGCCAGTCGCCCCCGGTCCGGGCGGAAGAGGAGCGCGAGGGTGCGGACCGGGTGTTCGCCGCGGTAGCGGTGGTCCAGGTGGTCGAAGGGTGCCAGGGATTCGGCGGAGGGTGGGGATACCGCTTTCTGCATGGAACCATCCCAACCCGCGACCGGTGCCCGGGGCAACTGTGTTCCACGTACGGGACAGTGTGCCCCAGCGGCACGGGACCGGTCAGCGCACGGGGAGTCCGCTGGGCCGCCGCTCCGGTGCCGGTTCCTCGCTCCGGGGGCGCGCCACCGCGGCGATCGCGCTGGTGACGAGGCCGGCCAGCAGGCCCCAGAACGCCGAGCCGATCCCCAGCAGCGTCAGGCCCGAAGCGGTGGCGAGAAAGGTGACGAGGGCCGCCTCGCGCGACGCCTTGTCGGCGAGCGCGGTGGCCAGCGAGGACTCGATCGTCGCGAGGAGCCCGATCCCCGCGATCGCCATGACGAGTTCGTGCGGCATGGCGGTCAGCAGCGAGGCGACGGTCGCACCGAGGAGCCCCACGCACAGGTAGAAGAACCCCGCCCACACCGCGGCCAGATAGCGCTTGTCGCGGTCCGGGTGCGCCTCGTCGCCCGTGCAGATGGCGGCCGTGATGGCGGCGAGGTTGAGCCCGAACGCCCCGAAGGGCGCCAGCACGGCGTTGGCCGCGCCGGTCCATGTCATCAGCGGGGAAACCGGCACGTCGTAGCCGGAACCGCGCAGCACGGCGACGCCGGGCAGGTTCTGCGAGGCCATGGTGACGACGAACAGCGGCGCGCCGACGCTGACGAGCACCTTCCAGTCGAACTCGGGCGCGGTGAAGACCGGTGTGGCCAGGGACAGCTGGACCTCGCCGGTCCGCCAGCCGCCGGTGAACAGGGTGGCCGCCACCCCCGCGGCCAGCGCCAGCAGCACCGCGTACCGCGGCAGCAGGCGGCGGCCCAGCAGGTAGATCACGAACATCGGGAACGCGACCGCGAAGCTCTGGTGCATGGTGCTGAACAGGCCGGTGCCGAACCTGAGCAGGACCCCGGCGAGCAGCGCGGCGGCGAGCGGCACGGGGATGCGGTTCATGACCCGGGCGAACCAGCCCGTGACGCCGCTCACCACGATGAGCAGCGCCGAGAAGATGAACGCGCCGACGGCCTGCGCCATGGACACCCCGCTCAGACCGGTCGTCAGCAGGGCCGCGCCGGGCGTCGACCAGGCGGTCACCACCGGTGCCCGGTGGCGCAGCGACAGACCGGCACAGGTGCATGCCAGTCCGACGCCGAGCGCCAGCATCCAGGAGGAGATCTCCCGCGCGTCCGCCCCCGCGGCCTTGGCGGCGGTGAAGACCAGGGCGGCGGAGCTGGTGACCCCCACCATCACGGCGATCAGCCCGGCCACCACGGCGGAGGGGGGCGCGGCCGAACGTATGCGGGTCAACGCGGACATCAGTGAGCCACTTCCGGGGGAGTTGCCGGGCGTTCCGTATACGGAACGTTCTGTTTGTGGAACACTAGAGACGCGGGCCGGTGCCCGTCAACCGGATGGTCGAGCGGGCGGACGGCGATGGGGCTGAACGAGGACGTGGGGCGCAGGCTGCGAGCCCTGCGGCACGGCATGGACGTGTCGCTCTCGGAGCTCTCGCGGCGCTCCGGGGTCGGCAAGGGCACGCTCTCGGAGCTGGAGAGCGGCCGGCGCAACCCCACGCTGGAGACCTTGTACGCCCTCACCACCGCCCTCGGCCGCCCCCTCAGCGCGGTCCTGAGCGACCCGTCGCCGGACGGAGTCTCCTCCCGGCAGCCGGCGCGCGTCTCCGGCAGCGCCGTCACCGCCGTGCTCATCGAGCGGTACGAGGACGGGGAAGCGGTCACCGACGTGTTCCGGGTGACCATCCGTGCCGGCGCGGTGCAGGAGTCGGAGGCCCATGTGCCGGGCACGTCCGAGAGCCTGATGGTCCTCGCCGGCACCGCCGTCGTCGGGCCGCCCGACGACCTCGGCACCGTCGGGCCCGGTGCATCGGCCCGGTGGCGGGCCGACGCACCCCATGTCTACAGCGCGCCCGACGGCGACGTGCAGGGGATCCTCTTCGTGCGCAGCCCGGTCAGCCCGCGCCGAGGAGATTGACCAGGCGGATGTAGCGGACCCAGTCCCAGTTCGGGCCCGGGTCGGTGTGGTCGGTGCCCGGCACCTCGGCATGACCGAGGATGTGGGCCCTGTCCTTGGGAATCCGGTAGCGGTCGCAGATATTGGCCGTGAGCAGCGCCGACTGCTCGTACATGGAGTCGGTGAAGTACACGGGCCGGTCCACCCACCCCTCGTGCTCGATGCCGATGCTGCGGGTGTTGTAGTCCCAGTTCCCCGCGTGCCAGGCGATGTCCTTCTCGCGCACCATCTGGTTGACGTACCCGTCGCCCGAGCGCACCACATAGTGCGCGGAGACCTGCTTCGCCGGGTTCTGGAAGATGGACAGCGTCTCGGAGAACGTCTCCTGGGTGACGTGGACGATGACGTACTGCACGGGGTACGCCGAAGGGCGCGAAGAGGCCGTGTAGTTGGACGCCGAAGCGGGAACCCAGTGCGCCTCCGGGTAATCCGTGGCACCCGTCGTCGCGGCAGCGGCGCGGACAGAGGCGGGCAGCAGCGCTCCCGCCGCCGCGATCGCGGCGCCCTGAAGGATTCTTCTGCGTTCCATGCGAACTCCTGTGGGGGGTGAGAGGGGCAGGAATACGGAAGGCGCGGCGCCGAGTGCGGGCCCCACCGTACGGGCGCCGCGCATGCCGCGAAAGACGGCAGACGCCCAAATCCTTGCCATGCAGGGGACGTTCGGGTGCAGCCGACACGCCGTCAGGCGCCCTGGGTCTCCGCCCAGGCGGCTGCCGGATCGTCGTCGGACGGACCCGCCGGGAACCACTGACCGTGCTCCTTCCGGTACGGATACCAGCGCCCGTCCGGTCCGTAGCGGAGCTGGAGGCCGCCGTCCGCCGATGTCCAACGGTTGCGCTCGGCCCGCAGCCGGGGCGCCTCGTCCTCCTCCCACGCCTCGGCCAGCCGAGTCCTGGCCCGGGCCAGCGCCTCGCCGTCCAGGGGCCGGTCCTCGTCCAGCACGGCGAGCGCGGTCGCCCCACCGTACCGCCAGGCCGCGACCGCGGCGGGGAGCCCGGCGCGCGTCGTCCCCGCGCCGCTCGCCAGCCGGTGGGCGATCCACGGCTCCGGGCGCGCCTCGGCGGCCAGCCTGACCGCGTCCTGGCGCACCGTCAGTCCCTCGGGCACCGCGCGACCTTCATGACCGGGCGCCAGGGCGTCGGCGAGCATCCGGTGCGCCCGGGCCGCCGCGTCCCGCGCCAGCATCTCCAGCGCCGTCGGGTCCACGCCCGCCTCGGGGTCCGTCTCCGTGTCCAGCGAGGGGGCGGGGCCGGGCTCGCCCGGAAGCGCCGGAGGAGCCGGCAGTGCGGGCAGGATGCAGCCGGTGGCGTACGCCTGCTCCGCCGGTACGCCGCTCGTGCCCGGGTCCGGCGCCGGGTCCCCGGCCCCGGCCGTGACGTCCGGCGCCCCGGCCGCCACCGCGATCCGCTCCTGGAGCCCGTCCAGCAGCACCCGTTCGCCGCGCCCCCGCATCAGCAGCAGCACGAACGGGTCCTGGTCCAGGAGCCGCGCCACCTGATAGCAGAGGGCGGCGGTGTGCGGGCAGTGGTCCCACGCCTCGCAGGTGCACCGTGGTTCCAGGTCGCCGATCCCCGGGAGCAGATCCACGCCGGCCGCCGCGGCGTCCTCGACCAGGTGCGGCGGCATCTCCCGGTCGAGCAGCGCCGCGATGTGCCCCGTCCGCTCGGTCGCCATGCCCAGGAAACGGTCCCACTTCTGCTCGTCCAGCTCCTGGAGCAGGACATCGCTGCGGTAGGTGCTCCCGTCCCGCTCACGCACCACGGCCGTGACACGGCCGGGGCGCACGGAAACGGCGCCGACCCCGCCCTCCCGGGCAACGCGCCTCCCCGCCTTCAGCTGCCGGAGGTCCAGAGCGGTGTCCTCCAGCGCCTTGAGCCACGCCTTCCCCCACCAGGAAGCGGCGAAGCCGCGTCCTGGCGCCGGGGGCAGGGCGGCGAAGGTGCGCTCCTGGGCTGCCCCGTCCTCCCGTTCGCCGCCGCCGTCGGCGAATTCCTCGGCCTCGTATCCGTCCCTCATCGCGTCCCCCCTCGAAGCTCCACCAGATCCGCCAGCTCCGCGTCGCTGAGTTCCGTCAGGGCGCTCTCGCCGGAGCCGAGCACCGCGTCGGCCAGCCCCTGCTTGCGGGCGAGCATGTCCGCGATCCGGTCCTCGATCGTCCCCTCGGCGATCAGCCGGTGGACCTGGACCGGCTGCGTCTGCCCGATCCGGTACGCGCGGTCGGTGGCCTGCGCCTCGACCGCCGGGTTCCACCAGCGGTCGAAGTGCACCACATGAGCGGCCCGGGTCAGGTTGAGTCCCGTGCCCGCGGCCTTCAGGGACAACAGGAACACCGGTGCCTCGCCCGCCTGGAACCGGTTCACCATGTCCTCCCGAGCGGTGACCGGTGTTCCTCCGTGCAGGAACTGCGTGCCGATGCCGCGCGCCGCCAGATGCCGTTCGAGGAGCCGGGCCATTGCGACGTACTGGGTGAAGACCAGCACCCCGGCGCCCTCCGCCACCATGGTGTCCAGGAGTTCGTCGAGCAGCTCCAGCTTCCCCGAGCGGCCGGCGATGCGCGGTTCGTCCTCCTTGAGGTACTGCGCCGGGTGGTTGCAGATCTGCTTGAGCGAGGTCAGCAGCTTCACCACGAGGCCGCGCCGGGCCATGCCGTCGGCCTCGGCGATCGCCACCAGCGTCTCCCGCACCACCGCCTCGTACAGCCCCGCCTGTTCGGGTGTCAGCGACACCGCCCGGTCCGTCTCCGTCTTCGGCGGCAGCTCCGGCGCGATGCCGGGGTCCGACTTGCGCCGGCGCAGCAGGAACGGCCGGACCAGCGCGCCCAGCCGCTCGGCCGCCGCCGGGTCCCCGCCCTCCACCGCCCGCGCGTACCGGGTGCGGAAGGTGCCGAGCCGCCCCAGCAGCCCCGGTGTCGTCCAGTCGAGGATCGCCCAGAGCTCGGAGAGGTTGTTCTCCACCGGGGTGCCCGTCAAGGCCACCCGCGCCCCGGCGCCGAGGGTCCGCAGCGCCCGGGCCGTCGCCGAGTACGGGTTCTTCACGTGCTGCGCCTCGTCCGCGACGACCATGCCCCACCGCGCCGCGGCGAGCTTCGGCGCGTCCAGCCGCATCGTCCCGTACGTGGTGAGTACGAACCCGTCCGGTGCCAGGTCGTCCAGGGTGCGGGCCGCGCCGTGGAAGCGGCGGACGGGGGTGCCGGGGGCGAACTTCTCGATCTCGCGCTGCCAGTTGCCCATCAGCGAGGTCGGGCAGACCACGAGCGTGGGCCCGGCACCTCCGTCAAGGGTCTGGCGGTGCAGGTGCAGCGCGATCAGGGTGATCGTCTTGCCGAGCCCCATGTCGTCGGCGAGGCATCCGCCGAGCCCGAGCGAGGTCATGGTGTGCAGCCAGTTCAGACCCCGGAGCTGATAGCCCCGCAGGGTCGCGGTGAGCGCGGCCGGCTGACCGACCGCCGGCTCCCCGCCGCCGTCCGGCCGGGCCGGGTCGGCGACGCGCTCGCGCAGCCGCTCCAGCCAGCCGGTGGCCCGGACCTCGACCCGCCGCCCGTCCACCTCGGCGGAACCGGTCAGCGCCGCGCCCAGCGCGTCGATCGGGGAGACCTTCCGGTCCTGCGTCTCCCGGGCCCGCCGCGCCTCGTCGGGGTCGATGAGCACCCACTGGTCGCGCAGCCGCACCAGCGGCCGGCCCGCCTCGGCCAGCCGGTCCAGCTCCTCACGGCTGAGCTGCTGGTCGCCGAGGGCGAACCACCAGGTGAAGGTCAGCAGCGCATCGGACGACAGCAGCGGCGCGGCATCCGACGCGGTACGCGCGAGACCCCTGGGCGCGTCGGCGTCCGCCTCCTTGCCGTCCGGTCCGATCACCGCGCGCGCCGTGAGCGTGCGGGCGGTCAGCTCCCGGGGCCAGTGGACCTGGACGCCCGTCGCGGCGAGCGCCCGTGCGGCGGGTCCGAGGAGTTCGGTGATCTCCTCGTCGGCCGGCTCCACCGCGTCCGGCACGGCCGCCGACAGCAGCGGAGTGAGCGTCGGCCAGGCCCGGGCGGCCCGGCGCAGCATCAGCAGGGTGTCCATCCGGGCGCGCTGCCCGAACGCCTCCGCGGCCGGGCCACCGCCCGCCCACACCTCGGCGGCGTCGGCGACCACGGCGGGGTCGCTGACACTGTGGATCTGCGGCACCACGCGGAACGAAGGCCCGGTACCCGGCCCCTCGCCCCGGTCGAGCCCCGTCACCTCCACGCGCAGCGACAGCCGGACCCCCGCATCGTGGCCCGCCGCGACATCGGCGGCCCAGGCCCGGTGGCCGGGCAGACGCTGCGGCTCCCACGCGGTGAACGCCGGCCCCCCAGCGGCGAGCGGCGCGGCGGCGGTCCTGGGCAGCGAGTCGGCGACCGCGTCGAGGAACGCCCGTACCAGGCTTTCCGGTTCGGGCAGGAGCAGCGGCCGGGCCGCCGCGTCGACGGGCACGGCGTGGGCGGTGGGGGGCATGGAGGCGGCCAGGGTACGGACGCGCATCAGGTCGTCGGGGGTCAGTGGCCCGGACCGCCAACTGTCGTGGTCCGTCGCGCTCAGCCCCGGAAGGAGCAGGCCCCGGGCGGCGAACTGCAGGGCGAGAAGCCCGGCCGCGCCCCAGAAAGCCACCGCCGAGGAGGCGTGCGCCGCCGCCCGCGCACGCGTGAGCAGGGGCAGCCCGTCGATGACGGACAGCACGCGCGCCGGCACCCCGTACGGCAGTCCGTCGGGGTCGGCGACCGTCAGCGTGCCGGGCTCGCCGGGGCCTTCGGGCGGGCCGCTGCCGTCGGGGTGCCAGAAAGCGAGGTGTCCGGTGCGGGAGGGGTCCCCCGGCAGGAAGACCACGGAACAGCCGGCGAGTGGGGAGATTTCGGAGAGGGAAGCGGAGGAGGGGCTGTGCACAGCGATGTCAGATTCCTCAAATTTGACTAGCCGACCGAGGTCGCCGAGGGTACCCCAACTTCCGCGCCCGGGAGCCGCTGGTTCGTGTGAGGTGCGCCACGCCGTGGTACGGCCGCGGCTGCCGGTGCAGTCGGCCCCCCACTCCGGGCGGGTGCTGGCACCACCATGCCCCGGGTGGTGGCGCCATGGCTCCGAGCACCCCGTGAACCGTACGTTTCCTGAGGTCGGAGCGGATTCGAGACCGGAGACACCATGCCACAGGCCACGGCCACCCTTGCCGCAGCGGAACGCACGCGTGACGGCGCCCGAAGCCCAGGAAGCGACTTCGCGCCGCTGCTGCGAGACGCCAAGGCGCAAGGACTCCTCGAACGGCGCACCGGCTGGTACGCCGCCGGTATCACCGTCAACCTGCTCGCCCTGGCGGCCGTGGTCACCGGCATCGTCCTCCTCGGCAACACCTGGTGGGTGCTGCCGCTGGCCCTGCCCCTGGCGCTCCTCTGGGCCCGTACCGCATTCGTGGGACACGACGCGGGGCACGCCCAGATAACCGGCAACCGCAAGGTCAGCCGTGTGATCGGCCTCTTCCACGGCAACCTGCTGCTCGGCATGAACGAGGCGTGGTGGAACGACAAGCACGTACGCCACCACGCCAATCCCAACCACATCGACAAGGACCCCGACGTCGGTGTGGGCGCCCTCGTCTGGACCCAGAAGCAGGCCGCGCAGCGCGAGGGCTTCGCCCGCTGGCTCACCCGCAACCAGGCCCGGCTGTTCTTCCCGATGCTGCTCCTCGAAGGCATCGCGCTGAAGGTCTCCGGGTTCCAGTACCTGAAGCGGCAGCCCCTGCGCGAGCGCGCCCTGTCCGCCTTCCTGCTCACCGCGCACCTCGGCCTCTACGCCACCCTCCTCCTCACCGTCATGTCCCCGGGCAAGGCGGTCGTCTTCGCGCTCGTGCATCACGCGCTCTTCGGACTCCACCTCGGCATGGCCTTCGCCCCGAACCACAAGGGCATGGAGATGCCCGACCCCGACGGGGACCGCTGGGACCACCTCCGGCGCCAGGTCCTCACCTCGCGCAACGTACGCGGAGCGGTCCTCACCGACTGGTTCCTCGGCGGCCTCAACTACCAGATCGAGCACCACCTCTTCCCGAGCATGCCCCGGCCGCACCTGCGCCTGGTCCAGCCCCTGGTCAAGGCCCACTGCGAGGCCATCGGCCTGCCGTACACGGAGACCGGACTCGTCGAGTCCTACCGGCAGGCCCTCACCCATATGCACGAGGTCGGTGCGCCGCTGCGGTGACCGGGCGCTCCTCGCAGGAGGGAGCGGGAAACAGGAACCGATGAGGGCGCGCGGACGTTCTCACCATCAGAGGCGGCCACGGGCCGCGGAGGAGGTACGGACGATGTCGAACAGCGCCAAGATCGCCATCGGGGGAGTCGTCGTTGCGGTCGTCCTGATGCCGTTCATCGGGTTCTGGCTGTCCCTGCTCGTGCTCGTCGGCGTTCCCACGCTCGCGTATCTCGCCCTGGACCCCCGCCAGCGCCGACGGCTCCGTAGGATCACCCGCAAGGAGATCGGCCGCTGAGGGCCGACCGCTGAGAGGGGTATCCGCCGTGATGGGCACCGTGACCGCCGTCAGCAGGAACGAGACCTACAGCTTCACCAAGCCCAACCGCGACAGCGTCACCCTGCTCGCCGGCCTCGGCGTGGAGGGCGACGTGCACGCGGGGGTCACGGTCAAGCACCGCTCCCGGGTGGCCCAGGACCCGACGCAGCCGAATCTGCGCCAGGTCCACCTCATCCAGGAGGAGCTGTTCGACGAGGTCCGTGCGCTGGGCTTCGAGGTGGCGCCCGGTGACATCGGGGAGAACATCACGACCCGGGGGATCGATCTGCTGGGCCTGCCCGTCGGCACCTTGCTGCATCTCGGCGACGAGGCGGTGGTCGTGGTGACCGGGCTGCGCAATCCGTGCGCCCAGATCGACAACTTCCAGGGCGGCCTCCTCAAGCAGGTCGTCGGCCGGGACGAGGCGGGGAACATCGTCCGCAAGGCCGGCATCATGAGCGTCGTCAAGGCCGGCGGCGTGGTAAGGCCCGGAGACCCGGTCACGGCCGAGCTTCCTGCCGAGCCGCACCGCCCGCTCGATCGCGTCTGATCCCGCTCGGCCCGGTCTTGCTCCGCCGGCGGTCGTCCCGTCGGCGGGATCAGACGGGGCGTACGGCGAGGGCGTCCAGGGCTGTGAGGAGACCGGGCAGTTCGGGCCCGCGCCTGACCGGGAGAATCTCGCCTGGGACGTCGTCCAGGAGCAGGAAGGCCAGGTCGTCGGTCCTGGCCACCATCGACCAGCCGGGGCCGTCGGCCCGGATCATCCGGGCGTCCCCGGGCGCGAACGAGGACCGGACGCGGCCCGGCGGCGGCGGATCGTCCAGATAGCCGCGCGCCTCGGCCAGGGCCCGCCGGATGCCGGGGTGCCCCACGGGGGCCGCCGACCGCGATGCGCCGTCCGGGGCGATGCCGGCCTCCGCCGCCTCGGTGCCGGGAGCCGTGGTCTCTCCCGCGGCCTCCGCGTCGTTCCCCTCCGCGGCCGCCCCGGCCTCCCCGCCCTCCGGGGCGGAACCCGGCGCGTCGTCCAGCTGTTCGCGCCAGGCGGCCCACTGCGAGGCGATGGCGTCCGCGCCCAGGCGGCGCTGGGCGGGCCCCCAGACATCGGTGTCGGGAGGGGACAGGGGGACCGGGTCCTCCCCGTCGGCCTCCGGATCGGGGTCCGGGTCGTGCGGGGCCGGCACCCCGGGCGCGGCGACGGCCACGGCCAGCGGCCAGCCGGGGAGCGCGCAGACCACCGATTCGTCGTCCGGCGACAGGTCGTACTCCATCCCGCAGTCCCACGACGCGATCGCCACCGCCACCAGGGAGACGTCGTCCACGACGACGGTCCACCGGGCGCCGTCGGAGTCCTGGCCCAGGACCAGCCCGAACCCCTCCGCGTACGGTTCGAGGCCCAGCGCCGCGCACGCCGCCGGATAGTCGTCGCCGAGCACGCTCGGGAACTGCGCGGGCGTCAGCAGGACCGCGGTCAGCACATACAGCGCGTCGTCGTCGGCGACTGCGTCGTCCGTCCCGGTCACTGCGTTCTCCTCGTCCGTCATGATTTCCGTCGGCGCACCCTAACCAGTGGGTAACCCCGCCGTCGAGGCCCTGACGAGGACGGATGTCCCACGGGGCGTCCCCTCCGCTCCGCCCGGATCAGGCGTCGGACAGGCCGAGCAGTTCTCGTGCCACCACCTGCGGCGATGCGTCGCGTGCACGGGCCAGGGCGATCACCGCCCGGCAGGCCAGCTCGCTGACACCGAAGGAGAGCTGCTCGGGCGACACCCAGCCGCTCGCCTCGTCCATCCGCTCCTCGTCGTCCTCGGCCGATGCCGCGACGAACACGGCCGCCGCCTCGAAGAGGTTGTGCTGCCTGCGCCCGGCCGCCACGGGGACTGTCCCGGGGCGGCCGGCCCGGCGGCCCGTGGTCACGGCTCTGCGCAGAACGCCGAATATCGCGGTCATGGGGACCCCGCCTTCCGTCAACACGTCAACGCGCGTGCGTCGCGCGTACTCACCGTCCTGCCCCCGGACGTAGGCTGGGACACTCGACCTGGACAAGGGGGACGGTGCGGTGAAGCGCTACGACCGGCTGAAGGAGATCCAACGCCTCGATCCGGAGCGGGACTTCCTGGAGATCTACCGGATCACCGTCACCTACGAGTTCCCCTGGGACATCACCCGCGCCCTCGAACTCGCCCTCTACCGCACCTATGCCGTCCCCAGCATCGGCCGACTCCTCGCCGAAACAGCCGAACTGACGGGCCGTTCGCAGAAGCGCTACGACGACACCGCTCTGCTCCTGGACACCGTCGTCGAGCACGGCTTCGACAGCGACCCGGGGCGCACCGCCCTGCGCCGGATCAACCGGATGCACGCCGCCTACGACATCAGCAACGACGACATGCGCTACGTCCTGTGCACCTTCGTCGTCACCCCGAAGCGGTGGCTCGACGCCTACGGCTGGCGCCGGCTGTGCGACCACGAGCTGCGCGCGTTCGCCGCGTACTACAGGACGCTCGGCGCCCGCATGGGGATCAAGGACCTGCCGCAGACGTACGAGGACTTCGAGCGCACCCTCGACACCTACGAGGACGCCCACTTCGGCTGGGACGAGGGCGCGCGCTCGGTCTCCGACGCCACGCTGGATCTGATGGCCTCCTGGTATCCCCGCCCCCTCGCACCGCTCGTTCGCGGCGCCAGTCTCGCGCTCCTGGACGACCCGCTGCTGCGCGCCTTCCGCTACGAGCGTCCGGCGCCCGTGGCCCGGAGCCTGACCCGGGGCGCGCTGCGACTGCGCGCACGCGCCGTACGCCTGCTGCCGCCGCGCACGACGCCGCATTACGCGCGGCAGAATCCTGAGATCAAGGGCTACCCCGGGGGATACGAGGTGGCGGCCCTGGGGACGTTCCCCACCCCCGGGGTGCGCGGCTGCCCGGTCCGTGATCTCGAGCGGCCGGAGACCGTCGCGGAGTGACCGCGGGCGCCGGCCCTACGCGCGCGGTTCGGTGCGGCGCAGCTGGGCCAGTTCCTCGTTCATCGCCTCAAGGAAGCGGAGCACGACACGCAGCTCATCGTCGGCGAACTGCCTCCGCGCCGCTTCCGTGCCCGCCGCCAGCGGCTTGAAGAAGTCACGGGCCACATGTTTCGCGGCGGCCGCGTAGTGCACGTGCACCACGCGCCGGTCGCTGCTGTCCCGTACCCGCCGGATGTGTCCCGCGCGTTCCAGCCGGTCCAGGCACGCAGTCACCGCCCCCGAGGTGAGATCCAGCTGTTCACGCAGCCGCCCCGGTGTCATGGTGCGGCCGCCCTCCCCCCGGTCCGCGTCGAGGATGGCGACGAGGGCCTGCACATCCGTCGGGTGCAGACCCTGGGCCTGGGCGAATTCATGTGCGATGCGGTTGAACTCGCTGTTCATACGGCGCAGCAGCACAGCGAACGACTGGAGGCCCGTGGGCCCGTCGTCCGTGCCTCTGTCCGGGCTCTCGTCTGCGGTGCGCATGCCTCTACAGTAATATCTCTCGATCATTGAGATAATGAATGGCAGAGAGACTTCGGGCCATGTGTGTCATGTGTCGACCCCTGAGGAAGCGATGAAGCCCCCACCGAGGTACCGCGTAGTGCGCTGGCTCGTCCCCGTAGCTTTGCTTGTCGTCTGGCTCGGAATCGGCGGGGCACTCGGCCCGTACGCCGGAAAGCTCGGCGAGGTGGCGACCAACGACCGGGCGGCGTTCCTGCCGCGCAGCGCCGAGTCGACCCAGGTCGCGGACGAGCAGAAGGAGTTCCAGCGGGCCGGGACCGTCCCCGCCATCGTCGTCTGGACCGGCGACGACGGGGCACTCCCGGACGGCGCCCGCGCGTCCGCGACCCGTGCGCTGGCCTCCTTGTCCGGGAAGCCCGGCGTGGTCGGCACCCCGTCACCGGCGCTGCCGTCCGAGGACGGCGAGGCCCTGTCGGGCGTCGTGCAACTGCGCTCCGACCTCGGCGACGAACTACCGGACACGCTGGACCGGGTGCGCGACGCCGCCGGTTCGGTGGCGGGCACGAGCGCCGAGATCGCCGGACCCGCGGCCACCCAGGCGGACCTCAAGGACGCGTTCGCCGGTATCGACGGGCTCCTGCTCGGGGTGGCGCTCGCCGCCGTCCTCGTGATTCTGCTGCTGGTCTACCGCAGTGTGCTGCTGCCCTTCCTGATCATCATCAGCGCCGTCTTCGCCCTCGCGCTGGCCTGCGCCGTCGTCTACGTCCTCGCGGAGCACGCCGTCGTCCGCGTGGACGGCCAGGTCCAGGGCATCCTGTCCATCCTCGTGATCGGTGCGGCCACCGACTACGCGCTCCTGCTGACCGCGCGCTTCCGGGAGGAGCTGGCGCTCCGCGGCGACCGGACGACAGCCGCCCTGGCCGCGCTCCGCCGTTCCTTCGGCGCCATTGTCGCGAGCGCCGCCACGGTGGCACTCGGGCTGCTCGCGCTGCTGCTCAGCGACCTGACGAACAACCGTGCCCTGGGGCCCGTCGGCGCGATCGGCATCGTCTGCGCGGTGCTGAGCACGATGACCTTCCTGCCCGCCGTCCTGGTCCTGTGCGGGCGGGCGGCGTACTGGCCGGCCGCACCGCGCCCCGCGGACGAGGCGGCCGGCGGGCACGGGATCTGGCGCCGGGTCGCCGCGCGCGTCGACGGGGCCCCGCGCAAGGTGTGGCTCTCCTGCGCGGTCCTCCTGGTCGCGTGCGCCGCCTTCGCCCCCACTCTGAAGTCCCACGGCGTTCCGCTGGACGAGACCTTCGTGAACGACGCCCCCTCCGTCTCCGCCCAGGCCACGCTGAGCAAGCACTTCCCGGGCGGTGCCGGGAACCCGGCCGTCGTCATCGCCGACGCCGACCGGGCCGGCGAGGTCACCGAGGCAGCCGGGGCGACACCCGGTGTGGCCTCCGCCGCGCCCGTCACGGCCTCGGGCCGGCCCGGGGGGGGCCGGCCGCTCGTGGTCGACGGCCGGGTCCGCGTCGACGTCACCCTGAAGGACGCGGCGGACAGCGACGGGGCGACGGAGACGGTGAAGCGGCTGCGTACCGCCGTCCATGCCGTCCCCGGGGCGGACGCGCTCGTCGGCGGCTACACGGCACAGCAGTACGACACCCAGCGCACCGCCGAGCGCGACCGGAACATCATCGTTCCGGTGGTGCTCGTCATCATCCTGCTGATTCTGATGGGCCTGCTGAGGTCGGTCCTGGTGCCGGTGCTGCTGGTGGCCACCGTCGGTCTCAACTTCCTGGCGACCCTGGGCGTCTCGGCCCTGGTCTTCGAGCACGTCTTCGGCTTCAGCGGTACGGACGCCTCGGTGCCCCTGTACGGATTCGTGTTCCTGGTGGCACTCGGCGTCGACTACAACATCTTCCTGATGTCACGGGTCCGCGAGGAGGCGCTGGAGCACGGGGCGCGTCAGGGCATGCTGAGGGGCCTGGTGAGCACCGGCGGCGTCATCACGTCGGCGGGCGTGGTGCTGGCGGCCACCTTCGCCGCGCTGATCGTGATCCCGCTCGCGTTCCTGGCGCAGATCGCCTTCATCGTGGCCTTCGGCGTCCTGCTGGACACGCTGGTGGTCCGTTCGCTGCTGGCGCCCGCACTGGTCGTGGACATCGGGCCCGGCGCGTGGTGGCCGAGTGTCATCAGCCGGGCCGGGCGTGCGGGGCAGCCGGCGCAGTCCGCTTGACGGCCCGCCCGGACGAAGCCGGCCCGGCCACCGCTGACGCGGAGCCGGGCCGGTGGGCGGTCACCCTCAGACGTTCACGCCGTAGTCCTTCGCGATGCCGGCCAGACCGGAGGCGTACCCCTGGCCGACCGCGCGGAACTTCCACTCGCCGCCGTGCCGGTACAGTTCGCCGAACACCATCGCCGTCTCCGTCGAGGCGTCCTCGCTGAGGTCGTACCGGGCGAGCTCCACACCGTTGGCCTGGTTCACGACGCGGATGAACGCGTTGCGCACCTGGCCGAAACTCTGCCCCCGGCTCTGCGCATCATGGATGGAGACCGGGAAGACTATCTTCGCGACGTCGGCGGGGACCGCCGACAGATTCACGTTGATGGACTCGTCGTCGCCGTCGCCCTCACCCGTCAGGTTGTCCCCGGTGTGCTGGACGGAGCCGTCAGGGCTGTTGAGGTTGTTGTAGAAGACGAAGTGCAGGTCGGAGACCACCTTTCCGTGATCCGCGCACAGCAGCGCACTGGCGTCGAGGTCGTAGTCGGCCCCGGTCGTCGTGCGTACGTCCCAGCCCAGGCCGACCGTCACCGCGGTCAGGCCGGGCGCCTCCTTCGACAAGGAGACGTTGCCGCCCTTGGCCAGGGTCACACCCATGAACTTCCTCCAATGATCCAGTGGTTCACCGACCGCCATCCGCGCGTGCCGGCCGGTCGCGGTCCGGCCGCCGCCCGGAGCGGACGGCGGCTGTCCCCTCACTCTTCAGGAAACGCGAGGATTTGCCCAGGGCGCCGGCGGCGTCCGGCCCGATTCATCGCGGGGCGGGCGGGGCAGACGCCCTTCACCCCGCCGTCTCCCGGTGTCTTCCGGTCAATGTTTCCGGTGGCGCTGTGGGGAGAGGGGATCCGACTGACGATGGTCGGGACCGGAGGCACACGAAGCCACCGCACGTCACGACCAGAAAACCGCACAACTGCACGGCCGTACGGGCGCCGCCGGGAGGCGGGCCGCTGCGGCAGCCGTACGAACGGGGTGGCCCATGACAAGCAGGAACAGAGCGACAGGGGCGGGGGGGAGGGGGAGCCGTCTGCGGCGGACGGCGGTGTCCGCACTGTCCTTCCTCGTCCTGCTGGTCGCCGGGATCGGCTGGGGGTATCTGAAACTGACCGGCAGCATCGACACGTTCAGCGCCGACGGCGTCTCCGGCGACCGGCCCCCCGGTTCCTCCGGCGGGCAGAACGTCCTCGTCATCGGGTCGGACACCCGGTCGGGCAAGAACAAGGGACTGGGCGGAGCCACCGGCGAGGTCGGCCGCTCCGACACCGTGCTCCTCCTGCATGTCTACGCCGATCGCAGACACGCTGTGGCCGTGTCCGTTCCCCGCGACGCCATGGTGGACATCCCGTCCTGCCGGAAACCGGACGGCAGTTGGACCGCCCCGCGCGAGCACAGCCAGTTCAACGGGGCGTTCTCGGTGGGCGAGACCGCCGAGGGCAACCCGGCGTGCACCCAGAACACCGTCGAGCACCTGACCGGACTCCGCGTCGACCACACCGTCGTCATCGACTTCGCGGGGTTCTCCGCGCTGACCTCCGCCGTCGGAGGAGTGCGGGTGTGCCTGCCGAACGACGTGTACCAGCGCGACCTGAACCCCAAGCGCGCGACCCGGGGCACCCTCGTCTTCGAGAAGGGCCCGCAGACGGTCTCGGGCCAACGCGCCCTCGACTACGTACGGCTGCGCCACGGCATCGGTGACGGCTCCGACATGGGGCGGATCAAGAGGCAGCAGGCGTTCGTCGCCTCCCTGGTCAAGAAGATCAAGTCGCGCGGCATGAACCCCACGACCCTCCTGCCGCTGGCCGACGCCGCCACCGACGCGATGACCGTCGACCCGGGGCTCGGCTCGGCCGACAAGCTGCTCTCCTTCGCGCTCTCGATGAAGAACATCGACCTGCACAACACCAAGTTCGTGACCGTCCCCTGGCGGTACGAGGGCGAGCGCGTCGCGGTCGTGGAGCCGGACGCCGACGCCCTCTGGGCAGCGCTGAAGGCCGACCGTCCCCTCGACGCCGAGGCGGGCGCCGGCGCGTCTCCCAAGCCTTCGCGGTCCCCCGTCTCGGGTAAGGGCGTCCAGGTCGCCGTCTACAACGGCACCACGGTGCCCGGACTCGCGGCCAGGGCGGCCGGGCTCCTGCGCGCACACGGCTTCACCGTCACCCGCACGGCCACCGCCCAGGACCAGACCCGCTCCGGGACCGTCGTCGCGTACGGCCCCGGCCTGCGGGACGAGGCCCGCACCACGGCCGGGCTCTTCCCCGGTGCGCGGATCACCGAGTCCGGCGGCGCGGGAAGCGGGATCCAGGTCACCGTCGGACAGGACTACGCGGACGAACCGTCGGCCGCACCCGACGCCGCGTCCGCGACCCCGGAGGTGCCGGCCGCGATCGCCGACGAGGCCAGGTCGGCGGACGACGACCCGTGCGAGAACCTCTCCTACGGCTGAACGGCGGTGGCTGCTTCCCTGCCGGTGGCGGGAGTTGGGTGCTTGCCCGTACGTGACCCGTGCGCAAGGCTTGCCCACGAGTGAGGCACGGGGAACGCGTGAACGGGGAGGAAACGCAATGGCGATGGACAGGGGACTCGACTGGCTCCTGGACGATCTCACCAAGCGGGTGGCGCACATACGGCACGCCCTGGTGTTGTCGAACGACGGTCTGGTGACCGGTGCGAGCACCGGGCTGGCCCGTGAGGACGCCGAGCACCTGGCGGCCGTCTCGTCGGGGCTGCACAGCCTGGCCCGTGGGTCCGGCCGGCACTTCCGGGCCGGAAAGGCCCGGCAGACCATGGTGGAGTTCGACGAGGCACTGCTCTTCGTGACGGCGGCGGGGGAAGGCAGCTGTCTGTGCGTGCTCAGTGAGGCGGAGTCGGACGTCGGTCAGGTGGCGTACGAGATGACGCTGCTGGTCAACCGGGTGGGGCAGCACCTCGGCGTGGGCTCACGGCAGGACGGGAGCGGGGGAGGCGACAGGCTCTGACCGCAGGCCCCAGGCCCGACGCACTCCGGCCGCCGCCGGGTCGGTGGAGTTATCCACAGGCTCGGCGGCGGTTGACCGCCCCGGACTACTCTGATTGCAGAGAGTGAGCGCGAGTCGCGGGGGAGTGGCGTCATGACGACGACGAATCAGCTGCAGAACGGGGCGTTCAGGGCCGATCCGGGCCCTGGAGGGGCGCCTGAGCCCGACACCGTGCGTGACGAAGCCGGGGGCACGTTCGGTGCGGCCCGCGCCGCTACGGAACTCGGCCTCAAGCGGCACGAGTTCGACCTCGCCGTGTTTCTGGGAGCGGTCCGGGTGAGGAGCGGGCCGGACGGCCGGCCCAGGATCGGCCGTGCCGAGATCGAGCGCCTGCGGGCCCAGGACGGCTTCCCGGACGTGCTGCGTGAACGGGTGCGCACGGTGGGGACCGCCGAGGGGGCCCGGCTGCTGGAGATCAGCCCGGTCCGGTTCACCCGGCTCGCCCGGGCCGGATGCCTCACGCCCGTCGCCTTCTACCTCAACCGCTACCGGGCGGTGGTGTGGGTCTATCTCGCCCAGGAGCTCGAAGAGATGGCCGCCCGATCGCCCGAGCTCCTGGTGGGCAACAGCCCTCCCTGGCTGCGCAGCCGACTGGACGCCGGGGCCGACCGGCGGCCGCGCAACTGGCGCTCCCGCCGGATCGAACGCCTGCTCGCCCTCGCCGACGATCCGTGGGTCCGCGCGGCGATCGTCGCCCAGGGCCTGGACCCGGTCCAGCTGGCGGAGGTGGTGGACGACCCGTACGAGCGGGCCCACTTCACCCGGGTCAGGCCGGAGGCGGTGTTCGGGCGACGAGGATCGGTCGCCGGCCGCGAGACGATGGCGCGGCTGATGGCGGCCGACGAACCGGACGAGATCCTCTGGCGCCGGATCAGCCTGATCGCGGAGCTGGACGCAGCCCGCGAGGCGCGGCCGGCGCCACGGCCGGGGGACGGATGGGCGGATGCGGCGGAGGGGGCGCTCGCTGGACCGGCGGCCCCGGCGGGGCAGCGCGTGCCCGTCGGGGCGGCGACGCCCGGCGAGCCTGCCGGGTCCGGACCGGAGGCTTCGGCACCGCCGTCCCCCGCCAGGCGTGTCCGGCCCGAGGGCCCGCCGGGGTTGCTGGCCCGGCTGCGGGGGCGGGCGGCCCGGAAGCTGGGATTCCGCCCGCCGCGGCAGGGCGGCGCGCCGAGTGCGGTGCGGCCCGGCCGGCGCCGGCGGGCCGGAGGGCGGACCGGTGCGGGGCGCTCCGGATAATGGCTGGTGATCGGCGCGTGGGCCGGGCATCGTGTGCGCCATGCTGATCAGGGAAGCCACCTTCGGGGACTGGCCCGCCATCTGGCCGTTCTTCCACGAAATCGTCGCCGCCGGCGAGACCTTCACCTACCCCCTCGACCTCCAGGAGGCAGACGCCGCCGGCTGGTGGCTTCTCGAGCCGCCGAACCGGACCGTCGTCGCGGTCGACGACGACGGGACCGTCCTCGGCACGGCGAAGATGAACAAGAACCACATGGGCAACGGATCGCACATCGCCGGCGCCAGTTACATGGTCGCTCCCCGGCACTCCGGCAAGGGGGTCGGACGCGCCCTGTGCGAGTACACCATCGACTGGGCGCGCACGGCCGGGTACCGGGCCATGCAGTTCAACGCGGTGGTGGAGACCAACACCGCCGCGGTCAGGCTGTACCGCTCGCTGGGCTTCGACATCCTGGGCACCCTGCCCGAAGGATTCGACCACCCGGTCGAGGGCTTCGTGGGGCTCCACATCATGCACCGCCGCCTCTGAAGGCGGGGCGAGGAGCCGGGACCGGCCGCGCGGCACCGGTGCGTGTCCGGCATGTCCCAACCGGCGACGGTGTGGGCGCGGTTGGGGCGCGGAAACGACTGTGGGGCGGGTGCACACAGCGGGGAAGGGGGCAGTACTGTGCGCTGCACCGCCCACACGGGCGCGAAACATCTGCGGAGGAAATATCCATGACCATACCCAGGAGATCGTGGCGCGCAGCGGGTACTCTCGTCGCCGCCGCGGTGGTCGGCCTCTCCGGCGCGGTCCTCACCGCCGGTCCGGCCGCAGCTCACACCCCCACCTGGGTCGTGACCTGTGACGAAGTGAACCTGCACCTCACTCAGTACAACGCCGGTGTCACCAACGAGGTGACCGTCACCGTCGACGGCAAGGACCTGCTGCCGACGGAGAAGTTCGGCGAGGGCTTCGACAAGAAGCTCGCGCTGCCGGAGCACGACCAGCCACTGAACGTGCGACTCGTCGTCAAGGCCGGGGACGGTGAGGATTACTCGAAGGACGAGATCAAGCAGGCGCCGGTGTGCGAGGGCACCCCGCCGTCGAAGCCGACGCCGAGCCCGTCCAAGACGAAGCCGTCCGAGACGCCCACCACGGCGTCCCCCGCTCCGAGCGTCAAGCCGAGCGAGTCCGCTCCGTCGTCGGCCGCGCCCGCCGCGGCGACGCCGAGCCCCAGCTCGCCGGACCTCGCCGAGACCGGTTCCTCGTCGTCCACGCCGATCATCGGTGGTGCGGCCATCGCCGTGCTGCTGGCCGGCGGCGGCATCATGTGGTCGGTGCGCAAGCGCCGCACCGCACAGCACTGACGCACTCCGCCTCACCCGGACGCGCATAGCGGCCGGGTGAGGCGGCAGGGGGGCGTACCGTCACGCGCGACGTGGCGGTGCGCCCCTCACCGTTGGGTGCCTCCACCGCGCACCCCGGGGGGCAGCGCGGCGTGCCGGTGCACGGGTGGCGAGGTGGGCGGCGCGCCCGGTCCGATCTCGCACCACACCGCCTTGCCCTCGCCCCGCGGCTCGATGCCCCAGCGCGTGGAGACGGCGTCGAGCAGCAGCAGCCCCCGGCCCGATGTCGCGGTTTCGCCCGGTGACCGGCGGCGGGGCCAGGCGCTGGAGCGGTCCTGCACCGAGAGCCGCACCCGGCGGACCGGCTCCGGCAGCACCTCCAGGGTCAGGACGGCCCCGCCCTCCGTGTGGAGCAGCACGTTCACCAGCAGCTCCCCGGTCACCAGCTCGGCGTCGTCGGCCAGTTCGGCCATGTCCCAGTCGGTCAAGGCCTGGCGCACGATGGTCCGGGCCTCGGACAGCCCCTCCGGGTCCGCCTGGTGGATGTACTGGTGGAGCCTCGGCGCCCGGGGCGATCCCGGGTCGGGGCTGCGGCGCAGCACCAGCAGGGCGACGTCGTCACCGGAACCCCACCGTTCCCACAGCCGGTCCGACAGATGGTCGGCCAGCGCCTCGGCGCCCGCCGGCCCCGCGCTGACCTCGGTGATGAGGGTGCGCACACCCGCGTCGATGTCGGCGCCCGGCTCCTCCACCAGCCCGTCCGTGTACAGCACCAGCGTCTCGCCCGGCACCAGGTCGAGCCGGGTCTCCGGATACTCCTCGTCGCCGAAGTCGGTCGAGATGCCCAGCGGCAGGCCGCCGCGGACCCGAGGGCTGCCGACCCGGCCGTCCATGTGCCGGATCAGCGGCCCGAAATGGCCGGCGCGCACGACCCGGACGGTGCCGGTCTCCAGATCGACCTGTGCATACGCGCACGTGGCGAACCGATCCGTGTCCAGCTCGGCGAGGAACCGCGAGGCACGGGCCAGCACCGTCGAGGGCGGATGCCCCTCGGCGGCGTACGCGCGCAACGCGATCCGCAGCTGTCCCATGATCGCCGCCGCGTGCGTGTCGTGCCCCTGGACGTCGCCCACCACGATTCCGAACCGCCCCTTGGGCAGGGAGATCACGTCATACCAGTCACCGCCGACCTGGCGGCCGCTCCACGCCGCGTGGTACCGGACCGCGATCTCGCCGCCCTTGATGTCATGGATGCGGCGCGGCAGCATCGCGGACTGCAGCCCGGTCGCGAACTCGCGCTCCTCGTCGAACAGCTTGGCCCGCTGGAGGGACTGGGCGACGATGGCGGCGAGCCCCCGGCACAGATTGCGCTCGTCGGCCGTGAAGGCGGTGCGCTGTCGGTAGAAGAGGGCCAGACAGCCGAGCGTCCTTGCCTGGGCGACGAGCGGCAGGTAGGCCGCCGCCTGGAACTTCAGCCGGCCCACGTACGGCTCCAGCGCCGGGTAGCGCCGCGTCAGCGCCGCCGGCGAGCCGACGAAGCGGGGGCGCCCGCTGAGCACGGTGTCGGCCAGCGGAAACCTCGGGTCGAGGCGGCCCGGACTCAGGTCTTCCAGGATCTCCAGGGACTCACCGCTCAGCGCGATGACATCGAGCGCCGCGTTGTCCAGCAGCCCGAGCGCCAGCCCGTCCGCGCCCAGCCTCGCCAGCCCCCCGGGACCGGTCAGGGCGGCGGTCACATCGTCCACCGTCACCGCACGCGACAAGGCACTCGTCGTACGTTCAACTATGTCGGTCTGGCGGCGCCGGCGTCTCTCCAGCTCGAGCACGAAGTCCGCATGGGTGACCTCGGCCGTGGCGTCCCGCACCAGACCGATTACGCGGCGGGCCTTCCCGTGCTCATCGCGCAGGATGCGCCCCTGGACATGTGTCCACTGGTCCCGGCCGTCGGCGAGCGGAATCCGGAAGTGCACGCTGTAAGAACTGCCCGCGCCCTTCAGCGCCTCGTCCGTCGTCACGGCCAGCCGGGCACGCTCCTCCGGGTGCAGCAACTGCGCCAGGGACTCCGGGCGCGCGTCGAACGCGTCCGGGTCGAGACCGAAGACCAGCAGACCGGCCTCGTCCACGTCCAGGGTCCAGGTTTCGAGGTCCCACTCGAAACTGCCCGTCCGGTTCAGGGCGAGCCGCTCCGCCGTACCCGTCTCGCCGGCCGGCGTCCTGCCCTCCGGCCGGCCGTCCGGTCCGGGGACGACCGGTGGCCGGTTCTGATCGGTCATGCCAGCTCCGGGGATCGTCCGGCGGGTCCGCCGTACGGCGTGCCTCAATTGTCGGGCCGGTCCGGCACGCCTGCCACAGCGGAGACCACCCCGCACCGCCCGCCCCTCCGGGGCCCGCGCACAATGGCAGCGGAAGACCGTCCCCCGACGGGTGGACGGCACGGCACCCGGGCTGAGCGGAGCGCACGCATGAACCACGAGGACCCCGTCCTGCTGCACACGGAGGGACGCGTCCGCCACCTCACGCTCAACCGGCCCCGCGCCCTGAACGCGCTCAACCACGCCATGGTGCGGCTCATGGCCGACGCGCTCGACACGGCCGAGAGCGACGAGGCCGTCGTCGCCGTGCTGCTCACCGGTGCGGGGGACCGCGGCCTGTGCGCGGGCGGCGACATCCGAGCGGTTCGCGACGACGCCCTGGCCGGGGGGAGCGCCTCGCTGGACTTCTGGCGGGACGAGTACCGGCTCAACGCGCGGATCGCCCGCTTCCCCAAGCCGTACGTCGCCCTCATGGACGGCATCGTGATGGGCGGCGGTGTCGGAGTCTCCGCCCATGGCTCCGTCCGGATCGTCACGGAGCGCTCACGCGTCGCCATGCCGGAGACCGGGATCGGGTTCGTCCCGGACGTCGGCGGAACGTATCTGCTGGGAGCCGCGCCCGGAGAACTGGGCACGCATCTCGCGCTCACCGGTGAGCCGGTCGGCGCGGCCGACGCGCTGCTCTGCGGACTCGCCGACCACTTCGTGCCCGCCGACGGGCTCGCCGACCTCGTCGCCGCCCTCGCCCGGTGCACGACCCGCGAAGCCGTCACCGCGACCGTGAAGGACCACGCCCGCCCCGCCCCCGGCGGCCGGCTCGCCGCGCACCGCGCCTGGATCGACTCCTGCTACGCGGCGGACACGGTCGAGGAGATCGTCGACCGCCTCGCCGGCCACGGGGACCCGGCCGCCAAGCAGGCCGCAGCGACCATCCTGGCCAAGGCGCCCACCTCGCTCAAGGTGACGCTCGAAGCCGTACGCCGGGCGCGCCGCCTCGGCGGGCTCGAAGCGGTCCTCGACCAGGAGTACCGCGTCTCGACCGCCGCCTTCGCGGGCCCCGATCTGGTGGAGGGCGTCCGCGCCCAGATCGTGGACAAGGACCGCGACCCCCGGTGGAAGCCCTCCGAACTCGCCCAGGTCACCGCCGAGGACGTGGCCCGCCACTTCGCGCCCCTCGGCGACCGTGAACTCGGCCTCGCACCACTTCCCGAGGCAGGCTGAGGCATCGCCGGCGGGCCCGCCCCGGCGCACCCCTCAGTGGCCGCTGCCCGTCAGACTCTGCCGGAGCGAACCGACCAGCTCGAAGAACCGCGTCTCGTTGCCGGCGAACCCGGCGCGCCGGAGCGCCCCGTCCGCCTCCTCCATCGGTGACGTGAGCAACGGCAGGTACAGCGGGGCGTCGTCCGGGTCGGAGAGGGCCGCCCGGGTGGCCTCCAGTAAACGGACGTACGCCTGCGCCGCCGCGAGTTCGTCCTTGTGCATCTCAGCATCTCCAGATCAGAGGTGTCGGACCCCACCAGCATCCCCCATGGGTCTGACAACGTCGTCCGGCGAGCGGTCACGGCACGGCGGCTATCGGCCGTCCGGCCGACCCGCCGGCGGCTCGACCTCCAGAAACCGGCGACCGCGTGGTCCCCGGTACAGCAGCGCCGTCCAGCCCAACTCCCGCAACGCCGCCGCGCACCTGGGCAGCTCGCCGTCCTCCTCGTACGCCGCCCCGCTCCCGGCCGGCCCCAGCCATTCCACCCGGACGGTGCCCGGTGATGCCCCCGCCGTCACCCGGTAACCCTTCGCCATACGCTCCCCTGACGGGCCGACGGCCGAGGCGGGGAACCCCGCGGCCTCCAGGGCCAGCGCCACGGCCCGTACCGGACGGTGCAGTTCCCACGGGGCGGGCACGGACTCCGGGTCGGCCCGGCCGCTGTTCGCAAGCCGCCTGATCTGCCGCAGCCCGGCCAACGCCGACCGCACCGAAGCGGCGCGCGCCTCAGCCTCCCCGGTGGCCGGCGGACCGTCCCCGGTCGCCGGTTCGAACCCGCTCTCCTCCCCGCCGCCCATCCGCGCCCCTCCGTCTCCTCGCCGTACCGCGCTCCTGCCAGTGTGCGCCGCCCCACCGACAACGGCGGACCGCACGCGAAGCCGATAGGCTCCGGTGCTGCTCACGAAGACCGCACCCGAAGGATCCACCCACCGTGCCCGACACCGACCGACCCTCCGGCACCGAACGCCAGGACGGAGACGGCCGTGCCACCCTGCGTGCCGACTGCGGCAGCTGCTTCGCCCTGTGCTGTGTCGCGCTGACGCTCACGCGTTCCGCAGATTTCGCCGTCAACAAGGCGGCGGGCACGCCCTGTCGAAACCTCCGGGACGACTTCCGCTGCGGCGTCCACACCCGGCTGCGCACCGAGGGCTTTCCCGGCTGCACCGTCTACGACTGCTTCGGGGCCGGTCAGAAGGTGTCGGTGGACATCTTCGGGGGCCGGGACTGGCGCGCCGCACCGGAGACCGCGCAGCAGATGTTCGACGTCTTCCCGGTCGTCCGGCAACTCCACGAGCTGCTCTGGTACCTGACCGAGGCGGCCGCCCTCGCCCCCGCCCGCCCCCTGCGCGGCGAGATCCGGCGCACCCTCGAAGCGACCGAAGCCCTGACCCGCCTCGACGCCCCCGCCCTGGTGGAGCTCGACGTGGCCGCCCACCGGGGCGAGGTCGCCGTGCTCCTCGGACGCGTGAGCGAACTGGTGCGCGCCACGGCCCCGGGTCGCAAGCGGCGCAGCCACCGGGGCGGCGACCTCATGGGCGCCCGGCTCAGGAAGGCGGACCTGCGGGGCGCCGATCTGCGCGGCGCCTACCTCATCGCGGCGGACCTCGGCGGCGCCGACCTGCGCCTCGCGGACCTCATCGGCGCGGACTTCCGGGACGCGGACCTGTCGGGCGCCGACCTGACCGGGGCGCTGTTCCTGACGCAGGCGCAGGTGAACGCCGCCCGGGGGAGCGGCACCACCCGGCTCCCGTCGTCGCTGAGGCGCCCCGCGCACTGGGCGGTGTGACCCGTCAGCCTTCCGGGGATTCCAGTGCCGCCTTGAGGCGTTCGAGCGTGGTGCGGATGTTGCGGCGTTGGAACACGGCGAAGGTGTGCCCCCGGGTGGCCACCCGGTCGAAGGCGTTGGCCACGACGTCCGGCCAGGCGCGGCGGTCGTCCGTCCAGGTCTCCGTGACCCGGGTGCCGCCCTCCACCGCCTCGAAGCGGTACTCCCACGTGGCGATCGGCCCGCGCAGCAACGGCCGCCGCGCACCGATCGCATGGACCCGGAACGCGAACCGGCTGCCCGGATCGGCCGCCGTCACCGTGCACCGCGTCGTCCAGCTCACCGGCCCCCGCTTGTTGCGGCCGTCGAAGACCATGCCGACGTAGGCCTCCCGGCGGTCTCCCCGCACCCGCGCGCCGAGGTTCTCCGGGCTCCAGCGGCCCATGGCCGTGGGGTCGCTCAGCCGGGCGTACACCTCCAGCGGACCGGCGTGCACGACGATGCTGTCCGACACGGACATGGTGCGGGGCATGGAGCACTTCCGTTCCGCGGCCGGCTGCGGTCACGCCGGGCGTCGGACCGGCCGCACGGCCGACGGGCTCCCGCCCCCACACCTTACTGACCGGTCACATAGGATCCGGTACCGGGGAGTGACGCATCCGGCAGCGGGGACGAGAACGCTCCGCGGCCGTGGTTCGTTGCACAGACGTCGCATCCGGAACACGTCGACGACCGACCGAGGAGCCCGCACATGCCCAGCCGTACCGATCCCAGCCGCACCGAGCCCGGCACCGCAGACCGCACCCGGCTCGTCGAACGGCTGATGGAGCAGTTCCCCCACGTGCCGCGCGAGGCCGTCATCAAGGAGGACCTGCTGCGCGGCGGCGTCGCCTTCGACGAGTCCGCGCTCAGCGACAACGAGGGCGGTGACGTCAAGCCGAAGTCGTACTTCATCTTCTCCTTCGACCACGGCACCCTGCCCGAGCTGGGCGCGGCCGCCCTGCGCCGCCCGCCGGAGGAGATCGTGCTCACCGGCGGCCCGTACGAGCTGCGGCGCACCGTCGTCTCGGTGCGCGTCAACCCCGCGTCCCCGTACCGCGTCGCGGCGGACGCGGACGGGATGCTCGGGCTCTACCTCGACGGCAGGCGCATCTCCGACGTCGGCCTGCCCCCGATGCCCGACTACTACCGGCACACGCTCGCCAACGGGAAGTCCGTGATGGAGGTCGCCCCGACCATCCAGTGGGGCTACCTCGTCTACCTCACGGTCTTCCGCGTCTGCCAGTACTTCGGCGCGAAGGAGGAGTGCCAGTACTGCGACATCAACCACAACTGGCGCCAGCACAAGGCGGCGGGACGGCCCTACACCGGGGTGAAGCCCGTCGAGGAGGTGCTGGAGGCGCTGGAGATCATCGACCGGTACGACACGGCGAAGACCTCCACCGCGTACACCCTCACCGGCGGCGCCATCACCTCGCACATCGGCGGCCGGGACGAGGCGGACTTCTACGGCCAGTACGCCAAGGCCATCGAGGAGCGTTTCCCGGGCCGCTGGATCGGGAAGGTCGTCGCCCAGGCCCTGCCCAAGGCGGACGTCCAGCGCTTCCACGACTACGGGGTGCAGATCTACCACCCCAACTACGAGGTGTGGGACCGGCGGCTGTTCGAGCTGTACTGCCCGGGCAAGGAGCGCTACGTCGGCCGTGACGAGTGGCACCGCCGCATCCTCGACTCCGCCGACGTCTTCGGTGCGCGCAATGTCATCCCGAACTTCGTGGCCGGTGTGGAGATGGCCGAGCCGTTCGGCTTCACCACGGTGAAGGAGGCCATCGACTCGACCACCGAGGGCCTGCGCTTCTTCATGTCGCACGGCATCACCCCGCGCTTCACCACCTGGTGCCCGGAGCCGACGACCCCGCTCGGCAGGACCAACCCGGACGGGGCGCCCCTGGAGTACCACATCCGGCTCCTGGAGTCGTACCGCGCGACGATGGACGAGTTCGGTCTCAGCTCGCCCCCCGGTTACGGCCCGCCCGGAGCGGGGAACGCGGTGTTCTCCGTCAGCTCCTTCATGGACAGCCTGCCGGCCGCCCCCGAGGCGGACTGAGCGGTCACGCCTCCGAGACCAGCTCGCGCACTACGCGGGCGAAGCCCCGCACCAGCGCCGTGTCCGCGCCGTCCGCCCAGGCCAGGACCACGCGCAGCGGCTCGACGTCCGTGAGCGGCACCCAGGACAGGTCGGGGCGCGCGTAGTAGCGGGCCATGCTCTCGGGTGCGAAGCAGATCGCGGACCCCTGCGCCACCTGCTCCAGCATCTCCTCGACGTTGTCGTTGGTCGGCCCCCAGACCGGGGCCGACCCGTCGGGGCGCGGGTTGACGGCCCACCAGTCCACCCACGGCCGGGGCGCCCGCCGCGTCCACAGCAGCGGCTCGTCCTTGACCTCCAGGACGGAGACGCCGTCGCGGGACGCCAAGGGGTGCCCCGTGGGCAGGCCGACGACGCGGGGCTCGGTGTGCACCGGTTCGTACGTCAGCCCGGTCAGGTCGTTGGGCAGCCAGACGAACGCCACATCCGCGAGGCCGTCCCGCAGTGCGTCGGCCTCCTGCCCCCAGTCGTAGCGCTTGGGCGCCACCCGCACCCCGGGATGGAGGCGGGCGAACTCCGCCCGCGCCCTGGTGGTCAGTTCCCCCGCCCCGCTCGCCTCGAAGCCCACCCGCAGCACACCCGTCTCGCCCCGTGTGTGCCGCTCGGCCGCCGCGGTGACGCGCTCGGCCTGGCGCAGGGTGAGCAGCGCCTCGGCGATCACATCGCGCCCCGCCGAGGTGGCTGAGACCCCGCCCGCGTGGCGGTCGAAGAGCTTCACCCCGAGCTCCGTCTCCAGACTCTTGAGCGCGTACGAGAGCGCCGGCTGGCTGACGTAGAGCCTGCGGGCGGCCCGGCCCAGGTTCTCCTCCTCGGCTATCACCGTGAGGTAGTGCAGCTGGCGCAGTTCCATGGCGAGATCATAAGTCGTCTTTATCGCTCCGAAGAATCCATGTCTTGGACCGTTCGCGAACGCGGATGACATAAATGAATCACCGCAACGCGCCGACGACAAAACGGAGTTGGACATGGACGCCGCACCCGCCACCCCCGCCCGCGACAACGCCCCGGGCCGCGTCTGGCTGATCACCGGCGCCTCCTCCGGCTTCGGCCGGTCCATCGCCGAGGCCGCCCTCGCTGCCGGCGACACCGTCGTGGCCACGGCCCGCCGCCCCGAGGCGCTCGACGCCCTCGTCGCCGCGCACCCCGACCGCGCGGTCGCCGTCCGGCTCGACGTCACCGACACCGCCCGCATCGCCGACGTCGTCGCGGACACCGTGCTCTGGTACGGACGGATCGACGTGCTCGTGAACAATGCGGGCATGGGGCTCATCGGCGCGGTCGAGGAGACCAGCGACCGCGAGCTGCGCGACCTCATGGACCTCCACTTCTTCGGCCCCGCGGCCCTGGTCCGGGCCGTGCTGCCGCACATGCGCCGCAACGGTTCGGGCGCCGTGGTCCAGATGAGCAGCATGGGCGGCCGGTTCACCTTCCCCGGCGTCGGCGGCTACTCCGCGACGAAGTTCGCCCTGGAGGGCCTGTCCGAAGCCCTGGCCGCCGAGGTGGCCCCGCACGGCGTCAAGGTCCTCATCGTCGAACCCGGCTCCTTCCGCACCGGATTCGCCGGCGGCGGCGCCCTGCGTCAGTCCGCGCCGCTGGACGCCTACGCCGACACCGTCGGCCCGGTCCGCAACGGCCTGCCCGACTCGGACGGCAAGCAGGAGGGCGACCCCGCCAAGGCCGCCGACGCCATCCTGACCGCCCTGGACGCCGAGAACACCCCGCTGCGGCTGCCGCTCGGCAACGACGCGACGGACGCCGTGCTCGGCGCGCTCGACGCCTCCCGCGCCGAAACACTGGCCTGGGAGAAGGTCAGCCGCTCCACCGGCTTCGACGTCTGACGGCCGACGGGCGTGTGCCCGCCCGCGCGTGTGTGCCGGAGCGCGCGCCCCGGCACACACGCGCATTCGTGCTTCGCGTGAGGGTGGGAAGCGGGTGATCAGGGAAAGTAAGCGGAACAGAGCACCCCGATTGTAAAGGTGGCGCCCATGCTGCACGGTGTCGATGTCAGCGCCCATCAGTCCTCGTTCGACACGGACGGAGTGGACTTCGTCTTCATCAAGGCCACCGAGGGCCGTTCGTACGTCAATCCACGCCTGACCGACCAGACCAAACGGGCCCGCGACGCCGAATGCGTCGTCGGCTTCTACCACTTCCTGTGGCCCGGACACATCACGGCGCAGGCCGAGTACTTCCTGAGCAAGGCGCCGGAGAAGGCCGGGGACCTGCTCGCCGTCGACTGGGAACAGAACGGCGAGGGCACCCGGCCGAGCAACGCCGAGAAGGACCGCTTCATCCGCGAGGTCAAACGCCTGCGGCCGCACCACCGGGTCCTGCTGTACTGCAACCGGTACTTCTGGCTGAACCACGACACCACGTCGTACGCCGGGGACGGGCTCTGGATCGCCGACTACGTGAAGGCGGGCCATCCGCGCATCAAGGCGTCGTGGCGCATCCACCAGTACACCGACCGGCCGCTCGACAAGGACGTCGCCGACTTCTCATCCCGCTCCGCCATGCGCGCCTGGGCGCGGAAGTGACCTCGGCCGCCACCGGTCAGTAGGACTGCAGCTCCACGAGAATCCCCTCCGGGTCGCGTACATGGGCGGTGCGCAGCCCCGGCCCCCACTCCGGGCGGTCGCACGCGGGTGCGGCCGGCTCCGCGCCATGACCGAGGCAGACGGCCAGACCCGCGTCGACGTCCGCCACGCGCAGGACGAGCATCGACCGGTCCTGCGCCGGGGGCGGGTCCGCGGGCAGGTGGGTCGTACCGGCGACCGCCGCCATCGCGCTCCGGTCGAACAGCACCAGCACGCCCTGGCCCTCGACGTCCCAATGAGCGTACGGCCCCGAGGCGTTGCCGCTGGCCCGTACCGCACCGATCAGCTCCGGCAGCACGGCGTCGTAGAACCGGAAGCAGTCGGTGAACCGGTCGACCAGCAGGCGGGGATGCAGCGCGTCCACGGAGTCTCCTTCAGTAGGTGCACACCCATCATGGGGTAGGCCCTACGATATACCTGATGAACGAAACCCCTCCCAGTCTCCTGGGCCTCACCACGTACCTCATGTCCAAGACCGGCAAGGCGGCGCGCGGCAGGCTCGCGGACCGCCTCGCCGAACGCGGGCTGAGGCTCTGGCACATGGCGGTGCTCGCCGCGCTGGCCGACTTCGGCCCCCATGTGCAGCGTGAACTCGCCGCGCGGCTCTCGATCGACCGGAGCGACGTCGTGAAGATCGTGGACGGGCTCGGCGCGTCCGGCCTGGTGGAGCGGGCCCGCGACACCGCCGACCGGCGCCGCGTCACGGTCACCGTCACACCGGCCGGCCGGGCCCTGCTGGACGGCCTCAAGGCCGAGGCGCTGGCCGTGCAGGACGATGTCCTCGCGCCCCTGGCAGCCCATGAACGCGCCCAGTTGGCCGCCCTGTTGCTCCGCGTCCATGACGGGGTGCGGGAGAACGGCCCGGTGCGGCCAGGTCGCTGACCCGATCGGGGCGCCGGGTGCGGCAGAATTCCCCGGTGACCACACCCGCGGCCCAGCCGCCTCGTGACCGCGCGCTCGGACGCGGCATCACCACCCTCATTCCGCAGGCCGCGCAGGCCGCGCAGGCCACACCGGCCGAACAGGCGGCGGCCGTACTGACCGCCATGCGGTCCGTCCCGGTGCGCGTCGGCGTACTCCAGGCGGCGGTGGTGCTGCTGGAGGAACGGGTGCGGGCCACGGAGGACGAGGCGGAGCGGGCCGCGGCGGCGACCACCGTGGCCATGCTCCGCAGCGCCATCGGACAGGCCGGCTGACCAACTCCTTGATCACTTCCGTCGAATTCCATCGCGTCGACGCAGGGAGTGGGCCATCCTGATCATCGCTCCCGGCCCGGGAGCCGCGATCGAAGGACAGGCGGGACGCGTTGGCGAACAGCGGTGTGTACGAGACGGCAAGCGGTCGGGTACGCGGACGTACACCGCACGGCGACGTCGTCGCGGTCCTCGGAATCCCCTACGCCGAGCCGCCGTTCGGCGACAACCGCCTCCGGGCCCCACGCCCGCGCGCCCCGTGGCCCGGTGTCCGCGACTGCACGGAGTTCGGGCCCGTTCCGCCCCAGTCCGCCGAGCTGCCCGGCGCCCCCACCTGGTCACCCGGCGACGAGGACGTCCTGAGCCTCAACATCTGGACCCCCGCCGCGGCGGCGGGCCCGCTGCCCGTACTGGTCTGGATCCACGGCGGCGCCTACACCTTCGGATCGAGCGCGCAACCGGACTTCGACGGCACGGCGCTGGCTCGCACCGGCCTCGTCGTCGTCACCCTGAACTACCGCGTCGGCTTCGAGGGCTTCGGCCACCTCCCGGACGACGCCTGCCCGCCCAACCGGGGCCTGCTCGACCAGATCGCCGCCCTCGAATGGGTCCGCGACAACATCGCCGCCTTCGGGGGAGACCGGGGCGACGTCACCCTGGCCGGACAGTCGGCCGGAGCGACGTCCGCGGTCTGCCTGATGGTGATGGACCGCGCCCGCGGGCTCTTCCGGCGGGTGATCGCGCACAGTGCGGTCGGCCCCGTCTTCGCCCAGGAGCTCGCCGAGCAGGTCACGGCCCGCGTCGCCGCCGCCGTGGGGAAACCCCTGACCGTGGCCGCCCCGCAGGAACTGCTGCAGGCTTCGGACCGGGTCGTCGGGGACTACCGGGAGGACCCCGGCTCGGGGGCGCTGCACTGGGACCCGGTCATCTACGGCCCGGTCGCCGACGGACACCTCCTGCGCGACGACCCGCTGGCCCTCCTCGCCTCCGGAGCCGCCCGGGACGTCGGCCTGCTCGTCTGCCACACGACCGAGGAGTACTGGCTGATGGACGCCGTCGGCAGCAGCGTCCCGGTCCCCACGGACGAGCGGCTGCACCGCTTCGCCGCCGACTTCGGCCTGCCGTCCGGGCTCGTCGACGGGTACCGCGCGCTCATGCCGGGTGCCGGGCCGCACGACGTCCACCTCGCCGTGTACGGGGACCTGATGTTCGGCGAGTACAGCACCCGGCTCGCCGAGGCCCACGCGGCGGCGGGCGGCCGCGCCCACCTCTCCCGGTTCGACCGCAGGGGCGGCGGAGTGCGTGCCTGGCACTGCGCCGACGTGCCCTTCGCCTTCGGCAACGTGGACGACGAGCGCACCCGGTTCCTCATCGGCGGCGCCGCGCCGACGCCCGAGGACCGGGCCCTCGCGGACCGGATGACCTCGGCCTGGGCCGCGTTCGCCGCCACCGGTGACCCGGGCTGGGAGCCGGGCGCCGGACGCATCAGGGTCTGGGGGACGCCGGACCGCGCGGCGGCCTCCGGACACTGGCGGGACAGCGACGCGGTGCGGGCGCTGTGGGACACGTACACCTACCGGCCGGCCCGCTCCTGACGCGGCGCCGGCCGTGAGGGGGCACGGCGGGGGCAGTCGCGGCGGCCCCGGCCCTCGCGGACCCTGCTGAACCTCCCGGGGCTCTTCCGGCAGCCCGCCGTCGAGGCCGGTGGCCGGCGGCGGCCCGGTCGCCCAGGCGCGACGTGACCCGTCGGGCTCCTCGTGGTGAAGGACGTAACCCTCAAGGGATGAGTACGGCAGCTCGGCGGGCGGCCCGTACGGTCACCCCTGTCATTGGCATGGACCTGCTAACAGCATCTCCGCTACAGTCCGGAACGGCACACTCTGAGAGCGCTCTCACGGAGGGCGCCTCGGACGCCTGCTGTTCCTCCCCCACCCAGCCGGAACAACAGAAGGGCCAAGACCTTGAGACGCTCCACAGCCTTGAGGACCGCACTCTCCGCCGTACTCCTCCTCGGAGCCTGGGCGGGTGCGGGCTTTCCCTCGGCCTCCGCCGCCGACACGCCCGCACCCGCGCCCGCATCCGACGGCCTGCTCACCGCCATGCAGCGCGACCTCGGCCTGACGGCAAGCCAGGCAAAGACGCGGATCGCCCAGGAGAAGACCGCCACCGCGCTCCAGCCGATGGCGCGCCACGCCGCGGGCGCCGCGTACGGCGGCTCCTGGTTCGACCCCGCGACCGGTGGTCTCACCGTCGCCGTCACCGACGCCCGGCAGGCGGACGCCGTACGGGCCACGGGTGCCGCCGTGCGGATGGTGACGTACACCGAGAAGCGCCTCGACTCGGTCAAGTCGAAGCTCGACAAGCTGGACGCCCCGCAGGGCGTCAGCAGCTGGCACGTCGATCCCCGCACCAACTCGGTCGTGGTGGACGTCGTCGCCTCGCAGCGTTCTGACAACGATGTCCAGGCATTCGTGCGGAAGGCGAGGGCGGCCGGGCCGGTCACCGTCGAGCAGACCGCCGAAGCGCCGCGCACCTTCTCGGCCGGGACCGTGGGCGGTGACCCGTACTACACCGGGAACGTACGATGCTCCATCGGCTTCTCCGTCCACGGCGGCTTCGTCACGGCCGGCCACTGCGGCCGGGCGGGTGCCGGGGTCAGCGGCTGGGACGGCTCGTTCATCGGCAACTTCCAGGGTTCGTCGTTCCCCGGCGACGACTACGCCTGGGTCAGCGTAGGCAGCGGCTGGTGGACTGTTCCCGTCGTCCTCGGCTGGGGCACCGTCTCCGACCAACTGGTCCGGGGCTCCAACGTGGCCCCGATCGGCGCCTCGATCTGCCGCTCCGGCTCCACCTCGCACTGGCACTGCGGCAATGTGCTCGCCACCAACGACACGGTCAACTACGCCCAGGGCGCGGTCTACCAGATGACCAAGACAAGCGTGTGCGCGGAGGGCGGTGACTCCGGAGGCTCCTTCATCAGCGGCGACCAGGCGCAGGGTGTCACCTCGGGTGGCTGGGGCGACTGCAGCTCCGGCGGCGAGACCTGGCACCAGCCCATCAACGAGATCCTGAACCGCTACGGGCTGACGCTCCACACCGCCTGACGGTTTCCGCGGAATCCGGGGCCCGCCGAGCGGAACGGCGGGCCCCGGGTGCGTGCCGGGCCGTCAGGCGAGACACAGGTCGCAGCGTCAGGACGGGGCGGGCCGACCGGATTCGAACCGGCGTGCTCCTACATGACGTGAAGGCGCGACGACCTCTGCGCTACGGCCCACCCCGGCGGGCAGCCTACCTGCCGCGCGGCCCCGGGACTCAGGCCCTGTCACATCCCGGGCAGCCCGCACACCTTGCCCCGGCCCCGGCCGCTCAGGCGGTCCAGGTCCCCCGCAGCGCGGCCGTGGCGAAGCCCGGCCCGTACGCGACGGTGATCCCGGCGGCGCCGGCCGGCGGCGGTTCGGCGTGGGTGCGCTCGAGGATGCGGAGCACGGAGACACCGCCGAGGTTGCCCTCGTCGGCGAGGGTGGCGGTGGAGTGCCGGGTGTCGTGGGCGTCGAGGCCGAGCGCCGTCGCCGTGTCGCTGATGATGCGCGCGCTGCCGGGGTGGATGACCCCGAAGTCCACGGGGGACCGGCCCAGCCAGTCCAGCAGACTGGGCAGCACGTCGTCCGCCGCGCTCAGCGCCTCCTTGGTGCTGTCGAAGTGGAATCCGGCCGGATCGACGCGGCCGGCGTACCGGGTGAGGCTGTCCGGCAGGACGTGCTCGTAGGTGTCGGCCGGGGATCCCACCCGGAAACCGGGGCCCAGCGGGGCGTCGGTGACGAGGGTCGCCGCAGCGCTGTCCCCGAACAGCACCTTGTAGATCATGTGCTCGACGGCGTCGTCCTGGTGGTTGTACACGGCGGAGATGACCTCGGCGGCGACCACCAGGACCGTCGCGCCCGGTCTCGCGGTCACCAGGTCGACGGCCCGGATCAGCGCCTGGGTGCCTCCCGCGCAGGCCAGCGTCGTCAGGGCGATCCGGCGGACCTCCGGCCGCAGACCCAGGCGGTCGATGAGGTGGATGTCCATGTTCGGGACGGACCAGCCGGTCGAATGCGTCGTGATGACGGCGTCCACGTCACCCGGCTCCAGCCCGTACGCCCGGAGCGCCCCCCGTGCCGCCTGCTCCGCCATGTCCAGCGCGTCGGAGAACGCCGCCGCCCCCCGGGCCGCGACACCGGCGTCCCCCGACACGGTCGGAGCCGCCAGCGGCCGGGTGAAGTACCTGCTGCGCACCCCGGTGTTGGCCACGATGCGGAGGACCGCGGCGAGCCGCGGGTGGTCCGGATGATGGGCGCGGATATCGTCCGCGATCTCCCCGGTGGTCACCTTGTGGGCGGGGAACACGGTGGTGGGGCGGGCTATGTAGGCAGGCACGACATCCTCCGGCGGGCACGGTGCGGCGGCGATGTGGGGGTGGCCACAACCTAAGCCACAAACGGCCGTTCCGCCCTGATCACACCACCGCGGGAGCGCCGGAGGGAAGTGTTCACGGCGCGCGCAGGACCGGAACGCGCGTGTGCGCACGCCGCGCGCCCGCGTGGAAGACGAGAACGATCATGCGCGCCCCGGGGGCCGCCATGGGCTGTGCCGCGCACATCGTCACCCACCCCGGACCGTCGACGGCGTGGCGGATGGGCCGTTCGTCGCCGTCGGGATGGATGTGCGCGCCGCCCGACTCCCAGATCTGCGCACACTGCGGATCGGCCAGCACGTCCTTCTCGAGCCGGCGGAGCACCTCGTCGTCGGGCCGGCTGGCCAGCGCCGCCCGCAACTGCGGCACGACCAGCGGGGCCCAGGCGGTGTCCCAGTCGATGAGCATCTCGCGGCCCTGCGGTTCGAGGAGCATCCACCGCATGGTGTTCGTGGGAACGCCCCCGGCGGGGAACAGCCGCGCGAACCCGTCGTTGTGCGCGATGAGCTCCCAGGAGGCGTCGGTGATGTACGCGGGGTGGGTCATCCCGTCGATGGCCTCCTGCCACACACCCGGCACCTCCTTGCCCGAGCGGGCGGTGAGCGGGCCCGGCGGGTCGCCTATCCCGGCGTACCGGCACAGTGACACCCACTCCTGCTCGTTGAGGGCGAAGAGCATGGCGACATCGCGGAGGAATCCGGTGTCCGGCCTCGGCCAGGCGCCGGACTCCAGCCGGCGGTAGGTGCCTGGTGTGCGGTGCAGCAACTGGTCGACCTGGTGCTGCGACAGCCCGGGTGCGCGCCGCCCTTGGCGGGACGAACGGTGGAAACCGTGTCCGGTGGGGTCGATGAGTGCACGTCGGACTCTGAGCAGTGTCCGCAGTGCCGTCTTGTCGGTGTTGGTCATGCGATCAAATCCCCCGCGTATGGGCCCGCTTGCGCGGGCGTGAGCCTAATTGGCGCTACGTGGCTTAGCGCTAAAAACTAGACGTAGAAAACAGTCTGTTTACCTTCCATGCTGGACCGCGTGAGGCAGCGGACCGCGGCTCTTCGGGGCGGTGGGCCCGCGCCTGACGTGCGGTCTTCCTGCTGTCCTCTCCTGGCAATGTTCGCAGCCGGAATTCCGCACCCGTTCAGAACGGTGGCGGGAAGGGCTTGACCAGCAGACCGTATTTCGCCCCTGGCGGGGCGGACGGTCCGGCACGGTCCGCTGATCTGGCTCTTTCCGCCACCCACCTCGGTCTCCCGGGCCGAGGCGGGGCGGTACTCGGTGCGGTCGGCAGCCCCCCTGCCGGCCGCACCATTTTCATCCCGGGGGGCACTGCTCCATCCGGAGCCGGACCGTCCCGGCGCGGTGCTCCGGTACGGTGACGCCGCCGCGGACGCCACCACCGCCCCAGGTGCCTGGTGAGTACGGCCCCATCAGCGGCTTTCCCCCGCATCCGGTGCGACGCGAAGTCGTTGCTCTCTGGTGGAGAGGGGCTTCGCCATGTAGCGTCACAGCCGGAAGTCGTGGTTCGCCGAAACCGCCCGTGCTCCGGCGCGGGCGCCTTGCTGTGCAGGGGGCGGGTCAGGACACCCATGGGACCGCGTGGTGCGGCTCCCGATATCGACTGAGAGGCACCGGCATGGCCAGCGGAACCGTCAAGTGGTTCAACGCCGAAAAGGGTTTCGGCTTCATCCAGCAGGACGGCGGCGGGCCGGACGTCTTCGCTCACTACTCGAACATCAACGCCACCGGCTTCCGTGAGCTCCAGGAGGGCCAGGCGGTGACCTTCGACATCACGCAGGGCCAGAAGGGCCCGCAGGCGGAGAACATCACGGCCGCCTGACGCCGCAGTACCACCGTCCGGCCCCCTGGGAGCGTGCTCCCCGGGGGCCGGACGTGTGTCACGTCCCCGTGCCGCTCAGCCGGCCACCGGTGCCTCGTCGCCCTGGGACGCGGCCGGCGCGGTCGCGGTGTACATGGCCGTGCCCTTCTGGATGCCCTTGCCCACGACGCCCCGCTTCACCAGGGTCTCCAGGGTGTTGCGCACCACCTGTACCGAGGTGCCGCGCTCCGGGTGCGTCTTGGTCAGATCCGCGTGCACCTCGCGCACCAGGCGCGGTTCGCCCAGGGGCATCAGGGCGCGGATGAGCTGGTGCAGGGGAGCGCCGGCCGAGGGCGCCGCCTTCTTGCCGCCGGCCCTGGCCCGGGACGGCCTCGCCTTCGCGCGTCCGGCGGGCCGGGGGCCCGGGACGGGTGTGCCGGCGGGGGTGTCGTCCTCCGCGGGCTGCTCCCCGGTGCGCGGCGCGCGACGCTGCCGAGGGGGCGCCGTCTCTCCCGGCAGCGCGGCCTGCATCCCGGTCAGCCAGGTCTCGTCCGCCCTGAGCTGTTCCAGGCGGGTCCGCAGCCGCTCGATCTGTGCGGTGAGCTCCCTCTGCTCCGCACGGTTGTCGGTGAGATCGGTGGCGAAGCGCTCGGCATACATCGTCTGTACGCTCTGTGACGCAGTGTCCGCGTTGTTCATGATGGTCCACACTCCTCGGGCCGGGGTTTGCTGTCGCACGCCCCCATTCACCACCCGGAAGGGCGCGAAAGGCGCACAGTGTGCCCAAGATCCAGCCGAAGGGATGAACGCCCGGCCGGGGACGGGAGTGGTCTCCTCCGCCGGGAGCCGACGAGGGGTCGGATTTCACAACTCCGTTTGTGTGTACAGATCTTGCATTGACGGACGCGTGTGCTGTTCATAACATCGCAACACCTGAAGCCGTGAATGACCGGATCTCGCCGTCGGCGAGACCGTTCGGCCGCCGCGGTATCCCCGTGCCGTCGCGTCGCTCCGTCCCCCACATGCTCCGCACGTCCCCATTGACCTGAAGCAACCGCACACCACGCCGCTCGGCGTGCGCGCCGAGGGAGTCGGATGAGTACCCAGGCCGTCCAGTCGTACCTGACGCGTGGCCAGAAACGTCTGTGGTTCCTGCACCAGATGGACCCCGACGACGCCTCGTACAACATTCCTCTCGTCCTTCGTCTCTCCGGAGAACTGTCCGAACCCGCCCTGCGCGCGGCCTTCGACGCGGTGGCGGCCCGGCACGAGGCGCTGCGGAGCCGCTTCCCCGCCGAGGACGGCGAGCCGGCCGCGCTGGTGGCCGCGCCGGGCCCGGTGGACCTGGAATGCCGCGACCTGCGCGGTGCGGGCGACCGGCTCGAAGCGCTGATCGCCGAGCGCACGAACCGGGCCTTCGACCTCGCCCGGGGTCCGCTGCTGCGCGTCGCCCTGTTCCGTACGGGAGACACCGAGCACGTCCTGTGCGTGGTCCTGCATCACATCGTCGCCGACGGCTGGTCCCTCAACGTCCTGCGCGACGAACTGGCGGCGCACTACAGCGCGCACCTCCGGGGCGGCCCCGCCGACCTGCCCGCACCGCCCGGGCCCCCGTCCGAGCAGGAGCGGGACGCGGACGAGGCTCAGGCGCGCGAAGCCCTCGCCTACTGGCGGGAACGGCTGGACGGCACGCCCGCCCTCGAACTGCCCCTCGACCGGCCCCGCCCCGAACACCCCTCGCCCGAAGGCGCCTTCCATACCCAGCTCCTCACCGGCGCCGGGCCCGTGATCGACGCCCTGGCCCGGGCCCGGCGCTGCACCCCGTTCATGGTGCTGCTCGCCGCCTACCAGGCGACCCTGCACCGCTGCACCGGACAACACGACTTCTGCGTGGGTGTTCCCACGGCGGGCCGCTCGGGCCCCGACGCCGAACAGGCCATCGGCTACTTCTCGCGGACCCTGGTCCTGCGCTCCGACCTCTCCGGGACGCCCACCTTCGCCGACCTGCTCCGCAGGGCCCGCACCACGGTGCTCGGCGCCTTCGCCCACGACCGCGTCCCCTTCGAGGAACTGGCCGAATCCCTGCGCCTGGACCGGGACCCCGGGCGCACCCCCCTGTTCCAGACGATGCTCACCGTGCACACCCAGGACGCCGGCCTGCTGCGCGACGCGTCCTTCGCCGGTCTCGGCTGCACCGAACTCGACCCCGCCATACGGGCCTGCAAGTTCGACCTCACCCTGGACGTGCGGCGGGACGGCGAGGACGTGGTCGCCGTCTTCGGCTACCGCACGGACCTCCTCGACGGGGACCGGGTGGCCCGCCTCGCGCGCTGGTTCGAGACGCTGCTGCGCGGAGCGGCGGACGGCCCGGACACCCCGGTCCACCTCCTGCCGCTGCTGGACGAGCCCGAGCGCGCCGCCCTGGACGCGGCAGGGCGGGGCCCCGCCCTGCCCGAGGGCCCGTCCACCGTGCACGACGCCATCGCCCGGACCGTACGCGAACGCCCCGGCGGCCAGGCCCTGCGGGGGCGCGACGACTCGCTCTCGTACGCCGAGCTGTGGCACGGCGCGGGCAGGCTCGCCGGACGGCTGACCGACGAAGGGGTGCGGCGCGGGGACACCGTGGGCGTGCTGCTGCCGCGCGGACCGCAGGCCGTCGTGGCGATGCTCGCCGCCTGGCGCGCCGGTGCCGCCTACCTCCCCCTGGACCCCGACTACCCGCCCGCCCGGATCGCGTACATGGTCGCCGACAGCGGCGCCCGCACCGTCCTGGCCCGCCGCGACACCGCGCCGCCCGAGCTGCCCGGGAGCGTCCGGACGCTGTACGTGGAGGACGCCGCCGGTACCGGACCGGCGGGGGAGAGGCCCACCGGCCCCACCGCGCCCCACCCCGACGACCCCGCGTACCTCGTCTACACCTCCGGCTCGACCGGCAAGCCCAAGGGCGTCGTCGTCCCGCACCGGGCGCTGGCCGAGCGGGTGCGCTGGATGCGCGACGGGTACGGGATCACCGCCGGGGACCGCGTCCTGCACTGCGCCTCGCTCAGCTTCGACACCTGCGCCGAGGAGCTGTTCCCCGCACTGTCGGCCGGTGCCACCCTCGTGGTGGCCGGCGCCGGCGCCACCCTGCCCGACCAGCTGACCGAGGACTTCACCGCCGACGTCACCGTCATGGACCTGCCCACCCCGTACTGGCAGCACCTGGTGGGCGACCCGGACGTCGTCGCCTGGCCGGACGGGCTGCGCCTGCTGATCCTGGGCGCCGACCAGGTCCAGGCCGCCGCCGTGGGCGCCTGGCGCGAGCGGTTCGGCGACCGGGTACGCCTCGTCAACTCCTACGGTCCCACCGAGACCACCGTCATCGCCACGACCGCCGACCTCGGCGACGCGGACACCCGCGCCCGGCCGCCCATCGGCGCCCCGATCGGCGGCGTCACCGCCACCGTGTGCGACGAGTACGGCGGCCCGGTCCCGCCCGGCACCCCGGGCGAACTCCTCCTCGGCGGTACCGGGGTGACCTACGGCTACACCGGCCGGCCCGGCGCCACCGCGCGCGCCTTCGTCCCCGACCCGTACGGCCCGCCCGGCTCCCGGCGCTACCGGACCGGCGACCTCGTGCGCCGCAGGCCCGACGGCGCCCTGGAGTTCCTGGGGCGGCTGGACGGCCAGCTCAAGGTGCGGGGCTACCGCGTCGAGCCCGGCGAGACCGAGGGCGCGCTGCTCGCGCAGCCCGGGGTGGCCGAGGCAGTGGTCGTCGCGCACCGCGACACGCTGGTGGGATACGTCGTTCCCGCTGCCGGGCCGCTTGATCCGGGGGAGTTGCGGAGCGCCGTGGGAGCGCTCCTACCGGCCCACCTCGTGCCCGCCGCCGTCCTCGTGCTGGACCGGCTGCCGCTCACCCCGAACGGCAAACTGGACCGCGCGGCCCTGCCCGCTCCCGAGCAGCGTCCCGAACTCCGCGCGAGCTACCTGGCCCCCCGCACCGAGGCGGAGGAGCTGGTCGCCGAGATCTGGCGCGACGTGCTGGACATCGACCGGGTCGGCGCCCTGGACGACTTCTTCGACCTGGGAGGCCACTCCCTGCTTGCCACCCGGGTCGTCGCCCGCGTCCGGGCCGCCGCCGAACTCACCGTCCCCCTGCGCACCCTCTTCACCCACCGCACGGTCGCCGCCTTCGCCGAGGCCGTGGAGGCCGCCCTGATGGCCGAGATCGACGCCCTGTCGGAGGAGGAGGCAGCCGCCCTCCTCGCCTCGGACGGCGCCACCCTGGAAGGAACCGGTACGCCGTCATGAGCGACACCACCACGCCCCCCGCCGGCCTCTCCGACGCCAAGCGCGCCCTGCTCAGCCGCCGGCTCACGGCAGGCCGCGCCGCCGCGTCCCGCCCAGCCGTGCCCCGGAGACCCGAGGGCGCCGTGCCGCCGCTCTCCTTCGCGCAGGAACGCCTCTGGTTCATGGAGCAGTTCGCGCCGGGGACCGCCGCGTACAACATCCCCGTCGCACGCAGGCTGCGCGGCGACCTCGACCAGGAGGCGCTGGCGCACGCCCTGGACACCGTCATCGCCCGGCACGAGACGCTGCGCTCCCGCTACCCGGTGACCGACGACGGCCGCCCGGTGCTGGAGATCGCCGAGCCCGCGCCCGCGCCGCTGCCCGTCGTGGAGGCCCGGGACGAGGAGCACGCGGCCCGGCTCGTGGACGAGGCGGCGGCCGAGCCCTTCGACCTGGCCGTCGGCCCGCTGCTGCGCAGCCTGCTGGTACGCGTGGCCGACCGCGACCACATCCTGCTGCTCGTCGTCCACCACAGCGTCAGCGACGGCTGGTCCAGCGAGATCCTGATCTCCGAGCTCCTGCGCTGCTACGCGGCCCGCGTCGCGGGAGACGGCTGCCTGCTGCCCGAACTGCCCGTTCAGTACGGCGACTTCGCCCAGTGGCAGCGCGACCGGCTGAGCGGGGACGCGCTCAGCGCCGAAGTCGCCTACTGGGCCGGTGAGCTCGCCGGCGTGGAACCGCTCGTCCTGCCCACCGCCCGGCCCCGCCCGGCGCGGCAGACCTTCGACGGGGCCGGCTACGGGTTCCGGGTGGAGCGTGAACTCCTCGACCGGCTCGCCGCGCTCGGCAAGGCACACGGCGCCACGATCCACATGGTGCTGCTCGCCGCCTTCCAGGAACTCCTGGCCCGGTTCAGCGGCCAGCGCGACTTCGCCGTCGGGTCACCCGTCGCCGGCCGCCCCGAACCGGAACTCGAGGGCCTGGTCGGCATGTTCGTCAACGTCCTGGCACTGCGCGCCCGGCTCGACGGCGACCCCACCTTCGCCGAGCTGCTGGAACGCACCCGCGAGACCTGCCTGGAGGCGTACGCCCACCAGGAACTGCCGTTCGCGCAGTTGGTCACCGAGCTGCACGTGGAACGCGACGTCTCCCGCTCCCCGGTCTTCCAGGCGGTGCTCGCCGTCCAGAACTATGCCACCGGGCGCCAGGCGGCCGCCGGTCCGGGGCTCGCTGTGGAGGCCTACGGCCTGCGCGCCTCGGGCACCCGTTTCGACGTCGAACTCTTCCTCATGGAGTGGCCGGACGGGCTGCGCGGCGCCTTCAACTACAACACCGACCTCTTCGCCGAGGAGGACATCGCCCGGCTCGCCGCCCACCTCGACCGGCTGCTGCACGCGGTGGCCGACCGCCCGGAGGTGCCGCTGTCCGGAATCAACCTGCTCTCGGACCACGAACTCGCCCTGGAGACCAAGGGCTTCAACCGGACGGAGATGCCGGTCCCGGCGGACGCCACCCTGGTCTCCCTCATCGCCGAGCAGATCGCGCGCACCCCCGACGCCACCGCTGTGACAGCGGGCGACCGCAGCCTTACCTACGCCGGACTCGACGCCGCCGCCGACCGAATCGCCGCCCGGCTCGTCGCGGCGGGCACCGGCCCCGGCGACGTCGTCGCCGTCGGCGCGGAGCGGTCCCCCGAACTGGTCGCCGCGCTCCTCGCCGTCCTGCGCACCGGTGCCTGCTACACCCCGCTCGACACCGAATACCCGCCCGAACGACTCGCGTTCATGCTGGACGACAGCGGCGCACGGGTGCTCCTGACCCAGCGCTCCATCCCCGTCCCCGAGGACTGCCGGGCTGCCGTCCTCTTCCTCGAAGACGACGATCCGCATCGCGGGAGCGCTCCCACGGCATCGCTGAGCACTCCGGCACCCGACGATCCCGCCTACCTCATCTACACCTCCGGCTCCACCGGCCGGCCCAAGGGTGTGCCGAACACCCACCGCGCCATCGTCAACCGCCTGTTGTGGATGCAGCGGAGCTACCCCATCGGCCCCGAGGACTCCGTGCTCCAGAAGACGCCGGCCGGGTTCGACGTCTCCGTCTGGGAGTTCTTCTGGCCGCTCATGACCGGCGCGCGCCTCGTGCTGGCCCGTCCCGGAGGCCAGAAGGACGCCGCCTACCTGACTGAACTCATCCGCTCCGCGCCCGTGACCGTCGCCCACTTCGTCCCCTCGATGCTGCCGCTCTTCCTCGCCGAGGAGGGCGCGGGCCGGTGCACGGCCCTGCGCCGCGTCGTGTGCAGCGGTGAGACGCTGCCGCCCGACACGGCGCGCGCCTTCCACGAAGCGCTGCCCGGCTGCTCCCTGGCCAACCTGTACGGGCCCACCGAAGCAGCGGTCGACGTGTCGGCCTGGGAGTGCGAGGGGCCGTCCGACGCGGTCCCCATCGGCTTCCCGGTCGACAACATCCGCCTCTACGTCCTGGACCGGGCACTGCGGCCGGTGCCCCCGGGCGCACCCGGTGAGATCCACATCGCCGGGACCGGGGTCGCGCTCGGCTACCACCGGCGACCGGGGCTCACCGCCTGCCGGTTCGTCCCCGACCCGTACGGCCCGCCCGGCTCACGGCTCTACCGCACCGGTGACCTGGGCAGACGCCGCCCCGACGGGGCCCTGGAACACCTCGGCCGCATCGACCAGCAGGTCAAGCTGCGCGGTCTGCGCATCGAACCCGGCGAGATCGAGTCGGCCCTGCGCGCCCTGCCCCCGGTGACCGAGGCGGCCGTCGTCGTACGCGAGGACACCCCGGGCGACAAGCGCCTCGCGGCCTACCTGGTCACCGCCGCGGAGGAGCCCGCACCCGACCCGCAGGAACTGCGCACCGCGCTCAAGCAGGTGCTGCCCGATTACATGGTGCCCGCCTCCTTCACCGTCCTGCCCGCCCTTCCCCTCACGCCCAACGGGAAGCTGGACCGCCGAGCGCTGCCCGCCCCGCAGATCCACCGGACGTCCGGCGCGGCCAGTGCGCCCGGGACCCCGGCGGAGCGGGTGCTCGCCACGGTCTGGGCCGATGTGCTCGGGCTGGACGAGGTCGGTGTGGACGAGGACTTCTTCGACCTGGGCGGCCACTCGCTCCTCGCCACCCAGGTCGTCGCCCGCGCCCGCAAGCTGCTCCCGGAGGCGGGCGCCCGCCCGGTCAGCGTGATGGACCTGTTCACCTGCCGGACCGTCAGGGATCTCGCCGCTCTGGCGGACACTCCCGAGGACGCCCGGGGCCCCCGCAGGCTGCTGCACCGTCTCACCCCGCAGGCCCCGGCCGGACGCCTGCGCGCCACCCTGGTCTGCGTCCCGTACGGAGGCGGCAGCGCGGTCGTGTACCAGCCCGTCGCCGATCTCCTGCCCGAGGGCTACGAGCTGTGGTCCGTCGCCATCCCGGGCCATGACGTCGGCGTGACGGAGGAGCACCTGCCGTTCGGGGAACTCGCGGAGAGCCTGGCCGCCGAGATACGCGAGCGGGTCCGGGGCCCACTGATCGTGTACGGGCACTGCGGTGTCGGCACCGCGCTGGCCGTGGCGACCGCCCGTCTGCTGGAGGCGTCGGGCCGCGAGCTCGAAGCGGTGTACGCGGGGGCGCAGTTCCCCTTCGCCAAGCCGCGCGGACGGGTGCTCGGCGCCCTCTCCAAGGTGGCGTCCCTGGAATCACTGCTCGGCAACCGGGTGTACGTCAACTGGCTCACCGGGATGGGCGTCGACACCTCCCAGCTCGACCGGGAGCAGACCGAGTTCATCGTGGGCAACATGCGCCGCGACAGCCAGGCCGCCGAGGAGTACTTCACCGGGGCGATCGCGGACGTCGAGGCCGGCGCCCCGAAGCTGCGGGCCCCGCTGGTGTCGCTCGTCGGCGACCGCGATCCGGCCGCCGACTTCTACCAGGAGCGCTACCGGGAGTGGCTGCTCCTCGCCGAGCGCTCGGCGGTCGCGGTCATCGACCAGGGCGGCCACTTCTTCGTGAAGTACCGGGCCGCCGAGGTCGCCGAGGCGGTGACGCAGGTCCACGAGGCGATCCGCGCGGGAACCACCGAGACGCTGCCCGGCCGCTCCCCGGACGCGGCCTGGTGGTTCCACGCCGAGACCGGACCGCCGGACGGCACCGGGGCGGACCCGGCGGACGGCGACGAGACGCCGGCCCCGGGCGCCCCCGCGCCGGGTGCCGCGCGGTTCCTCGCCGTCGTGATCGGGCAGTTGGGGTCGATCGTGGGATCCGCGCTCACGGAGTTCGCCCTGCCCATCTGGATCCTGCTGGAGACCGGCTCCCTGGCCCGGTTCGCCCTGTACTCCGTCGTGGCGATGCTGCCCGGCATCCTCGTCGGCCCGCTGGCCGGTGCCGTCGTGGACCGGTTCGACCGGCGCAGGGTCATGCTCGCGGGCGACGTCGCGGCAGGGCTGAGCCAGGTGGCCATGCTGTGCCTGCTGCTCGGCGGTGCACTGGACACCTGGTATCTGTACGTGCTGCTCGGCGGCCTCTCGGTCGCGCTCACCTTCCAGCGACTGGCGTACAGCTCGGCGATCCCGCAACTCGTCCCCAAGCGCTATCTCGGCCACGCCAACGGGATCGTCCAACTCGCCTTCGGGGCTGCCCAGTTCGTCGTACCGCTGATCGCGGTTGCGCTGATGGCGGGCATCGGCCTGCGCGGCATCCTCATCCTCGACATCGCGAGTTACGTCGTCGCGGTCGTCGTACTCGTCTGCGTCAGGTTCCCCCGCACCCTGCCCTGGACCCGCCGGGAACCGGTCGTCGAGGAGATCAAACAGGGCTTCGCCTACACCTGGCGCCACCGGGGCTTCCGTTCGATGCTCCTGTGGTTCGCCGCGCTCAACCTCTTCCTGTCGCCGCTGTTCCTGCTGGTGACGCCCCTGGTGCTGTCCTTCGACACCCTCGACGGGGCGGCGGCCGTCGCCACGGCGGGCGGGGCCGGGGCCGTCGCGGGCGGGCTGATCATGGGGGTGTGGGGCGGGCCCCGCAGACACCGGGTGCGCGGTATGCTCGCGCTGGCCGGGGCGTTCGCCCTGGCCGGGGCGGTGACAGGGCTGCGGGCCGACCTCTGGGTCATCGGAGCCGGGGCCTTCGGGATGTCCTGCGCCATCGCCCTCGTCAACGGGGTGTACTCGACCATCGTCCAGGTGAAGGTCCCGCAGCGCTTCCACGGCCGCGTCTTCGCCCTGAACACCATGGTCGCCTGGTCCACCCTGCCCATCGGCCACGGCCTCGTCGCGCCCCTGGGCGCCCGGCTGTTCGACCCCTTGCTGGCCGACGACGGGGCGCTCGCCGGCAGCGTGGGACGGGTGCTGGGCACGGGGCCGGGGCGCGGGATCGGGCTGATGTACCTGCTGTGCTGCGTGATCATGCTGGCGCTGGTCGCCCTGGCCCTCCGGCTGCCGGTCCTCGCCCGCTTCGACCGAGACGTGCCGGACGCCGAGCCCGACGACCTCATCGGCCTCCGGGAGCGCGCCGCCGCCCTCGCCGCTTCCGCGCCCGTTCCCGCGGGGGCGGACCGGTGAGCCCCGCCGCGCCCCCGCGCTCCCTGATCGAGCTGCTGGTCCACCGCGCCGCCCTCCACCCGGACCGCGTCGCCCTCCGCAACGGGCCGCGCGCCCTGGACTTCGGCACCTGGCGCGACCGGGCCGCCGCCCTCGCCCATGGCCTGCTCGCCCGTGGCCTGCGACCCGGCGAGCCGGTCGGATTGCGCTACGGCAGTACGGAGTGGACCGAATACGCGGTCGCCTACTGCGGGGTGCAGTGGGCGGGCGGCATCGCCGTACCCCTGTCCGACCGGCTGGCCCCGGCCGCCACCGCACACATCGTCGAGGACGGCCGGTGCGCGGGCGTCCTGCACGCCGAGGGCGGGCGACCGCCCCGGCTGCCGGCACAGGTGTGGCGGGCCACTGTCGAGGACATCGGGACCGGTGCCGGGGACGGACCGCCGCTGCCGGAGCCGTCCGCCCCCGCGCAGTACCTCTACACCTCGGGCACCACCGGCCTCCCCAAGGGCGTCCGGGCCACCCATGCCAACCTCGCCCACGGCTGCACCCTGGACGAACGCCGCCGGCCCCTGCGCCACTCGCGCACCTTCCTGCACGCCTTCCCGATCGGCACCAACGCCGGACAGACGATGCTCGTGAACTGCCTGGACACGGCCGCCACCGGTGTCGCCGCCCCGCAGTTCACCCCGCTGCGGTTCGCCCGGCTCATCGAGGAGCACGCGGTCGGCAGCGTCTTCCTGGTGCCCGCCACCGCCATCGAACTGCTCGCGTCCACCGCCCTCACCCGCCGCGACCTCAGCACGGTCAAGCTGGTCGGCTCGACGGCGGCCGCACTCCCGCACCCCGTCGCGCTGCGGCTGTCGCAGACGTTCCCCGGGGCGCAGATCGTCAACTACTACACCTCGACCGAGGCCGCGCCCGCCCAGATCACCCTGCTCTACGACCCCGCACACCCCGACTCACCCGGCCGGCCCGCCTCACTCGACCACCTGCGCGTCACCGACGCCGAAGGGCGCCCGGCGGCCCCCGGCGAACCCGGCGAGATCTGGCTGCGCTCACCCACCGCGCCCCGCGCCTACCTGGGCGCCCCCGACGCGGGCGCCGAGGTCTTCCGGGGCCGGTGGGTGCGCATGGGGGACATCGGGCGGCTCGACGCGGACGGCTACCTGCACCTGCTCGACCGGGAGCGCGACGTCATCAAGTCCGGCGCCCACAAGGTGTCCACGATCCAGGTCGAGAACGCGCTCCACGCCCACCCGGACATCGCCGACGCGGCCGCCTTCGGCATCCCGCACCCCGTACTCGGCAGCGTGGTCGCCGCCGTCGTCGTGCCCCGGCAAGGCGAACCGGACCTGCCCCGGCTGCGGTCCTTCCTGCTCGACCGGCTCGCCGTGCACGAACTGCCGGCCCGGATCCTCTTCCGCGACACCCTGCCCCGCAACGAGGGCGGCAAGGTCCTCAAACGTGAACTCCACCGGCTCCTGGACGACGAGGCGACCCCATGACCACCCCCTCCTACGAAGCACCGGCTCCGCTCGACCCGGCCCAGCACGGGCTCTGGGTCACCGAGCAGACCCTCGACACCGGCACGGCGTACCACCTCAGCCTGGCCCTGCACTTCCAAGGCACCCTGGACCCGGCGGCTTTGGCGGCGGCCTGGGACGCATACGTGCGGGCCACCCCGGTGCTGGCATCCCGGACCGACCCGGCCGGGCCGAACCTGCTCCCGGGCGAGGTCCCGCCCCTGCGGCCGGTCACCGCCACACCCGGCGACCTCCGCAAACTCCGCGACGAGGAGACCGCCGCCCGCTTCGGGCCGGGCGAGGCCCTGGTACGCGCCACGCTGTTCACCACCGCCCCGGACCGGCATCTGCTGCTCGTGGTCACCCACCACCTCGTCTTCGACGGCGAGTCCAAGGACCTCCTGGTCACCGGGCTGGCCCGGGCGTACCGGGCGGTGACGGGGGAGGGCCGGCCGCTCTCCGCGGCCGAGGCGCCGGCACCCCCGCCGCCCGTCTCCGAGGCGGCCGTCCACGACGCGGCCCGCTTCTGGGCCGGCCGCTGGCACGACAGCCCCGCGCCCGCCCTCCCCGGCCTCACCGCCCACCACGCGGACCCCGTCGCCCCGGCCCCCGGCAGCGCCCGCGGATTCCGGCGCGACGGGGAGTGGCACGCCCGCCTGGTGACCGTCGCCGCGACGCTCGGCGTCACCCGGTTCGAACTCCTCGCGGCGGCCTGGCACACCCTGCTGCTGCGGTACGGCAACACCGCCCCCGCCACCGCGATCGAACTCTCCACCCGCGTGCCCGGCGGGCCCCGGCAGACCGGCCTGCACGTCAACGAACTGCCCCTCTTCACCGACCCGCGCCCGGAACTCGCCTTCGCGGACTTCGCCCACGCGGTCCGGGCCGGGCTGCGCGCCCTCTACCCCCACCGCACCGTCCCCCTCAGTCGTGCGGTGCGCGGGCTCACCCCCCGCACCGCCCTCTGCGCGGTCTCCCTCAGCTACCGCCGGCGCGACACCTCGCGGCCCGCCGACTTCGGCCCCGGCCTCGATGTGCGCACCGAGTGGACCGGCTTCGCGCACACCGCCCGCAACATCGCCCACCTCCAGCTGGTCGACGCCCCCGACAGCCTGGAAGGCAGCCTCCAGCACCGCACCGCCGCCTTCGAGAGCGAGGCGCCCGCCCGCGTCCTGGAGCACTTCCTCACCCTCCTCGACGGGGCCCTGGCCGCACCGGACACCGCCCTCGGCCGCCTGCCGGTCCTGCCGCCCCGGGAACGCACGACGCTGCTCGCCGACACCACCCACGCCCCGGGCAACGCTCCCGCCACCCTGCCCGAGATGTTCGCCGCCCAGGCCGCCGCCACCCCGGACGCCGTCGCCGTCATCGAGGGCGACACCGCTTTCACGTACGCCGAACTCGACGCGGCCGTCCGCCGCCGCGCCCACCGGCTGCGCGCCCAGGGGGCCGGCCCCGGTGCCCTCGTCGGCATCGCGCTGCCCCGCTCGGCCGCCCAGATCGTCGCCGCCCTCGGTACGCTCACCGCCGGTGCCGCCTACCTGCCGCTGGACCCCGACCACCCCGCGGAGCGCCTGGCGTTCCTCCGCGCCGACTCCGGCATCACTCTGGAGACCGCCTCCGACCCGGGACGGGAGGACCTGGAAAGGCTCCCCGACGTCCCGGCGGCGCCCGCGCCGCCCTCTCTCACGGACCCCGCGTACGTGCTGTACACCTCCGGTTCCACCGGTGTGCCCAAGGGCGTAGAGGTCTCGCACGCGGCGCTCGCCAACCTCCTCGCGGCCCTGCGGGACACCACAGGCACCGGGACCGGCAGCCGCTGGCTCGGACTCACCTCGCTGTCCTTCGACATCTCCACCGTCGAACTCTTCCTCCCCCTGGTCACGGGCGGCACCGTCGTCCTCGTCCCCGAGGGACGTCACCGCGACGGCACCGCGCTCACCGCACTCGTCGCACGGCACCGCCTCACTCACGTACAGGCCACCCCCAGCGGCTGGCGCACCATGCTCGCCGCCGGGCTCCAGGCACCGGACCTGGTGGCCCTGACCGGGGGAGAGGCCCTGCCCGACGCCCTCGCCCGCGAACTGCGCACCGCCGTCGGCCGGCTGGTCAACGTGTACGGTCCGACCGAGACGACGGTCTGGTCCACGGCCACCGAGCTCGGACCCGATGACCCCGTCACCATCGGCCGCCCGCTGGCCAACACCCGCACCTACGTCCTGGACGCCCGCCTCGAACCGCTGCCGCAGGGGCTGACCGGCGAGCTGTACATCGGCGGCGACGGTGTCGCCCACGGCTACCGGGGCCGCCCCGGACTCACCGCCTCCCGCTTCGTCCCGGACCCGTTCGGCCCGCCCGGCGCCCGCCTCTACCGCACGGGCGACCTCGTCCGGCTCACCGCCGACGGCCGCCTCGCCTTCGCGGGCCGGTCCGACACCCAGGTGAAGGTGCGCGGCCACCGCATCGAACTCGGCGAGATCGACACCGCCCTCGGCAGCCACCCGCAGGTCGCGCAGGCGGTGACGGTGCTGCGGGAAGCCCCGGACGGCGGGCCCGGACGGCTGGTCGCCTATGTGGTGCCCGCGCCGGCCGGCGTACCGCCGACGCCCGAAGCCCTGCGCGACCACCTCGCTCGCAAGCTGCCCGCGGCGGCCCTGCCTGACGCGTACGCGCTCCTCGACGCGATGCCGCTCACCCCCAACGGCAAACTCGACAGGTCCGCCCTGCCCGAACCACCGCGTGAACGGGCCACGACCCGTGAAACGCCCGCCCAGGGAGCCGACGAGGGCGTCACCGCCACCGTCCTCGCCATCTGGCGCGAGGTGCTGGACCTCGACGACCTCGGCCCGGACGAGGACCTGTTCGATCTGGGCGGCCACTCCCTGACCATCACCGCCATCGCGGGGCGCATCCGCAACGAGTACGGCGTCGCCGTGCCCTTCGACGTCTTCTTCGACAGCCCCACCGTCCACGGCGTCGCCGCGTGCGTCGCCGCACTCATCGAGGAGAACCAGTGAACACGCCTTCCCTCCGCTATCTGGTGGCGGTCAACGACGAGGAACAGCACGCCCTTTGGCCCGCCGGCACCCCCTTGCCCGCCGGCTGGCGACCGGAGGGGTTCACCGGCACCGAGGACGAGTGCGTGGCCCACGTCGACCGGGTGTGGCCCGACATCAGGCCCCTGAGCCTGCGCCGCCGGCTGGCCGGCGAGGAGGACAGTTGAGCACCGCCCAGGACCCGGCCACCGAAGAACGCGCGCGGCTCGCCCGGCTGATCAGCGACGCCATGGACGGGCAGCTCGCCGCGGCCGAGATCCTCACCGCCCGGGGCACCCTCACCGAACTCGGCGTCACCTCCCTGGCGTTCCTCCGGCTCGCCGACACCCTGGAGGAGGAGTACGGCATCGAACTCGACCTGGCCGACCCGGCGTTCTACCAGGAGAGCGTCGACACTCTGGCGGCCAGGCTGGTGACGGGATGAACGGTCTCGCCACCGCCCGCACCCTGCACATCCCCTTCGCGGGCGACAGAGCGGGCACGGCCCCCCTCACCTGGGGCCAGCGCGCGATCTGGAACGCGATTCTGCGCACCGCGCCCAATGACGTCTACTTCAACATCGGGCGCCTTCTCCCGCTGGGGGAGCGCGGACGGGTCACGGACCTGCCCCGGTTCGCCACCGCGCTCACCGCCCTCCTCGAACGCCACGAGGCGCTGCGCACCCGGCTGTACGAGGGCGAGGACGGCGCTCCCCGCCAGTCGCTCACCGACTGCGGGGCCCTGCCGGTCACCGTGGTGGACGAGCCCGACCCCGACCGGGCCGAGGCCACCGCACGCGCTCTGCTGGACGAGATGACCGCCACCCGCTTCGACTACGCGCGGGAGTGGCCGCTGCGCGTCGGCGCCGTCTGCCACCGGGGCCGGGTGACGCACGCGGCCCTCGTGCTCTGCCACCTCGCGGCCGACGGCCACGCCGCCGGGCAGGTGGTACGCGACCTGCGGCTGCTGGTGCGCCGGGGCTCGGCCGGGCGGCCCCCGCGCACCAACCCCCTCGACCTCGCCCGGTTCCAGCACGGGCCGGCCGGTGTACGCCGCAGCGAGCGGGCCCTCGCCCACTGGGAGAGCTTCTACCGGACCATGCCGCCGACGATGTTCCCCCGGCAGACCGCCGCACCCCGCACACCCCGGTTCTGGAGCGGCCGGCTGGTGTCCGAGGCGCTGATGAGGGCGACGGACACGCTCGCGGCCGCGCACCGGATCAGCGGATCGACGGTCCTCATGACCGCCCTGGCCGCCCTGGTCGCGGCCGAAGGCGGACACCCGGCCGCGGCGATGATGCCCATCGTCGCCAACCGGGCCGCCGAGGACCGGCGGGACCTGGTCGCGATGCTCTCCCAGGACGCGCCGTTCCTGCTCGACACGGCCGGCGCCGAACGGTTCACGGACCTCCTCCCCGTGGCGTGGCGCGCCGCCCTGGCGGGCTACCGGGCCGCGTCCTACGACCCGGTCGCCTGGGAGGCCCTGCGCGAACGGGTCGGCCGGGAGCGCGGCACCGCCGTACACCCGTACTGCTGCTACAACGACCAGCGGCTCCACGTACGCCCGCCGGACGAGGGCCCGCCGGCGGGCGCGGAGGAGCTGCGCGCGGCACGGGCCCGTACCGCCTTCGGCTTCCCGGCCACCGAGGAGAAGCTGGGCTGCCGCTACTGCGTGCACGTCACCGAGGAGGAGGGCGTCCTCGCCGTCATGCTCACCGCCGACACCGCCTACCTCCCGCCGCCCAGGATCAGGGCGCACCTGTGGGCGCTGGAGGAGGTGGTCGTCGCGTCGGCATGCGGCGAGGCCCCGCTCCTCTCCGGGCTCCCGGCTCTCCTGGCGCGCGCGGAGGCGGCCGCCTGACGCGCCCGCAGCGGGGTCACGCCTGCCGCGGACGGCGCCCCCACGCGGAGATCATCGGCGCGGTCGCGAGATCGAGGCGGCCGGTCTCGACGTTGGCCAGATGGCGGTCGACCTCCTCGTCGGTGGCCAGCCCCGCGCCCACGAGCCGGCCACGGATCTGCCGCACCGTCGCCGCCTCCAGGACCGTGCACGCCGGCGAGGTGATCGGGAAGTACGCGTCCGCCCGGACGTCCTCGAGACCCGACTCGCGCAGCAGCCGGGGCAGGGTCCTGCCGTACTCCAGGTCCGCGCCGCGCCCGGCCATCAGCGACCGGAAGCCCGAGCGCAGCCGGTTGGCGAGCCGCTGCTCGGGCCCCGACTCGTCCGGGCAGAGCAGGGGTTGCAACCCCGGGTCCGCGTCCTCCAGCAGCAGCACGCCGCCCGGCCGCAGCGCCCCGGCCATCCGGCGCAGCGCCTCCGCGCGGTCGGTGACGTGCACCAGGACCAACCGCGCGTGCACCAGGTCGAAGCCGCCCTCCGGCGGCGGGTCGGCGGCCACGTCGTGGGCCCGCACCTCGATCACGGCGCCGGCGACCCCCTCGGTCCAGGACACGTCGATGTCGGTGGCGACCACCGCCCCGTCCGGGCCGACCCGCTCGGCCAGACCGAGCGGCACCGACGGCCCGCCCGCACCGACCTCCCAGCACCGCATACCGGGTCCGATGCCCAGCTGGTCGACATGGCGGAACGTCACCGGGTCGAAGAGTTCGGAGAGCGCGCCGAAGCGGATGCCCGCCTCCGACTGCTGGTTGTCCAGGAGGTAGCCGTGATCCGATGCGTGCTGAGCCATGGCGCGATTCTGACACCCTGACCGGAAACAGCCGGGCGGCGCGGCCCGGCCGGTCCGGAAAACGGCTCGACAGTCCGGCGTGCGGGGCCGTGTGATGGTCCGGACCGCCCGCCGCGCGCAGTGGGCCGAGGACAGGGAACCGTTGTTGGCATCCACGAGCGACCGCCCCGCGATCGACACCCCACTGGTCAGGCGGCTGGTCGACAGCCAGTTCCCGCAATGGGCCGGACTGCCGCTGGAACAGCTCGCGCAGGCCGGTTCGGACCATGTGATCCACCGGCTCGGCCGCGAGCTCTCCGTGCGGCTGCCGCGCTACGCCGGTGCGATCGGGCAGGCCCGTAAGGAGCTCACCTGGCTGCCCCGGCTCGCCCCGCACCTCCCGCTGCCCGTCCCCGCGCCGGTCGCGGTGGGGGAGCCGGGCTTCGGGTACCCGTGGCCGTGGGCGGTGACCCGCTGGCTGGACGGCGAGCCCGCCACCGCCGAGGCCCTGGGCGACTCGCGCGAGGCCGCCGCGGCGCTCGCCGGATTCCTGACGGCCTTGCAACGCTTCGAGCCCGGCGGGTTCCCGCTCACCTCCGACATCGACCGCAGCACCGAGCCCCTGCGCAGCCGGGACCACGCGACGCGCGCGGCGATCGCCGCGCTGGACGGTGTGTTCGACGCCGGGGCCATGACGAAGGTGTGGGACGCGGCACTGGACGCCCCCGCCTGGGACCGGCCCCCGGTCTGGGTGCACGGCGACTTCCACACCGGAAACCTGCTGACCCGCGACGGCCGCCTCAGCGCGGTCATCGACTTCGGCGGACTCGGCCTCGGTGACCCGGCCTGCGACATGATGATCGCCCACACCCTGCTGTCGGCGGACAGCCGGGCCGCCTTCCGTGCGGCGCTCGGCCCGGACGACGCGACCTGGACGCGGGGGCGCGGCTGGGCCCTGGCCACCGGGCTCAACGCCTACACCTTCCACTCCGCCACCGATCCGCGTGTCGCCGCGCAGACGACCCGCCAGATCCACGCGGCCCTCGCCGGCTGAACGCCCGTACTCCCTCCGTCGCAGCCCGCGGCTACCCGCGCGGAGCACCGGCAGGCAGACTGGGCGTCGTGACGACACTGAGCAAGGGCGCCAACATGCCCGTGGCCCCATCCGCCGTCCGGGCCGTGCTGAGCTGGACGGCCGGGCCCGGCGTGCCCGACGTCGACGCCTCCGCGCTGGTGCTGGGCGCGGACGGCCGGGTCCGCTCGGACGGCGACTTCGTCTTCTACAACCAGCCCCGGCACGTCTCCGGGACCGTCCGCCACCTGGGCAAGGGGGCCGGCTCCGACACGCTGGAGGCCGATCTGGCCGCGCTGGGCCCCGAGGCGGACCGGATCGCCCTGTGCGCCTCGGCGGACGGCGGCACGTTCGGGCAGGTGCCCGGTCTCCGTCTGCGGCTGCTGGACGCGGGTCCCGGGGCGGAACTGGCCCGGTTCGACATGGCGGCCGGCCCGGAGACCGCCTTCGTGTGCGGAGAGCTCTACCGGCGGGCCGGCGGCTGGAAGTTCCGGGCCGTGGGCCAGGGGTACGCGAGCGGGCTCGCCGGCCTGGCCACGGACTTCGGTATCACCGTGGACGAACCCGGTACGCCACCGGCCGCCGCTCCTGCCGGCGGGGGAGCGCCGCGCCTCACCAGGGGCGAGGAGCACCTGCCGGTCGACATGCGCAAGCGCCTCTCGCTGCGCAAGCAGCAGGTGGCCGTCAGCCTCGGCAAGCACGGCCTGGACCGGCTGACCGCCCGGGTGATCCTCGTCCTCGACGCCTCCGGCTCGATGAGCACCCTCTACGCGCGCGGCACCGTCGCGGGTGTCGCCGAGCGCATGGCGGCGGTCGCCGCGCAGCTGGACGACGACGGCGAGATGCAGGCGTGGACCTTCGCGTCGAACCCGGCCCGGCTGCCCGACCTGACCATCGGCGAACTGCCCGAGTGGCTGCGGCTGCACGTGCGGGTCGGCCAGATCAGCCTCTTCGGGCGGAAGAGGTCCCCGAAGGGACTGGTCCCCGGGCAGGTGGACATGCGCGCGGTCGGCATCCAGAACGAGGAGCAGAAGGTCATCGCCGAGGTCCGGGACTTCGTGCGCGCCCATCCGGTGCCCGCACCCACGCTCGTCCTGTTCTTCTCCGACGGCGGTGTGTACCGCAACGACGAGATCGAGCGCGAGCTGCGCGCGGCGGTCGAGGAGCCCGTCTTCTGGCAGTTCATCGGCCTCGGCCAGGCGCAGTACGGAGTGCTGGAGCGGTTCGACACCATGCCCGGCCGCAGGGTGGACAACGTCGGCTTCTTCGCCGTGGACGATATCGAGCAGGTCTCCGACCAGGAGCTGTACGACCGCCTGCTGTCGGAGTTCCCGTCCTGGCTGCGGGCCGCCCGGCAGGCCGGCATCCTGCGCTGAGCCGTACGGGTCATGAGCTGCCGGACGGCCGGGTTACGGCACGTGCGGCCGGGACTCCGGGGCTTACGGTGGCGGCCGGCCACCCCTGGCTCACGGAAGGCTCGTCCATGAAGATCACGGTCATCGGCGGTACCGGACTGATCGGCTCCCAGCTCGTGTCGCGGCTGCGTGAGGCCGGGCACACCGCGGAACCCGCCTCCCTGTCGACCGGTGTCGACGTGCTCACCGGCAAGGGCCTGGATGAGGCGCTCGCCGGCGCGGAGACGGTCGTCAACGTCACCAACTCGCCCACGTTCGACGCGGCGTCCCACGACTTCTTCCGCACGACGATGGGGAACCTGCTGACGGCCGGTGAGCAGGCCGGCGTACGGCACCAGGCCGTACTGTCGATCGTCGGTGTCGACCGGGTGCCCCAACTGGACTACTACCGGGCGAAGACGCTCCAGGAGGAGCTGCTGCGCAACGGGCCCGCCGCGTACTCCATCGTGCGGGCCACGCAGTTCTTCGAGTTCATGGACGCCGTCATGTCGTGGACCTCCGACGAGGAAACCGTCCGGCTCCCCGCCACACGCGTCCAGCCCATCGCGACGGCCGACGTGGTCGCCGCCCTCGCGGACACCGCTACCGGCGCGCCCCTGAACGGGACGGTCGACGTGGCCGGGCCCGACGTCTACCCCCTCGACGAGCTCGGGCGCCTCACGCTGGCCGCTCGGGGCGACCGCCGCACCGTCGTCACGGACGACCGGGCGGGCATGTTCGCGGAGGTGGAGGGCGATGTGCTGATCGCGGGGCCCGGTGCGCGCATCGCCCCCACCTCGTACAAGGAGTGGCTCGCCGGGACCCGCTGAGACGGAAGGGCGGCCACAGGGGGCGGGCCGGAGCCCGCACCCTGTGGCCGCCCTCTTACCGGCCGGTGTCTCAGGTGTTGTTGGCCAGAGCCAGCAGCCGGGTGGAGTCACCGTTGAACCGGTCGCGGTCCACGGCTCCCGAAATCCCGCCCACCGAACCGGAGTCGGTGTACTGCCAGAACGTCCAGTACGGGAAGCCCTTGGGGATGGTCGGGCTCGACGCGGTCGTCCAGTGCGCGGTGAACAGCGGGCTGCGCGCCGACATGCCGCTCCAGCCGCCCGTGCACGAGTTCCACCAGCTCGCGCTGGTGTAGATGACGACGTCGCGTCCCGTCTTGGCCTTGTACGTGTTGTAGAAGTCGAGGATCCACGACTGCATGGCGGAAGCCGACTTGCCGTAGCAGCCGCCCTCCAGGTCGAGCATCCCCGGGAGCGTCAGGTTGTCCCGCGACCACGCGCCACCGTGGCCGGCGAAGTAAGTGGCCTGGGCCGCTCCGCTGGACAGATTGGGACGCGCGAAGTGGTACGCGCCCCGGATCACCTTCGCGTTGTAGGCGTTGAGGTAGTTGGCGTTGAAGTTGGGGTCCTTGTACGTGGTGGACTCGGTGGCCTTGATGTAGGCGAACTTGATGCCCGCCGACTTCACCGACGACCAGTTGATCGAGCCCTGGTAGTGCGAGACGTCGATGCCGGGGAGCGTCGTCGCCTGGATGGAGGTGCTGCTTTCCGGAGTGAGGTCGACGCGCCGCTCGTCCGGGGCGAAGGTGTCGCCGTCGGCGAGGTAGCCGGCGCCCATGTACCCGTCGCCGAGCGGGATGGCGGCACCGGACGACGCGGTGGGCGGCTGCGGCGACGCCGATGCCGGCACGGCGGTGACGGAAGGCACCGCCACCATGCCGAGACCGACGGCTCCGAGGGCCACCAGCTTGCGGAGTGCGGGTCTGCGGCTGCGGATCGATAACACGGGAGCCTCCTGGGGTGAGCGGCGCGAAGGGGGGTCTACTCGCGTAGCATGTGGAGCGGTTCCGAGCGTAGCGGCGGGCGCGGGGGATGGCCTGTCACGAAGGGCGGGGGAGCCCTTTCGCCGACGAGGGCATGCCACGAGTGACGCATGAACACCACTGCGTCGTAAAGGGCTTTGGATCGGTCTCTGTGGTTCAGTCCAGTGAAGAATCCGCCGAGCTGGGGCGACACCGCCAACCGGGTGAGAAGTTTCACTTCGCTGAAACCCCGGCGCGCGCCCGGCGCTCCGGGAGGCGGACACCAGGACGCCCCGCCGCGAGCAGCGCGACCGCGCCACCATCGCCGTCAGGTCGTCGTGGCAGGGCATCACACCACCGCCGACCGGGACGAAGTGCGCCGCCCCGCTCGCCACGAACAGCACCGCAAGCCCGTGGACGACGGCGCTTCGCCAGGTCGCGAACCGGCCGCACGGAGACGGCATTCGGCCTCGGCCTACACTGCCCGGATGGAATCGGTCACGCTGGACGCACTCGACCTGCGGCTCCTGCACGCCCTCCAACTCGACGGCCGGGCCTCCTTCAGCAGGATCGCCGGAGTGCTCGACGTCTCCGACCGCACCGTCGCCCGGCGCTTCGGCAGACTCCGGTCCGCCGGAGTCGCCCGCATCGCCGGAGTGACCAACAGCCACCGTCTCGGCCACGCCGAATGGCTCGTCCGCCTGCGCCTGCCGCCCGCCCGGAGCGCCGCCCTCGCCCGCGCCCTGGCCCACCGCACCGACACCGCCTGGGTGGCCGTGCTGTCGAGCGGCACCGAGATCGGCTGCGTCTTCCGCGTCGCCGGAGAGGGCCCGGCACCGCTGGCCGCGCTGGGCCGCCTGCCGTACGTCAGCCACATCGAGGCGCACCGGGTGCTGCGCCCGGTCATGGAACGGCGATGGGCCGGCCGGAACCTCGCGCTGACCGGCGACCAGATCGCGGCGCTCACGCCCGAGCCGGCCGGGGACTCCCGGCCCGTGGAGCTGACCGATCTCGACCGCCGGCTCCTGCCCGCCCTGGCCGCCGACGGCCGCGCGGCCTACCCGGACCTGGCCCGGCGGATCGGCTGGTCCGAATCGGCCGTGCGCCGACGGCTGCACGAACTGCGCCGCATGGGGGTGCTCCAGCTCGACGTCGAGATCGACTTGCGCCTCCTCGGCTTCTCCGTCCAGTGCATGCTGCGGCTCTCCGTCGCGCCCGGTGGCCTCGCCCGGGCGGCCCGGGCCCTGGCGGAAGACGCCGAAGCGGCGTTCGTCGGCACCATGACGGGCTCCCACAACCTGGTCGCCGTCGCCGTCTGCCGGGACGCCGCGGCACTCGACACCTACCTCACCGAGCGCGTCGGCACCCTCGGCGGCGTCGACCGGGTGGAATCCGCTCTGGTCACCGCCTACTTCAAGCGCGCCGCCCCAAAGGGCTGAGACCCGCCCCTCAGCGTTCCGGGGCCGCGCGCGTCAGCTCGGGTTCCAGGCCCTCCGTCATCTCGCTGCGCCCCAGACCGGATTCGGCGCGCCACGCCTCGAAGGCCCAGGCGGTCCACGCCACCACGGCGAGCCCGAGCAGCCAGCCGCCGACCACATCGCTGAACCAGTGGACGCCCAGAGCGACTCGGGTGAAGCCGACACCGAGCACCGACAGCACCGCCGCCGCCCAGCACACCACCCGGCCGCGCCGGGGCACCAGCGGCAGCAGGACCAGCAGCAGCACCGCGAACGTCGTCGTGGCGGTCATCGCGTGTCCCGACGGGAACGAGAAGCCGGGCGCCCGCGCCACCGGATCCTCCAGCGACGGCCTGGCCCGCTCGACCACCACCTTGACCAGGAGGCCCGTGAGACCACCGGCCACCGCCGTGACGGCGGACCATGCCGCCAGCCGCCAGGCCCGCCGGTACAGCAGCCAGCCGGTCAGCAACGCGACCGCGCAGCGCAGCGTCAGCGGGTCCCATACCCAGTCCGACAGGAAGCGCAGCACACTCGTCCAGGCCGGGTGGTCGAGCGCCGTGCGGTGCAGCCGGCCGGCCGCGCCCGAGTCCACCGCCCGCAACGGCCGCCAGCGCCCCTCCACGAGGACCAGCACCAGTGCGAACGGAACCGCGGACCCCGCGGCCACAGCGGCGGCCCCCAGTAGACGCACGCCGAACGCGCGGTCCGCGGCCCGGCGCCGGTGCTCCCGCAGCAGACGTGTGGTGGCTCGTACAACCATTCATGCTCCCGGATCGGCGTGTATCGGACCGGGCCGGCGGGCGCGGACAGCCTCCAGCTGCGCCGCGAAGGACAGCCCGAGGAACAGGGCTATGGACGTCAGATAGGCCCACAGCAGCAGCGACATGAAGGCGCTCAACGGCCCGTAGACCGTGTCGAAGGAGCCGCTGAGGGACAGGTACTGGCTCAGCAGATAGGTGAGCGCCGTCCACAGCACCAGGTACAGGGCCGCGCCGAACGCCAGCCAGGTGTAGCCGGGCTGGTTGCGGCGCGGGGAGCGACGGAAGATCGCGCTCGCCGACAGCAGCGCGAGAAGCAGTCCGCACGGCCAGCGCAGCAGGTCCCAGGCGGTCCGTGCCGTGTCACCGAGGTGGTAGACCGTCGCGGCGGCCGCGACGAGGTCGCCGCCGACGACCATCAGGATGAACCCGAGCCCCAGCGGGATGCCCGCCGTCAGCGACATCACCAGGCCCCGGAAGTACTTCCGGTGGAAGGGCCGGTCGCGCTCGACCCCGTAGATGCGGTTGGCCCCGCGCTCTATCTGGCACATCGCGGTCGTCACGTTGACCAGGGAGAACAGCAGCCCGAACCAGAGGGTGAGCTGCGACCCCTCACCGGCCCGCCGGCGGCTGCGGGCGAGCGCGTCGTCCACCACATCGGCGCTCGGCCCCGCCGCGATCCGATGGATCGTCAACTCCGCCAGCTTCCCCACGTTCTCGGTGTGCAGAGAGGCCGAGAGCCCGACGAACGCGATCACCAGCGGGATGACCGCGAGCACCGTCTGGAGCGCCAGCGCACGCGAGTGGCTGAACCCGTCCGCGTAACGGAAACGCACGAACGAGTCACGCACCAGCGGCCACCGCCCGTAACGGCGCAGCGAGGCGAGCGCCTCGTCGGCGGTCAGCTCGTCGCCCGCCATGTCACGGGTCTGCGGGACCCGGGTCGCGGTACCCATCACTCACCCCCCGACGGCAGCAGGACGGTGAGCGCCCCCGGACGCACCTCGGCCACCAGCCGATGGCCCTTGCCCACCGGGTCGCCGTCCAGCTCCCTCGACTGCGGTGCGGCGAACCGGAGTTCGGCGCGGCGGAAGGTGAAGTACTCCACGGGCGCACCGGCAAAACCGCCCGGCTCCGGACGCCCGCGCAGCACCGCCGCGACGGCGCGCAGCCAGCCGCCCGGGCCGTGCGGGTCGAACACCGCCAGGTCCAGGAGCCCGTCGTCGGGCTCGGCGGACGGGACGAGCGTGGCCCCGCCCTGTACGTCCCCGATGTTGGCGAGCAGCACCATCCTCGCCGTACGACGCACCTCCGGCCCGCCGTCCAGCCGGATGGACACCGACATGCGCGGCGCCCGGAGACCACGCCACCCGGCGACCACGTACGCGGGCCAGCCGATCGCGGCCTTCGCCGCACTGCCGGTGTTCTCCAGCATGGCGGCGTCCAGGCCCGCCCCGGACATCGCGGTGAAGTGGGTGGCGGGCAGGCCGTCGCCCTCGATCCGGCCGAGATCGATCCGGCGCCCGGTGCCCGACAGTGCTGCGGCCAGCGCATCGGCGGGCGCCACCGGCAGACCCAGATTCCGGGCGAGCAGGTTGCCCGTGCCGCACGGGACCAGGGCCAGCGGAACCCCCGTCCCGGCCAGCCGGTCGGCCGCCGCCCGGATCGTCCCGTCGCCCCCGCACACCACGACGAGCGACGCCCCCGAGCGCACCGCGGCCGCCGTCTGCCCGCCGCCCGGGTCGTCGGCCGTCGTGTCGACGAACTCCGCCGCGTGACGCCCGTGCTGCTCCAGGACGAGCCGCAACGTCTCGCGCTGCTTGTCGTCGGTCACCGTGGGGTTGACCACGACCACCGTGCGGCCCGCGACCTGTCCGGCGTGCTCGGCCGCCGTCTCCTGGGCGATCTCCATCGCGTTCTTCGGGACCGGGGCCGGGCTCGTGCCCTCGGCCAGCAGCGCCCGGCCCGCCACCAGGAGGGACAGGGCTCCGTTCAGCATGCCGCCGAGCACGTCGGTGGGGTGGTGCATTCCCCGGTAGAGCCTGGCAAGACCCACGAGCAGCGGGACGAGCAGCAGCAGCCCGGCGAGCACCTTGCGGCGCCGGCCGCGCCCGCCGGAAAGGAGGGCCAGCACGGCCAGCCCCGCGTAGAGGGCCGTCGCGGCCCCGGTGTGCCCGGAGGTGTAGCTCGCCGTCGGCGGTGACGCGTCGAGCCGGTCCACATCGGGCCGGTCGCGGTCCACGCAGATGGTGATGACCAGGAACACCAGGGACTGGAGCGAGACGCCGACGGCGAGAAAGACGGCCTGCCGCCACCTCGGGAGGCGGGGGAGCACCACCAGGCCCAGGCAGACCAGCACGGTGATCGCGATGATCGTGAGGGTGTTGCCGGCCTCCGACGTGACGAACGACAGATCGGTCAGGGGCCCCGTCCGCAGGCGCTCGAACCCCTCGTTGACCTCGTCCTCGACGCTCAGCGGCCACATCGCTTGCGCGGGCCCGGTGATCAGCAGCCCGAGCCCCACCATCAGGGCCGCCTGCCCCACGGTGAGAGCGGCGAGGCGCAGGGCCGCCGTGCGGAGGCCGGTCGTCAGGGCGGGGGAGCGGCCCGGACCGGCGGTCGCACGGGACCCTCCCGGCTGGACGGGTCTCTCCGGCTGGGTGGCGGACATGGGTTCCCCCTGTTCGGCGGTGGGGAAGGTGGAGGCCCTCCCGGTGCACCGCCGTCTGCCCCGTAATCCGCCCGGCAGGCATGCAGTCCGCGTCAGCCATGGAACCGCCGGTGACCGGGTGTGACCGGCGACGGCGCGGGTACGCGGAGCTGGGTCCGGAGGAACGAGGAGCCGCGAACAGGAGGACGGTCATGGCGGTGCCGAAGACGGGTCTGCTGGTGCTGGACTGCGCCGAACCACAGGAGCTGGCGGACTTCTACGCCGCCTTGCTGGGCGCCGAGGTCCGTCCCGGTGACGAACTCGACGTCGTCGAGGTGGTGGGCGCGGCCGGTATCCACCTCGCCGTACGCATGGACCACGGCTACGCGCCGCCGAGCTGGCCGCGCCCCGACGACTCGCAACAGGCCCATCTGCGCATCCTGGTCGCCCGGGAGGACATGGACGAGGCGGAACGGGAAGCCGTCGGCCTCGGTGCACGCCCCCTGGACACGAAGGACAACGGCGGCGTACGCGACGCCCGCCTCTACTCCGACCCCGCCGGACACCCCTTCACGCTGGCCGCACGCCCTTAGGGCCTGTCCGGCGGCGCTGTTCACCCCTACCTACGACTAGGAGTTCCCATGTCTTCCTCGATCGTCGAAACCGTTGACATCAAGGCCCCGGTCGCCGTGAGCTGGGCCCTGTGGAGCGATGTCGCCCGCTGGCCCGCCTTCCTGAGCCATGTCCGTCGCGTCGACCCCCTGGACGCGCGCCGGTTCGCCTGGCAGCTCTCCCTCCCCGGCGCCGACAAGGAGTTCGTCGCCGAACTCACCGAGGTGATTCCGGAGAACCGGATCGCCTGGAAGACCATCGAAGGCGTCCACCACGCCGGGGTCGTCACCTTCCACCGGCTGGACGACGAGTCGAGCCGGGTGGCCCTCCAGATCGAGTACGAGCCGCAGGGTTTCGTGGAGTATCTGGGTGCCCTCACCAACCTGGACGCGGTGCTGGCCAACTACGATCTCGGCGAGTTCCAGAAGCTGGCCGAGCGGACGGCGCGGGGCGACTTCTGACGGTCCCGCGTTCAGTCCACGGGGTGGCCCGGCGGAATGCCGATGGCATCGGTGACCGACAGGAACGGGAAGCCCACGTCCGACGGGTGGTGCACCTCTTCCGGGGCGAGCAGATGCCCCACGTGGTCCCCGCCGTCGACGCGCCGCACGACGCGGCCGGCGAACCACGCGGGCGCCTCGTCCAGCACCGGCACCCCGCCGGGCCCGGGGTGCCAGGCGACCTGCGCGAACTTGTCCGTGCGGTCGCCGGTCCCGCCGCCGAAGAGCCGGGCCAGCCGGTCCTGGTCGCGGCGGAGCAGATGGACGGCGAGCCGGTCGGCGCGGGCGGCGACCCGGCAGGTCCGGTTCAGCTCGGAGAGCCACACCATGAACCGGGGCGGCCGCATCGAGCACTGCGACGCGAAGCCGACGAGGCAGCCGGCCCGCTCACCGTCCGCCTCGGCGGTCACGACATACATCGGATAGTCCAGCGCTTGGGTGAACCGGTCGAACTCGTTCACGGCGGGTCGCTCCTTCCCGGGCTCCACGGTCTCTGACGGCATCGCCCCGCCGGTTCGCGAACCGGCGGGGCGATGCGGGGGCCGCAGATTACCCAGGAACGTGGACGGCGGCTCAGGCCATCTCGGGCTGCGGCTCCAGTTTCACCACGGCCGCCGCCTTCGGTTCCCAGCGCCGGACGACCCATACGTACCCGTAGATCACCGAGCCCATGGCCAGGATGAGAAGCGGTCCGAACAGCCACGGGTGGTGGGCCATCTCCAACGACAGGTAGCGGTACGACACCAGGAGTGCGGCGAAGACCGCGGTGCCGTAGGCGACCAGGCCGACGACCGGCCGGTCCCAGCCGTGCTCCATGGCGCGCATGCCCGTCTCGATCGTCAGCGTGAACACCACACCGGCGACGAGGTCCGCGCCGTAGTGGTAGCCGAAGCCCAAGGTCGCGGCGAGCGTGGCGACGAGCCAGAAGGCGCCCGCGTACCGGAGGAACCTCGGACCCTTGCGGGAGTGGATGAAGATCGCGGTGGCCCACGCGGTGTGCAGGCTGGGCATGCAGTTGCGCGGGGTGATCTCGTCGAACGGCATGTGGTGCGGGGTGCCGATCGGCACGGTGGTGTCGGGCCACATGTCGCCCACGGCCCAGTGGCCGCCGTCGGGGCCGAACGCGAAGACCGGGCCGACCACCGGGAAGATCATGTAGATGGCCGGGCCGAGCAGGCCGATCACCAGGAAGGTGCGCACCAGGTGGTGGCCGGGGAAGCGGCGGTCCGTCGCCACGTTGCGCAGCTGGTACAGCGCGACGCACACCGCGGCGACCGCGAGCTGGGTGTAGACGGTGTCGAGGAAGTGGGCGCCGGCCGAACCGGTCGCCTCGATGAGCCGCCCCACCGCCCAGGACGGGTTGCCGAGCGCGTGGTCGGCGTTGGCCATGTACTGGTCGAGCACCTCGGGGCGGGTCTTGGACGTGATGACCAGCCAGGTGTCACCGGTCTTCCGCCCGGCCACCAGCAGCAGACCCAGACCGACACCCTTGAGGAGCAGCATGCGCTCCTGGCCCGTGCGGCGGGTGAGGGCGATGACCGTGACCCCCACGATCACCCACAGCGCACCGTTTCCGAAAGGGTGCCCGTCCTTGACCGGGGCGTCGGCCACCCACCTGATCAAGGCGATGACGATGTCGATGCCCGCCGCCACACCGACCGCGATGAACCGTTGACGCCAGGTGAGGACCACCATCATCAGCCCCATGCTGGCGTACAGCAGGAAGCCGGATTTGGGGGCGACCACCACTTCTTGCACCTGAGTGGTGACCGGCCCCGGCAGACCGTAGTGGCGCGCGGCGATCTCCAGCGCCACGAGGAAGGCGAGCGTCACCACCGCCGCCGCAGTCCATAGGATCGCTCGCGGCTGGCGCCACGCGGCGAAGGGTATTCGGCGGCTTATTCGCGAAAACACCCGCGATGCTATAGATATCAATTCTCTGGCCGATGTCCTGGGTTCTGGTCAAATAGGTCGCTTTTCATGCCGTATGGCATGGTGTGCGGGCGATGAGGATGGTCGCCGGGGTGGGATCATGCTAGCCGAGGGGTTTCGACGGTTATTCGGTGGTCGTGTCCGCGTTCGAAAACGGTGTCCCGAATGCGGTGCAGCCCGCCACGAGGGGCGGGCTGCACCGCACCCTTTCGGAGCGGATCGTGTCGGACGGGACGGTCAGGAGAGGGTGCAGCTCACGGTCGGCACGGCTCCGGCGGCCGGTGTGCCCTGGAAACCGAAGCTCGTGTGCGCTCCGGACGCGAGCGCGCCGTTGTAGCCGCTACTGGTGACGGTGACGGCGGCGCCGGTCTGGGTGTAGGCGGCGTTCCACATGTTGGTGATCTTCTGGCCGCCGCCGTAGGTCCAGGTCAGCTTCCACGAGGTGGCCGGTGCCGTACCGGTGTTGGTCACGGTGACGTCCACCCCGAAGCCGCTGCCCCAGTCCCCGTTCACCGTATAGGCCGCCTTGCAGCCGGTGTTGCCGCCGGAGCCCGTGGTGGTGGCCGTGACGGACGCGGAGGGTGTGGAGGTGTTGCCCGCCGCGTCGCGGGCGCGGACGGTGTACGTGTACGAGGTGCCGGACGTCACACCGGTGTCGGTGAACGTGGTGCCGGTGGCGGTGCCGGCCTTGGTGGAGCCTCGGTAGACGTCGTAGCCGGTGACCCCGGTGTCGTCGGACGCGGCCTTCCACGACAGGGAGACGGAGGTACCAGTGGCGCCGGTGACGGCGAGGCCCGTCGGTGCCGTGGGCGCCTGGGTGTCGTCATCGCCGCCGCTGCCGCCGCCGCTGCCGAAATCGGGCGCCTTGATGCTCGCGAGGTAGCCGTCCTTCACGGTGTCGACCGAGGCCCAGTCGTCCTTGAGGATGCCGCCGGTGTCGCCGGAGTTCGGGTTCCAGGACCAGAAGGTCCAGGAGAAGCTGTCGGCCCCGTACTGACTGGTGGGCCGCAGGTAGTCGGCCAGGGCCTTCAGCCACTTCTGGTCGGTGGTGGACTGGAGCGTCGTGCCGAACTCGCCGACCCACACCGGGGCGATGTTCTGTTTGAAGATGTAGCCCCAGTACTTGTCCCAGACGCCGGGCATGTTGTCCGGGAACGAGGAGTCGGTGAACCACGGCTGCTGGGCGACGCTGGTGGCGTAGTCGTGCGCCGAGTACACCACCTTGTGCGGGACGCTCAGCTCCACCGGGTACTGCCCGACGCCCATGAGGTTGCCGCCCCACCAGCCGGACACCCCGTCGAAGGTCTGCACGCCCTCCACGAAGATCAGCAGGTCCGGGTTGGCGGAGAGCACGGCGTCGCCGCCCCGCTCCGCCGCGAGCCGCCAGTCCTTCGTGGTGTCGCCGCAGCCCCAGCAGGCGGGGTCGTGGGGCTCGTTGTGCAGGTCGATGCCGACCACCGCGTCGTTGCCCGCGTACCGTGCGGCCAGCGACTTCAGGTGGGCGAGCCATGTGGACTCGGGGACGGCCGAGGTGTACCAGAGCGCCGACTGGCCCGCCGAGTCGGGGCGGTGCCGGTCCAGGATGACCTTCATGCCCACGCTGCCCGCGTGATCCACGATGCGGTCCATCACCTGGAGCGAGTCGAGGCCCGCCAGGTCGGTGTTCATCCCGGAGGAGAAGTTGATGCTCGCCGGTTCGGTGCCGGCGAAGATGTCGTCGCTGTAGGGCAGCCGGATGGTGTTGTACCCCAGCGACTTCATCTGGTCGATCATGCTCTTGTAGTCGCGGGACCAGAGGCCGTGGGGGGCGTAGTTGGCGGTCTCGAAGCCGAACCAGTTGATGCCGGCGATGCGGACCGGCTGGTTGCCCGCGTCCAGGATCTGCCGCCCGCTGGTGTGCCAGTAGCCGGAGCCGGCGGCGGCCGCGGTGGCCTCGCCGGCCGATGCCGCGTGGGCGCCGGCGAGGGGCAGGAGCAGGGCCGCCGCGGTGACGGCGACGGTTCTGGCGGCTCTTCGGAAGGTACGGAGAGGGTGACGCACGGTGCTGGTTCCTCTCTCGGGGGCGCGGTGCGCGGCGCGAGGATGATGAGTGGGAGCGCTCCCACCTCGCGCCGTGCGCCGGCCCGCCTGTGACATGGGGGACGGGGGTGCGGGGGTCGCCGCTCCCGCTCGCTCGCCCGAAGCCGGGCGGGTCGCGACCCGGCGCAATAAAAGCGATAAAGCAATGAGCATGTCAATGGACGTGCGGTGTTCAAGTGTTGAACAGGGGTGGAGTGCCGGCAGTGGACAATCTCGACGATGAGCTCCCGCAGGTGCCCGCCGGTGCTTCTCGCGGCGCCGTGTATGTCCACGAGCGCCGCCAGTCCGGCGAGTTGACCCGCTCGCGCGGAAGGGCTCGCGGGGAGGGGTGAGGGTTCCCTCGCTGCGGAAAAGGGTGGACGCGCAGGGCTCCTGCTGCAAATATATGCGTTATGACGCATGAAAATGCAGTACTCACGAGTGACAACCTGACCTGGCCCACCGGCTTCCGCGGTTACACCGGACACGGCGGGCTGCGCGATCACGGGGACGACATCTCGATCGTGGCCTCGGACCGGCCGGCGACCAGCGCCGCCGTGTTCACGCAGAGCCTCTTCGCCGGTCCGGCCGTGCTGCTCAGCCGCAGGCACGCCACCGGGCGCACCCTCCGGGCCGTGACCACCCTGGCGCAGAACGCCAATGTCGCGACCGGCCGCCGGGGCGAGGAGAACGCGGCCGAGGTCGTGCGGCGCGTGGCCGGCATCCTCGGCGTCCCCGAAGGCGACGTGCTCATCGGCTCCACCGGCGTCATCGGCCGGCCCCTGCCGATGACCACCATTCTCCCGCACTTCGACAGGACCGCCGAGAGGGGCCTCGCCGCGTTCACGGCCGCTCCCCAGGACGTGGCCCGCGCGATGATGACCACCGACACCCGCCCCAAGACCGCCTCACGCACCGTCGGGCAGGCGCGCCTCGTGGCCGTGGCGAAGGGCGTCGGCATGCTGGAGCCCAACATGGCCACGATGCTGGCCTATGTGTTCACGGACGCCGACGTGTCAGCGCCCGACCTCGACGCCGCGCTGCGCCGGGCCGTCGACCGTACGTTCAACTGTCTGAGCGTCGACACCGACACCTCCACCTCCGACACCGTGGCCGTCATCGCCAACGGGGCCGCCGGGCCCGTCGACACCGTGCTGTTCGCCGACGCGCTGGCCGATCTCTGCCTGGATCTCACCCTGCAACTGGCGAGCGACGGTGAAGGGGCCACCAAGCTCCTGCGCGTCACCGTGGAGGGCGCCCGCGACCAGGCGCAGGCCAAGCGCGTCGCCAAGAGCGTCGTGAACTCGCCCCTGGTCAAGACCGCCGTCCACGGTGCGGACCCCAACTGGGGGCGCGTGCTCATGGCCATCGGCAAGAACACCGACGAGACCGACATCGTTCCGGAGCGCGTCGGCGTCAAGTTCGGCGAGGTCGAGGTGTACCCCGACGAGCCCGAGGCGGACACGCTGCTCAAGCTCGTGGACCTCATGCGGCGGGACGCGGTGGACATCACCGTCACGCTCGGGATCGGTGAGGGTGAAGCGACCGTGTACGGCTGCGACTTGTCGGCCGACTACATCCGCGTCAACGCCGACTACACCACCTGACCGAGGGGTCCGCCGCCGCGGCGCACGCGCGTACCGCGGCCGGCCGGCTCACACCCGTACGAAGCACCCCACCAGCACCGCCAGTGAGACCGCCAGCATGCCCAGGCAGTTCACCCAGAAGGTCATGTTCAGCGCCCGTGCGCGGATGTGCGCGGCGGCCGCGGCGAGGAAGTAGACCACGATCGCCGCGGTCGTCGTCATGGCCACGCCGGGCACCCGGAAGCCGACGGCGAGGCCCACGACCGAGGCGGTCTTGGCGGTGGTCAGCACCCACCACCACTCGCGCGGCAGCAGTACGCCTTCCAGGCAGGCCACGATGAACTTCGGCGGGCGCAGCATCATCGCCGCGTCACCGGCCTGGATGACGAGCAGGACCACCACCGGCCATACGGGCGAGGGGAGTTCGAGGAGCGACATGGGTCAGGACCCTTCCTGCGCGGTGACGAACGCGGCGATGGTCCCGAGCCTCGCCGCCGTCTGCGAGGGCTCGGTCGTTTTGGCGGCGAGCAGCATCAGTTCCCCCAGATAGCCGGCGAACATCACCTGCGCACCGAGCCGGGCGCGCGCCTCGTCCATCCCGTCGTTCACCATCGCGGCCGTCAGGTTGGCCTCGGAGAGCGTGCGGAGTGCGCCCAGCGCGGCGTTCTCCGGCCGGCCCCGGGCCAGGGTCCGGAAGTAGGCGCGGGCGAGGTCGTCGTTCTCGGTGAACAGGGCCAGGAACGGGTCGAAGTAGTGCGCCAGGTAGTCGACGGCGGGCGGCGCGCCTCCGTCCTGTGCCGGCTCGGGCGGGGCCGGGATCCGGTCCGCGATGGCCTGGTCGTACACCAGGCTCAGCAGGGACTCCTTGTCCCCGACCGCCATGACCGCACCCACCGAGACCTCGGCCTCCGTCGCGATCTGACGCACCGTCGTGCTCTGGAAGCCCCGCTCGTGGAAGAGCCGGGCGGCGGCCCGGACGACGCGGGCGGAGGTCCGCCGCTTCTGCTCCGCACGAGTTGAGTGAACGTGTTCACCGAACATGTTCACTAGAATACGAGGGCGGATCGGCCCATGCAAGAGCCCCGGCCCGCACAGCCGCGGACCGGGGCTCCGAAAAGGTTCTACAGCTCGTCGCCGAACGCCTCGGCCAGCTCGCGGTACTCGGCGAGCGGCAGCCCCGTCCTGCCTTCGTCCACGGTGACCACCTGGAGCGCCACGTGGTCCGCGCCCGCGTCCACGTACTCGCGCGTCCGCGCCTTCACCCGCTCGGCGTCGCCCAGCGCGAAGAGGGCGTCCAGCAGGCGCGCGCTGCCGCCGCCGTCGAAGTCGCCCTCCGTGAAGCCGAGGCGCAGCAGGTTCGAGGTGTAGTTCGGCAGCTGGAGGTACATCGCCAGCATCTCGCGCGCCGCGTCGCGGGCCCGGTCGAGATCGGAGTCGAGCACGACGGACAGCTCGGGCGCCAGCAGCGCGTCGGGTCCGAGGGCCTGCCGTGCCTCGGCCGTGTGTGCGGCGGAGACGAGGTACGGGTGCGCGCCCAGGGCCCGGTCGGACGCCAGCTTCAGCATCTTCGGGCCGAGCGCCGCCAGCACCCGGTGCCGGGGACCCACGGCGGGGTCGGCGGCGTCCAGGGCGTCGAGGTAGTCCACCATCGCGGTGTAGGGCTTGGCGTACTGGGGGACCAGCGCGTCGTGGCTGACGCCCAGGCCGAGGACGAGGCGTCCCCGGGCGCTCGCGTCGATCGCGGCGATCCGGGCGGCCACCTCCTCGGCGGTGTGGCTCCAGATGCTCAGGATGCCGGTCGCGACGGTGACGGTCCGGGTGGCGTCGACGATCGCGGCGGCGTCCTCCGGTGAGGGGCTGCCGCCGAGCCACAGCGTGCCGTAACCCAGCGCCTCGATCTCGGCCACCGCCTCCGCGATCGCCTTCTTCCCGTCGGCGTCCACCCGGGACGTGTGCAGGGCGCCGCTCCAGATGCCGATCCGGCCGAACGTCTCATGCTTTTCAGAAGTCATGCCGGGGACAACAGCGTCCGGCCCGCGCTATTCCCGGGCCTGCTCCGAACGGGTGGCCGCCCCGGCACGCCACCGGCGGACGGGGGGCGGGACCCATGTGGCTCAGTCGCCGCGTGTGCGACGGCGACGCCGGGGCAACTGGCGGATATTGGATGCTCTGCGGCTCCGCAGGACACACCCGCCCGGACGAGGAGGTAGCTGCCGTGACGACCCCCGCCGCATCGGAGGGACCTGGAGACAGGCGACATCGCCCACGTGGGGAAGGGGACCGGGGGCGCGATCAGCGCGACGAGGCCGCGGCGCCCGGCGACTCCGGGCTCGGCACCGTCACCACCGCCGTCCCGGCCAGACTCGACCGCCTGCCGTGGTCGCGCTGGCACTGGATGATCGTCATCGGACTGGGCACGGTGTGGATCCTCGACGGCCTCGAGGTCACGACGGTCGGCAACATCGCGAGCCGCCTCTCGGAGGACGGGTCCGGCCTGGACATCACGTCCGCCCAGGTCACCGGGCTCGCCGCGGCACTCTACGTGGCGGGTGCCTGTACGGGGGCGCTGTTCTTCGGCTGGCTCACCGACCGCTACGGCCGCAAGAAGCTGTTCATGGTGACCCTCGCGGTCTACCTCGCCGCGACCGCCATGACCGGTCTGTCCTTCAGCGCCTGGTGGTTCTTCCTCTTCCGCTTCCTCACCGGTTTCGGCATCGGCGGTGAGTACGCGGCGATCAACTCGGCGATCGACGAGCTCATCCCCTCGAAGTACCGGGGCCGGGTCGACCTCATCATCAACGGCAGCTACTGGCTGGGCGCGGTCGGCGGCGCGCTGCTGTCGATCGTCATGCTGGACACGGACATCTTCCCCAAGGACCTCGGCTGGCGCCTCACCTTCGCCCTCGGCGTCGTCCTGGGCCTGGTGATCCTCCTCGTACGCCGGCACGTCCCGGAGAGTCCGCGGTGGCAGTTCATCCACGGGCGCGGCGAGCAGGCCGACGAACTGGTCGATTCCGTCGAGCGGGAGGTCGAGGAGGAGAAGCACGAGAAACTGCCGCCCCCGGCCGGCGAGATCACGATCCATCAGCGCAAGAGCATCGGATTCGGACTCATCGCCAAGACCGTCTTCCGCAGTTACCCGAAGCGCGCGGTGCTCGGCCTCTCCCTCTTCATCGGGCAGGCGTTCCTCTACAACGCGATCACCTTCGGCTTCGGTGCGATCCTCACGACGTTCTACGACGTGGAGAGCGGGCACACCGGCTACTACTTCGCGGTGATCGCGGCGGGCAACTTCGTCGGCCCGCTCGTGCTGGGCAAGCTGTTCGACACCATCGGCCGGCGCGTCATGATCGCCACCACGTACATCCTGCCGGGCATCCTGCTCTTCGTCACGGCCTGGCTGTTCGACCGGGGCTCGCTGACCGCCAACACCCTCACCGCGTGCTGGTGCGTGGTGCTGTTCTTCGCCTCGGCCGGCGCGAGCAGCGCGTACCTCACGGTCTCCGAGGTCTTCCCCATGGAGACCAGGGCGATGGCCATCGCCTTCTTCTACGCGATCGGCACGGCGGCCGGCGGGATCAGCGGCCCCCTGATCTTCGCCGACCTCACCGAGTCGGGCGTTCCCGGCGACACCGCCCTCGCGTTCTCCATCGGCGCGGCCCTCATGTGCGCGGCCGGCCTGGTCGCCGCCTTCCTCGCGGTCGACGCGGAGCAGCGCTCCCTGGAGGACATCGCCAAGCCGCTGTCCCAGACCTCGTAGCGCCCCCGGGCGCAACCCTCAGGCCGGACCCGGCGTCGCGGAAGCGGGTCCGGCCAGCCCGTGCAGCAGCAGCCCGGTCAGCGTGTCGATGATCTCGTCGTCGGAGAACCCGGGCCGGCCGGGCCCCGCCGTCGTCACCGCGAAGGCCAGCTGCGAGACCATCGCGCCCATGGCGGCGGCCACCACGGCCGGGTCGCCCGGGAGCCGGTGCCCCCGGTCGTGCAGCCAGGCCAGGTGCTCCCGGAAGACACCCGTGTCCCCGGCCAGACTCGCCCATGCGCGGCCCTCGCTCGGCGGCCCGGCGAAGGTGGTCTGCATCATCGCCACGATCACCGGGAGGTGGTCGCGGATGACCCCCCAGGTGACCGCCAGATGCGCACGCAGCTGCGCCGGGTCGGTCAGGTCGTGGTCGGCCGGGTGCTCCTGAGTGCCCATCTCCGCGTGGAGCTGCGCGTTCAGATCTCCCGTCAACGCCTTGAGCAGGGCTTCCTTGTCCGCGAAGTGTGCGTAGAAGGAGCCGGTGGCGCGCCCGGCCTCGCGTGTGATGTCGGTGATCTTCGTATCGAGGTAGCCGCGCTCGGCGAACAGCCGGCGCGCCGCCTCCTTCAGGGCCGCCTCGGTCTCGGCTGCCTTCTCCTTGCGAACGCCCATCGGACGGGGCTCCTTGTCGCGCTTGACGTGCGGTCGGGTGCCCCATCATAGTGAACCCGAGTTCGATGAATTGTGATTCACTGAATATGGATTCAGGGGGCTGATGTGAACGTCATCGTCGTCGGCGGGGGAGTGGCCGGAGTGGCGAGTGCCATCGCGTTGCGGCGGCTCGGTGTGGAGGTCGCCGTCTACGAGGCGTACGCCGAACCGGCGGGCCGGGTCGGCTCGTTCCTCAGCCTCGCGTCCAACGGGCTCCGGGTGCTGCGCGCTCTCGGCGTCCTGGAGCAGGTGCGGCGCGCGGGTGTCGAGGTACCGCGTCAGCGCATGTGGGCCGGGTCGGGCAAGCTGCTCGGGGACGTGCCGCGGGGACGGCTCGGCGGCGACGACCTGCACAGCGTGACGCTGATGCGCGGCGCACTGGTCGAGACGCTCCGCGCCGAGGCACTGGCCGCCGGGGCGCGCATCGTCACCGGTGAACGCCTGGCGGACGCCGTCGCGATGGACACCGGGGTACGTGCGGTCTTCGCGAGTGGCCGCACGGCCGAGGCGTCCCTGCTCATCGGCGCGGACGGCATCCACTCGGTGACCCGCACACTGCTCGACCCGCACGCGCCCGCGCCCGCGTACGCCGGCCTGTACAGCATCTCCGGCGTCTCCGAGGGCGTGCACGTCGAACCCGGCGTCTTCCACATGACGTTCGCCCGCCACGGTGCCTTCCTCCACCTCGCGGCCCCGGACGGCGGGGTCTGGTGGTCGGCCCAGGTCGCGAGCCCCGGGCAACCGGATCTCGACCGCACCGACGACGCGTGGCTCAGCCACCTCGCCGGTCTCCACCGGCACGAACGGGTGCCGTCCGCCGTCCTCGCCGCCACCACCGCGCTGCACCGCCCCACCCTGACGCACACCCTGGACCCGGTGGCGGTCCGGCACGACGACCGCATCGTGCTGCTCGGCGACGCCGATCACCCGGTGGGCGCCGGTCAGGGCGCGTCGATGGCACTGGAGGACGCCCTCGTGCTCGCGCGCCTGCTCGGCACGGAGACCTCCGTACCGGCCGCCCTCACGGCGTACGACGCGGAGCGCTCGGACCGTCTCGCCCGGATGGCGAGGGCCGCGGCGGGCAACCGCGAGTCCAGGACGGCGGGCCCGCTCGGCCGTTGGGCACGGGATCTGATGATGCCGGTCGGCATCCGCCTCTTCCACGAGAGGGCCATGGCCTGGCTCTACACGTACGACTGCGGCGAACTCCCGGCCACGCGGGAGGGCGTGCTCCGGGACTGACGCGGGCGGCCCGGCCCGGGACCCGGAGAATTTCGGCTGCGCTCCTGCCGCGCGGTGGTGTGGGATCGGGACATGACGATCGCACTCGGCACACCGGACACCGGGGAACTGGCCGCGGTGGCGGACGCGCTGCGGAGCTGGCAGGCCGAGGGCGCCCCGATGCAGCTGCACCCGGGCGACCTCGGCTGGTACGGGCGCAACGGCCCCCGGGCCTCCGCCTCAGCGGTCAGGAGCTGGAGCCGGGTCGGACGGATCCTCGCGGTCGGGCTGCTCGACGGACCGGGCCTGGTCCGGCTGACGACCGCGCCGGACGTCCGTGGGGACGAAGAGCTCGCGCGACGGCTGGCCGACGACCTGTCCCGCCCCGCGCGCGGGGTGCTTCCCACGGGCAGGGCGGCCGTCGAGGCACCGCAGGACGCGCTGGTCCGGGAGGTGCTGGGAGAGCGGGGCTGGGGCATCGACGAGCCGTGGACACCGCTGCGCCGCGACCTGGCCGGGCCGGTGCCCGCACCGGATCCGGCGGTCGAGGCCGTCGGTTGCGACCGGGCCGGCGAGGTGGCGGCCGTCCATCGCTCGGCGTTCCCGGGCTCGCGGTTCACGGAGGCGTCGTGGCGGGTGATGGCCGCGGGGCCGCTGTTCGCCGACGCCCGCTGCCTGCTCCGGCGCGATGAGCGGGGCCGCGCGGTGGCGACCGTGACGGTGTGGTCCGCCGGGCCGGGGCGGCCCGGACTCCTCGAACCGATGGGCGTGCACCGGGACCACCGCCACCGGGGCCACGGCCGGGCGATCACCCTGGCCGCGGCTGCCGCGCTCCGGGACCTCGGCGCGTCGAGCGCGCTCGTCTGCACCCCGTCATCCAACACCGGCGGCGTCGCCGCGTACGTGTCGGCGGGCTTCGAGCGACGCCCCGAGATCCACGACCGGTACCGGGCCCCCTGAGAGCGGACACCACTCGCTGATCATGGAAGGCGCGGTTCGGGGCACATGGCGGGCGACGACATACGCGACCCGCCGAAGGAGACGCCGGTGCCGATACGCAGAACGAGAGGCGTCACACCCCGCCCCCGCGCCACGGGCGCACTGCGCAGCCCCCTGCTCACCCTCGCCCTCGCCGGTGCCGTGATCGGCGCCGCGGTCCTGCTGTTCGTCCGCTTCGCGCACTGGGCCGGCACCCACCCGGTCACCGCCGTGCTGCTGGCCCTGCTCGCCCTGCCCGTGCTCTACGTCCTGTTCCGCGCCATGCCCCGCGCCCGTGAGCTGCGCCGGGCCGCCCGCGCGGGCATGATCCCGCCGGCCGGGGAAGAGCCCGCCCGGGAACCGGCACCCACACCTCAGGCCCCGTCCGCCCCCGCCGCTGCCCACGACGGGCTCACCGCCGTCCTACCGCCCCCCGCCCCCGACTTCACCGCCCTCGATCCGGACGGCTTCGAGGCGGCGGTGGCCGCACTGTGCGAGCGGGACGGCTGCCAGGACGTCGAAGTGGTGGGCGGCGCAGGCGACTTGGGCGCCGACGTCCTCGCCACGGCCCCGGACGGCCGCCGCGTCGTCGTACAGTGCAAGCAGTACGGCCCCGAGCACAAGGTGGGCTCCCAGGACCTCCAGCGCTTCGGCGGCACCTGCTGGACGGTCCACGGCGCGCAACTCGCCGCCGTGGTGACGACCAGCGAGTTCACCGCCCCCGCCCTGGAGTACGCGGAGACGTGCGGCATCCGCTGCGTGGACGGCACCGCACTCGCCGCCTGGGCGGAGGGCTCGGGCGCGGCCCCCTGGGGCCCGGCGATGCTGGACACGGCCTGAGACGCCCCGCCGCCCCCCGGACGCCGGTCGCCTGAACACCTGTTGAGCGGAGGAGGCGGGCTACGGCACCACGGTTTGTGCCTCCGGTCCGGTCTCGTCGTCCCCCCGTCCCCCGACTCCGTCCTCGCGGCCCGTCCCTCGGCGGCCGCGTCCATCGCCGCCCCGGGCGCCCTGCGGCCCGCGGGCTGGGCCGCCGGGACCCGTACGGCGGTGTCTTCGCGGACCGAGCAGACAGGGGACGGGCACGTGCGGGAGGCTCCGGAGGTGCGGCGGTGTCCGGTGCGTGGAAGGACGACTACCGAGGCCGGATCCGGGGACAGCCCTTAGGAAACCCGCTCCCGCCGCCGGTCCAGGTGGCGGATCACCGGGGTCGCCGTCGCCCCGTGCAGGAGTACGGAGACCAGGACCGTGAACGCCGTGACCGCCCACAGCTCGTCCGCGTACCGCGTGAAGGGCCCTTCGCCGAGCGCGTACGCCAGATAGAAGAGCGAGCCGATGCCCCGGATGCCGAACAGGGCCGTGACCGCCCGCTCGCGCGGCCCGGCCGGAAAGCCCAGCTGCGCGGCGGCGCCGGCGGCCGGGCGGATCACCAGGACGAGCGCGAGGCCGAGGAGCGCCCCCTGCCAGCGGAGGTCCGCCAGCCCGTCGGCGACCAGGTAGCCGCCCAGCAGGAACAGCAGCACGACGGTCAGCAGACGCTCGATCTGTTCGCTGAAGCCGTGCAGCACCTGGTGGTAGCCGTGGCCGCGTTCGGCGCCCCGGATGGTGCACGCCGTGACGAACACCGCGAGGAATCCGTACCCGTGGAGCAGCTCGGTCAGCCCGTACGCGGTGAACGTGGCCCCGAGCGCGGTGAAGCCCTCCATCTGCTGCGAGAGGCGGACGTGCCGGGAGCGGAAGAACAGCCGGCCGAGCAGCCGCCCCACGGCCACCCCCGCGACCAGCCCGACCGCCGCCCGCACCAGCACGTCGGCCAGCAGCCAGTGCCCGATCCACCCCGCCGACCAGCCGTCGCCCGCCGCCGCCAGCGCCACGGCGGCCAGCACGAAGGGCATCGCCAGCCCGTCGTTGAGACCGGCCTCCGAGGTCAGCGTGAACCGCACCTCCTCCTCGTCCTCCTCGTCGTCCCCGCTCGCCGGCTCCCCGACCCGCACCTCCGCCGCCAGCACCGGATCGGTCGGCGCCAGCGCACCGGCCAGCAGCAGGGCCACCGCCGGCGGCCAGCCCATGAGACACACCCCGAGCAACGCCACGCCCCCGATGGTCAGCGGCAGGGCGAGCCCCAGGAAGCGCCAGGCCCCCGCCCAGGTACGCCATCCGAAGGGCCGGTCGATCGCGAGCCCGGCCCCCATGAGCGAGACGATCACGCAGACTTCCGTCACATGCTCGACCCACACCCGGTCCCGTACGGGGTCCACGACGGGCACGCCGAGCGGCAGCAGGACGGTCGCCGCACCCGCCGCGAGGAACACCATGGGCATCGAGAAGGGACGCCGGCGGACGAGCGGGGGAAGGACGGCGGCCATCAGGATACCGATCCCCGCAGCCGCGTATGCGCCGTGCACCCACGTCATCCGGTTCCACGTCCTCCATCGGGTCGGCCGCGGCCGGGCACGCCGGCCCCGTGTGCGGCGGGAGGAATCCCGAGTACCCGGCGGCCCGGCACCCACACCTCCGGATGCATGGGCACGGGCGCCGGGGCAACGTGAGGGACATGACGACGAAGCTCGGTGCCTTTGTGCTCGGTACGCCCGACCCCGCCGCCCTGGCCGATTTCTACCGTGCCCTGCTGGGCTGGGAGGAGGTTGAACGGGACCCCGCATGGGTAAGGCTGCGGGCTCCCGGACAGGAGCGTCCCGGCCTCAGCTTCCAGCTGGAATCGGACCACACCCCTCCTGTGTGGCCGCAGCTCCCGGGCACCCAGCAGATGCAGGCGCACCTGGACGTGGAGGTGGACGACCTGGAGGCCGAGACCCAGCGGGCCTGTGCCCTGGGCGCGAAGCTGGAGGAGCTCCAGCCGCAGAAGGACGTACGGGTGCTGCGCGACCCCCATGGCCACCCGTTCTGCCTGTTCCTGCCGGGGGCCTGACCAGCCCGGCGGCCCGGGGCCGTCACACACCGGCCGCCGGCAGCCCCGGAGATCCGGGGTGCCGACGGCCGGTGCCACCCGCTGCGCGTACCTCAGACGGGGACGGCCCCCGCGTGGTCGCGCCGGTCGGCCTCCGTGTCCGGGGCGCGGCGGCCGAGCAGGGCGTCGGCGGTGCTCAGGGCCTCGCGCACATCACTGACACCCGTCATGACACACAGGGTGTACGCGGTGTCCTCCCGTTGCCGGATGGTCTCCGGCGTGGAACGGCGCTCGTCCTCGATCACCGCGTCGGCATAACGGGACAGGGCGGCACGCAGGTCTGCGGGCGTGGGAAGCAGCACAGCCAACTCCTCCTCAACTGAACTGACCCTCCCGAGCCGATGGGACGGCCGGGGCAGGGACATCGCTCACGACGATCATCGGATTCCCCGTCACACGCAGAGCATTCCAACGGTTTTCGGCCGAAGAAGAATGCGCCTGCCACCGTTTGCGGCGACGCCACGGGGCACACGTGCTCCATGGCCGGGGCGGCCGCCCTGCGGATGTGGACACCCAGCCCCGCACGGCAGGCCCCCCGGTCATCCGTTCTTCCCGGCCGGCACGGGCTCGGCCGAAGGACCGGTGACCGCCGCGCTCCGGTCCTCGTACGGGAAGCCGAAGCGTGCGAGGCAGTGCCACACCTTCTTGAGCGCCTGAGGATCGAAGCGCCCCGCGCGCGCCGCGGCCCCGACGATACGGGGGTCGAGGACGCGGTCCACGGCGATGGCCTCGCCCAGATCGACGTACTCCTGCCCCCGGTAGTCGGGGTGCCGGCGCAACTCGTCCACCGTGAGGCGGAACCCGGGATGCCACTCCACCGCACAGCCCAGGCGCCCGGCGGCCGCCTCCACGTCGGTGCCCCGGTAGCAGGGGTCCAGGACCAGCGCCTCCACGTGGGAGTCCGGGCGGACCGGCCCGTGCACCTGCGCCTCGATGTAGTCGTCGAGCACGTCCTGCTCATCGGCCAGCGCGAGGGCGATCAGGCCCATGCGCGCGGCGACCCCGAAGTCGGTGGGCTCGAGGAAGCTGTCCGGATAGCAGAAGGTCGTACGCTCCAGCGCCCCGACGCCCAGCCGGAAGTGCGCGGAGCCGAACCTCGGCGCTCCGCCGACCGCGTACCGGCGGAAGTCCAACGCCCCGTAGACGGGCCGCTCCGCGCCCGGCACGCTGTCGTACGCACCGTCGAAGATCCTGCTTTCCCAGCGCCACCGGTCACCGCCCGGCCAGGCCGTCAGGCCGCCGTTGCTCGTGCCGGTCACGAACTGCGAGGCGTAGACGCCTCTCCCGGCCATCGCCTCCAGCAGGGGCGTGCCGTCCAGCAGCCGGTCGGGGTGGAAGTTGAGGGTCACGCGCAGGCCGGGGTCCACCGCCGGACCCGACGCGAGCCCCGCGACATGGGCGAGGGCACGCCGCTGGGGAGTGGTGAGGGAAGGTGCGTTCATCGGCACAGTGTTCCCGCAAGCGGCCGGAGGGCGCGAGGAGTTATCCGCCGCACGGCGACCCGTGCCGCGCGGGTCCGTGCGGCGAAAACGTTATGGTTCTTCCGCCGTGCACAGGACCGACCGGGGGGCCTTCGTGAGTCTGACCGCACAGATACTGCCGCTCGCGGGCGTCGCCGTGGGCGCCGTCACCTCGTTCCTGGTGACCAGCGCCAACGAGCGCACGCGATGGCGCAGGCAGCAGTCCGTCCGGTGGGACGAACGCCGCCTCACCGCCTACGCCGACTACGCCCACGCGGTCAAGGAACTGGCCGCGCGCTACCAGATGCTCGCCGCCGGCCGGGGCCTCACGACCGGCCCCATCCCCGTGGAGGAGACGCCCGAGGTCCTGGCCGAGGTGGGCCAGTTGGAGTCGCGGCGCTCCGCGCTCTCCGAGACGCTCGGCCTGCTCGGCGACACGGAGGCGAACACCGCCTCCAAGTCCGTGGACCACTGCCTGTGGCGGCTGGAATCCCTGGCCCGGGGCGTCGGGACCGCGGTCGAGCAGGACTGGGACCAGGCGTACCTGCAGTTCCGGCAGGCCCGCGACCGTTACGTCGACCTCGCACGGACCAGCCTCGGCGTGCCGGGGCCCGCCGCTCGCGCCGTGCCCTGGCCGGACGCCTGGCGGCCCTCCGCCGGCTGAGCGGGGCCAGGCCCTGCGCTACCTTCCCGGGGATATGGACGACGACGCCGAGGCACCCTCCACCGAGGCACCCTTCATCGACCCGGAGTCGGACTATCCGTGCTGCTGGTTCTGCCCGGCCCTGCGGCTGCCGCGCACCGGCTTCCTCGTCGCCGACCGGCCCAGCCGGGACTGGCCGTTCGACGCGGCGGACGGCTTCCGGTACACCGTGGACACCCGGACCCCGGTCTGCGTGCACCCCGGCCGCGTCGGCCTGGCGGCAGAGCTCACCGCCCGGACTTATGCGGACCCGCCGTTGCCGGACCCCGGGCAGGAGGCCCCGGACGGGCGTCCGCGCAGGCGGTGGTGGCCGCGGAGGCCCGGCGTCCGGACCCTGCCTGCGCGCCGGTAGCCTGGGGCGCCATGACGCGTGCCTGGCTCCTGCCGATCCTGTTCCTCGCCTCCGGAGCGGCCATCGCCGCCGCGCTGATCGCCGGCGGAAGCGCCGGCGAAGGTGTCTCCCTGCTGGTGGGCTTCGCGCTGCTCTCGGGCCTGAACTCGCCCTTGGTCTTCCCGCGGTCGCTCAGCGCGGCGGAGGCCCGGCGCCGCAGCGCGGCCGACGGCCGTCCCATCGTCTTCTGGCGGCCCGGCTGCGCCTACTGTCTGCGGCTGCGGTTCCGGCTGCGCCGGCACGCCCGCCGGCTGCACTGGGTCGACATCTGGCGCGATCCCGAGGCCGCCGCCGCGGTGCGGGCGGTCAACGACGGCAACGAGACCGTGCCCACCGTCTTCGTGGCGGGGCGGCCCCACACCAATCCGGACCCGGCGTGGGTACGGGAGCAGTTGGCCCGTTGACGGGACGCCACGCTCTACTCCTCGACCCGTAGCCCCAGCCGGTCCGCCACCGTTCCCAGGGCCGCCCCCAGCGGGAGTCCGATCCGCGTGACGGCCTGGACATCGCCCCGGGTCGGCTCGCGGTTCACGATGAGTACGGGCTTCCCGTCCTGTGCCGCCTGCCGGACGAACCGCAGCCCCGACATCACCGTCAGCGAAGACCCCAGAACGAGCAGCGAGGTCGCCGTGCGGACCAGCTCGCGGCAGTGCTCGACCCGCGCCGGGGGCACCGACTCGCCGAAGAACACCACGTCCGGCTTGAGGACGCCGCCGCACACCTCGCACGGCACCACACGGAAGTCCCCGACCTGCTCGTCGGTGAGGTCGGCGTCACCGTCCGGATTGACCCCGGCCGCCACCGGCTGGAACCCGGGGTTCGCCTCCTCCAGGCGCCGGGCGACCTCGCGCCGCGCGACGAGCGTGCCGCAGTCCAGGCAGACGACCCGGTCCAGGCCCCCGTGGAGCTCCACCACGTCCTCGCTGCCCGCGGCCTGGTGCAGGCCGTCGACGTTCTGAGTGATCACCCCGGCGAGCGCGCCGCCGCGCCCGAACGCGGCGACCGCCCGGTGACCGGCGTTCGGGAGGGCGCGCCGGAACGTTTTCCAGCCGAGGTGGCTGCGCGCCCAGTACCGCCGCCGGGCCTGGGCACCGGACGTGAAGTCCTGGTACGTCATCGGGGTGTGCCGGCTCAGGCTGCCGCCCTCGCCCCGGTAGTCGGGGATGCCGGACTCCGTCGAGATACCGGCCCCGCTCAGCACCAGCACACCGCCCCGGCCGAGCGCTTCGACGACGGGGTCCAGGTCGGTGGTGGCCGGGGGCAGCCCCGCGGTGGGGGTCCAGCTGAGAGTGGGGCGCATGCGCATGCCCCCAGGGTACGGAACCGGCCACCTTCCGCCCCGCGCCGTCAGGACAGCAGCTCGATGTACCCGTCGGTGCCGTGGACGCGGATGCGCTGCCCGTCCCGGATGCGCCGCGTGGCGTGCTCGACGCCCACGACGGCCGGCAGCCCGTACTCCCGGGCGATCACCGCGCCATGGGTCATCAGCCCGCCCACCTCGGTCACCAGGCCCGCGATCCCGACGAACAGCGGGGACCAGCTGGGGTCCGTGAAGGTGGTGACCAGGATGTCGCCGGCTTCGAGATCGGCCTCGGCCACGTCCAGGATCACGCGCGCCCTTCCCTCGACGGTCCCGGCGGAGACCGGCAGGCCGTTCAGTGCGCCCTCCGGCACGTCGTCGCGCCGGAACGCCCCGTTCAGCGCCTCGCCGTCCGACGTGAGCACCCGGGGTGGGGTGAGCGCGCTGTACGCCCGGAACTCCTCCCTGCGCCGCCGGATGAGGCCCTGGTCCACCGCGCCGGAGCGCACGGCGTCACCGAACTCCTCCAGCGTGAGGTAAAAGGCGTCCTCCCGGTCGGCCAGCACCCCCGCGTCGGCCAGGCGGCCGGCCTCCCGCAGGAGGGCCTGCCGGTAGAGGGAGTAGCGGCAGACGATCCCGTACTTCGGGTACTCGCGGTACCCGATGAAGGTGCGGACCCGGTCGATCATCCGCTTGGTCTCCTCGGCCTTCCGGTCGCCGTCCGGAAGGGCCCGCAGCCGTGCGAGCACGTCCCGCTCCTTCGCCAGGGCCTTGTGCCGCCCCTCCTCGAAGCGCCGCGCGGCCGTACCCGGCCCGAAGAGCCGCACGTTGTCGAGAATCACCGGCACGAGCGCGGTGGGGCGCTCGCTCCAGCGCGGCCGGGTGATGTCGATCTCGCCGACGCACCGCATGCCGTACCGGTCGAGGTACGCCTCGATGGCCTCCCGGGCCCCGGCCCCGCCCGGGACCTTCTCCAGGCCCTCCAGGAAACCGTCGTCGTCCACGGCGCTCCGCAGATACGCCACCGCCTCCGGATGCGGGCGGATCGCGTCGGCGACGTCGAGGAGGGCGAGCCCCATCTCCGAGGTCACGTTGCCGGGGGCGGACAGGGTCAGAGTGTCGGCCGCGTTCTTCTCGCCGAGCCATTCCAGCAGCTTCTCGTTGAGCCACCAGGTGGACTCCATGCCCGCCATGATCGCCTGCATGCTCACGGGGTCGCCGAGCATTCGCTTGTGCTCCGCGAAGGCCGTCGGCAGGAAGTCGAACAGGGCCGGCCCGGAGTGCGTCCGGATGTCACGCGCGAGGGCGGCGACGGACGCCTCGCTGCGCGCGATCAGCTCGGCCACGACGGCCGGGTCGGTCGCGATCGGCGCGGGCGCGCCACCGGCAGGCGGTGCGGCGGGCACCGGGTCCGGGAGCGTCGGGACGAAGCCGGGGCGGTCCAGGACGGTCTCCAGGGCGTCCCTGACCAGCGGGTCGCCCTTGCCCATCACGTCCAGGAGCCCGGCCCGGACCGAGGGAGAGGCGAGGCGCCCGGTGACGTCCACGAACAGCCGCCCGCCGGCCTCCAGCATCGGAGCCATGGCCGTCAGCCGCCACATCGAGAGGCCCAGGGGCTTCATCGCGTCGGTCATCATCTGCTGGTGTCCGACGGAGACGTAGACGTGGTTCCCGTCGTCCGCCGCCTCAGGTACGGGGAACAGCGTCGTGATCGGCCGGCTCTGGACGATCCGGAAACCGTCGTCGGACAGACACCACTCGATGTCCTGGGGGCGGCCGAAGTGCGCCTCGATCCGCCGCCCGAGCCGGACGAGCCCGAGCACCTGCCCGTCCGTCAGCGCCGGCTCCTCCCGCCGCCGCGCGTCGACCGGCACCTCCCGCGTGCCCCCGCCCTCCACGGCTTCGACGGCGCGCTCCTTGACGGCGATCGACCTGTCGGTGACGCAGCCGTCGCGCACGGTGAAGACGTCCGGGTTGACCAGGCCGGAGACCAGGGCCTCGCCCAGCCCGAAGCCGGCGTCCACCGTGGCGTCCCTGCGGTTCCCCGTCACCGGGTCGGCCGTGAAGAGGACGCCCGACGCCCGCGGGAACACCATCCGCTGCACGACGACGGCCATGTGCACGGCCCGGTGGTCGATGCCGCCCCGCCGGCGGTAGGTCACGGCCCGCTCGGTGAACAGGGACGCCCAGCACCGGCTGAGGTGACGGAGCACCGCCTCCGGACCCACGACGTTCAGATACGAGTCCTGCTGGCCCGCGAACGAGGCCGTCGGCAGGTCCTCCGCCGTCGCGCTGGACCGCACGGCGAACGCGGCGTGTTCGCCGTGCCGGGCGAGTGCGCCCCGGACCGCCGCCACCAGGTCCTCCGGCAGGGCGAGGCCCTCGATGGTCCGCCGGATCTCCGCGCTCAGGGTGCGCACGGCCTCGCGGTCGTCCGGGTCCACGCCCGCGAGCCGGCCGAGCTGTCCGGCGACCGCCGGTTCCGAGGACACGACGCGCCGGAAGGCGTCCGTCGTGACGCAGAACCCGTCCGGCACCCGGACGCCCTCGATCCGCGACAGCGTGGCCAGGTGCGCGCCCTTGCCGCCGACGGCCGCGACCGGCGCCCCGGCGGCCTCGTTCAGCTCCCACACGTAGCGCTCGCGCACGCAGCGTCCTCATTTCCGCAGGTCGGGTTGGTCAGGCCGATGATTCTGCGGCACCACCCGGCCCTTGCCGCAAGCCCCCCGGTGCGCTATAAGTTGGGTACGGCAGGGAGAGGGTTCTCCCTGTCTTCTTGCTTTTGTACGCCGTGCCGGGCCGTCCGCCCGCCACCGGCACGCGCCCCCGGCCGTCTCACCCGCTCACGAACCGGGCCTGCCCCTGCGCAGGAGTACCGGCCGCAGTCGGTTGTAGCCGCGCACCGACACCGGACGCAGCGGCCGCAGCGTGTACGCCGCCGCCCCCGCGAGCTCCCCGGCGAGTGCGGTGTTGACCAGGACGGACGCGGGGCGGGCCACCGCGGTGAGCCGGGCCGCCATGTTGACCGCCTCCCCGTAGACGTCACCGAAGCGGCCGATCACGGGCCCGTGGGCCAGTCCGGTCCGCACCTGCGGCAGCTTCGGGTCGGCCTGGGCCCGCGCCGTCAGCTCCAGGCCGATCCCTGCGGCGTCGGCCGCCGACCCGCAGACGAAGAGCACCTCGTCTCCGATGGTCTTCACCACCTGGCCCCGGCCCTCGGCCACCACGTCGCCGGTCATGGTCTCGAACCGGTCGAGCACGCCCACCAGTTCGGCGCCGTCCAGGCCACGGGTCATCCTGGTGTAGCCCACCATGTCGGTGAACCCGACCGCGCGTTCCCTGACGTGCGCGCCGTCACCGGCCACGGGGCCGGCCTCCCGCTCGTCGGCCGGCACGTGCCCGGCCTGTGCGACGAGATGGCGGCGCCAGACGTACCGCTGGACGCGTTCGATCTCCGGCAGCAGCGCTGCCATGTGCACCAGGAGCGCTTCCCGGCCGGGCGAGGGCTCTCCGTCGCGCCCCATCCAGTCCCGCAGGGTGTCCACCTGCCAGTCGGCGAGCCGGGAGAGATGATGGCCCAGAGCCCGGGCCATCAGGGTCTCGCTGTGCTCGGTGATCAGCCCGGCCGCGATGAGGCGTTCCCCCGCGCGCAGGGCCTCGACGTCGGCGTCGGTGAACACCTCGGCCTCGTCGTCCACCGCGGGGAACCCGAGCGCGCGCCACACCCGTACGGCACGCTCGAACTCCACCCCGGCGCGCGCGGCCACCTCCCGCCGCGTCCAGACCCGGCCGCCGCCGAGCAGTACCTCCTCGACGGATCCCGGGCCCGGGCGGTCCGGCTTCCCGCTCACGTGGTGTGCACGATCAGGACGTCCAGACCGGCCTTCCTGGCGACGTCCGCCGGCACGGAGCCGAGAAGCCGGCCCGCCAGCGACCGCAGCCCCCGGTTGCCGACCACCAGGAGGTCCGCCGAGCACTTCCGGGCCGTCCGCACGAGCGAGGGGACCGGCTCACCCTCCACGGCGACCGTCCGCACCTCGGCCGCGCCCTGCAGACGGGCGCGGTCTCTCGCCGTTCTCAGGGTCTCCTCGGCCGGCGCCGAGCCCACCACCTGGTACGCCTCCGCCCCCAGCTGATCCTGGGCGGAAGCGAGTTCAGGGCCGCGCATGGGTGCGTACGCGCAGGTGACGACGAGCTCGGCGCCGCACACGGCGGCGAGGCGTGCGGCGGCCTCGACGGCCTTGTACGACGATTCCGATCCGTCCGTGCCGACCAGCAGGGTCCGATAGGCGGTCAAGGCAAACTCCTTACTCGGAAGTAAACTTACTTCAGAGTAAGGTAAGGGTGCCGGTGGACCCGGGCAAGAGTGCGGCGGGCCCGCCCCGGAGGTGTCTCCGGAACGGGCCCGCTCATGTGGCCACTTCCTGCGGTTCAGCCCTTCAGGTCGGGACGCTGGGTCACCCGGATCGAGTTGACCAGCGTCTTGCCGGTGACAGCCTTGAAGGCGACGTTCAACTGGCCATCCGTCACCTTGACCGTGAACGTCTTGAACAGCGCGGTGCGGGCGCCGCCCGACTCCAGGCGCACATCCACGTCCGGTACCTTCTCCACGCCTTCACCGAGCACGTCGAACACGCGCTCGCCCGGCTTCGTCCCGGCCGCCTCGGCGAAGCCCAGCTCCACCTGGTAGACGCCGGACGGGACATCGTCGAATCGGTACTCGGCGACACCCTCACGCCCCGAACGCAGCAGCTGCTGCGCCGGGGAGTCGCCGGCGCCGGCGATGTCCTTGCGGGTGTACGTCGGCGCGGTGTTCTGCCCGGTGAACCCGAACGTGCCCTTCGTGTAGGCACCGTCCGCGCTCCACGAGTCGCCGAGTGCGTCCAGCGACGCGGAGTCCGCGCCGACGTCGACGCCCTGCTGATAGGCCGGGACCACCAGCTTCAACGGCAGCGAGAGCGACGGCGCGCGGGCGCTCCGGGAGGTGATGACCAGCGTGCCGTTGTACACCGTCCCCGGTGTGGCCGCCGACGTGTCGAACGTCAGCGTCACCTCACGCTGTGCGCCTGCGGCGAGCGTGCCGGACGATGGAGCGATCTTCAGCCAGGAGGCGCCGGACTTCTCGGCGACCGTGTACGGGGCGGCCGCACCGTCGTTGGTGAGCGTCAGCGTGCGCGCCCGAGTCTCACCGGCGGGAACGGTGAGCTGCCAGCCGTCCTTGTCGTCGGCCCGCACCGCGCCGGTGGTCAGCGCGGTCTCGGTGCGCAGCGCGGACAGGCTCCCCAGCTCGGCGGTACGGCTCGCGGTGCCGTAGTCCGGCGACGCGACCGTGACCTGGTGATCGGCGGTGGCCGCCACCGGGATCTGCGTCAGATAGGCGCCGTCCGCCCGGGTGGTGGCCGTCCCGACGGTCGTGGTGCCCCGGGTGACGGTGACGGTCGCGCCGGCGACCGGCTTGCCGTCGTTCGCGTCGGTCACCGTGCCGGAGACGACCGCGTGGCCCTCCGGCCGGAACCGGATCGCCATCCCGTCGCGCAGCGACAGCTCGTTGTACGAGTACTGCAACGCGTCGGTGCCGTCGTGGTTCTCGGCGCCGATGGTCGCGTTGGTGGCCTGCTCGAAACCCTTCTCGGTGGGGTCGATGCCCTTGTAGTGGAAGGTGTACGTGCCGTCCTCACTCAGCACGGCGGCGAAGCCGATGCGCTGCGAGGTGTCCCGGGCGATCATCATGTCCCGCCACTCGACGACGTACTCCCGATGCGGGGCGGTGCCGCGGACCGAGGTGTAGATGCCCGAGGAGCCGTCCATGGCGAGGTAGTCCCAGAACGGTGACAGCGCACCGTTGGCAGGCGCCTTGGTCGGCAACGGACCGTTGTCGAACATCGAGAGGTAGCCGAAGACCAGCTGACCGTCACGGGTGACCCAGCCCTTGTCGTAGGTGTGCCCGTACAGGGCCACCGGGAAGGGCATGGTGACGGCCGAGTAGGACTTCTCCGACGGCCCGATGGCGAGCTTGCTCTCACCGGTCGGGAATTCCTCGGTCACCTGTCGGCAGGTGGTGCCGAAGGCATCGCTGCGCGTGGCGAGCGCGATGTCCTTGGTGGTCGAGCCCGTCTGCACGTCGGCGACGACGCCGATGGCGGCGGCGCAGTGGTTGAGCGGTGTCAGCCGGATCTGGTAATGGCCCACGGGCAGCGTCAGTTTGTACGTGCCGTCGGCGGCGGTCCTGGCCCGCACCGGGGTGCCCTGCACCTTGAACGCGACATCCGCCTCGGTGCCGGAGTCGCTGCGCACGGTGCCGGTCAGGGTGCCGGTGGGGGCGTCGGTGAGTGCCGCGTCGTGCACGCCCGACACGCCGTCCGCGACGGTGAACGGGGCCGACTCGGTGGCGTAGCCGAACTTGGTCACGGTCACCGTGTAGTCGCCCGACACCAGCCGGGGAAAGGCGTAGGTGCCGTCCTTCTTCGTGGTCAGCATCGCCCGGGTGGGGCCGGTCAGTGAGACCTCGGCGTCGGTGACCGGGTCACCGGCGGCCGTCACCGTGCCGGTCAGGGCGCCGATGTGATCGTGCGGTGCCGCCTCGACGGCCTTGTACACGTCGAGCCGGCCCTCGCCGTAGACGTTGTTGAAGGCGGCGGTGCCGCCGCAGGTGGTGTCGTCGACATCGATCGCGGACTTGTTCAGTACCGCCTCGGTCGCGGTGACGTCACCGCGCAGTGCCGGGGCGGCCGACCAGAGAAGGGCGACCGCGGCGGCGGTGTGCGGCGAGGCCATGGACGTACCCGACTTGGCGGCGTAGCCACCGCCGGGGGCTGCCGAACGGATGTTCACGCCGGGCGCGGAGATGTTCGGCTTCATCGTGCCGTCGACGCCGGGGCCGCGGGACGAGAAGGACGCGATCTTGTTGTTGCTGTCGAAGGCGCCCGAGGCGTAGGCGTTGGGGTAGGCGCCGGGCGTACCGGCCGTGTCGCAGGTCGGTCCGTCGTTGCCGTTCGACATGGCCGGGAAGATGCCGGCGTCCCGCCAGGACTGGACCATCGCCTGGTACCAGGTGTCCAGAGAGAAGGCGCCCCAGGAGTTGTTGATGACGTCGGGGGCGAGGTCGGGCCGCGGGTTCTCCCCGTCGGCGTCGGTCGGCGCGAGCATCCACTGCCCAGCGGCGAGCAGCGCCTCCCGGGGGCAGTCCTGGGTGGTGCACGCCTTCGCGGCGATCCAGCGGGCGCCGGGCGCCACACCGATCGCGTTGCTCGGACCGTCCTCCCCGACCATGGTGCCCACCGTGTGGGTGCCGTGCCCCTGGTCGTCGCACGGGGCGGCCGTGCCACAGGTGCCGGTCGCATCGAACCAGTCGTAGGCGTGGTCGTACGTGCCGTCGGCCTTCAGACCCCGGTACGCCGCGGCGAGAGCCGGGTGCTGGTAGTCGACGCCGGTGTCGATGCTGCCGATGACGACGCCGTCGCCGCGCACCCCGTACTCGTTCCAGACCTTGGGGGCGTTGATGCGGTCGATGTTCCACTCGATGCCGTTGGTCCCGGCCTCGTTGGTGCCCACCGTCGTCGGCGGCAGCGGTACCGGGTCGTCGGCCTGGATCGACGCCACGTCGGAGCGGGCCGCGATCTTCGCGGCCAGGTCCTTGCCACCGGTCACCTTGACGGTGTTGCTGATCCAGTACGACTCGTACGAGGCGCCGGCCTGCTTCAGCAGTGCCTGGAGGCCCCGCTGGGAGCTCTTGGCGTGCGCGGTCTTCGCCTTCAGGACCGCGCGGCCCCGGCCCGCCTTGGTGGCCGCCCTGCTCGCGGCCGAGGTGTCGGCCTGCGAGTCGAGCTGCACCCAGAACGAGACCTTGGCGTGCTGCGTGAAGTCCTTGATCAGGGCACCGTCCGCCTTGCTCAGCAACGCGGTCGGCGCGGACGGCTCCGGGTCGGCGGCGACGGCCGGGAGCGCGCCCAGGAAGGGGGCCCCCAGCGTCGTGGCCAGGGCGGTGGCGAGCAGCCCCCGCCACCGGGCTCTGTGTCTGTTCACTTGCGAACTCCTCATGTGGTCAGCTGCTCAGGTCGGGGCGCTGGGTGACGCGGACGGCGTTGACGAGGGTCTTCTCCGCGCCGGTGGCGACCAGCCGGAGATTCAGCTGACCGTCGGTGACTCTGACCGTGAAGGACTTGGTCAGGGCCCGGTAACTGCCGCCGGTCGTGCCGGCGATGTCCAGGTCGGGCAGCTGCACGGTGCCTTCCGCCAGCACATCGGTGAGGCGCTTCCCGGCGGCCACCTTGCCCAGCTCCGCGAAGTCGAGCTCGATCTGGTAGACGCCGTCCGGGACGTTGTCGAAGCGGTACTCGGCGGCGCCTTCACGAGCGGTGCGGAAGAGCTTGTCGTCGGCGGTGTCCTCGATGGCGTTGGTGGTGCTCACCTTCGTGGACTTGCCGATGAACCCGTACGAGCCCGCGGTGTACTTGAGGTCCGGCGACCAGACCTCCCCGGCGGTGTCGGTGGACACCTTGGCCGCACCGCTGTCGATCGCCGTCCGGTAGCCGGGCACGGACACGGTCAGCGGGATCCTGATCTCGGGGGAGCGGCCGCTGTCGGACGCGATGACGAGGGTGCCCTTGAGGGCGGTGCCGGGCGCCACGCCGTGCGTGTCGAAGGTCAGGACGACCTCCTGCTTCCCGTCCTTCGTGAGCCGGCCCTCGGCGGGAGCGGCTCCGAACCAGGCGGCGCCACCCGCCTCGGTGACCGTGTACGCGGTGTCCGCACCGGAGTTGGTGAGGGTCAGGGTGCGCTGCCGGCTCTCGTCGGCGGGGACCACGACGGTCGTCGCGGTGGCAGGGGTGGCCGAGACCTTGCCGGTGGCCAGAGCCGTCGACAGCTGCTCCGCGGAGCCGGTCGCCAGGGGGACGGTGCGGTGGACCGCCGTGTAGTGCGGGGCGTCGATCGTGACCGCGTAGTCGGCCTTGTCCTTGGTCACCGGCGTCTGCACCAGGTAGGTGCCGTCCGGCAGGGTCGTCCCGGTGGCGACGGTCTTGCCGTCACGGGCGACGGTGACGGTGGCGCCGGTGAGTGCCTTCCCGTCGTTGCCGTCGGTGACCGCTCCGGACAGCGCTGCGGTTCGGGTCGGCAGGAACTCCACGGCCAGGCCGTTCTGCACGGACTCCTCGTTGTACGAGTACATCAGGGCGTCGGTGCCGTCGGCGGACTCGGCGCCGATCGTGGCACCCGAGCCGTGGCCGTAGCCGGTGCCGGTGATGTCCGCGTAGTGGAACGAGTACGTGCCGTCCTCGCTGATCACCGCGGAGAAGTCGAGCCGTTGGGTGCGGTCGGTGCTGAGCACCATGTTCCGCCACTCGACGACCACTTCGCGGTGCGGGGCGGTGCCCCGGGTCGACCAGAACATGTCGCCGTCGGCGGTGGCCAGCTGGAGGTTGTCCCAGAACGGGTAGAGCGAGCCGTTGGGAAGGCCCGAGAAGGGCAGGGTCCGGTTGGCGTTGACGCCGACGGACTGCTCGAAGCTGAGGTAGCCCTCGATGTTCGCGCTGGCCTTCGTGTACGTCTTGCCGTACAGCGCCACCGGGAACGGGAGGTTGATCGCGGCCGAACCGTCGTAGTCGCTGCTGGTGCTCAGCCGGGTCGTGCCGGTCGGGAACGCGGTGTCGTGGGTGGTGCGGCAGACGGTGCCGAAGCGGTCGCTGCGGCTGGGCAGCACGATGTCCTTGTGTATCCCGTCCGGGGTCACCTGCATGCTGAACGTCCCGGCCGTGGCGCACTGGGCGACGGGGGTGATCGTCAGCTGGTAGGTGCCGGTGGGCAGTTCCAGCCGGTAGCTGCCGTCGGCCCCCGTCTTCGTGGTCGTGCTCGCGGGTGCGCCCGCCACCTCGATCTTCGCGCCGGACTCGGGGCCGGACAGGGTGCTCACGACTCCGGAGAGCGTGCCCGTGGGTGCGACGGCGAGGCTCAGGTCACGTGTGGCGATGGTGCCCTCGGTGACCGTGGCGGTGGACTCGGCAGTGGTGTAGCCGTACTTGGTGACCTCCACCCGGTAGTCGCCGACCATCAGCTTCGGCAGGCTGTACGTGCCGTCGGCGCGGGTCTCCGCCAGGGCGTTCATCGGCCCGTCAAGCTCCACGGTGGCGCCGGCGAGGGGCGCGTCGGCGGAGGTGACGGTGCCGGTCAGACCGCCGAGCGGACCGCGCGGCACGGATGCCACGGCCTCGTAGGCGTCGAGCCGCCCTTCGCCGTAGACGTTGTTGTTCTCCGGGGTGCCGCCGCACGTGGTGTCGTCCGCGTCGTGGGCGGTGCGGTCGAGCAGGCGCTCGGTGGCCGCCACGTCGCCGCGGATCGCCGGGGAGGCCGCCCACATCAGCGCCACGGTGGCGGCGGTGTGGGGTGAGGCCATCGACGTACCCGACATGACGGCGAAGCCGCCGCCGGGCGCTGCCGAGCGGATGTCGACACCGGGGGCGGAGATGTCCGGCTTGACCGCGCCCTCCTCACCGGAGCCCCGGGAGGAGAAGTACGCGATGTCCCCCGCGTTGTCGTAGGCGCCGGTGGCGTACGAGTTGGTGTACGCGCCCGGGGAGCCCGCCGTGGCGCAGTCGGGGCCCGCGTTCCCGTTGGAGAAGGCGGGGAAGATACCGGCGTCGCGCCACGCCTGGACCATGTCCTTGTACCAGGTGTCGATGATGTCGGCACCCCACGAGTTGTTGACGACATCGGGGGCGAGGTCCGGACGGGGGTCGTTGCCGAAGCGGTCGGTGGGCGCAAGGATCCACTGACCGGAGGCCATCAGGGCGTCCTGGGAACAGCCGAGTGGGGTGCACGCCTTCGCGGCGATCCACTTGGCGCCGGGGGCGACGCCGATCGTGTTGCCGTCCCGGTCGTTGCCGACCATGGTGCCCATGGTGTGGGTGCCGTGCCCGTGGTCGTCGCACGGAGCGTCCCCCGGACAACTCGCCGTGGCGTCGAACCAGTTGTAGTCGTGTGCGTAGGTGCCGTCCGTCTTCAGGCCGCGGTAGGAGCCCATGAGGGTCGAGTGCTGGTAGTCGACGCCCGTGTCGATGTTGGCGATGACCACGCCGTCACCCCGGATGCCCAGCTCGTCCCACACCTTGGGTGCGTTGATGCTGTCGAGGTTCCACTCGACGCCGTTGACCTTCGGCTCCTGCTCGGCGGGGAACTCCTCGGGCAGCTGGAACAGCCGGTCCGGCTCGATGGCGGCGACCTCGGGGCGGGCCGCGATCTTCTGCGCCAGGGCCTTGTCGCCGGTGACCTTGACGGTGTTGCTGATCCAGTACGAGGTGGCGTGCGCGCCCGCCTTCTTCACCAGCGCCTCGACGCCGGCCTGGGTGCTCGCCGCGTGCTTCTTCTTGGCCGCGATCAGGGCCTTGTCGCGGCCCGTCCTCGTCTTCTGCTTCCTGGCGCTCGAGGTGTCCGCCTGGGAGTCCAGCCGTACCCAGAACGTCGCGGTGTCCTTCTTGTCGAGCTGCCGCACGACGTCTGCGGCGGCCTTGCTCCGCAGGTCGTTCACCGGCGGTGGCGGGGGAGCGGCCGCCGCGGGTACTGCCGCGAGGAGCGGCACCCCCATGGCCACGGTGAGCGCGGCGGCCAGCAGGCCGTGGCGTCTCCTGAGTTGCTGTCTCACGTACGGACTCTCTTTCCGAAGGGTGATGGAGCCGGCGCGGACCGGCCGGGTTGCCGGTGCGCACCGTGTCTGAGGGGCGGGTCAGCCCAGGTCGGGCCGGTGGGTGACGCGGACGGTGTTCACGAGCGGCTGATCGGCCGGGCTCGCGAACCGCAGGTTGAGCTGCCCGTCCCCGACCCGCACGGTGAACCTCTTGTTCAGGGCGTGGTAGGTGCCGCCCGCCTCCAGTGCGATGTCGACGTCCGGCAGCTCCTGGGTGCCTTCGGCGAGTACGTCGAACAGCCGCTTCCCGGGCTGGGTGCTGCTCAGTTCGGCGAACCCGAGCTCCACCTCGTACACGCCCTCGGGCAGCCCGTCGAAGCGGTACTCGTAGGCGCCCTCGGTGGCGCTGGAGAACAGCTTCTGCTCGTCGGTGCCCGCGATGGTCTTCCGGGTGGTGACGGTCCTGCTGCGGCCGAGGTAGCCGTGCGAGCCCTCGGTATAGGCCCGGTCGGGGGCCCACAGCTCACCGGCGGAGTCGGTCACCGCGGTGGCGGAGCCGGCGTCGATCGCGGTGCGGTACGCGGGTACGGCGACGACGACGGGAAGGTCGACGGCGGGGGTGCGGCCGCTTTCGGACGCCACCCGCAGGGTGCCGCGCAGGACGGTGCCGGGTGTGGCGCTGGACGCGTCGAAGGTGACGGTCACCTTCTGCGTCCCGCCGGTGGCCAGCTTCCCGGTGGCCGGTGCGGCCGTCAGCCAGCCGGCGCCGTCCTTCTCGGCAAGGGTGTAGTCGGCGCCGAGCCCGGAGTTGGCGAGGGTGAAGGTACGGGTGCGGCGTTCCCCGGCGGGCACGACGAGCTGCCACCCGTCGGCGGGGGAGGCCGTGACCAGGCCGGTGCGCAGGGCGCTGTCGGCGCGCGACACATCACCGCCGCCGAGGACCGCCGAGCGCGTCGCGGTCTCGTAGTGGGAGGCGCCGACCTTGCCGAGGCTGTTCCAGACCTTCGGGGCGTTGATCCGGTCGACGTTCCACTCGACCCCGTCCACCGTGTTCACCCGGCCGCCGGTGGTGGCGTGCGGCAGGGCGAGAGCCTTGTCCTCGTCGATCGAGGCGACCTCGGGCCGTTCGGCGATCTTGCGGGCCAGGTCCCGGTCGCCGGTCACCTTGAGCGTGTTGGCGATCCAGTACGAGGTGTAGCGCGCGCCGGCCTCCTTGAGCAGTGACACGACGTCGGCCTGGCTCCGGCCCGCTTGGGCCTTCCTGGCCGCGATGACGGCGCGGCCCCGGTCCGCCTTCCTCGTCTTCTTGCGCGCCGCGGAGGTATCGGCCTGCTCGCCGAGCTGCACCCAGAAGGTGACCCGGTCCTTCGCGTCGAGCTGCTCGCGGACCGCGCCCGCCGTCTTCTGCGCGTACAGGCTCGGCTCGGGAGGAACGGCCGCCGAGGCGGGCAGCACACCGGCTAGTGGCAGGCTCATGACACCCGAGAGCAGGCCTGCGACGACGGTGCGCCGTCGTGCGGGGACTTGCCTCAACGCGCACTCTCCTTCACACGAACGATCACGAGGTGGTGACCACAGCAGTATGGGAGCGGTACACCGAGTCACCGGGGGGCGTGGGCTGACGAGTTGGCGACATGGCGTCCACTCGCCAACCGACCGTCCGGACGGTGGGCGGGATGTCCCCGAAGGCCGAGGCTCCCGGACGAGACCGCGTCCGGGAGCGCTCGCCCGTCACCTCACTTGATGGCGTACGCCCGAGTGATGGTCTGCTGCACGGAGTTCCCGTCCGCGTCCTTCGCGACGACGCGCAGCGACACGTATCCAGCCTTCTTCGGGTGGTGGGCGGAGACGGTGAACCGCCCGTCGGCGCCGCCGGACACCGCCGCCCTGCCCCAGGTGGCGCCGTCGTCGTACGAAACCTCCGCGGTCAGCGTCCGCGCCCGCACCGGGCCTGCCGTCCCGGGTTCCTCCGTGCGCACCGAGAAGCTGAACTTGCGCCCTGCGGGAGCCCGGTTGAGCAGGTCGAGCGGCAGGTCGTAGTAGAGCTGGAGCAGCCGGAGCGGGGCCGTTCCCGACTCCGGACGCGCCGAGGTGAAGCGCCACTCGGAATGGGTGCGCGTGGACATCTTCCAGTAGTCCGCGTCGCGGGCGCTGTCCATGGTGAGGGTGTACTCGGTGGGCTCGGCGTACGGTGCGGGGAACGAGCCGACGGCCGTGATGCGCTTCGCCAGCACCTCACCGTGTGCGGACAGCGTCGTGGAGAACGCGTCGGTGGCGTACGAGTACACCCCGTCGTGGCCGGCCCCGGAGTCGGTCCAGGGGGTGATCGCCGGGTTCATCGTGGCCGGACCACGGACCGGGATGTACTCCGGATCGTTCTCCGGAACGGCAGGGCGGGCCACCTGCTTCAGCCAGTCCTCCTTGACGACCTGACCGGGTGTGTAGTCGGTCATCGGCCCGCTGTAGTGGCTGCCCCACTCCTTGTCCAGGTACACGAGGTGGCGCCAGGTGACGCCGCTCGCGGACACCCACTCGGTGCGGTGGATCGGGGCGGGCAGGGGGCGCGGCGTGCTCCAGGACGTGGCGGTCGGCGCACCCGGGCGGTAGGCCCAGCGCAGGTCCTGTGCGTAGGGGTGTTCCGTCTGGGAGTGGTAGTCGGCCTCCACACGGGCGGTGTTGGTGTCGTCCACCGTGAGCGTGGTGTCCTCGGGCACCCGGCCGTCCCAGGGGAACAGCAGGTCGTACGCGTACCGGCTGCGCGCCTCGGCCGATACCAGCAGGTACTGATGCCCGGAGGCGGCTTCCTGGGCGAGCTTCTGCCCCGGTCCGGCGTCGAGGGTCAGGGCGGGAATCGGCAGCGTGTCGGTGCCCGCCGACACGAGGAAGCGGCCGGGCGCGGTGGTGTACACGAGCGCCGCCTTCGCACCCGCCCGGGCCACCGCTGCCACCTGGTCCGTGAGGGGCGTGTCCGCGTCGGCGCGGATCAGCGCGACCCGGCCGGACAGCGTCGCCCCGGCGAGGTCAGCCGGCGAGGCGATGCCGACCGGGACGACCCTCCGCACTGAGACCCCGTCGAGCCTGGGCGAGCCGACGACGTACTCCGGGTCGGTGACCCGGCCGCGGCCGAGCGCGTCGATCCGGATCTCGGGCGTGTACATCACCCACTGCGTGAAGAGGGTGAAGCGCTCACGCGTGGTCTTCTCGGTCGGCAACGCGTAGACGTGGTCCACGTACTGGTCGAGCTGCGCGATCTGGGTCGCCGCACGCGATCCGCTGGAGCGTTCGTACCCGATCAGCAGCCCCCGGTGTTCCGCTGCGGTCGGCGTCTTGACTTTGATCTCCCTGGCGGCGGTACCGTCCAGTTCGATGGTGCGGTCACGGTCCACGGCCATCTGCGGGTCGCCCGCCATCGTGAAGTCGACGACCTGTTCGCCGGCATCGTCGAACCCCGCGAGGAAGCCCATCAGGCTGTACGTGCCCGGCTTCACGCGGAATCTCGCGTCGCCCTTGGCGTTGAACGGGACGGTGGACAGCGCGCCGGTGTCCAGGTTGTAGAGGCTCGCGTCGCTGTTGCGGTAGGCGGGCTGCCCCGCGTGGTTGACGGCGTGCACCGTGACGGAGACCACCTGGTCCTCCTTGACCAGCCCGAACTCCGTGTGCACGCCACCCGAGCCGTCACGCGGCACGGCGGTGAGCGTCCCGCTGATCCGCCCGCTGGGACCTGCCCCGGGGTCTGCGGTCAGGCCCACCTCGGCGGTGCCGTGAGCGGGAATCGTCACCGACTCGGCCGACGCCGTCACCATGCCGTCGGGCAGCGGTGAGCCGAGTCCGTTGTCGCCGCGCACGGACAGGTCCAGTGTCCGCGAGGCGTCCCCGTCGTTGCGGTACACCACGGTGCGGGTCACCGGCTCGTGCTCGGGGCCGTACGTGAAGAAGCCGAAGCCGACGGACCCGGTCGCGAAGAGCGAACGCGCGGTCGTCCGCCCGATGTCCACCCGCCCCGCGCCCTGCTCGTAACCCGTTGCTCCGTCGACCGACTCCGAGGTGGACATCAGGGCGTCCTTGAGCTGTCGGGGTGACCAGTCGGGGTGCTCCTGTACGAGGATGGCCGCCGCGCCCGAGACGTGCGGTGTCGCCATGGACGTGCCGCTGAGCGCCGTGTAGTGCGCGTCGACGACCTCCCCCCGGGCGGTCCCGGCCGCGCGGGCCGCGACGATTCCGACGCCCGGCGCGGCGATGTCCGGTTTCGGGGTGCCGTTGGTGAGCGGCCCCCGGCTGGAGAAGGACGCCGTCACGTCGTCGTGGTCCACGGCCGCGACCGCGAGCGCGGAGGGCGCGGCGGCCGGGTTGGCGACGCTGCCCGGTGTGGGGCCGTCGTTGCCGGCGGCGATGACGAAGAGGGCGCCGGTCTCCTCGGTCAGCTTCTCGACGGCGAGGCTGGACGGGTCGTCACCGTTGCCCGGGCCGCTGCCCAGGCTCATGCTGATGACGTCGGCGCCGGAGCGAGCGGCCCACTCCATCGCGCCGATGACGGCGGACGTGGTGCCCTGCCCGTTCTTGTCGAGCACCTTGCCGATGACCAGCTCGGCCCCGGGCGCCACCCCCTTGTACTTCCCGCCGGACGCGGCACCGCTGCCCACGACGGTGTCGGCGACATGGGTGCCGTGGCCGTTGTTGTCGACCACCGAGGCGGCGTCGCCCTCGGTGGTGAAGTTCCGGGACTCCACGACCTTGCCGCTCAGATCCGGGTGGGTCGCGTCGATGCCGCTGTCGAGCACGGCGACCTTCACCCCGCTGCCGTCGTACCCGGCCTTCCACGCGACCGGCGCGCCGATCTGCGGAACGCTCCGGTCGAGTGAGGCCGTTACCCTGGCGTCGAGCCAGATCCGGGTCATGCCCCCGTCGAGCGAGGCGCGCCGCGCCCTGCTCCCGGGGCGCACCGCCTCGGCCCAGAACGTGCGGGCCTGCTTCTTGCGCGTACGCAGCGCGGAGGCGCCCAGGCTCTTCAGCGTGCGGGTGCGGGCGGTGCCGTCGGGCACCGCGGCCCGGGCCGCGCGGGCCGCGGAGCCGTACGAGACGATCAGCGGGAGGTCGGCGGCGCGCGCGTCGTCGTACCCCTGCTCGACCAGTGCGCTGACATTGAACAGCCGCGCGTCGACCTTCCCGGAATCGACCAGGTCACGCGCCTGCTCGGGGATGACGAACAGGCCGTCGGACGACTCGCTGATGTACGCGTTGTGGCGGACCGCTCCTTCCTCGGGGACAAGCATCGCCGAGCGGTGCCCGTCCGGCCACAGCGTCAGCCGCACCACGTCCCCGGTGACGAGCGTGACCTGATGTTCGGTCGGCTGCTGCTGCTTGCCGGGGCTCGCTGGGGGCAACGGGGCTGCTGCACCGGGCACCTGACCGAGGCCGCTGAGGCCGAGCGCGAGGGCGGCGGCCGCCGCCAGGAGGGGATACCGTCTGTTTCCGGGCATGCGGGACTCCTTGTCGACACGGGGAAGTGCGGGGAGACCCCACGGATCGTGGCGGAACCCCGCGCACCGCGACAAGGTGTGCTGCTGGCGAGTGTGCGTCAGCGCGTGCCGCTGGCGCACACTCGCCACCCCGACCGGTCAGATCCAGTTGTTGCGCATCGCGTACCAGCCGAGCTGGAGCCGGGACGTCACCGACGCCAGATCCATCAGCGCCCGCAGCCTGCGCTGCACCGTACGGGGCGAGGTCCCCAGTTGCTTGGCCGTCGCCGCGTCCGTCAGGCCGGAGAGCATCAGCTGCAGGATCTGCCGGTCCACGGGCGAGAGTTCGGCGACCTCGCGGAGATACGGGCGTGAATGGCGCCACGCGGTCGCGAACAGCTCCGTGACGAGCGTCGAGAGCGGTTGCCGCATCAGCACCGACCGCTCCGGGCTGAACTGCACCATCGCCGTCTCGCCGTCCGCGACGGCCAGTTTCAGCAGCGGGCTGTCCACCACCCGGACCTGCTCGCCGCGCCGCACCCGCTCCTCCAGGGCCGCCACGGCGGCCGGTTCGGCAAGGAAGTCCCGGTCGACGAGCAACTGATAGGTGACCTCGGGCGGAGCACTGGGCCGCGCCACGCCCTCCTCGTCGCCGGAAGGCGAGTCCGGCGCCGCGGCGAGGGTCTGCTGTACCGGTGTGATCCGGTTGAGGCCCGTCAGGAACGCCTGGAACGTGTGCCGTGCACCGGTCTCCAGCTCCAGGATCCGCCGTGCCTGGGCGGCCGCGCCGTCCACGGTCTCCACCCGCACGGGCCCCTCGTCCGGCGGGTGCGCGCGGACCAGGCCGGCCACTGCCGCCTCGGCGCGCCGCACCTCCTCCTCCAGCCGGCGGAAGACGGAGCGGAGCTCCTCCGGCGAGTCGTCGGCCGCGGCGGAGCGCACAGACGTGTGGACGCCCTGGGGCGTCGCCCGTTTCGCGGCCCCGGGGGTCCTCTTCGGTCGTCCAAGATCGGGCATGGACGTCAGTGTTGTCGACGCCACCCGCCCTGTCGCGAAGCCCGGAACTCCGCTCCGGGGCCCGTTCACCGCGCCATTACTGGCCTTCGGGGCTTCTCGCGGCCGTCCGGCAGACCGTGGCGAAACTGCGTCATGTCGTGACCTCGCCACCGTCGGCCGGCCCGGCCCCCTGCGGGGAGACCGGGCCGGCGGATCGTCAACAACCCCGAACTCAGGGCTTGTTGACGCCGAACGCGCGAGTCACCGTCTGCCTGACCGCGCTGCCGTCACTCGCCGTGACCGTGGCGCGCAGCGTGGCGTACGAAGCACGAAGCGGCGCGGTCAGCAGGGCGTGCGCGGGCGTTCCGTTCCGGGCGTCGGTGACCTTCACCGTGCGCCAGGTGGCACCGTCGTCCCAGCTGACCTCCAGCTTGACCGGGCCCGCCGTGGCCTCGGCGGCGCCCGGCGCCCGCTGCACCTTCAGGTCCACCCGCGTCGGAAGGAGGCTCAGGGCCCTCCCCGAGTCGTCGAGGCCGTGCGGGGTGAAGCGGACACCCATCAGCGGCAGGAGCGTCCCGGCGCCGTCGTCCGTGTCCGAATCGAACGTCCACTCCGTCTGCACCCGGGTGGACAGCGCGGCGTACGCCTGGTCGCGGCTGACGTCCGCGCTCAGGGTGTACCGGCCGGGCCCGGCCGGTACCGGGACGCTCTTCCCACTGCCGACGGCGTTCCAGGTGCTCACCTGCTGCCCGTCCTTGGCCAGCGTGAGGCTGCCGGCCGCGCCCCAGTCGGAGCCGCCGCGGGTGCCGTCACCGTCGACGAACCACGGCGTTCCGGCCCAGACCACGGAGTTGTTCAGCCGGTAGGCGGGCGCTGCCGGAATTCCGGGCCCGACCACCGCGGCCGCGAAGTCCAGCCGGTGCACGGAGTGCCCGTCGAACTTCTCCGTCGAGGTGGCGATGGACTGACGCCCGGCGATCGTGGCCCGGTCGAGCCACTGGCCGGGCGTCCGGTAGTCGGGTACGACCGACGGGAAGCGGACCGACTGGTCGACGAAGAGCGGCATCAGCACGTCGTCGTCCGGAGTGGCCCCCGTCGTGCCCGCCGCCGGAGCGCCCTGGGCGTTGAAGTGCGCACGCACCTCCGTCAGGTCACCGCGCCTCACCGAGAACGTGGGCGTGGCCGGAACGCCGCCGTTCCAGGTACGTGCCACGTGGTAGAAGAACGGGCTGGGAGCCTGCGAGGACGCGCCCTTGGCCGCGAAAGTGGCGAACGTGCGGTACTTCGCGTCCGCCTCGGCGAAGGGGATCGCGAACAGGGACTCGCCGGCGTGCTCACCGTTGCTGACCACGCTCAGCGTGTACGTACCCGTGCCGGCGGGCACGGCGAACGCGGCCTGCACAGCCGTCGCCCGGGCGTTCCGGTCGTGGACATCGGCGCCGACCGGAACGGCGGTGCGAGCGTCCAGGTCGACCGCCGTGTCCGCGAGCGGGGTGACCGTCGCCGCGGCCATGGTGGTGGTACGGCTGTCCCCCGTGCCGCTCGTGATCGTCATGCCGATCCAGTACTGAGCCTCGGGCACCGTCACCGTACCGGTGCCGGAGGTGAGGCGGACCGGGTAGCGGTCGCCGGTCCAGCGGTTGACCATCAGGGCCGAACCAGTCGCCGGGGTACCGTCCCGCTGCTCCGCGTGCAGCGTCACCTTGTGGCTGGGCAGGTCGCTGTCGACCGCGAGGATCGTACGGGTGACGGGCTGCCCGGCCTTCGAAGCGGTGAGTACCGCGGACCACGGACCGTGCGGGAGCAGGGCGGCACGGGTGGTCACGATGGCCGTGGCGCTGCCGTGCGCCGGGACGGTGACCTTGTCGCGGTCCACCGAGAACTGCCCCGCGTTGCCCGGCTGGGCGGTCGGCGACAGCGGCTTCTCGACGGACAGGTCGAGCGTGGCCGCGCTGTCACCGGAGTTGGTGAAGGTGACCGTGTGCTCGGTGTCCTTGCCCGCTCCGTCCGACCAGCCCGCGGTGGTCGTCAGGTTCGCCGGGGAGGCGAGGACCGTCTGCCGCTCGGCGCGGGCCACGTCCACCCGGCCGGTGCCCTGCTGGTACGGGGAACGCTTCGCGTTCGGCACCGCGCTGTTCATGAGCGCGGTCTTGATCTGCTCACCGCTCCAGTCGGGGTGCGCCTGGGCGACCAGCGCGGCGGAGCCCGCCACGTGCGGCGTCGCCATCGACGTACCGCTCTTGGCGGTGTGGCCGCCGCCCATCTTCGCCGCCACGATGGCGACCCCGGGCGCGGTGAGGTCGGGCTTCACCGCGTTGTCGCTCGGGCGTGGGCCCCGGCTGGAGAACGGGGCGAGCTCGTCCTCGGAGTCGACGGCGCCCACGGCCAGCGCGGCGTTCGCGATGGCGGGTGCGCCGACGGTACCGGTCCCGAACTCGCCGTCGTTGCCCGCGGCGACGACGAAGAGCGTGCCGGTGCTCGCCGACAGGTCGTTGATGACCGCGATCGCCGGGTCCGTCTCGTCGGCGGGCCCGCCCAGGCTGAGGTTGACCACCTTGGCGTGCACGGTGTTGACCGCCCAGTCGATGCCGGCCAGCAGCGCGGAGGTCGGGCAGGTACCGGTGCTGTCACAGACCTTGCCCACGGCGAGCGAGGCGTCCGGGGCGACACCCCGGTACGTGCCGTCGACCCCCGCGATCGTGGAAGCCACATGCGTGCCGTGGCCGTTGTCGTCCTCCGCGCTGTCACCGCCGAGGAAGTTCGCCGAGACGGTCACCCGTCCCGCCAGATCCGGATGGTCGGAGTCGTAGCCGCTGTCGAGGACGGCGACCGTGACGCCCTTGCCGGTGTAGCCGTCGGCCCACGCCTGCGGGGCGTTGATCTGCGGCACGCTCTTGTCGAGGGCGACGCGCATCCGGCCGTCGAGCCAGAGCTTGGTCGCGCCGCCCGCCAGCGAGTGCCCGGCGCCCTTGGTCAGACGCTTCCACGTGGTGGCCGCGTCCGCGCCGTCGTCCGGGTCGAGCGCGGTCAGGCCGAGCCGCTCGATGGCCCGCTCCGGCCGCGCCGCACCGCCGACGGCGTCCCGCGCCCTGCTCGCGGCGCCCTTGCCCTTGCCGTGCTGGACGATCACGCCCAGGGCGCCCCGGGCGGTCGTCCCCTGAGCGCCGTAGCCCGCGTCCAGCAGGGCGCCGACGTCGAAGAGGCGGGGGTCGACGCGTCCGGCGGCGAGCAGCGGCTCGGCGTCCTCCGGTACGACGCTGAGGTCGCCGTCGCCCACCGAGCTGGTGGTGAAGGAGACACCCTCACGGCCGGCGGCCGGGGTGACCGTCGCCGAACGGAGAGCGTTGCCGGCGCGCTCGACGGTCACCGAGTCACCGGTGGGCAACGGCACGCTGAGCGTGGTGACGGAGGCGGGCGCGGGGGCCGCCGTGGTCGGGGCGGGCGGCCCCGCCGCGTGTGCCGCGGCACTTACGGGTATGAGCGCCGCCACCAGACCGGCGGCGGCCACGATGGATCTGACCTGCACGGAGAGAACCCCCAAGGATCACAGAAGCGAGAACGCCCTGATCCTGGCAGCGCCATCCCGTCCAGTGGCCGCCCTCGACTGGCGACTTGACGACGCGTCGCAGATCCGCCACGGCCCGCTCAGCCGTAGAGCGACGCGGCCCCCGGGCTGCCGGCCGCGAAGCGCTGACCCGCGGCGATCTCGTCGGCGACCACCGACCACACGGATTCCTCGTCGCCGAAGGGCAGCGGGTCCACCGCGCTCGTCGTCCGCCGGATGTGCTCCACCTCGCGCTCCAGGCGCTCGAAGCCGGCCTCCTCGTCGGCGTCTTCGCCGCTGAAGGCGAACTCCTCCAGCAGCCGCTGAAACCGCAGGGTGACGTGGATGAGGGAGGAGACATCCGTGTGCAGCGCCCGCACGCTCTGCTCGTCCGGGTCGAAGGCGTACACCGTCCCGGAGCCCGGATCGAGCGCGAGGTGGGCGTTCAGCAGCCAGCCGATCACCGGCCACCCGCCCGCGCGCTCGTCGGCGTCGGCCACCTCCCGTACGAGGGGGAGGAGGCCCGACTCCGGATCGGGACCCCGGAGGGAGAGCGTCCCGGTGGGCACGCCCACGGCCTGCAGAAGTCGGGCGCCCTCGGTACGGGCCGCACGGGGCGGGAAGCCGGCGGCGGGCAGGGTGGCGATCCGGCCCTCGCCGAAGAGGGCGACGAGCTCGGTCCGGGTGACGGCGAACAGCACGGGTGGGACTCCGGAATCAGCGGCGGGCGGACGAAGGGCAAGGGGGACAGCATCGCCCACGACGGGAGGCACGGTGGCCCCCCGGGCTCGCGACGGCCGGTCGGGTAGGTTCTCCGGTCATGGTTGATCCGAGCTTCCTGCCCTGGCCCCCCGCGCCGATACACACCGAACGGCTCGTGCTGCGGGAATCCGAGAGCCGGGACCGCCCGGCGTTCATCGAGCTGTTCGCCTCACCGGAGGTGAACGCCTATCTGGGCGGCCCCCGCCCGCGCGACCAGCTCGTCCACGAAGTGCCCGGGACACCGGGGAGACGCCCGGGGCACTTCGTGATCGAGCTCGACGGGGCGATGATCGGCACCGTCGAGCTCAAACGCCGCGACCTGGAACGTCCGGACGCGGTCCGCCCGGAGGCCGGGAAGGCCGAACTGGGCTACCTGCTGCTGCCGGCGGCATGGGGCAGGGGGTACGCCGCCGAGGCGTGCACGGCGGTCCTCGACCGGTTCGCCGCGACATGCCCCGGCGAACCCGTGGTCGTCTTCACCCAGACCGCCAACGCCCCCTCCGTGCGCCTCGCCGAGAAGCTCGGCTTCACCGAGATCCACCGGTTCGAGGCGTGGGACGCCGAACAGTGGATGGGGGTGCGTCCCCCGGCCGCGTAACCCCTCACACCACCGGTGTCAGGCGTCGAGCACGGCGGCGACCGCCTCGATCTCGACCAGCTGGTCCTTGTACCCCAGCACGGTGACGCCCATCAGCGTGCTGGGCACGTCGTGCTCCCCGAAGGCGTCCCGGACCACCTGCCAGGCCGTCACCAAGTCCTCCTGGCGGCTCGACGCCACGAGCACCCGGGTACTGATGACGTCCTGGACCGACGCGCCGGCGGCACGGAGAGCGACCTCCATGTTCTCGACGGCCTTGAGCGCCTGGCCCGCGTAGTCCCCGACCGCCGCCGTCGAACCGTCGTCGTTCAGCGGGCACGCCCCGGCCAGGAAGATCAGCCGCGACTCGGCGGGCGCCGTGGCCGCGTACGCGTACTCGGCGACATCGGAGAGGGCGGCCGAGCGGATCAGGGTGACGGCACGGGGCATGGCGCGGGGTCCAATCGCGTAGGGAGCCGAACCAGGTCATCCTGCCAACGCAGCCCGGCCCCGTCTCCTTCATTTCCGCCGCTGCCCCGCCCTGCCGGCCGCCGCCCACCGCAGCCCGCCCAGCAGGTGGGCGCGGAAAGCCGGATCGGTGTAGGCGTCCTCCGCGTGTCCGAGGGACGTGTAGAACGAGCGGCCCGCGTCGGACTCGCGGCACCAGATCAAGGGGTGGTCGGCCCCCATGCCACCGCCCTCGTAACCCGTCTCGGCGATCGTCGCCAGGACCCGCACACCGGGCAGGTGGCGCGGGTTGCTCCGGAAGTCGTACCACTCGTCGGCCCGGTCCCAGCGCGGCGGCAGGTGGCGTGTCGCCGGGTGGTCCCGGTCCTCGATCAGCACGGTGCCCGGCTGGAAGGCGGGATGCCCGGCGAAGCGCGCGCCGATCAGCTCCCCGTAGTACGGCCAGTCGTACTCGGTGCATGCCGCGGAGTGGACGCCCATGAAACCGCAGCCGTCGGAGAGCCGGCGCCGGAGCGCGTCCCGCCCCTCCGGTGTGAGCACCTCCCCGCTGGTGGACAGGAAGACCACCGCGTCGCGCCCCGCCAGGGAGGCGTCCGTGAAGACCGAGGGGTCCTCGGAGCACTCCACCTCGAACCCGTGCTCCTCGCCCAGCTCGCGCAGGGCCGCCCGCCCGGCGGGGATCGAGTCATGGCGGTAGTCCGCGGTGCGGGTGAAGACGAGAACATCCGACAGGCGGCCGGCAGGGGGCATGCTGCGACTCCGGGTTCCGGGGGTGTGCGCGGTGGCGACGGTCGACGACAGTGTGCCTTGGAAGCGGGGCGTCCCATGCGTACGTACCGGTTGGGCAACCGTTCGAAGCCGCAGGGCCCTCCGTCCGGGGCGCGTCCCTAGACTCGCGGCATGAACAGCCTCACGTGCACCCACTGCGGAACCGTCGGCCTGGAGGACGGCTTCATCGAGGACGCGGGCGAACACTCGCGCGGCTACGCCCGCTGGATCGAGGGCGCGCTGGAGCGCGGGGTCTTCGGCGGCGCCAAGCGCATGGGCCGGCCGCGCCGGCAGATCGAGGCGTTCCGCTGCCCCAAGTGCGGACACCTCGACCTGTTCGCCACCAGCCACGTGTAAGGGGGCCGGCGGGAGGCCCGCCGTTTCGGATACGCCGGCGATATGCGGCGGCTCGTAGCATGGCCGCATGCGTGTGCTGATCGTCGAGGACGAACCGTTTATGGCGGAAGCCATCCGGGATGGCCTGCGCCTGGAGGCCATCGCGGCGGACATCGCGGGCGACGGCGGCACCGCGCTCGAACTGCTCAGCGTCAACAGCTACGACATCGCCGTCCTCGACCGGGACATCCCCGGGCCCTCCGGCGACGAGATCGCCAAGGGCATCGTCGCCTCGGGGAGCGGCATGCCGATCCTGATGCTCACCGCCGCCGACCGCCTGGACGACAAGGCGTCCGGCTTCGGGCTCGGTGCCGACGACTACCTCACCAAGCCCTTCGCCATGCGGGAGCTGGTGCTCAGGCTCCGGGCGCTCGACCGCAGACGCGCGCACAGCCGGCCACCCGTGCAGGAGGTCGCGGGCCTGCGCCTGGACCCCTTCCGCCGTGAGACCTACCGCGACGGCCGCTACGTCGCGCTGACCCGCAAACAGTTCGCGGTGCTGGAAGTCCTCGTGGCGGCGGAAGGCGGCGTCGTCAGCGCCGAGGAACTTCTGCGACGGGCCTGGGACGAGAACGCCGACCCGTTCACGAATGCCGTACGCATCACCGTCTCCGCCCTGCGCAAGCGGCTCGGCGAACCGTGGATCATCGCCACCGTGCCGGGCGTCGGCTACCGCATCGACACCGCGCCCGGGCCGCACGGCGAGGCGACCGACCGTGGCTAGGCAGCCCGGCCCGAGCATCCGCCTCAAGCTCACCCTCAGCTATACCGGGTTCGTCCTGCTGGCCGGCGTGCTGATGCTCGTCACCGGGTGGCTGTTCCTGACCCGCGTTCCGCACATCGGGCTGGTCTTCGTGCCCGACTACCAACTCGCCGTCGCACGCGACTTCGCCCCGCTCGCGGCCACGACGCTGGCGTTCCTGCTGGTGTTCGGGCTCGGCGGCGGATGGTTCCTCGCCGGCCGTATGCTCGCCCCGCTGAACAGCATCACGCGGGCCACCCGCACGGCGGCCGCAGGCTCGCTGTCCCACCGCATCCGGCTCCCCGGACGGCAGGACGAGTTCCGCGAACTCGCCGACGCCTTCGACACGATGCTCGCCCAGCTCGAAGCGCACGTCGGTGAACAGCGGAGGTTCGCCGCCAACGCCTCCCACGAACTGCGCACCCCGCTCGCCGTGACGAAGGCGCTGCTCGACGTGGCCCGCGCAGACCCGGACCGCGCCGCCGATCCGCTCGTCGACCGCCTCCACACCGTCAACACCCGGGCCATCGACCTCACCGAGGCACTGCTCCTGCTCAGCCGGGCCGACCGGCAGACCTTCACACGCGAGGACGTCGATCTCTCCCTCGTGGCGGAGGAAGCGACCGAGACGCTCCTGCCGCTCGCCGAGAAGCACGGTGTCGCCCTCGAGGCCGACGGCGACATCGCGCCCACCACCGGCTCACCGGCCCTCCTCCTCCAGCTGACCACCAACCTCGTGCACAACGCGATCGTCCACAACCGGCCCGAACACGGCAGCGTGCGGGTCACCACCGAGGTCCGCCCGTACACCGTGGCGCTCACCGTCGAGAACACCGGTGACCCGGTCCCGCCGGAGCTCGTTCCCCGCCTCACCGAACCGTTCCAGCGCGGCACCGAACGCGTCCACACCGACCATCCCGGCGCAGGGCTCGGACTGGCCATCGCCCGGTCCATCACCCAGGCCCACCACGGCACGCTCACCCTCACCGCGCGCCCCACCGGCGGACTCCGCGTCACGGTCGAACTGCCCACCGCCACGCCACGAACCTGACCGCGCATATCGCCCGCGTATCGAGATACGCATACGCTCCGGCAACCGCCCCGCGTATTGAGTAGGGGCATGGATCAGAACACCGCACTGCCCACCTCACCCCGTCGCGCCCGAAGAGCCGTCCGCCTCGCCGTCCTCACCGCCCTCGGCGTCGCCGCGGCTGCCTTCGCCCCGTTCGTGCTGCGCATGTTCGTGGTGTCCGTGCCCATGGTCGTGCACGGGGGCTGGTACGCCTGGTTCTGGACGTTCAACGGCGTGATGCTGACCATGGTGACCGCGCTGCCGCTGTCCGCGCTGATCGTGTGGTTCCTGACGCGCAGGCGCAGGGCGGCGGGTGTCGAGCCGGTGTGGGCGCGGCGCGCCTCGCTGGCCGAGGTGGGCATGGTGCACGGAACGGTGCCGTGGGTGTGGCTCATCCTGATGCCGGGCGCGCACGCCGGTGAGGTCCCCGGCCGCGTGAGCCTGGTCCCGCTGGTGGACCTGGTCACGATGGGGCCGCTCGGGCTGGCCGGCAATCTGCTGGTGTTCGCCGCGCTCGGGTTCTTCGCCCCGATGCGGTACGCCGCGCTGGCGTCGCTGCCGCGCGTTCTGGCGCTCGGGGCGGGCCTGTCGGTCCTGCTGGAAACCCTGCAGTACGTGCTCCGGCTCGACCGGGTCTCCTCGGTGGACGACGTCCTGGTCAACGCGGCCGGCGCCGCCCTTGCCGCCCTCGCGTCCACCCGGTGGTGGCTGCCCCGCGAGGGGGCCGCGAAGTGACCGGCCGCTCGAACGCGGCACGCACCCACCGGGCCCCGGCCCGGCGGCGCCCCCGGGCAGTCGCCGCCGTGGTGCTGCCGGCCCTCGCCGCAGCCGTGGTCTGCCTGCTCGCCGGCCACGGACTCCCGGGCACGTCCGGCCAGGCGGCGACGCCCGCCGCGGGCGCCGGGAAGCCGGAACCCCACCGTGCGGGCCGCACTTCCGGAGCGAGCGCCGACGGCTCCACCTCCGTACCGGAGTCCGGACCCGGCACCTTCACCGTCGCGAGGGCCGACGCGCACCGCACCGGCGCGGGCCGGCCGTACCGGGTGGAGGTCGAGGACGACATGGGCGTCGCCCCGGACGAGGCCGCCGAGCAGATCGCCGCGATCCTCGACGACGAACGGGGCTGGGCGCACGGGGCCGGTGTCACCTTCCGGCAGGTCGCCGACGACAGCGCCACGCTGGTCATCCGCATCGCCACCCCGGACACGGCCGACGCCATCTGTGCCACCGGCGGCCTGGACACCGAGGGCGAACTCAACTGCCGGGTGGGCCGGACGGTGGCCGTCAACCTCAAGCGCTGGCAGTTGGGTTCACCCGAGTTCGCCGGGCCGCCCGAGGAGTACCGGGCGCTGATCGTCAACCACGAGGTCGGCCACTGGCTGGGCTACGACCACCGCGAATGCCCCGGCCCCGGTCAGCCCGCCCCGGTGATGATGCAGCAGATCAAGGGCCTGCACGGCTGCGTCTCGAACGCCTGGCCCTACGGGGCGGACGGCAGCTTCCTCGACGGCCCCAAGGTGCCCTGAGCTACCGGGAGCTCATGCATAGGCGGCCAGGAAGGCGCGGATGCCGCCGTCCGCGTAACGGGCCAGATCGGCGTCGGTGTGCTGGGCGATGCCGTGGAACATGGCCTGGTTCACCGGAATCCACAGCACCAGTCCGGAGAAGTGGTGGGCGGCCAGGAGCGGGTCGGGGGTCTTGAGGATCCCCTTGTCGGTGAGGCGGCGGAAGGTGTCCGCCAGTGTGGCCAGGACCCGCTCGAACCCCTGCTCGTACCAGGTCGCGCCGAGCTCCGGGAAGGCGTCGGCGTTGGCGATGATCAGGCGCCGCAGCTGGATCACCTGGGGCCGGGTCAGGGCCGTGAGGAACTGCCGGGCGAGCCGGGTCAGGTTCTCGTCGAGGGCCTCCGCGTCGGCGGGGATGTCGGCCACCAGGTTGACCAGGGCGTCGATGCGGTCCGTGGTGGCCAGCACGATCTCGGCGAACAGCTTCTCCTTGTCCGCGAAGTGCTTGTAGACGGTCTGCTTCGAGACCGCGGCCAGCTTCGCGATGTCGTCCATGCTCGTGCCCGCGTATCCCTTGTTCAGGAACACATCGGTCGCGGCCTCCAGGATCGCCTGGTGCTTGCGCGCTGACCGGCTGTCCATCGTCGACTCCCTCTCCACGTCCGCGTCTGCCTCCACCGGAAGAGTACTGGACTGATCAGTACTCATGTGAGTACTGTACCGTCCAGTTCCAGAGCGCGGCTCGTCGCGGCCTGGAAACCGTGTCAGACATGCATAGCTGGGGGTTGTTCGCATGAGTGGGATCGTGGACAAGGTCGTCTCCGCCGACGGGGCGGCGATCGCGTACGAGAAGCAGGGCGCGGGCCCGGCCGTGGTGCTCGTCGGCGGCGCCTTGATGACCAGGGGTGCCTCCGCCGACCTCGCCGCACTGCTGGCCGGTGAGTTCACGGTGATCACGTACGACCGCCGGGGCCGGGGCGACAGCGGGGACGGCCCCGCGTACGAGGTGCGGCGCGAGATCGAGGACATCGACGCGCTCATCGAGGGCCCGGGCGGTGGCTCCGCGATGCTCTTCGGGATGTCATCGGGTGCCGTGCTCGCCCTGGAGGCGACGGCCCGGGGGAGCGCCGTACCGCGTCTCGCACTGTACGAGCCGCCGTTCATCACGGACGACAGCCGGCCGCCGCTGCCCGCCGATTACGTGGCGCACCTGACGGAGCTGATCGGCCGCGAGGCGTACGGGGACGCCGTCGCCTACTTCATGGCAGCGGCGGTCGGCGTGCCCGGCGAGGTGATCGAAGGCATGCGGCAGGCCCCGTTCTGGGCGGACCTGGCGGCCGTCGCCCCCACCCTCCCGTACGACGGCCGGGTCATGGGCGACACCATGTCCGGCCGGCCGCTGCCGGTCGAGCGCTGGGCTTCGGTGACCGTGCCCGTGCTGGTCGGCAGCGGAGACGTGGGCGATCCGCACATGCTGACCGGTGCCCGCGAACTCGCGGCGACCGGCGACAACTTCACCCTTCGGGTCTTTCCGGGGGAGGAGCACAACATCCCGGCGCACGCCCTGGCGCCGGTCCTCGGCGCCTTCTTCGGCGGCGAACAGGCGCCGTAGCCGGCACGGCCGGCATTCACCCGCACACCAGAAGGAGCCACCGCATGACCGCACCGGTCAAGGGACCCGCCAGCTACTTCCCTTCCATCGAGAAGAAGTACGGCCGCCCCGTCGAAGAGTGGAAGGGCATGATCCGTGCGTCCGACCTGACCAAGCACATGGAACTCGTCGCCTGGCTCAAGGTCGAACACGGCCTGGGCCACGGGCACGCCAACGCCCTGGTCGCCCACACGCTGGCCGAGCAGGGCAGGTGAACGCGGCCCGCCCGCTCCTCGTGCCGGGGGCGGGCGGGCGTCAGGAGGGGCGCTCACGCCGGGGTGGGCGCACCGTCCCGGTCGGTCTCCTCCGCCGGGGCGGCGACACGCAGCGCCGCTTCGACGCGGCGGTTGTTCGTCATGGACGCGGTGACGGCCGTCATCGTCAGGAGCAGCGCCGCGGCGGTGTAGAGCGGGGTGCGGATGTCGTACGCGGTCGCCAGCCAGCCGCCGACGAAGGCCCCGACGGGTGCCGCGCACATCGCGAGCATGCGGGAGGTGGAGGCGACCCGGCCCATGAGGTGGCCCGGAACGATCGCCTGCCGCAGGGAGGGCCCGAGCACCATCGTGGCACCCATGGCCGCCCCGCAGACGGCGAGCGCCAGCCCGGCCACGTACGCGTTCGAGGCGGAGGCCAGGCCCAGGATCGCCAGCCCCTCGATGGCGGCCGTGCAGGTCAGCGCGGTTCCGGTTCCGAGGCGCCGGCCCAGCTGGGAGGCGACCGCCGCGCCGAGCAGGCCGCCCGCGGCCTCGGCGGTCAGCAGGAGGCCGAAGCCGTATGCGCCGATGCCGAGGCGCTCGTGGGCGAAGAGGACGAGGACCGTCTCCACGGCGAGGAAGGCGATGTTCCCGACGGCGGGGCGCAGCGCCAGCCCCAGCAGCAACTGGTTGCGGAAGACGTAGGACGCGCCGGCCCGGGCCTGCTTGAGCAGCGACTCGCGGGCCTCCGGCACGGGCCGGGGCATGGCGGGCAGCGTACGCACGAGGAGCGCGGAGAGCGCGAAGGACGCGGCGTCGGCGACCAGCGGAACCGCCCGTCCGAGGGCGAGCAGCGCGCTGCCCGCGGGCGGCCCGGCGAAGCCGGACATCGCGGTCTGGGCTCCGCGCAGGCGGGAGTTGGCGCGCTCCAGCTGTGCGGGGTCGCGGCTGAGCAGGTCCGGCAGATAGGCCGTGGCGGCGGTGTCGAAGAAGAGCCCGCCCAGGCCGAGCAGGAACGCGACGGCCGCCAGCAGCGGAATGCTCAGCAGGTCGAGCCCGGCCGCCACCGCGGGTATCGCGAGCAGCACCGCACGTACGGTGTCGGCCACCCACATGGTGCTCCGGCGGTCCCAGCGGTCCACCAGCGCACCGCCGAGGATCCCGAAGAGCAGCCACGGCAGGGTGCTCGCGGCCGTGACGACGGCGAGTGCCAGCGGGTCACGCGTCAGCGTGAACGCGAGCAGAGGCAGTGCGGCGTGCGTGACCCCGTCACCGAGCGAGGAGACCGTCTGGGCGGTCCAGAGCCGACCGAATCCGGTGGGCAGCTTTGCTGTTGCGGCCTTCATCCGGCGTCCCCCTCGCTCCGCTGAACCGGTGCGGGATGAAAGAGTGCGAACACGAGTGAGGTGTCCGGCAGTGACGGATCGGACAGCTCCCGGTACTCGTCGGCCAGGGCCTGCAGCCGCGCCCCCAGCTCGGCGAACTGCTCGTCGGTGAGCCGCAGATGCGCCATCCGCACCTGCCGTTCGCCGCCCGCCGGGGATGCCTCCAGATCCGCCACCGCGTGCCGCATCAGCACATCCGGCCCTCCCTCGCCCGGATCCGGCAGCTCGATCGACCGCGCGGCCATCGCGTAATACCGCTCCATGACGCCCCGCACCTTGCGCGTCCGCACCACCTTCACCAGGCCGGCCCGCTCCAGGAGCCGCACGTGATAGCTGGAACTCCCCTTCGCGAGGCCCACCCGCTCGGCGATCTGCGTGATCGTCGCGGGCTCGAAGCGGAGCACGGCCATGATCCGGTGGCGCGTCAGATTGGAGACCGCGCGCAGCTGCTCGTCGGTGGTGACGTGAAACGTCTCGGGGACGTCGTCGGTTGGCATGCCCTCAATGGTCAACGTTTCTTGACCATTGCGCAAGAGGCTTAGGCGATGAGACGTCAAAAAGGCCCCGAGCGGCGGAGATCCGCCCGCCCCGGGGCCTCTGTCCGGTCCGCCGGGTCGCCCGCGGACATCTGCCGTCGGCCGGCAGCACGTCGGTGTCGACGGTGATCGGCATCAGATCACTTCGTTCAACTCCGCTTGTATACGCGCGGCTTGCGCGTCACGCGCGACGGCCTGGGTGAGGAGGGCCCGCAGGACGAGCACGATGAGCGCGACCCCCAGAATGCCCACACCCACCCCGGTCATGATGACGGTGACCCCCGGGTCGTCCCGCTGGCCCGGGGCGTTCACGGCCGTGACCGCGAACCATACGAGGGCGGCCGAGGTGATCGCGCCGATGACACCGTTCACGTAACGGAAGGCGGCGTGGGAGAACACCGTGCCGCGTCGCGCCATCGTCGCGAGCCGCCAGACGCAGACGACGACGATCTGGACGGACACCATCCCCAGGATCGTGAGCACACGCAATGGCGTCAGCGGCATCGACCCATCCTCCGGATCGTTCCCGCTGGTCAGCGCCCACGCCATGCTCGCCTGTACGAACAGGGTCCCCGCGCACACCACCACGAGCATGGCGCGCAGAGCGCCCACGGTCGGTCGTCCCATGATTCACCTTCCATCGAGCAACGATGGAAAACTATCGAAAGACGATAGGAACGACAAGATGTGGGGTGCGAAAGGGGTCCCGCCTCAGCGGAAGGCGCCGGCGTGTTCCGCGGCCCACTGCCGGAACGGCCTGGCCGGTGTGCCGGTGACGTGCCGGACGGTGTCGCGTACGGCCAGCAGTTCCTCGTTGGCGTCTGCGCCCATGACATCGAGCACCGCGTCCGCGTCCTCCTCCCCGACGACACCGGCCATCCACCGGCGGGCCTCCTGGCGGCCGATCTCCGTGAACGGCACCGTGCGCCCTATCGCCTTCGCGACGGTCTCGACCTGCCGCCGGGCCGGCATCGGCTCCGGACCGGTCAAGGCGTACGCCCGCCCCCGGTGGCCGGGCTCGGTCAGTGCGACCCGGGCCACCGACGCGATGTCCGCGGGATGGATCGTGGGCAGCCCCGTGTCCGCGAACGGCGTGCGGACCGCTTCCCCCGCGCGGATCGAGGGGGCCCACAGCAGTGCGTTCGACGCGAACTGGGTCGGCCGCAGGATGGTCCAGGCCATACCGCTGTCCTTGAGCAGCCGCTCGACCGCCAGGTTCTCGGCGGCGGGGCCGAGGTGCGGATGGGTCAGGGCGGTGATGGACGACACCAGTACCACGTGCTCCACGCCTGCCCGCCGCGCCGCCGCGATGATGTCCGCGTCCGGCCCCACCCGCGACGGCAGGAACAGCGACCGCACCCCGGCCAGCGCGGGCTCCAGGGACTCCGGCACCGCGAGGTCGCCCTCGACGGTCTCGACCCCGGTGGGGAACGCCGCCCGTGAGGCGTCGCGCGTCAGCGCTCTCAGGGGGCCCGCCCCATGGGCGTGCAACTCCCTCAGCAAGGCGCTTCCGATGTTCCCGGTGGCTCCGGTCACGAGGATCATGGCGTGTTCTCCCGTCGTCAGGCGGTGGACTCCGGGACACGCTAGAAACTCAAGCGCACTTCAGGTCAAGCGGGTGGGTCGCGCCACCCCCCCGGTCAGCAGGCGGCCGCTTCCTCGACGGTGGCCCGTACGTGCAGGACCGCGTCGAGGCCCGTGATCCGCAGCAGGCGCTGGAGGTGGGGCCGGGGTCCCGCCACCCGCAGCGCGCCCGCCCGGTGGGTGAGGATCAGCAGGTTCAGGAGCGACGAATCCGCGAAGGTGATCCCCGACGCGTCCAGAACCACCTTCGGATGCGTCCATGCCGCCATGGTCAGCGCCTCTTCGAGCCGCGCGATCGACTGCGCGTCGCAGGAGCCGTGCGCCGCGACCACCCGCACGCCGTCTCTCATGTGCTGCGTCACCACGACCTGCGCCGGGCCCGCCGGGCACGCACCGCTTGTGCCGGCACCGCTCACGCGTGCTGCCGGGACGGCTTCGCCGTACGACACCCCGAGCCTCCTGTGACTCTCACCATGTCAATGAATACGCGAAAAGTATGTCATGTAGTTGAGGTCGGGCAAGGGGTCGCGCTTAGATGGAGGCATGCCTGGAGTACCCGAATCCCACACCGGATGGACGTTCATCACCAACCACGCGCGCGTACTGGCGACCATCGCCGAGGACTCGACCGTCCGGATCCGTGACATCGCCGCCCGCTGCCGGCTCACGGAGCGCGCGGTCCAGCGGATCATCGCCGACCTCGAAGGGGACGGATACCTCTCCCATACGCGAGAGGGCCGCGCGAACACGTATCGCATCGAACCGGACAGGGTGCTGCGCCACCCCGCGGAAGCGGGCCTGTCCGTGGCCTCGTTGCTCACCCTCCTCGTGCAGGACGAGACGGACCGCGGCAGGGAACCGGTGAAGGCGTCGTGAAGCCGCGTATCGGCAGCGTGTCCGGTTGGTGGAGGTGTGACGCTGCGTCACTTCTGCGAGGGGTGGGCTGATTGCCATCGATGGCGGGCCTGCGTGATAGTTGCCGCAAGGCAATGTTTGTCCGTCCAGTTGGAAGGTGGTGCGGCTCGCCGCAGGCGGGTCCCCCCTCATGGCTCCTCCCCAGGGAACTCCCGTTACGAAAACCGACGAAGGCCCGGCCTTCGGCGCCTGGTCCACGGCCCCGTACCCGGTGATCCAGAGCGGTGCGAACGGGGTGCTGACCGGGCTGAACCCTGCGGCCTCCCGGCTCCTCCCGGCCGCGCGTCCGGGCACCGCGATGGCCGACGCGGCCCCGGCCTGGCTCGCACGGGCCGACCGGGAGCTGCGCGACCGGGCGGCGGGCCCGTGCGCAGACCGCGACCTGGGAACGGCTCCGTCGGCGTCGGGCTGGATCGGCGGGCGAAGCTTCGAAGCGCGCGCCGGCCAGGGCGGCGACGGTGACGTAGTGTGGTGGCTGGTGGACGACACCGACCGCCGGCTCGCCGAAGAGGCCCTGGCCGCCGAACGCGAACGGACCGCGTTCCTCTCCGAGGCGTCCCACGTCCTGCTGGCCTCGTTGAACACCGACCGGTGCGTATCGGCGACGGCCCGGCTCGCCTCCCAGTATCTCGCCGAGGCGGCGGTCGTCGTCTCTCCCGCGAAGGGGGACAAACTGCCCCTGGCCCAGGCGGTGGCCGGCCAGGAGACCGTGCGCGGCCTCGTCGAGGCCGACCCGTCCGAGGTGCCGGGCCTGGACGAAGCGCTCCAGGGGTTCCCGCCGGTGCCCTCGCGCTGGATCGACCCCGAGTGCCTCCCCGCGTGGGTGGTTCCCGAGGGGTACACCGGAACGATCACCTCGGTCGTCGTCGCGCCTCTGCCCGGCCAGGGGGTCCCGGCGGGAGCCCTGGTCCTGTTGCGCAGCGGCGGTCAGTTCACCGAGGACGAGCAGATCGTCGCCCGGCTGTTCGCCGCGCGCGCCGGCGCCGCCCTGTCGGCCGCCCACCTGTACGCCGAGCAGAGCGCGGTCACCCGCACCCTGATGCAGGACCTGCTGCCGCCCCGGCTGCACCGCGTCCACGGCGTCCAGTTCGCCGGCGGCTACCGGCCCGCCGCCGCCCGGGAGCGCGTCGGAGGCGACTTCTACGACGTCCACCCGGCCGGCACCGGTGAGGACGAATCCTCGCTGGTGGTCCTGGGTGACGTGTGCGGCAAGGGGCTGGACGCGGCCGTGCTCACCGGCAAGATCCGCAACACCCTCCAGGCACTCGTACCCATGGCGGACGACCATCAGAGGGTACTGAGGCTCCTCAACGACGCACTCCTCAACTCCCACCACACCCGCTTCGCGACCATGGTCCTCGCCTCGGTCCGGCGGGCGGACCACCTGGTGCGTCTGCGGCTGACCGCCGCCGGGCACCCCGTGCCGCTGGTGGTGCGGGCGGACGGCCGGGTCGAGGAGATCCGGACCGGGGGCACCCTGGTGGGGGCGCTGCCCGCCATCGAGTCCCGTTCCGCCGAGACCGTTCTGCGGCCCGGCGAGACGTGCCTGCTCTACACCGACGGGTTCACCGAGGCCCGGGGCGGCCCACTCGGCGACGAGATGTTCGGGGAGAGAAGACTGAAGCGGGCGCTGTCCGAATGCGCCGACATGCCGGCCGAGGCCGTGGTCGAGCGCGTCCAGATGCTCGCCGCCGAGTGGGTGCGGGGCGGCGGCCACGACGACATGGCCGTCGTCGCGATCACCGCTCCCCGGACCACCCACCTCAGCGCGGTGGACGGTCACACCCGGGGCAGGTACACCGCATGACCGACTGCCTGCCCGGACTGCGCGACCGGCTCCTCGCCGCCGCCCTGGAGCGTGACGAGTTCGCCGCCGCAGGACTCGTCACCGGCGCCCTCGACAACGGTGTGCCCGCCGAGACGGTGCTTCTGGACCTCATCGCGCCCGTCCAGGCGAAGGTCGGCACCGAGTGGGCGGCCAACCGCCTCACCGTGGCCCAGGAGCACGCGGCCAGCGCCATCGTCGAGCGAGTGATCACCGCGCTCGCCCACCACCCCGCCGCCCGCACCACGCCCCGCCACGGAAAGGTCACCGTGGCCTGCGTGGAGCAGGAATGGCACGCGCTGCCCGCCCGGCTGCTGGCCGAGGTCCTCACCCTTCGGGGCTGGGAGGTCGACTTCCTGGGAGCCCAGGTCCCCACCCCCCACCTGGTCGCCCACCTCCACCACACCGGCGCGGACGTCGTCGCGCTCTCGTCCTCCCTCCCCACCCGGCTCCCCGCCGCCCACGCGGCGATCACCGCCTGCCAGTCCGTCGGAGTGCCCGTCCTCGTCGGAGGGGCGGCCTTCGGCGCCGACGGCCGCTTCGCGCGCATGCTCGGCGCGAACGCCTGGGCCCCCGACGCACGCACCGCCGCCGACCGGCTGGCCGCGGGCCTCGCCCCGCCCGCCCCGGCCGACGTACGGCAGCGGATCGACGACCTGCCGCACCTGGTCGACCAGGAGTACACCCTGGTCGCGCGCTCGCAGGGGCACCTGGTCAAACAGGTGCTGACACAGCTGGACGACCGCCTCCCGGCCATGGCCACGTACACGGACGCCCAGCGCGAGCGCACCGCGGAGGACATCGCCCACATCGTGGAGTTCCTGACCGTGGCCATCTACACCGACGACGACGAACTGTTCACCACCTTCATGACATGGACCGCGGACATCCTCACCGCACGCCGCGTCCCCGCCCGCTCGCTGCCGCCCGTCCTGGACATCCTGGCGGCCGCACTCAGGGACTTCCCCCGGGCCGTCCGGCCACTGGAGCGGGCGAGGGCCGTCCTGGCCGACGTCACCGCAGCAGACCCCGGAGCACCCGCATGAGCACCCCGCCCCTCCGCCTCACCGTCGAAACGGGCGAGGGAACCACCCGGCTGCACCTCGCCGGCGTCCTCGACTACGACACCAGTGACCTCTTCGGCGCACGCGCCACGGCCTGCGCCGACGCCGACCCCAGACCCGCCGAACTGCGCCTGGACTGCGCGAAGCTCCGGTTCTGCGACTCGATGGGGCTCGCCACCCTGCTGATGATCCACCGGCGCACCGCCGCGCGCGGGATCACCCTCGTCCTGGACGACCCGCCGGCCTCCATGGAGCGGATGCTCCGCATCACCGGAACACGGCACCTCTTCGCACCGGGGACCGCGGACGCGGGAAGCCGGGACGAAGTGGGCGAGTCGACCGACTGACAGCCCTCCGGACGCGCCCGGTCACGGCAGTGCGGGCAGCGCCATCACCACCGTGATCCGTTTGCCGCCCGGGTGGACGCCGACGGAGACCCGGGCGGCGAGCAGCCTCACCAGCGGCCAGCCGTAGCCGCCGATCCTGGGCGCCTCCGCCCGCACCCGCGGTTCCGACGCCGGCAGCTCGGCCGGGATCTCGCTGCTGGCGTCGCCCACGGTGATGCGCAGCCCCTCATCCGTCACCTCGGCCTCGAACGCGGTCAGCCGGCCGCCGTGCCGAAAGGCATTCGTCACCAGTTCCGACGTCACCAGCAGCGTGTCGTCCACCACACGGGCCGGCCACCCGTCGAGCGCGGCCCCGAAGTGCGCCGCCAGCAACTCGGTCACGATGACCCGCGCAGCCGCCGCGTTCTGCGGAACGGCCGACAGCACACCCTCCGGCTCCCCGCCCACTTCTACCGCCATCCGGATACGCCCCCGCCCCGGCGGACCGACGCCCTCAGCACTGGAGCGCGGCTTCGACGTCGTCCGCGAACCGGAACGCCCCGGCCGTACCCGTGACCTCGAAAAGCCTGCGCACGCCGGAGTGCAACGGGCCGGCCAGGACGAGCGGCACGCCCGCCTCCACGTGTTCCCGCTGACCGCCCAGCAGGGAGTGGAGCGCCGCCGAGTCGGCGAACGTCACCCCGGACAGGTCGACCACCGTCCGTACACAACCGTCCGCCACCGCGCCGGTCAGCGCCGCCGACAGATCACCGCTCCCCGACCAGCCGTCCAGAGAGCCCCGGACCCGGATCAGCACCACGTCGTCGGCCGTCTTCTCACAACCGACGCCCCGTTCGTCTCCCGCCATGAGCCGTATCCTCCTACGCCGCGCCCCCGGACCGGAGCCCGGGGGGTCGGACGGCGGTCCCGGACGGCCGCCGAGACGCGCGCCTCCGTTGCGCCGGGCGGCGCCGGACCGGTCGGGAGCGACCCCCTGCGCTCGCTGGAGCAGGTGATTCCGGTTCGGGCGCGTTCCTCGCTGACGTGACATGGGCAATTTCCGACCAGCGGTCCTCACCGTTGGGAGGGACACCCCACATGACGAGCCACGCGACCGAAGCCGCACTCGAAAGCCTTCTGAACCGAGCCCTTCAGGCCACCCGCACCGGCGACTGCTGGACGACCCGGACCGACGAGGCATGGTGCCGCGTCGCCCCCCGGACGGCGACCCGGCGCGACCAGGGCTGGAAGCTCCACCTGTCGGCAACGGCCGCATCCGCCCCGACGGTCCTCGTCAGGGCCCTGGACGTCCTGCTGCCGGACACCTCGGCGTTCAAGTTCGCCCGGTCCCTCGACCAGGTGAGCACCCTCAACTCCCGCGCCACGCCCCGGGGCAGCTCCGGAAAGTTCATCACCGTCTACCCGCGCTCGGACGCCGACGCGGTCCGACTCGCCCGCGAACTGCACGCGGCGACGGCCGGACTGCCCGGCCCCCGCATCCTCTCCGACCAGCCCTACGCCCCGTACAGCGTGGTGCATTACCGCTACGGCGCCTTCACCGGGCGGCAACGGCTCTCGGACCAGGGCCTGCTGATCTGGTACATCGAGGACCCCGACGGCAACCCCGTGGAGGACGAACGCAGCGGCCGCTACGCCCCGCCCCCGTGGGCCGTCTGCCCTTTCCCCGCCACCGTGCCGCTTCCGCCCCCGGCGGCGGAGGCGGCGAGCGGCCCCGTTCTGCTCGGCGGCCGCTTCGCGGTACGGGAGGCGATCCGGCACACCAACAAGGGCGGCGTCTACCGGGGCACCGACGTCTCGACCGGCGCGCCCGTGGTCATCAAGGAGACCCGGCCCCATGTGGAGGGCGACGCCTCCGGCCGTGATGTGCGGGACTGGCTGCGCGCCGAGGCCCGGATGCTGGACAGACTGAAGGGCATCGGGCTCGCCCCGGACGCCCTCGCCCTCTTCGAGCACGGCCGTCACCTGTTCCTGGCCCAGGCCGAAGTCCCCGGCGTCAGCCTGCGCACCTGGGTCGCCGAGCGCTTCCGCGACCTCGGGAGCGCGGAGTACCGCCGCGAGGCGCTCGGCCTGGTCGCCCGGCTCGTCGACCTCGTCACCGCGGCCCACGCCCACGGCTGCGTCCTGCGCGACTTCACACCCGGCAACGTCATGGTCCGCCCGGACGGCGAACTGCGCCTCATCGACCTGGAACTCGCCGCCGACGAGACGGGCTCCTGCCTCCCGACCCGGGTGGGCACCCCCGGCTTCAGCGCCCCCGAACGCCTGAGGGACGCGCCCGTGTCCGTGACGGCCGACTACTACAGCCTCGGCGCCACCGCGTGCTTCGTCCTGACCGGCAAGGTGCCGAACCTGCTGCCCGAGGAGCCCGCCACCAGGACCGGCGAGGAACGGCTCGCCGCCTGGCTCGGCGCCTGCACCGGACCCGCGAGGCCCCCGGACGCCGTGGCGGAGATGATCATCGGGCTGATGAAGGACGAGCCCGCCGCCCGCTGGGACACCCGCCGGGCGCGCGAAGCCCTCCGCGGTCCGGATCCCGCCCGCCCCAGGCGTACCGCACCGGTACGGGGCGAGGACCTGGACCGTGCCGTGGCCGGGCTCGTGAACCACCTGGTCGACACCGCGACCCCCGCGGACGACCGGCGCCTGTGGCCCGTCTCCACCGCCGCCGGCGAGACCAACCCGTGCACCGTGCAGCAGGGGGCGGCCGGGCCCCTGGCCGTTCTGACGCGGTACTTCGAACTGACCGGGGACCCCCGGCTGCCCGAACTCCTCGCGACGGCCGGCCACTGGATCGCGGACCGCACCCACCCCCGGACCACCCGCCCCGGCCTGCACTTCGGGGACCTCGGCACCGCCTGGGCGCTGTACGAAGCCGGCCGGGCCGTCGCCGACCAGACGCTCATCGACCACGCCCTCGCCCTCGCGCTGACCCCGCAGGAGCCCACCCCCCACCACGACATCACCCACGGCACGGCCGGCAGCGGCATGGCCGCCCTCCACCTGTGGCAGCGCACCGGTGACCCGCGCTTCGCCGCGCTGGCCGAGGACGCGGCCGACCGGCTGGCCTCAGCCGCGCGGCGCGAACCCCCGGAGGTGAGCTGGGCCGTCCCCGCCGAAGTCGTCTCCGCCGAGGCCGGCACACAGTACCTGGGCTTCGCCCACGGCTCCGCCGGCATCGGCTGCTTCCTCCTGTGCAGCGCGGCCGCCTCCGGACGCCGGGACCACCTGCGGCTCGCGGTGGAGGTCGGCGAACACCTCCTGCACAGCTCCGTACGGATCGGCGAGGCGGCCCAGTGGCCCGCCCAGGCCGGCGACGAACCCACCGCCCCCTACTGGTGCCACGGCTCGGCCGGCATCGGCACCTTCCTCGTACGGCTCTGGCAGGTCACCGGCGACGAGCGGTTCGGCGACCTCGCACGCCGCAGCGCCCCGGCCGTCACCGAACGCGCCCCCCGGGCGCCGCTGTCCCAGTGCCACGGCCTCGCGGGCAACGGCGACTTCCTGCTCGACCTGAGCGCCGCCACCGGGGAGCCCGCACACCGCACCATGGCCGACGCGATGGGCCGCCTCGCCGTCACCGAAGGCGCCCGCCGGCACCGGCACGTGGTCTTCCCCAACGAGTACGGCGACGTCTCGACCAGCTGGAGCGACGGATCGGCCGGAATCCTGGCCTTCCTCCTGCGGCTCCGCCACCCGAGCTCCCGGCACTGGCTCGCCCAGCTGCCGGGCTGAGCGGCAGAGAACCTGCCGCCGAACCACAAGAAGAAGGAGAGAACCATGGAAAACCAGACCCAGGACCTCGAACTCCTCGCCCACCTCCACGCCCTCCCCGAGACCGACCCCGTCGGCGCCGAAGCGGGCTTCTCCGCCACCTGTGAGTGCGTCGGCCTGCTGACGGTCCTCAACACGGTCTGCATCGGCATCAGCTGCGCCTAGCACCGGCCCACCGTCCGGCCGGCGGGGGGGGGCGGGGGGCCCGCCGGGGCGGGCCCCCGCGGCGCGGCCGCGGCGGGC
>NZ_JBNCLI010000008.1:233659-274413 GCF_049844595.1 Streptomyces sp. DT224
CGGCCCCCACCCCGGGGCGCTCGCGCCCCCCCCGCCCCCCCCCCCCCCCCCCCCTGGGGGGGGGGGGGGCCCGGGCCCCCCCCCCGGGCCGGACCCCACCGGCGAACCAGAGCTGAGGACCGGACATGCGACTTCACGTCGGCGGAGAGGCAACCGCCCCCGAGCACACCCCCGCCACCCTCGACCCGCCCGAGTGCGCCATCAGCACCCGCGGCCTCGTCAAGAGCTACCCCGGGCCCAAGGGCGCCGTCACGCACGCCGTGAGCGGCCTGGACCTGGACGTGCACCGGGGCGAGACCTTCGCCTTCCTCGGGCCCAACGGCGCCGGGAAGTCCACCACCATCGCCATGCTCTGCGCCCTGGCCCGCCCCACCGCCGGTCACGCCACGGTGGCGGGCGCCGACGTGCGCACCCAGCCCCACCTGGTGCGGCAGCGCGTCGGCATGCTGTTCCAGCAGAGCGCCCTCGACCCCGACCTGACACCCGAACAGAATCTCCGTATCCACGCACGCCTCTACGGGATGCGCCGAGCCCACGTCCGAGAGCGCACCGCCGACGTACTGGAAGTGGCCGGACTCACCGACCGGCGGGCCACCCCCGTACGTACCCTGTCGGGAGGCATGCGGCGCCGCCTGGAAATCGCCCGCCAACTCCTGCACGCACCGGACGTACTGTTCCTGGACGAGCCCACCACCGGCCTCGACCCCCACGCCCGCGCCCAGATCTGGGACCACCTGTACGCCTTGCGGGAACGGAACGGCAGCACGCTCTTCATCACGACCCACCAGCTCGAAGAGGCAGCCAACTGCGACCGCGTCGCCATCATCGACCGCGGCCGGCTGGTCGCCCAGGGCGCGCCCGGCGCGCTGAAGGCCGCCATCGGCGACGACCGGGTCGTGCTGCGCACCAGCCAGGACGAGCGCGCACACCGCGTCGTCCACCGCATGGTCCCGCGCGGACACTCCGTGACCAGGGACGCCGACGGGATCTGTCTGCGGGTGCCCGACGGCAGTTCCTGGATCCCCCGCCTCTGCGCGACCCTGGAGAGCCACGGCATCGCCGTCCGCGCCGCCTCCGCCACCCCGCCCACGCTCGACGACGTCTTCTTCCACCACACCGGCCGCAGCATCCACAGCACACAGCCCGGCGGCGGCCGATGACCACACTCCCGATCGATGCGACCGGCACCGGCGGACGGCCGGTCCGCCTGCGGCACGAACTGCGCGCGATCCACGGCCTGGTCCACCGGGACCTGCTGCGCCTGGCCGGTCAGCGTGCCCACACCGCGCTGATGCTGCTCCACCCCGTGCTGTACCTCCTGATCCTGGGCGGGGGACTCGCCGCACTCATCTCCGACGCCAGGCTGGGCGTCGGTTATCAGACCTACCTGTTCCCCGGCATGCTGATGATGACGGTGCAGACCCCGGCGATCCTGGTCGGCATCCGCCTCATCACCGACCGGCAGAGCGGCTATCTGCGCGAACTCCTGATGGCTCCGGTCAGCCGCGCGACCCTGCTCCTGGGCAGCTGTGCCGGCGGCACGATGGTCGCCACCATCCAGGGCACCGTGCTGCTGAGCCTGGCCGGAGTCGTCGGCCTGCCCTACGACCCGCTCCTTCTGGCGCTGCTTCTCGCCGGCATGGCCCTGATCTCCTTCACGATCACCGCCCTCGCCCTGACCCTGGCGGTGAGCCTGAGCAGGCCCGAGACGTTCCACACGCTGCTCGGCGTGATGATGATGCCCCTGCTGTTCCTCTCCGGCGGCTTCTTCCCTCTGGAGGCGCTGCCCGACTGGGCCCATGCCGTGGCCGCCGTGAATCCGCTCGCGTACGGCGTCGACATGCTGCGCGGCAGCATCGCCCTGCGCGCCCCGGACGCGGCTGCCGGAGGAGGCATCAGCTGGGCCGGCCACTCCCTCCCGCTCCCCGTGGAGGCGGCTCTGCTTCTGGTCGGCGGCGCGGGTGCCCTGCTGTGGGCCGCTCACCGGTTCGAACGGCAGGAGTGAATCACCGCGTGCACGCCGGTGCTGGGCCGACCGGGTGGGTACGGCACCGGCCATGCGTGTTCTCTCCGCGGCGCACCGGCCCGGCACTCACTGCGGAGAGCGGGTCCGGCACGTGGCGGAGGCAAAGCGCTCGACCGGTGCAGGTCACCGCAGTCCAGGACCGCGCGCAGGCCAGGGCGCGGCTGCTGGAGCGGAAGGCCGACGCCGCACTGATCGTGGCGGTGACCGGGCGGGATCGCCGTGGCCCTGGTGGCCGCGGCCCTGCGCGGCAGGCGGGCCCGTACCGAAACCCGTTAGGCGACCGCCGCGGCATCCTGCTAGATTCCTCCCGGCCGTGCGAAAGAACGAGGAGGTGGTACCCGTGAACGCAGTATCGACATGGGTGCTCCCCTCCGGGGTCACGGTCGGGCGATAGGCAGGTCGTCCGGGAGCGCCGTTGTGTGCACTCCCGAAAGGCACGATCATGCAATTCACTTCCGAGCAGCGCCTGGACGACGGCGTACTCGAACGCTCCTTCACGCTCGACGACATCCCGGGCATCCTCTGGACGCCGGAGTCCGCGTCCGCCTCCGCACCGGTGCCGCTGATCCTCCTCGGCCACCCCACGCTCGGCCTCCGGCGGATGTACCCGCGCCTGGCCGACCGGGCGCGGCACTCCGCGGCGGACGGCTTCGCCACGGCCGCCGTCGAACTCCCCGGCTGCGGTGACCGGCCCCGGCTGCCCGAGCACGACCGGGCCCGCGCCGACATGCGCCGGGCCCTGCAGGCGGGCGAACCGGTCACCGACGAGATCATCGACGCCGTCGTCCTCCCGCTGGTCGACCAGGCGGTCCCGGAGTTGCGGGCCGCGATGGACGCCATCCTCGCGCTCCCCGAGGTCACCAGCCCGGTCGGATACTCGGGCGGTGTGATCTCCATCGGCGTCCGGCTCGCGGCGGTCGACCCGCGCATCGAGGCCGCCGGCCTCTTCGCCGGCAGCTTCATCCCGCGCACCATGTACGACGAGGCCCGCCGGCTCACCATCCCGCTGCACGTCCTGTTGCAGTGGGACGACGAGGGCAACGACCGGCAGGCGGCGCTCGACCTGTTCGACGCGTTCGGTTCCAAGGAGAAGTCGCTGCACGCCAACATGGGCGGCCACACCGGCGTCCCGGCGTACGCGGGGGCCGCGGCGGCCCACTTCTTCACCCGGCACCTGAAGTAGGACCGCTGGGGGCGCGACCCGTCCCACCTGCCCGGACGGCTCACAGCTCCGGCGCCTAGGGTGTCTGCTGTACGGGCGTGCCCCCGCACGCGCGGACGACAACGAAGGAAAGAAGGTGACGTGATGCTCCGCAACGGCCTGGAACCGTGGCACCTGCTCATCGTGGCGCTGGTGGTCATCATGGTGTTCGGCTCGAAGAAGCTCCCCGACATGGCGCGCTCCCTGGGCAAGTCGGCCCGCATTCTCAAGAGCGAGGCCAAGGCGATGAAGGCCGAGCCGGGCACCGAGCCCGCCGCGCCGGGGCACTCGTAACACCTGCGCCGACAAGGGCCGGGACAGCGGACAACAGACCGCCGCCCCGGCCCCCTCGCGCACCCGGACCGGTTCGCCGAGGTCCGGCACGGCGCGGCTGACCGGTCACTCGCACAGGTGGCGCGGACCGAGTGCGCGCAACTCGTCCAGCACCGCGGCCTTTCCGGGGGGAGGCGTGAAGATGCGCAGGCGCTGGTCCACGGCGGGCGTGGCCAGCACCTCGCAGTCCAGATCGATCCTGCCCAGCCCGGGATGGACGAGGCGGTACGGGTGCGACCGTCGTACGGCGACCTCCTGCCGGTCCCACAGCGCGCCGAACTCCGGGCTCGCCGCCCGGCACCGCGCCACCAGCGTCCGGGAGACCGCGTCGTCCCCGCGCCGGGCCGTCGCGGCCCTCAGATCGGCCACCAACTGCCGCGCCTGCTCCTCGTGCTCCTCGGCCGCGAAGTGGCCCCGCACCGCCGGATCGGTGAACCAGCGCAGGACGATGTTGCGGTCCTCCTCCGCCACCGAACAAACGCAGCCGAACAACGTGAGCGCCAGGTCGTTCTGCGCCAGCAAGTCGCCCAGATCGCTGACCACTTGGACGGGCACGCCGTCCAGCCGGTCGAGCAGATACCGCAGGCCCGGGCGCAGATACCCGCCGGCCCGCGTGCCTTCCGGCGGGCGGTGCCCGGCCAGCACGTACAGATGGTCCCGCTCGTCCTCGGTCAGCCGCAGCGCACCGGACAGGGCGCCGAGCACCTGGACCGAGGGCTGCGGTCCACGGGCCTGTTCGAGCCGCATGTAGTAGTCGGCGGACATCCCCGCGAGGACGGCGACCTCCTCGCGGCGCAGCCCCGGTGTCCGCCGCCTGGGCCCCTCGGCGAGCCCCACGTCGCGCGGCGTCAGCCGCTCCCTGGACCGCCGCAGGAAATCGGCGAGCTCTGGACGCTTCGGTGTCATGTCGTCCCCAGGGTAGCGGCCCCCGGCCCGCGCATCCTGGGACCGCCGGTCCTGGGCACAGCGCTCCGCTTCCGGCCGGACGCCGGCAGCGGCACCATCGGCGCAGGGCCCGTCGGGGGCCTGTCCGACACGCAGATCGGCGGTCGCACGATGAGACAATCCACCCTGTCGGTTCCGGGCGCGCGACTGCGCCACACCATCCGCGGCGACGGCCCCGTGCTCCTGCTCATCGCCGGAGGCCACCACGGCATCGACGCCACCGAACCGCTCGCCCGCCACCTCGCCGACCGGTACACCGTCGTCACCTACGACCGGCGCGGCCTGTCCGGGAGCACCACCGACGCTCCCGCGAAGACGCTCGCCACGCACGTCGAGGACGCCTCCCGCCTGCTGAGCGGCCTCGCACCGGAGCCCGCGCTCGTCTACGGAACCAGCCTCGGCGCCCTCGTCGCGCTGGAACTGACCGGCCGTCATCCCGAGCAGGTCGCGGCAGTCGTCGCTCACGAGCCGCCTGCCGTCCGGCTGCTTCCGGAGCCCGCTCAGGGCATCGGGCGGCTGCTCGCTGTCGAGGAGACCTTCCGGACGCACGGTGCGGAGGCGGCCATGCGCGCGTTCGCGGCCGGCCTCGACATCGACCCGGCCGACTCCGAGCCGGACCTCCCGCCACGCGCCCCCGGGCCGGACCGCCTGCGCGACATGGAGGTGCTGCTCACCCACGACCTGCCGGCGATCAGGGCCCACGTCCTCGACCCGGCCGCGCTCGCCGGCTCACCCGCCCGCATCGTGCCCGCCGCCGGCGAGAAGTCGGGAAACCTTTGGACGCACACTTGCGCCCGGCTTCTCGCAGGCGCGCTGGGGACGCGTCTGGAGCCCTTCCCCGGCGGCCACAACGGATACGTGTTCCGCCCGCGCGCCACCGCGGAGCGGATTCACGAGGTGCTCGGTGTCACTCGAAGAACTTGAGGCTGTACCCGGTGTCGGTGTTCGGCCCGGGGACGTTGGCGCGGCTGTACGTGGTGTTGCCCCACCAGCAGAAGGAGCCCGTGTACCAGTAGCGGTTCTCCCAGCTGTACGGGGTTCCCTTGGGCACGGCGTGGAACATCAGGGGGAAGGTGGGACCGGCCGGGGGGCTGGTGCCGATGTCGCCGTCGAGCAGCACGAACGTGTGGTGGCCGGGGCCGTTCACGTACAGGGTGGGGTCCCAGCCGGTCATCATCGTCGCCCTGTCGGAGCCGAACAGGCAGCCGTTGGACTTGTACCAGTCCCACACGTACGTGGGGTCACCGCCCGCCCGGAGCCGCAGTTCCGCGATGCAGTACTGATCGCTCCAGCTGCCGTTGGCGGAGTAGGTGATGTGCAGCTGCCCGTTCGGGTCCTTGATCGCTTCCGGGCCCTCGTTGATGAAGGGGTTGCCGACGACACGCTCCCAGCTCTCCCTGGGCTGGGAGATGATGTACCGGGCGCCCGTCGGGGTGGTCGGGCTGCTCATGCGCGCAATGTAGAGGTTCTGCTCGACGTTGGTGGTGCCGGCCCAGCCGGACCAGACGAACCAACGCTGCCCGTTGAAGGTGAACAGGGTGCCGTCGATCGCCCACCTGTCGTCGGGCAGGGCGAGTTTCGTCGCGGAGGTGTAGCCGCTGTCGGCCGTGGCGGAGCTGATCACGTACATGCGGTGGGCGGAGCCCCGGCCGGCGGAGAAGTAGACGTAGTACCGGCCGCCGTCCCGCACAATCTCCGGGGCCCAGATCTCACCCAGGCTTCCGGTGTCCGCCCACACCTGCCGGGCCGGGGCCGAGGCCAGACCGCCGGTTGAGGACGCCTGCCGGACGCTGATGCCGCCGCCCGTCGACTGGACCGAGATGTACGTACCGCCCACGCGCAGCACGCTGGGGTCGGCGCCACGGATGGACGTCTGTCCCGCCTCGGCGGGAGGGGCGGACAGAAGTGACATCGTGAGGGTCAGAAGCATGGACAGCGCGAAGGCTGCCACGCCGGGCATCCGGGAGAGTCTCATGGCTTCCCTTTCCCGTACGGGGGCTCGCGGGGACGGACCGGTTCCATGACCCTATCCACGAGAGGGCGTGTTCATGTCAATTTGACCCCGGCTCACCCCTCGTAATCCTCGATGAGGCGGCTGACGACCCCGTGCAGGACGTCGGCCCGGGCCCGGTCCTCCCGCTGTTCCCCCAGGGCCCGTTCCACCGCCCGGAGCCTCCGCCACGCCTCCGGCTGCAGGTCCATGACCCGGTCCACGAGCGGCGAGGACACCAACTCCAGGCACTCCGCCAGCCGCAGCCGCGTGGTGGGCGCCGGCGGGCCGGACGGGGGCTCGGCGAACCCGTCCGTCAGATACCGCGCGGGGTCGCCGAGGCTCCATCCGGTCACCGCCCCCTCGTGGACCAGGAGGGCCACATCGGGGGCGACCCCGAGCCGCGCGTCCGGTTCCCCGCGGAGAAGGCGGGCGTCCGTGAGGCAGCTCAGGGCGCGGGCCTCGGAGTCGCAGTGGAATACCGTGGCCGGGGGCATGCCGAACTCCCTGACGACGTCCGCGCGGAGCCCGGCGGCACGCGTTCGCGGCCCACCGCCCGCGGCTTCGGAGACGTACCGCGCGGGCACGAAGAACGTGAGACTGCGCAGTTCGCGGCTGTCGCGGTCGAAGCGGAGGTATTCGTCCTCCGACCACAGCCACCGCATGCTCCCGAACGTCTCGGACAGCTCCCGCTCGCGCCCGGCCGGGTCCGCGTACCCCGCGACGATCAGCTGGAGATCGCGGAAGTCGAAGCGAGGCGTGAACGCGAGGGGTCTGTCCGTCGTCGCGGCGGCCATGCCGTCGCCGATGGTGATCTTCACTGTGGCCGTCGCCTCACCTGATGCGCCTGGCGGCCGGCAGATAGCCGCCCTTGGTGTCGCGGATCTTTCCGTTCACGATGTCCTCGTGGGTCACCGGGGGCTGCGGGTCGTCGGGCGACCCGCCCAACGCCTTGGCCCCGGTCTCGCCCTTTTTGCCGGAGGGGCCGTAGCCCGTGATGACGTCGCCCGCCCCGGCGCCGGGGCCCTTCGTCACCACGATGTCCTCGCCCTTCCGGAAGATGAGGTCCCCCCGCTGTTTTTGCGAGACGTACACCGCGTCCGGGGTCTTGAGGATCTCCACCACGCGTTCGTCGCTGAAGTGGGGGTGGTAGTTGCTCGACTTGCGCACCTTGCCGGCCCCGGCCCGGTCGATGACGGTCTCCGCGGCCTTGACCGCCTTGGCGTCGGGGCACTTGGCGCCCGTGAAGAACCCGGCCCCGACGGACGGCCGGTGGTGTGTGGGGGCGGGGGAGTGGAACAGTCCGGCCGGCACGGTGACGCCCTGGGAGCGGGCCGCCGCGCCCGATGCCGGGGTGCGGAGCCCGCAGCCGCTTGTGTCGTGCTCCTCGCGGACCTTGTCGACCAGCTTCCTGACCTCGGTCTTCGCCAGGGCGTAGGCGTTGATCAGGGTGTCGGCGCGGTAGGGGATGCGGTACTGGACGAGCCGCCCGCCGCTGGCCCGGGACCGGGCGCGCGCCTCGTTCTTCTTCTGCGCCTCGACCGAGGAGAAGGTGGGCCCGGCGCCCGGATTGGAGCAGGACAGGCTGCCGGAGACCGACGTCCCGGAGACCGCGAAGGAGCTCTGCGGGCTGGTGCACCGGCCGGCGGACTTGCCGTCGATGCTGAAGGAGGCGGTCATCACCGCGGTGACCTTGCCGCTGATGAGGCGGCTCTTGGCGCTGGTGGTGATGTGTCCGGAAAAGCTGTTCTTCGCCGTGCAGCCACCGGAACCGCACTTCACCGTTCCGCCGCTGCTGAGGGTCAGGTTGATGCCGCTGTCGGTGGCGTTCTTCAGCTCCTCGGTCTGCTTCTCCAGCGTGTCGTACATGGGGTCGACGGCGTCCTCGGCGACCGGCGCAAGGTCCAGCCCGGCGGAATCGCTGTCCGCCAGCGGGCCGTCCGTCACCTCGGGGATCTCGGGCGGATCCTCGTCCTCGGAGTCCCCCTCCGCCGTGACGGACGTCAGCCGGAACGAGGCCGCCTCGGCCGAACCGCCCGACGTCCCTCCGGGGCCGGAGGGTCCGTACGACTCAAGGCGCAGGACCCGGTGCGGCTTCTGTTCGGTGACGAGCAGCCGGCCGGCCGAGGTGTCCACCGCGAGGGCCGGGGTGCCGTCGACGGAGGGCGGCTGCGCGGACCCGCTGGGGGCCGGTGTGCCCTCCAGCCGGTCGAGCGCCTTGGAGAGCGCGGTCGCCAGGTCGGCCGGGGCCGGCATGCGGCCGACCGTCTCCCGTGTGACGCTGTCGCTCTCGTCGGCGGCCGCCCACGCGGCGGAGACCGAGTCCTTCGCCCGGGTGAAGGTCCTGCCGCCGATGTGCAGAACCTCGCGGGCGAGTCCGGAGCCCCCGGCTTCCATGGCGCCGAAGCGGCTGCCGGACGCGGTCACGGTGATGTCCCGCTTCACCGGGTCGTCACCCGAATCCTTGTACCGCAGCCCGGGGGCGTCGGCCAGCGCGACCACGGCCTGCCGGAACGGCTTCAGGTCCAGCTTGGCGACCGGCTCCTTCGGTCCCGGCCCCCCGTGCCAGACCAGCAGCCCGGCCACCAGGCCGGCGGCTGCCACTCCGGCCGCGCCGAACAGGAGCAGACGCTTGCGCCGCCGGGCGGGCGGCGGCTGCGCGGGGCTGTACTGCGGAGGGCCGTACGGATATTGCGGCCCGGGCCCGTAGGGCGAGCGCGGCGGCGGCACGGCCTGCGGGAGGTGCGGCACCTGCGGCGGCGGCCCGAATGCCCCGGGCGGGGCGGCGTACGGGGAGTGCTGGGGCGGGACGTCCGCGGGCGGCCCGAAGACCCCGGCCGGCGGGGTGTACGGATGGCCCTGGGGCGGTCGGTCCGCCGGGGCCCGGTACGCGTCTTCGTGGTCCGTCATGAACTTCCCCCGTGGCTGGTCCGTGGGCCGCTGATCGCTACAGGAACAGTGTGGGGGTGACGGCACCTCACGCCACCGGAATTCGGACACCGGGCCCGGGTCACAGCAGCCGGTCGACCAGCCCTTCGACGTACTCCGGGGTGAGCGGGCCCATGCCGAACAAGACACGGATGTACATCGGTGCCAGGACGTGGTCCAGCACGGTGAGCGCGTCGGGTGCGGGCTCGCCGCGCTCGCGTGCGCGGTCGAGCATGGACTGCAACTGCCCGCTGCGCTCTTCGCGGAGGGCGTCGCGGGCCTGGGCACCCTGCTGACCGGTGGCCGACAGGGCGACGGCCAGGTGCAGGACCGCCGGTCCGTCGGGTCCGGTGATCTCGCGGGCGACCTGGGCCGCGTACGTACGCAGGTCGCCCGCCAGGCTCCCCGTGTCGGGCATCGGCGAGCGCGCGTTGAGGCGGTTGAGCGCCACGTCGCTGAGCAGCGCCTCCAGGCCGCCCCACCGGCGGTAGATGCTGCTGTCGGCCACGCCCGCCCGCGCCGCCACTTCGCCGACGGTGAAGTTCCCGTAGCCGCGTTCGCTGATGAGCTCGGTGACGGCCTGGTGCACCTGGGCGCCGACGCGCGCGCTGCGCCCACCGGGCCGCCGGGCTCGCTGTTCGTTCATGCGCCCACTTTAACGCAGTCGATGCTTGCGTTTACGGATCAGCATCCTTTACAGTCGCCTAACGCAGTCGCTGGCTGCGTTAGGAAACGAGGGATTGCCATTACTGCATCGCACGAGTCCGCAAGCGGCCGGCCGAACCGCGCCGTGCTGCTCACGGTGACCTGCCTGGGCCAGTTCATGGTCCTGCTCGACAACACGATCGTGGGAGCGGCGCTGCCCGACATGCAGCACCGCCTGCACCTTCAACTCACGGGCCTGCAATGGATCGTTGACGCGTACGTCCTGCTGGTCGCCATGCTGCTGCTGTCCGGCGGCATCTTCGCCGACCGGTTCGGCCGCAAACGCGTCTTCCTGTCCGGTGTCGCGATGTTCACCGCCGCATCGGTGGTGTGCAGCCTCGCGCCTTCGCTCGGCTGGCTGATCGCCGGACGGGTGCTCCAGGGCATCGGGGCCGCGGCGCTCAGTCCCGCCTCGCTCGCCCTGCTCGCGGCGGCGTACCCGGTACCGCAGGAACGCGTGAAGGCGATCGGGCTGTGGGCCGGACTCAGCGGAGTCGGTCTTGCCGCGGGGCCCGTGGCCGGCGGCGTGCTCACCGACGCCTTCGGATGGGCCGCCATCTTCCTGGTCAACCTGCCCATCGGCGCGGTCCTTCTCGTGGTCGGGCTGCGTCACCTCCAGGAGGCCCGCAATCCGGACGCCCCCGCGCTCGACATCCCCGGGACGGTGCTGTCCGTACTGGGAGTGGGCGCCCTGGCCTACGGGCTGATCGAGGGCGGAGTGCGCGGCTGGACGTCGCCGCTCATCCTCGGCAGCTTCACCGCCGCGGCGCTCCTCCTCGCCGCCTTCGTGGCCGTCGAAGCGCGCCGCCGCGCGCCGATGCTGCCGCTGGGGCTCTTCCGCGAGCGCCTGTTCACCGTCTCCAACACCGCCATGGGCGTGGTGGGCTTCGCGCTCATGGGCTCGACGTTCTTCTTCTCCCAGTTCTTCGTGTACGTCCAGGGCAGCTCGATCCTGCGCGCCGGGCTGCAGACCCTTCCCGCCACCCTCGCCATGGTGATCGTCAGCCCGTACGCGGGGCGGCTCGCCGCCCGGCACGGCTTCCGCGTCGTGGTCACCGCCGGTCTGGCCCTGGCCGGGCTCGGACTGCTGGCCCTCGGCACGGTGCACGCCGACACGGCCTACGGGAACGTGTGGTGGCGGCTGGCGGTCGTCGGCGTCGGCTTCGCCCTGACGATGTCCCCGCTCACCGGCGCCGCCATCCAGGCCGTCAGCCCGCAGGAAGGGGGCCTTGCCTCGGGCATCAGCAGCACCGTCCGGCAGATCGGCGCGGTGCTCGGCGTGGCGGTCCTCGGAGCCGTGGTCCGCGCCAGGGAGTCCAGCGGTGCCTCCTTCGAGACCGGGCTCGACAGCGCCTTCCTGACGGCGGGTGCCCTCACCCTGGCCACGGCCGTGTTCACGGGCCTGTGGCTGACGAAGGGCGGGTCCGTGGCAGGCGCCGCGACGCCGGTACAGTCCACCGATACGCCGAAGCCCACCACAGCGGGCAGCCGTTGAGGGACCGCGGAACACGCCCCTGTCCCACCACCGAACACGAACAGAGGAAACCTGTGCACGACGCGACCCCGGTATCGATCGCTGAGCACCCGGTGTCCGGCCCCGACGCCGGACCGTACACCCTCACCACGGGCCCGGACGGAGCGCTGTGGTTCACCCTCGTCCACAGCGGCCGGATCGGCCGCCTCGTCCCCGGCGAGCAGCCGACCGAGCACCGCCTCGCCCCCGACTGCGGACCGACGGTCATCACACCCGGTCCGGACGGCGCGCTGTGGTTCACCGAGTACCGGGCCGACCGGATCGGGCGGATCACCACCGACGGCGCGATCACCGAGTACGACGTACCGGGCTCCGGCTCCGGGCCGTTCGGCATCGCGGCGGGCCCGGACGGAGCGCTCTGGTTCACCGAGACCGCCGCCGACCGCATCGGCCGCATCACCGTCGACGGCGACGTCACCCGGTTCCCGCTCCCCGCCACCGGCGCGTTCCCGTCCGCGATCACCGCCGGGGGCGACGGCGCGATGTGGTTCACCCTCAACCAGGGCAATGCCATCGGGCGGATCGGCATGGACGGCACGGTCGCCCTGCACCCCCTGCCGACGGAGGCGGCGGGCCCGGTCGGCATCGCGGCGGGCCCCGACGGCGCCCTGTGGTTCGCCGAGATCGCCGCCGGTCAGATCGGCCGGATCACCCCCGACGGGCAGATCACGGAGTTTCCGCTGCCCGACCGCGCCGCCCGGCCGCACGCCGTCACCGTCGACGGAAAGGGCGCCGTGTGGTTCACCGAGTGGGGCGCCAACCGCGTCGCGACGATCACCCCGGGCGGCACCGTCACCGCCCACGCCCTGCCCACCCCGGACTCGGAACCGCACGGCATCGCCGTCGGCCCCGACGGCGCCCTGTGGACCGCGCTGGAGACGGGTTCACTCGCCCGCATCGCACCGTAGGGCGTCGAGGACCCGCGGAGCGAGCGGCGGCAGGTCCTCGACGCGCACCGGGCCGGTCATGGGGCGCCCGCTCGCCTCACAGTTGACCGTGCTCGTCGGCCATGACCTGTCGTACTTCGACCGGCTGTCGCGTGGGCACACCACCGGGGCCAGGGACGGCCGATATACGGGCGGCGATCTCCAGCGCCCGCTCCTCCGACTCGACCTCGAAGACGTTGAAGCCGGCCAGCGCCTCCTTGGACCCGGCGAACGGCCCGTCGGTCACCACCGAGGGCGCGACGCCGTCCGCGCGGACCGTACGTGCCTGCCGCGGGTCGGCCAGCGCCATGAACCGGACCAGCTCCCCGCTCTCGGTCAACTCCTTGGTCAACAGGGCGTAGTAGTCGAAGTGGGCCGCGATGTCACCCGGCTGCCAGGTGTCCATCGGCTCCTCGAAGACCCCGCCGTCGTGGTTGACCAGCAGCATGAACTTCGCCATCACGTACTCCCGTTGTCAGTCGTCCGTGGATTCCGGAAAGGAGAAGTACAGCGCGTCGGCGTAGAACGAGGCGAAGTGCCGCTGCCAGTCGGCCCGTACGGAAGCGAGCCAGGCGTCGTTGCGACCGGCGATCGCCGCCTCGGCCAGGGACACCGCCTCCGGGACGTCCTCGCACGCCAGACGCCGAACGCTCTCCGCCGGGTCGTCGTCCGTCATCGAAACGATCTCGCCCGTTTCGAGCAGAAAGTACTTCGCCTCCTGCTTCTCCAGGTGCGCCGTCGTCCTGGCCACGCACTCGGCGAACTCGGCGTCGTCCTCGAGGCCGTTGCCGACCGCGCGCAGGACGTCGCGGAGCAGCGCCGCCCCATCGGCGTAATCCGCCGCGATGCAGATCGGATGGTTCCAGATCATGGACGGGACGACCCTCGTCCCGTGCCCCACCAGGAGCTTGTGCGCGAGCGGGATGTCCCAGTTGTGCTCGGATATGCAGCGGATCCGCTGCGGGATGTCCGCGTCGCTCGGAACCGAGTCCGCGGAGTAGAGATACGAACGATTCGCCATGGTGGCGACGCTAACACCGGGCACTGACAACGTCGTCGGACAACTCCCGCGCCGCCGGCGGAGTCAGGGCATGATGACCGCATGAGCGACCCTTCCGACGTCACCGTCACCCTCGTCCGGGGAGACATCACCCGCCAGTCCGTCGACGCCGTCGTCAACGCCGCGAATTCCTCACTGCTCGGCGGCGGAGGGGTGGACGGAGCGATCCACCGCCGCGGTGGCCCCGAGATCCTCGCCGCCTGCCGGGAACTGCGCGCCTCGCGGTACGGCAAAGGGCTGCGCACGGGCCAGGCCGTCGCGACCACCGCCGGCAAGCTCGACGCCCGCTGGGTCGTCCACACCGTCGGCCCGGTGTGGAGCGGAGCCGAGGACCGTTCTGCCCTGCTGGAGTCGTGCTACCGCGAATCCCTGCGCGTCGCGGCGGAGCTGGGGGCGCGTACCGTCGCCTTCCCCGCGATCTCCACCGGCATCTACGGCTGGCCCATGGACGACGGAGCCCGCATCGCCGTGCGCACGGTGCTGACGGAGGCCGCGCCTCCCGTCGAGGAGGTGCGGTTCGTGCTCTTCGACGCGTACGCGTACGGGGAGTTCCAGGAGGCCCTGGCGGTGGCTCGGCCCTGAGCCCGGGGGCACCGTGGCCGACGGCCCGGCTGCGCGACGGGCGGTGACACACCGCACCCACCGGGCCTGCGCGTACGCCCGCGCGGAGGCCCGGCGAGCCGCCGGCCCGACCGGCAATGGAGGCGGGTTCACCGTGAGCGCCGCGGTGCCGCCTCCACCGAGAGGTCGTTGTCGAGGGTGTAGTACGGGCGCACCGACACCTCGTCCAGCGTGGCGGCCGGGTAGACGAACACCGTCTTCCGGTCCGCGATGTCGTCCATCAGCCGGGCCACCCGCACCCGGGGCGCACCAGCGGAGGGACGGACGAACACGTCCCAGACCACCGTTGTACCCCCCGCCACCTCCGCCAGGAGGTCCGCGTAGGCGACGGTGAACGAGAAGTCCTGGTCCCCTTCGGCGCTCAGCGCGATCCGAGCCTCCGCGGACTCCCGCCCGCGCCGGTTCAGCGACACCTCCGCGCCTTCGCCGAGACCGGCGCCGTACAGCCGCGCCTTCACCGTCATCGCGTCGGACCCGACGGTGATCCGGCCGGCCTCCGCATGCGTGGCGCGCCGCCAGGCCCGTATGGCGAGCCGGCCGTCCTTGGTGGCGTACGGAATCCGGACCGCCACCGGCGCACCCCGTACGGCGTCCCCACCGGACACCAGCCCGCGCAGGTCGTTCGGGCCGGGCAGCAACGGCACGCGGTCCTCGCCCGGCCCGGGCACGACATAGGCGTCCCAGCGGCCTTCATCGAGGGCGGGGTCGGCCTCGAGTACGGTCTGCCACTCGTCCGTCCCCACGGCGTCCAGAACGAGAGAACGCCCGGCCTCCTCCGGCCGGCCCTTCTTCGGGCGCGGCTGGAGCAGCAGCCGCGGATGCGCCGAGGCGGACCCGGACCACTGGACGCGTACGAGCAAACGCCCTCCGGCCTGCGCCGTCACCGCGCCACGGGGCTTCTCCACGAGTCCGTTCACATTCTTACCGTCGCCCGTCATCGTCGCGCCCTCCGTACGGCCCTCGCGACGTTGCCGGCCGCGACGAGCATCGTGTCCCGGGCGGCGAATCCGCTGCTCGTCAAGGTGCTGCCCGTTCCGGTCACCGTTCGGCCCGCACGCCGGGCGGCCAGCAGCTCCTCGAAGAGCTGTTCAGCCCGGACCACGACGTGCGCGGGGCCGTAGCGCCGCGAGTTCACCAGCGCGTTGCGCCCCATGCGGCGGCGCAGTTCGTCGTCGCCGACGAGGTCCAGCAGGGCGCCGGCCAACGCGTCCCGGTCTCCGGCGGGCACCAGCCGGCCGTCCTCCTCATCCGTGATGATCTCGCCGGGGCCGTACGCGCAGTCCGTGCTCACGACCGGCAACCCGCAGCTCATCGCCTCGACGATGGCCATGCCGAAGGACTCGAGATCGGAGGTCACCGCCGCGATCGACCCCTTGACCCACTCGGCCTCCATCGGGGTCACCGCACCCATCAGGAACACGTTGTTGTACAACCCGAGCCGGTCGATGAGCGCACGCAGCCGCTCCCGCTCCTCGCCGCGGCCGTAGATACGTAACTGCCAGTCCGGATGCGCCGCCGCGACTGCGGCGAAGGCGTCGATCAACAGGTCGAACCGCTTCACCGGCGCCAGCCGCCCGGCGGCGACCACGATGCGCCCCCGGCCGTCCGACGGTGCGAGGGCCGGGGCGGGGACACTGTTGGGCAGCGCTTGCACACGTACACCCGGCAGCCGCATCTTGCGCCGGTAGACGGCCGAGTCTGCCTCCGTCACAGGGGTGATCGCGTCCAGCCGGGGATAGGCCCGGCGCAGCGCCTTGCGCAACCGCGGGGGGTGGTGGTCGAGTGTGAGGTGCTCCTGTCCGACCCGCACCGACCGCGCAGGCGCGTGGAGCGCCAGGTGGACGTTGAGCCCGGGCCGGGTCCCCACGACGACATCGGCGTCGAGCGAGGCCAGTGCTTCACCGATGCGTTCGTCGGTCAGTGCGCTGTACTCGCTGTAGCGGTACTCGGACGAGGGAAAGACCTTCGCCGGTGTCCGATGCCGCGGGTCGTCCTTCTCACGCCGCAGATCGACCAGGGGCCGGAGCCGCACGCGCGGATCGAGTGCGAGGCTCGGGCGTTCCCTGCTCCGGAGCACGGAGATGATTTCCACATCGTGCCGATCGGCCAGTGCGCGAGCCAAGTTGAATGTGGTGGTGATCGTCCCTCCGATCGCGTACGCGTTGTGGATGAGGAATGAGATTCGCATGCACTACAGGACGAACGGCTCGTACGGAAGGTTGCCTGCTCGGCCGCCCTCCGGGCACAACTGACCTGCCACAATGGCCAGATGAAACACTTCCTGGCCCGCCATCACGACCGGTTGGCCGCATGGCTGAGAGACGGCACGACTGCTGACCTCGAAGCGTTCCTGGACGCACATCACGAGTCGTTCGCGCTCGTGACCACCGACGGAGCGATCCTCGACCTCGTGACGCTGCGGGAAGCCCTGCGTGGTGCGGGCGGCAGCAGTCCGGGCTTGTCGATTCGGATCGAGGAGGTCACCGCCGTCGCCCCGGACGTGTACCGCTTCGTGGAACACCACCTCGTGGACGGCGGACGTACGAGTCGTGACCGCCGTGCTGCAGGACGGATTGCTGCTCACCGTCCAGGAGACCGCCCGCCGCCAGGGCCTGGTGACGCCGGTCCGGCGCGAACGCCCGGACCGGGGCACGGTGGAAAACGGCGCCGTCCGCGCGTCGCCCGGCAGGCGGGTCCTTCGCAAACGGAAGCGCCCGGACCGGAGAAGTCACTCGGTCCGGATCGGCTGCGTGAGGTTCACCGGATTGCCGTCGGGGTCCAGGATGTGGGCGACACGCTGGCCCCACGGCATGTCGTTCGCCGCGCGGTTGACCGACCCGCCCAGCGCTTCCACGCGCCCGAGCGTCGCGTCGACGTCGTCCACGCCGATGCTGAGCAGCATCCGGGGTGCCGCGCCTTCCCCCGCTTCCTTCTTGGCCACCAACCCGAGGTCCGTGTCGCCGATGCGCAGGCCGAGGTAGAACACCGGGCCGTGCGTCGGCACCCGGAAGATCTCCTCGGCGCCGAAGAGTTTCGTGTAGAAGCCGGCCAGGACGTCCTGGCGGGCGGTGAGGATCACTGGCTGAATGGTGGACATGGTGCTCCTGCCGAGAACGGTTGGGTCACTGGGCAGACCGCTGCTGAGCGGTGAACTCATCGGTGTCGGACGCACGACTTATATTGTCGCGATGGTTCATGACGCGTTGGGACAACGGGTACTGGAGGCGGCGACCTCCGATGTGCGGCTGGCCAGAGCCGAGTTCGACGGCGCGGGCCAGTGGCTGGCTCGCGCCCGGCAGGGGCCCGCGGAGCCGCTTGCCGCGGAGGTGTGGGTCTTCGGCGAAGGGTTCGGCCGGGTGCTGCTGGTGCGTCACCGGTGGCGGGGGTGGGTGCCTCCGGGCGGGCGGGTCGAGCCGGGAGAGACGCCGCGCGAGGCCGCCCGGCGCGAGCTCCTGGAAGAGACCGGCGTGGCGGCGGAACTGCTGCCCGAACCAGCAGCGGCGACAGTGCGCTCGTACCACCCGCGATGGCCGGCGACGCTTGGGCTGTCGTACGCGGCGATCGTGGATCCCGGCACACCGCTGAAGGCGGAGAGCGGCCAGCCGGCGGCCTGGACGTCCCTGGGCGAGGACTGGGAGAGCTGCTTCCCCGAGGACCTGTCGCGCATCCGCGCCCACGCGCGCCTTCTGCGTGAAGCCTCCGCCCGGTGACGGGGGCGCCGCCCCGGTGGCCATCGCGCGGGCCCGGGAGCCCGCCGCGAGACGGTCTGGCCCACGCCCCCGAGTCGCCACTCCCCGGCGCCGGATCTCTGCGGACCGCTTTGCTCCGTGTCTCACCGGGGCGCGGTGGCCGCCCACCACAACCACGTTGACCGCCCCGGCAGGTGATGCTTGGGTCGATCCGTGGACAGCATTTCCGGCAACAGGCGGTTCTGGAATCGGATCAGCGGCGCCTACCAGGACAGACACGACACGCGGATCGGTGCGGCGCCCCGCCTGTGGGGCACGTACGCGATCCCCGACGCGCACCTGCGAGCGCTGGGCGACGTCACCGGCAAGCGCGTCCTGGAGCTCGGCTGCGGTGCCGGCCAGTGGGCCAGGGCGCTCGCCGCCGAGGGGGCCGCGGTGGTCGGGTTCGACCTGTCCGAGGAGCAGCTCGCCGCAGCGGCTCGCGGGATGGGGGCGGCCCGCTACCCGCTGGTGCAGGGTGCCGCCGAACAGCTCCCGTTCGCCGCCGACAGCTTCGACCTGGTGTTCTGCGACTACGGCGGGCTCAGCTGGGCGCCCCCGCGTCTGGCCGTACCGCAGGCCGCCCGCGTGCTGCGGCGCGGCGGGCGCCTCGTGTTCAACGTCGCCAGCCCGTGGTTCGAAGCCTGCTACGACGAAGCCACCAGCCGCGCGACCACGACGCTGCAGCGGGACTACTTCGGCCTGGACGCCATCGACGAAGACCGGGGCGCGGTCAGCTACCAGCTCACCTACGGCGACTGGATCAGGGCCCTGCGCGGCGCAGGGCTCGTCATCGACGACCTCATCGAACCGCGCCCCGGCCCCGATGCGGCCAACGGCTACAACCAGACGGACCCGCCCGACTGGGCACACCACTGGCCGACGGAAGCACTCTGGGTGTCCCACAAACCGTAAGCCTCACCGCGTCTGCACTGCCGAATGGACGAAGGAGCAGTCGTTCGGTCCGCAGAACCGTCTCAGGAAACATGTCTCTCCGAGGTACGGGCGGTGGTCATCGGAGGCGTGGTCCGCATCCGGGATGCGCTGCACGAGCGCCACTGCTGCCGCGCGGCTCATCCCCGCTGCACTCACCAGGCCCTTCCGCCGCCCGCACCGTAACCCGGCCGATGGCCGCCCGGACAGGTTCGGGCGGAGGAAACGCGCTTTCGCCGCAGTGCTACGGGGCGGGCTCTCAGCGCACCGCCACGGCTTCGATCTCGATGAGCATGTCCGGATCGGACAGGGCGCTGACTTCCGCCGGCCGGCCGGCCGACAACCCGCGGCCGCGTAAATCGCTTCGACTGGTCACCGCCGGTGCGGCACCCTCGTCGCTATGACCACGCCGCCCTTCATTCCCGGACTGGAACTCTCACGTCGCTTCTACCTCGAAGCCGTGAGGCCACTGCTCGACGATGCCGTCCCCGGGCTCACGCACTCCGCCGCCCGTGTCGGCAGCGGTTCGGAGGTCCTCGGGTTCGACACCGCCCGTTCCGCCGACCACGAGTGGGGACCACGCCTGCAGATCTTCCTGCACCCGCGCGACGTCGCCCGTCATGGAACGGCGATCACGGAATTGCTCTCCGAGCGCCTGCCGAAGTCGTTCTGCGGCTATCCGACGCACTTCGCCGAGACGGGGGAGGCGGGCATCGGGGTCATGAGGGCGACGGAGGGGCCGGTCCGCCACCGGGTGGAGGTCACCGACGCGAGCACCTGGTTCACCGAGCGGCTGGGGTTCGACCCGGGCCGGGCCATCAGCCCGGAACAATGGCTGGGCACCCCCGCCCAGCGTCTCGCCGAGGTCACGGGCGGGGCCGTCTTCCACGACGGACTCGGCAGCCTCGGCCCGGCCCGGTCCGTCCTCGGCTGGTACCCCGATGATCTCTGGCTGTACCTCCTGGCCTGCCAGTGGCAGCGTATTTCCCGGGAGGAAGCCTTCGTCGGGCGCTGCGGCGAGGTGGGCGACGAACTCGGCTCCGCCGTCGTCGCCGCCCGGCTGGTGCGCGATCTGATGCGGCTCTGCCTGCTCATGGACCGCCGCTACCCGCCGTACGGCAAATGGCTCGGCAGCGCCTTCACCCTCACATCCCAGGGACCCGCCCTCGTTCCGGTACTCGCCGCCGCCCTTGCCGCGACCGACTGGCACACCCGCGAGGACCACCTCGCCCACGCCTACGAGAGCGTCGCGACCATACAGAATCGCCTGGGCCTCTGCGACCCCGTGGACCCCGCGACACGGCCCTACCACGACAGGCCGTACCGGGTTCTGCACGCCGAGCGCTTTGCCGGGGCCCTGACCGCCCGCATCACCGACCCGGCCGTCCTCGCCCTGCCGCAGATCGGCGCCGTCGACCAGTTCATCGACAGCACAGAGGTCCTCAGCCGTCCGGACCTCACCCACGCTGTCACGCACGCGACGGCTCTGCCCTAGGGTCAATACCGGTGATTTACCCCGCTCACCGCTCCCCGGGTGGCCGGCCCGAGACCCCGACGTACCAGTCGTCGGCCTCCGTCATCCCGTCCATGCTCGGCTGGTAGGGCTTGACGATGTCGTCGGCGTCCTTGAAATACACCGTGACGCAGAGCGGGTACTGCTCCCCGGTAGGGGCCGTGACGGTCTCCCGGGGGGCCACCCAGACGAACTTTCCCGGCTGGGTCCACTTCTCGCGGGCGAAGGTCAAGGTGGGGTCCGCCGTGCCCAGTTGCAGCAGTTCCGACCAGCTCATATGCGTCACCGTCCGAGCCTAGGACGCGGACTCCGGCACGGGGAAGAGGAGTTGACAGCGTGGGACATCCATGGGTATGAGGGAGCGCCGAATCTCAGAGCCTTCTGATTTCGCGTCGCTACCGTCCGGGCCCATGGTGCGCGACTATCTCATCATCGGGGCCGGACCGGCCGGACTTCAGCTCGCCGCTCTGCTCGAACGCGACGGGCGCGACTACATCGTCCTGGAGCGGGGGAGCGGACCGGGGACCTTCTTCACCCGGTATCCCCGCCATCGCCGGCTGATATCGACCAACAAGGTGAACACGGGCTTCACCGACCCGGAACTCAACCTGCGCATGGACTGGAACTCGCTGCTCAGCGACGATCCGGAGCTGCTCTTCACCCGGTACAGCGAGCGCTATTTCCCGCCTGCGGACGACCTGGTGCACTACCTGGCCGACTTCGCGGCCCGTACCGGCGTGCGTGTCGAGTACGGCACGGAAGTCGTCCGGGTCACCCGGGCGGACGGCGTCTTCACCGTGAGCGACGGTGACGGACGAACCTGGCAGGCCAGGAGGCTCGTCATGGCGACGGGTATCTCCCGGCTCTACGAGCCACCCATCCCGGGGGGCGAACTCGCCGAACGGTACGACTCCTTCGACCCCGACCCGGCGTCCTTCACCAACCAGCGGGTGCTGATCATCGGCAAGGGGAACTCCGCGTTCGAAACCGCCGACGGCCTCATCGAGAAGGCAGCGGTCATCCATATGGCCGGTCCGCACTCGGTCAAGCTCGCCTGGAAGACCCACTACCTCGGGCACCTGCGCGCGGTGAACAACAACTTCCTGGACACCTACCAGCTGAAGTCACAGAACGCGGTGCTCGACGGCACCGTCGAGAGCATCGAGAAGACGGCGAGCGGTGGCTACCGGGTCATGCTGCGCTACGCACGGACCGTCGAGCCGTTGCGCGAGCTCCACTACGACCGGATCATCGCCTGCACCGGCTTCCGCTTCGACGCCTCCGTCTTCGACGAGACCTGCCGACCGGCGCTCGTCATCAACGACCGCTTCCCCGAGCAGACCTCGTCATTCGAGTCGGTCAACGTGCCGGACCTGTACTTCGCCGGCACGCTGATGCAGCAGCGGGACTTCAAGAAATCCACCAACGGCTTCATCCACGGATTCCGCTACGCGGTCCGGGCGCTGCACCGCATCCTCTGCGCCCGCCATCTCGACACCCCCTGGCCGGCCCGGACGCTCACCGCGACGCCGGACGCGATCGCGGACGCCGTCATCGCCAGGATCAACCGTTCGTCGGCGCTCTGGCAGCAGTTCGCATTCCTCGGCGATGTGGTCGGCGTGGAGGGCGACCGGGCCGTGTACCAGGAGGAGGTCCCGCTGGACTATGTCACCGACGGAAGTCTCGGGCCCGCCCCGCACCGGTTCGTCATCGACCTCGAGTACGGAGCCGAGCACGACCAGGCCGACCCGTTCGACGTGGCTGTCCCGCGCGTCGTCGAGAACGACGTGGACCACGCCATGGACTCCACGTATCTCCATCCCGTCGTCCGCCACTACCGGGACGGTGTGCTCGCCGGAACCCACCACCTGGCGGAGAACCTGGAGAACGACTGGAACCTGCCGGAGGTCCACCGCCGGCCGCTCACCGACTTCGTGAAGGAGTGCCTTGACTGAGCAGTTTCCCGGCGCCGTACTGGACATCCTCGAAGCGGCGGGCGACCGGCCGGTGTTCGAGCACGCCGGCGTGGAGATCTCCGGAACCAGGCTCCTCGGCACCGTGCGGCGCGCGGTGAACGGCCTGCGCGGCCACGGCGTCGGACCCGGCGACGGTGTGGCCATGCTCCTGGGCGTCGGCCCCGGAGCATTCGCCGCGATCGTCGCCGCCCACGTCGTCGGCGCACGTGTCGTCGGCGTGCGGCCCGGCCTGACCGAGGAACAGCGGAAACACCTCGTGCGAGACGTCGAAGTGACCGTCACCGACCGGCCCGACGACACCGGTGACCGGGGGAACGGCCTGATCCTCGCGCTCGACGACCTGCTGGCGGCGGCGGACGACGGTGTCCGGCCGCAGGTCCTGGCCCGGCCCGGGGACACCGCCCGGCTCCTGCACACCAGCGGCAGCACCGGCCTCCCCAAGGCGTGCGCCCAGACGTACGCGGCGATGACCGCGGGGTGGGCGCACCGGCCGGACGCCTGGCCGCCGGCCGTCCGCGAACTCGCCGGGCGCCTCGACCGGTTCCTGGTGTTCGGCACTCTGGCCAGCCAAGTGATGATGGAGTACGGACTGCTGGCCCTCGCGGCCGGCGGCACCCTCGTCACCGCCGACCCTCCGGACTTCCCCGGCGCCCTGGTGCGTCACCGGGCGACCGCGAGCGTGATCACGGTCGCCCGGCTGACGAGGCTCGTGGCCGCGCAACGTGCAGCGCCGGTGGACCTCGGAGCGTTGCGCGCGCTGATGGTGTCGGGGTCGCCGCTGGAGCCGGGGCGGATGCGGGAGGCCGCGGAAGTGCTCGGCCCCGTCGTCTTCCACGGCTACGGCCAGACCGAAACCGGCATGATCTCGATGGCCGTCCCGGGGGAGCCGCCGGGCTCTCTCGGAGTGCCGCCCGTGGAACTGGAGATCCGTGACGCCTCGGGCCGCCCGGCCCCGCACGGTACCGACGGCGAGATCTTCGCGCGTACCCCGTCCCAGAGCCACGGCTACTGGCAGGAACCCGCCCTCAGCGCCGAGGTGTTCTCCGGCGGATGGGTGCGCACCCGCGACGTCGGCCACCTCGACGCGTCAGGCCGGCTGTGGCTCACGGGACGGACCCGGGACGTGATCATCGTCAACGCCAACGTGTACTACGCCGGGCCCGTCGAGCGGCTGCTCGCCAGCCACCCTTCGGTGGCCGAGGCGTACGTCGTAGCCGTACCGGACGACCGTACGGGCGAGGCCGTCCACGCCTTCGTCGTCCCCGCGTCCGGTCGCACCCCGGATCCCGCCGAACTGCGGGCGCTGGTGGCAGCGGGCGTGGGGGAGGAATGCGCTCCGGCCCGGCTCACCGTCATCGAGGAGGTACCGCTCACGGCCGCCGGAAAGCCCGACAAACAGCGGCTCGTCCAGAGGAGTTAGCGGACCGGGCCCCGCCCTCGTCACGAGGGTGGGGCCCGGTCGTGCCGCCGGCAGTCAGGGCGTCATGCCGCCGTCCCGGCCCGTCGGAGGCGCCGTCGGATCGGCCCGCTCGACGGCAACGGCCTCACCGCGCACCAGAGCGTCGAGTTCGGCCTCCAGCCGAACGGCTTCCTCGGGGGATTCCTCAGCCGTACGCGGATTGCTGCCGCGCAGCGCCACGGCGCCGCCCGCCACGGCCATCGGCAGGGCGACGAGCAGCGCGGCGGTGCGCATGCCCCCCGGTGCCGAAAGCACCAGGGCGATGAGCGGAGGGCCGAAGGCACCGCCGGACTTGCCGACGGCCGCCGCCCAGCCGCCGGCGGTCCCCCGGATGGCCAGGGGAAAGACCTCCGCCGTGTAGGGGCCGATGAGCGCGATGACCCCGGCGGTACCGGCGAACAGCAGAATCACGGCGGTCAGGAGAACCGGCTCGCTGCCGTCCATGCCCACTGCGGCGAGGACGAGCAGGGCCGCGACGGTGAGGGCCGCGTAGAGGACCATGGTGCCCTTCGCCGACCAGCGTTTGTAGAGCCACGCCGCCACCGCACAGGTCGGAATGGACAGCAGTGAGGACAGGAACAGCAGTGTGGCGGCGGACATGCCTCCCTCGTGTGATGCCTCCAGCTGACTGGGCAGGAAGGTGATGAAACCCCAGTAGACGAGGCCCCAGGCGAGGGCGTAGCCGCTGACGACCAGCGTCCTGGTCGTCTGAGGGTGCGTGAACAGGGCAGAGGCGCGGACGTGCTCGCGCCGGGCCCGCTGGGCCGTGAAGGCCGCGGACTCCGGGATCCAGCGGTTCAGCGCGATGAGGATCAGCACCAGGGGGAGCTGCGCGAACCACAGGACGCGCCACCCCGTCAACGGGATCAGCAACGAGGCCAGCCCGGAGGCCGCCATATAGCCGCCGGTGGTGGTGAGGCCGGCCTGCAGCACCATGACGGCGGCGCGCCGCCCCGGCGGCAGACTCTCGGTCATCAGGGCGTACACGACGGGGAGCATGCCTCCGGCGGCCATCCCCATCAGCGCGCACATGACCAGGATGCCGCCGAAGGACGGCATGGCCCCGCACACCGTCGTACCGAGGAAGAGCAGGGACGCGATGAGGATCGTCGCCCTGCGTCCGATCCGGTCGGCCGCGCGGCCGCCGACGAGTGATCCCAGTACGGTGCCGCTCAGCGCGACGGTCGGCAGCCAGGAGATCTCGGCGGCGCTGAGCTGGAACTCGTCGCGCATGCCGGGCTGGATGAACGCCAGGGTGGCGGGCTTCATCTGGTCCACCATCAGCGCGAAGCTCAGCACACCGATGAGACGGCGCCGGTGTGCCTGAGATGTCCCGTCCGGAACGGAGGTCCCGGCCTCGGCCGCACCGGGACTCTGTACGACCGCGCATCCGGAGACCACCACGCCCACGGCGATGGCGGCCATCGCGGCCCACATCACGCCGGACATCCCCATCATCGCCATGTGAAAGCCCATGGACCTGGAATCGACGAACATCCAGACGTGCTGGCCGACACCCGTACACGTGAGGGCCACACCTGCCCAGAACATCAGCGGCCGGGCAATCAGGGAGGGGGGCCGGGCGGGCGAGGTCATGCGCTCACCTCGCGGCAGCCCGGGCACGGCTCGTGGGGCGTCATCCGTTGCCTCTCTCCACCTCGGGCACAGGGCACCCTCCGGTCCGCCGCTCCTCGAAATACCGGGTGGCCGGGCGCTGTGTGCGGGCGTGCAGGACCATGACCGTGCCGAGGAGCAGTTGGCGGACGCCCCGGGTGACGTCCTCCACCCCGTCCCGCAGCCGGACGAACCCGCGGAGCGCGCCCAGGCGGCGGGGCCGGGGCGGCAGGCCGTGCGGGATCAGCAGACAAGGCGCCCGATGCGGGAGGGAGCGGGTGTGGGAGGCCGTCGAGTCCAGCCGGAACCGGTGCAGCACCTCCCGTACCGCCGCGCGCAGAGCGAGTGGCGACAGCCGCCAGGCCGGGCAGGGGCGGTTGGCCGCCACGCCGTACGGGATGTGAGGGGCGTCCTTGACGGCGAGGTCCGCCCAGCGGTCCGGGTCGAACACGTCGGGCCGCTCGTATCCGGTGGCGTGGTAGCCGGGGTAGCTGAAGCACACCACGGAACCGGTCGGCAGAACCGTCTCCGGGTCCAGGTCGATGTCCCCGGTGGTGATGCGGTGGGCGATGCCGAACAGCGGATACAGGCGCATCGTCTCGTCGAGCACCCGCGTCAGATACGCGTCGTCCTGCGGATCCGCGCGGAGGCGCCGCTGCACCTCCGGGTGGCGGGCCACGGCGAGCAGCACGTGCGCGGTCGCCTCGGACAGCTGCACGACCGCCGTGTTGAAGAAGGTCCCCTGCAGGTAGTGGACCTGCTCAGGCACCGACAGGGAGGGCGGCAGCCGGTGCGGTACGTGGCCGGCCGCGACCCGGTCCCTCAGGTAGCCGGTGAGCCGGGCCCGGCGGCGCGGATGGCGCAGACCGGTGCACTTCAGCGCGGATATCACGTCGTCGGCATGCGCGGTGATCAATTTCCGGGCCAGTGGCGGGCACGGCTCCTGGAAGACCAACTCGTAGCAGAACGCGGCCCACGCCGGCATCACCAGGTCCCGCAGCCGTACGAGACTGATCCGCGTGTCCGGCACCGCGTCCAGCGCATCCCCTACGGCACGGGCGGCAGCCGCGGTGAGGTCCGCCGAGTTCCCGGCGACGATGCGCCGCGTCGTCGCGGCCACGTCCTGGTAGCGCGTACCGGGCTCCAGGTGCTCCTGGTGCACCTCGGGTCCCGGCGCCAGCCAGTACCAGAACAGGTCGGAGAGACCCGCCCCCTCGCTCCGGCCGTTCGCGTGGGGGTGGGCGTAGACCCGCTCGAACACCTCCGGACCGTGCGTGGCGTTCGGAAGGGTCACCGCCCGGTCCCCGTTGACCTTCTCGAAGATGCGGACACGCAGCGCCACCACAGCGCGCGGCAGCCACCACGCGTCCGTACCCGTACGGGCCTTCACCACGTGCTCCCCTTCCGTACCACCATGCCGGACCTCAGATCGGTGTTCCGGCGCCCACCGCACAGGGCGAGCGTGTGGTCGTACTCGTCGCGCAGCGTCGCGAGGACCCGTCGCACGCCCGCCTCCCCGTCGGCGGCCAGGCCCCACACCACGGGACGTCCGACGCCGACGGCCCTGGCACCGAGCGCGAGGGCCACCGCGACGTCGCTTCCCCGGCGCACCCCGCCGTCGAGCAGGACCGGGGCCCGGCCCGCGACCGCCGCGACGACCGCCGGAAGGCAGTCCACGGCCGCCGGGACCGCGTCGCACTGGCGGCCGCCGTGGTTCGAGACGATCACCCCGGCCGCGCCGTGCTCGACGGCGAGGCGCGCGTCGTCCGGATGGAGGACCCCCTTGGCCAGCACGGGCAGCGAGGTGCCGCGCACGGCCTCGGCCAAGTCCGGCCAGCGGAGCGCGGCGGACATCGGGATGGCGGTGAGCGCACCGGGTCCCGCGCCGGGCAGGCCGCGCATGTTCTCCGCGGCGTATCCCGGCGGCAGGTCGGTGAACCCGTTGCGCAGGTCCCGGGTGTGCCGGCCGAACACCGGCGAGTCGACGGTCACCACGAGGGCCGTGCAGCCGGCGTCCTCGGCGCGCCGGACGAGCGCCCCGGTGACCTCAGGGCGCGGATGCAGGTACAGCTGGAACCACACGGCCGGGTCCGGGGCCCCTTCGCGTGCCGCCGCGACGACATCGGACACGGCGACGGTGGCCGCCGTTCCCGTCACCAGCACGGCACCCTCGGCCGCGGCGGCACGGGCCGTCGCCCGCTCGCCGTCCCGGTGCGCCAGGCGGTGGAAGGCGGTCGGTGCCACGAACACCGGGGACGCCTGCGGGGCGCCCGGCAGATCGACGCCGGTCTCCCGCGCCTCACCACCGCTCAGCACCCGCGGCAGCAGCGCGTAGCGGTCGAATGCCCGCTCGTTCTCGGCCAGGGCACGCTCCTCGCCCGCGCCGCCCGCGACGTAGTCGTAGACGACCGGGTCCAGTACCTTCCGCGCCCTTTCGTGGAGTTCACGGAGTGTCACGGCGCCACCGGGGCGGCCGGGCTGCGCCGGGCGGTGAGGAAGGCGTCCAGCGGGGCGCGGTGGACCTCCTCGCTGTCCCACTCGTTCTCCAGGTTCTCGGTGAGGTGGTGGTCGGCCACGAACTCGCCGTCCCGGTACCAGCGGACGACCGGATGCAGATAGCGGCCGTCCAGACCCGACACGTCCTGCTGGGACTTGCGGCCGGCACCGACGTCGAAGGGGTCCACCCGGTCGTGGTCCTCCCCGTACTCCAGCGTGATCACCGCGTACGCCTCCACCTCGCCGAACTCCCCGGCCCGCACCGCCCCCGGCACATGGTCCACGGGCACCTCCTCGGCGTAGCGGAACGTGCCGTCCGGGGCGAGCAGCAACAAGTCACCGAGGACCGCGAACTGCTGCCACAGTGCCGAGGAACGGTTCACCCGGCTGATCACCGCGTCGACGGCCCGCTCGGTGGAATCCCCGATCACCGTCGTGGGCCAGGGCACTTGGGCGTGGCGCTGCCGCAGACCGCGGTACAGCGCACGCACCGCGTAGCGGAAGCCGTGGATGAAGCCGGTCGTCGCCTTCCCGAAGGAGCGCCCCTGCATCAGGGTCCCGGCGAAGTAGAGACCGGGTACGTTGACCGACTCGCCGAGCGGCGTCAGATCGGGGAATCGGCCGTCGACGATCACCTCCGGTGCGCAGGTGTCGTCAAAGACCGAGGTGTCGAACCGGAAGCCGGTCGCGACGATCACCCGGTCGTAGCGGATCTCCTTGACGACCTCGTCGACCCGCTCGAAGGCGATGGGGACGTGGAAACCGTCCTCGTCACGCCGGATGGCCAGGACCCGGCCGTCGAGAAGGGCGTTCTGCGACTTCAACTGGTAGCTGTCCAGGAAGTTGTTGTACACGGCGCGCAGATGTCCCACGTAGTGGGTCCGCCAGGCCATCTTCAGCGAGCCCGAGCCGACGAGGTGGATGACCGCCGCCGTCTCCATCAGGTTCTCGGCCGTCTCGAAGGCGGAGTTGCCCCGGCCGATGATGAGCACCCGCTGGTCGGTGAAGGACTTCGGATCGGTGTCGATCGTGTCGTAGCGCTCGGCCAGTTCGACGCCCGGGATCGCGGGCAGGTTCGGGACGGGCATCCCGGTGGCGACCACCAGATGCCGGGCCCGCCACACCTTGCCGGTGTGGTCGGTGACGGCGAACCCCTCCCCGTTCCTCGAGACCTCCGTCACCTCCGTGTCGTACCGCACGCGCACCCCGGTCCGGGCGGCGAAGTCCGACAGATAGCGCACCAGGTCGTCGGCGGGCGGGAAGTAGCGGGGGCTGTACCGGGTGAACAACAGCTCCGGGTCGTCGCTCAGCAGGGAGTTCCAGTCCATCCGCAGCCGCAGCTCCGGATCGTCGTACCCCGTGTGCACCTTGTTGTTCGAGATGAGGTAGCGGTGCCTGGGGAACCGGGTGAAGAACGTGCCCGGACCGCTGCCGCGTTCCAGGACGACGTAGTCCCCGCCGTCCCGCTCCAGCAGCGAGGCGAGCTGAAGTCCGGCGGGCCCCGCACCGATGATCAGGTAGTCATGGGTCATGCCCCGGAAGCTAGCCACCCGATTTCAGAGCACTCTGAGATTGCCCGCCTACCTTTCCCGACGTGCTCACCACCACGGACTCCCTCTCCCTCACCGGCCCTCTGGACTCCGCCGCCCTGCGCCGAGCCGCGACACCGCTCACCGTCACCGTGGACGCCTCCGCCCGAGCCCGTGTGGACCTCGGACGCCGCTTCTTCCACGGGCTGCGACACGGCGACGGCAGCGGCGCCCGCCCCATCTACGGCGCCACCACGGGCTTCGGCGCACTCGTCGGGTACGCCGGCCGCCCCGACGAGGCGGACCAGTGCGACAACACCCTCGCCCACCTCGGGGCGGGGCAGGGACCGGATCTGCCCCACGAGGTCTGCCGTGCCGCCCTCCTGCTGCGCACCTGGTCCCTCGCCCGGGGCCTCTCCGGCGTCTCGCCCGAGGTCGTCGACCGCCTCGCCGCCATGTTCGCGACGACGTTCTCGCCCGCCGTCCCCCGCTACGGGTCCGTCGGCGCGAGCGGCGACCTCATCCCCCTCGCCTACGCGACCCAGGCACTCCGCGGTCGCGGGTACGCCTATCTGGAAGGCCGACGCATGGCGGCCGGCGAGGCGCTGGCCGCCGCCGGGCTGCGCCCACTCGACCTGGACGGCCGTGATGCCCTCGCCCTCGTCAACGGCACCTCCGTCACCACCGCGGCCCTGGCGCTCGCCCGGGACAGCGTCCGCGACGCACACCGCTCGCTCACGGTCCTCACCTGCCTCCTGGCCGACCTGCTGGGCTGTGACCCCGGCTTCCTGGACGACGACCTGCTACGGGCGTACGGGCACGCCGGGGCGGTCGACGCCGGCGCGCGCATGCGGCGGACGCTCACCGGCCTCAGCCCCTCGGGAAGCCGGCCGCTCCAGGAGCCGTACAGCATCCGCTGCACCCCGCAGTTGCTCGGCGCCGCGGAGGACGCGCTGGGCTACGTCGACGGCGTGGTCGCCGCTGACCTCGGCGGCGTCAGCGACAACCCGCTCTTCTTTCCCGGCCATGCCGACCGGGAAGGGAAAGTGGTGCACGGCGGCAACTTCTTCGGCCAGCCCGCCGCTTTCGCGGCCGACCTGCTGGCGTCCGTGACGGCCCAGCTGGGCAATCTCGCCGAACGCCAGCTCGACCTGCTGACCGATCCGGCGCGCAACGGGGGACTGCCGCCGATGCTCGCCACCGCACCGGGCCTTCAACACGGGCTGCAGGGCGTGCAACTCGCCGCCACCGCGTTCGTCGCGGAGATCCGCCGCAACGCCACACCGGCCGGCATGCAGAGCCTGCCGACGAACCTGCACAACCAGGACGTCGTCCCCTTCGGCACCCAGGCCGCCCTGCGGTCCCACGACATGGCGGAACTCCTCGGCCTGCTCACCGGATCGCTCGCGCTCGGCCTGCGCCAGGCGGCCCATGTCGGCGCCCGCCGCCCCACCGCGCCCCGGTGCGCGGAACTCCTCGACGCTCTCAGCGAGGCGATTCCCCCCGTCGAGCCGGACCGCCCGCTGGACCGGGATGTCCGCACCGCGGCCCGCCTGGTCGCCGCGCACGCGACACCGTGACCGGTTGCGCCTCGACCGGCCGGGCTTCGGCCACGACGCCGGGCGGGGCCGCGCACTCCGGAAGGCGGATGGTGAACCGGGCACCCTGGCCGGGACGCCCGTCGGCCGCGACCGTACCCCCGTGGCGCGTGACGACCTCCCGCAGCAGCGCCAGCCCCAACCCGTACCGCCCGCCATCGCCGCTGCCGCGGTGGAACCTCCGGAACAGCTGCTCCACCGCGGCGGGCTCGAACCCGGGCCCGGTGTCCGCGACGGCCAGGAGCACCGTCCCTCCGGAGCGCGAGAGGACCATCTCGATCCGCCCCTCGGCCGGGGTGTGGCGGATCGCGTTGGACAGCAGCTCACCGACGGCGCGGCGCAGCGCGGACTGGACACCGTCGACGAAGAGAGGATACGGGGGACCGTCCACGACGACGGTGAGACGACGTGCGCCCACCCGGTCCGACTCCTCGGCCACCACCGACCGGGCCAGCGCGACCAGTTCCACCGGCCGGTGCTCCGATCGCCGTGCCGGGCCGGCCGCGAGGCTCGCGGACAGCAGCAGGTCGTCGAGCACCTCGCCGAGCCGCCCGGTCGAAGCGACCAGCCGGGCCAGCGTGTCACGATGCGGGCCCGGCAGATCCTGGTCGGCCGCCTGCCGCGCCAGCATCTGCGCCCGCGTGTGCACCTGGGTGACCGGGGTGCGCAGCTCGTGACTGGCATCCGTGACGAACCGGTGCTGGCGGGTCAGGGCCTCCGCCAGCGGGGCCACGGCACGACGCCCGAGGACCACCCCCGTGACGGCCGCGGCCAGCAGCCCCACCGCTTCGGCCACCGCCAGTGCGAACCAGAGATGGCCGCGGTCGGCCAGCTGGAAGCGCATGTCGAACACCGCCTGCACGACGTCTCCGTCGGCCCGGGGCTGGGTACGCACCAGATAGACCGTGTGGTCACGCTCCACGGTGCGCTCCACGGCCTCACGGGTGCTGAGGGCCTCGTCCATGTCGGCGCGCACGGGGAATCCGCGGGGAGCGTTGGACAGGGTCTCCACGCCGGGTGCGTACAGCCACGTACATACGGGAGGCTTGGCCGGGTCGCCGTACATGGCGCCGTAGCGCAACTCGCGCCACACCTGATCGTTCTGCGCGTCCACCATCACCGTGTGCGCCACCCCGCCGACGACCGTGACCAGCAACGTGATGATCGCCCCCGTGATCACGGCGATCCGCAGGCGCGCCCGCCGCACCGCCGCCCACTCGGCCGACGCCGGCGGATTCACAGCGCCCCCAGCCGGTAGCCGAGACCGCGGACCGTGCGCACGACGCGCCTGCCCAGCTTGCGGCGCAGGTAGTAGACATAGGTGTCGACGATGGACGAGGCGGGGGCCTCCTGGAACACCAGCCGGCGCAACTCCGTCCGCGTGTACACCGTTTCGGGGCGCGAAGCGAGTGCCCACAGCAAAGCGAACTCCCGGGGCGCGAGGGCTATCCGTTCGCCGTTCGCCAGCTCGACTTCCCTGCGGCCGACGTAGAGGTGCCCCGAGCCGATTCTGAGTACATCGGCGGCATCTAGGGCCCGTCGGCACAAGGCTCTCAAGCGCGCGCTGAGTTCGTCGAGGTCGAACGGCTTCACGAGGTAGTCGTCGGCGCCGGCGTCCAGCCCGTCGACCCGGTCGTGCACGGTGCCCATCGCGGTCATCAGCAGCACGGGCGTGCGCACGCCACGGGACCGTAACCGGCCCATGAGGTCGAGGCCGTCGAGCCCCGGCAGGCGCCGGTCGACGGCGAGCACGTCGTACTGCCGGGAGAGGCCGAGATGCAGGCCCTGCTGGCCGTCGGACGCCACATCGACCGCGTATCCCTCGCCCCGCAGTACATCGGAGAGCATGCCGGCCAGCTCCCGGTCGTCCTCGACCAGCAGCAGCCGCCACGGCCCCCGCGAGTGCTTCTGCGCCACGGTCCAACTCCCCTCGTCCTCCCCGCAACCCGTGACAACGCCCCTGCGGGGGAGGGGGTTCCCACAGCGCAGGCCGCCGGCTCGGTGGCGGCCGCTGGAGGCCGCTGGAGGCCGCAGGCCCGTTCCTCGGACGCCGAAACAGCCGGTTCGGACTGCCGGACGGTCGCCACCCGGACCGGCGCGGGCAGGCGGAAGGCGGGCACCCGGATCCCGGCGGCGCCTGTCAGGCCAGTTGGCCGAAGGCATGGTCGGCATCGGCCACGGCTTCGGGGCGGACGTCGTGGGCGGTGCGGCCGGCGGCGATCTTCTGCCAGTTGGCCCGGGCGAGTACCCGTTGGACCGCGAGTACCTGGGCGGCCAGCAGGCGTGCCCGGACGCCTATGCCGAGGGCATCCGCCAGCGCCTCTTCGTCCTCCAGCTGATACCGGGTGAGCCGCCCCGCCAGGCTCGGTGTGCTGAACACCAGCCGATGGAACGCCACCACCTCGGGATGGTCGCTGAGGCCGGTGACGGGGTCGTACCGGTCGAGGCCGGCCCGGAAGTGCCGGTGCAGCGCCGTCACCGGTTCGACGCCGGACCTACGGTCGCGTACGACGCGTGCCGCCTCGCCCTGGTGATCGGCGAACCGGTGCAGCACCAGGTCTTCCTTGGTGGGGAAGTACCGGAAGAGGGTCGGCTTGGAGACCTCGGCCGCCGCGGCGATGTCGTTGACCGAGACGCTGTCGAAACCGCGCTCCAGGAAGAGCGACACGGCCGCGTCTCCGATGACGTCCCGCGTCCGCTCCTTCTTGCGGGCCCGCAGTCCCTTCGCCTCGCTCATGGGACCACCGTAACATTCATGACCGAGTTGCGTTTTTAACTCGGTAACGTTTCTATGAGTGGCATGCATCAGACAGACATTCCTCCCGTGCTCGTCACCGGCGCGACGGGCCGGATCGGCCGCGTCGTCATCGATCAGCTCCTCGGCGCGGGCGTGCCGGTCCGAGCCCTCGCGCGTCGTACTGAGGCGGCGGCGATGCTGCCTCCGGAGGTCGAGGTCTTCGCCGGTGACCTCACCGTGCCCGAGTCACTGGACCCGGCGTTGCGCGGCGCCGGTGCGGTCTTCCTCGTGTGGACCGCTCCGCCCCGGACCGCCGCGGCAGTCGTCGAGCGGCTGGCGGCCCACGTGCGACGGGTCGTTTTCCTCTCCTCCCCGCACCAGACGCCGCACCCCTTCTTCCAGCAGCCCAATCCCATGGCCGAGCTCCACGCCGGCATCGAGCGGCTCATCGCGGCCACCGGACTCGAGTCGACGATCATCCGGCCGGGAATGCTCGCGTCGAACGCTCCGGCCTGGTGGGCACCCGCGATCCGAGCCGGGGAAGTCGTCCGCTGGCCTCACAGCGCCGCCGAGACGGCACCGGTCGACGACCGTGACGTCGCAGCCGTCGCGGCGCGAACCCTCTGCCTGGACGGATACGCCTCCTCCGACTACGTCCTCACCGGCCCCGAATCGATGACCCAGGCCGAGCAGGTGGACGTCATCGCTGACGTCCTGGGACAACGGATCGCCTTCGAGGAGATGACGCCGGACGAGTTCCGAAGGCTGTCGGAGGGCACGGCGCCCGGCTCGGTCGTCGACATGCTGCTCGCCGCGTGGAGCGCGGCGGTCGGACAGCCGGCGTACATCACCACTGCGGTGGCCGACGTCCTCGGGACGGCGCCGCGAACGTTCCGTCAGTGGGTCGCCGACCACACCACCGCGTTCACGAAGGGTGTGTAACCCCCGGAGACCGCGCGGGACCGGCCAAGTACGCCCCCGCCCACCACAGGAGATGAATGCGGTTGCGGGGGACCCGCGAACCCGGTGAGGTACCCCCATGGACGGTGGCACGGAGCAGATCCGGCGGACGAGGTCAGGAAGGGAACGCAAGGTCGTGCCACGACCGGTTCCATGGCGCGGGCCGGTGGTGCTTGCGGCCCTGATGCTGGCGGCCTTCACCTTCAACACCGCGGAGAACCTGCCGATCGGCCTGCTCGAGGTCATCTCCGACAGCCTGCGGGTGTCTGCGCCGGCGGTCGGACTCCTGGTCACCGGGTACGGCGTCACCGTGGCCGTCGCGTCCGTGCCGCTCGCCCACGCCGTGAGGGCAGCGCCCCGGCGCCATGTACTCACCGGACTGCTGGCCGCGCTGGTCGTATCCAGTCTGGCGGCGGCCCTGGCGGCCTCGTACTGGTCGCTTCTTACGGCGCGGCTGCTGACCGCACTCGCCCAGGCGCTGTTCTGGGCCGTGATGGGGCCGGTCGCGGTGGGCCTGTTCGCGCCCGGGCTCCGTGGGCGTGTGATCGGAGCGCTGTCCGTCGCCGGTTCGCTCGCCCTCGTGCTGGGTGTCCCCGCCGGGACCTGGCTGGGGCAGCACAGTGCGTGGCAGGTGCCCGTCGCCGTGCTGGCCGGGCTGGGGCTCGTCTCCCTCGTGACGATCGCCGTCCTGCTGCCGACCTCGCGGCCGGAAGAGGAGCCCGCCGCCTACGGGACCAGGCCCGACGCCCGCCGGTTCGGGATCGTGCTGGCGGCCGGAACCCTGTCCGCCACCGGCGCGTTCGCCGGGTACACCTACATCGTGACGTTTCTGGGCGAGGTGAGCGGCTTCTCCCCGAGCGCGGTGAGTGCCCTCTTCGTGGTCTTCGGGGTGGCGTGTCTCATCGGGGTGAGCGTCACCGGGGTGGTGCTGGACCGCTTTCCGCAGGCCGCGCTGACGGGTGCCGTGGCCACGCAGGCGGTGGGGATGACCGGTCTCTACGCGGCCGGCCGCGATCCGGTGGCCGCGGTGGTGTTCCTGGTACTGATGGGCGGTGCACTCGGGCCGGTGTTCATGACCACCCAGCACGCGATGCTCCATTGCGCACCGGGCCGCACGGACCTCGCGCTCGCGGCCAATTCCGGTCTCTACAACGCCGGCATCGCGGCGGGCGCCGCGCTCGGCGGGCTGATCCTGCCGTCTGTCGAGGTGCGGGGCACGTTCCTCGTCGGCGGCCTGCTGACTTTCACGGCCTGTGCGGTGGTGCTCGGCGGCCGGCTCTCCGCAGCACGTCAGTAGCCCTCAACAACCCGAGTTACACCGATCGTTCGACAGACCCCCTCCCACTGCCGAGCCGTCACCTGGCTTTCCCGGGACGGGTTGTTGCGACCGTGCCGGTGATGGGCGGTGCCCTGGTTGTCGGCTTCGTGACGCCGTCATACCGGATCGGTGTCCGCGTCCGTGGTGGCGCCGGCCATCGGTCAGCAGGCTGGACGCAGGTCGAGGCGAACACGAGGAGACACCATGACCGCCTACTTCGACGGCACCGGCACCACCCCACGCATCCGGCGGCGGACCCCGCGGACCGCCTGGCACCGCCCGCTGGCGGTGTGCGCGGCGGCGATGGGGGCACTGGCCGCGTTCAGCGCGGTCGGCCTGCTGGTGGACGGTCGCACGGTGATGGGTGAGAACGTCTGGCTGAAGCCACTGAAGTTCGCCCTCTCCTTCGGCCTGTACGCGATCACCCTGGCCTGGATGATCGGCAGCGCCCGGACCCGGCGGCGCACCCTGTGGTGGCTGGGAACGCTGACCGCCGCTGCCTTCGTGCTGCCGGAGATCTCGGCCATCACCTTCCAGGCGGCCCGGGGCGTCCGCAGCCACTTCAACGTCGGCACCGCGCTGGACGGGGCTGTGTTCATGGTGATGGGTGGGGCCGCTTACCTGGGCTGGGCGCTGACCCTGGCGGTGGGCATCGTCCTGGTGCTCCAGCACCGGTCGGCACGCCGGGCGGTGCTGACCCGTTCGGCGCGGTCCTGGGTTCCGGCGGACGGGGCGGCGCGGGCGATGGCCTGCGCGGTCCCGCTGGGCGTGCTGGTCTCGCTGGCGGGCATGTCGGTCGGATACCTGATGACCGCGCCGACCCCGGATCAGGCCCAGGCGCTGGACGCGGGGGCGACCCTGGCCACCATCGGCGCGCACTCGGTCGGCGCGCCCGACGGCGGTGCCGGCATGCCCGTAACCGGGTGGTCGACCGGGTCGGGCGACCTGCGCGCGGCCCACTTCGTTGGTATCCACGCCCTTCAGGTCCTGCCGCTGGTGGCGCTGGCCGTCAAGCGGGCGCGGCTGGTGGCGGTCGCGGCGTTCGGCTACTCCGGCCTGACCGGGCTGCTGGTCTGGCAGGCCCGCCGGGGCCAGGCCCTGCTGGAGCCGGACACCACGACACTGCTGGCCGCGGGTGGACTCGCCGCGGTGGTGGCGGTGACGGCGGTGGCAGTGTCGGTGATCAGGCCCGAACAGCGGGGGCGGCTCAGCCGGGACGAACACGGAAGGACGCCGGTGGACGACTCGACCGACACGGAGGGTGCGGCCGCGGTGCGCCACGCACCCACCGCCGCGCGCGAAGAGGTGCGGGCGAGCTGAAGCAGGAGCGCGCCCTGCGCAGCCGTGCCCGGGTGCTGGCAGGTGCGGCCGGTGGGCCGGCCGCACAGAAACTGAGGCCCGTCGCGCTGCAGGAGGTGGCGGATCGCGCCGGGGTGACCAAGGGCGCGGCTGCGGCGACGATCGAGCCGACTCCGTAAGTGCTGATCATCTGCGACGCGGCAGCCACTTCTGGGGAGGTGTGCCGTCGGCCCGGCCCTCCGGCCGTGGGCTGGCCGTTTCGAAGGTGGTATGCGACGAGGCTGACCTGGTCGACTGCACAGGGCCGCGTCGACGCCAACTTCGCCCAGTCATTGCACAAGTGGCGCCACGCGGCGATGTTCCCGCCTGTGGTGGGTCATCCATGCTCGGGAGAGACGCCGACGGAGTCGGCGCGGTGGACCTGAGGGCCCCGTGTCCACGATTGCGGGTCAGGCCCGACAGGGCCTTGACCCCGAATCCGGGCCGGCCGCTCCGCCGACGAGACGGTGCCGGAGCACGAGATCGCCGACAACGCCGCCACGGCGGGCGCCGCGCGTGCCTCGTTCCGCGAGGACACCGGCGGCGTGCCCGAGGACCCGGCCCGCGCCGCCGCAGCCATCTACACCGCGGCCACCGCCGGTGACCGGCCCCCACCGGCTCCTCCTCGGCAGCCCTGCCCACGAGCTCTACGAGCTGCGCGCCGAGTTCACCGCATGGGAGGACCTCTCCCGCAGTGCGGACTTCCCCGCCCAGCAGTAGCCACCGGCTATCGCCGGCATCTGTCCGGGCCCGACCGGGCCTGAACAGATGCTGTCGGCGTACACGTGAACGTTCACGTGTACGCCGACACCGAGGAGCACGGCGACGTCGCCGACGTTCTGCGCCAACTGGAGGCCGCGGGAATGAGGCAGGCAATGGAGGCACATCCGGTGCACCGCACCAGCGCGTACCAGCACCTCCGGGACGGCGGTGGTGTGGTGCGGCGCGCTCCACCGCGCCACACCACCGGGCGCCACTGCGATGCGGTCTCGCGGCTTCGCCGCGCCTGCGGACGGTCACGGAATTCCCCAGGGGCGTGGGACCGGAATTCCTCAGGCGTCCGCCGTGGGCGCTGGCTGAAGGACGACCGCGTCTTCCGGTTTGCGGCCGGAGAGGAAGGACCTCTGCAGCGGGCAGCGTCCGTACCCGGTGTGGGTGTGAGGGGCGTGCGACTCCATGGCGGCCATGCTGGTCCCGCACTAAACGGATAGGTCATCCGAATATGTGCTAGCGTCACCTCCAGCAATCGGATGACCTATCCGTTTTTCTGCTTGAGATGGAGGGGCGTATGAGGAAAGCTGTAGTCACCGCCGGGACGGCCGGAATTGGTTTCGAGACGGCGCTGGGGCTTGCCGTCGCTGGCTTCTCGGTCACCGTGGTCGGACGCAACGCCGACAGGGGCGCCCAGGCGGTGGACCGGATCAACGCCATGGCTCCGGCGCATCCTGGGCGGTTCCTGGCCGCCGACCTCTCCTCGCTCGACCAGGTGCGTGCGCTGGCCGACCGGATCGCAGCCGAGCGCCAGGCATCAGGGGATCCGCTGGCGGTGCTGGTCAACAACGTCGGGGCACTGTTCCCGGAGCGACAGACCCTGGACGGGATAGAAGCGTCGTTCCTCGTCAACCACCTCTCGCCGTACTTGACGACGGAACTGCTCCTGCCCACGCTGGCGGCAGGTTCGCCGAGCAGGATCGTGAACGTGACCTCGGGTGCGGTCGGGGTCGCGAAGCGGGTGTTCGACGCCGTCGAGCCGCCCGGCGGCTACTACGGCTTCCACTGGTACGGCCGCGCCAAGCTCGCCAACCTCGCCTACACCCTCGACCTTGCCGCGCGGCTGGACGGCACGGGCGTATCGGTCTTTGCCGCCGACCCCGGGGGCGCCGCGACCGACATGACCAACGGCACCCTGACCGACCCGAAGATCGTCTCTCCCGCCCTGCGACTGTTGTGGCCGCTGGTGCGCCGCAAGTTCAAACGGTCCACGTCGGGCCCGGCGTCCGCGGCAGCCAGGCCATCGATCATCGCCGCCACCGACGACGCGCTGATCGGCAAGACCGGAGTCGTCATCGGTCCCCAAGCGTGTCCCGTCGCCCCGTTCGGCCCGGCCACCGACCGCCGCGTCGCCGAAGCAGTGCGCAGGCTCAGCGAAGCCCACGCTCCCGCCGTGGCCAGGTAGGCGCTACGCCTGCCTCCGGTGGACATCGGACCAGCCCGCCCCGACCCCGCGATGCTGGCCCCCCACCACCGGCAACCAGCCGGCCGAGCCCCTCGCGCACCCTTGCGGCTCCACGCCCCCACCGCCGTCACGCAGACGGGCAAATCCTGCTGCCGCCGGTCACTGGATAACAAACGCTGCACATAGTCACCCCCTGCCCACCCCTTCGCCAGATGAGGACACGTCCATGACCACATCAGTCCCGAACGCCCCTGCCCGCACCGTCCACGGCTCCGGCCCCGGCCTCCTCCTCGCCCATGGCGCGGGCGGCGGGATCGAGGCCAACTACGGGCCGATCATGGAAGGGCTCGCCGCGCAGCACACCGTTGTCGGGGTCGACTACCCAGGCTCAGGAAAGAGTCCCACCACGTCCACGCCCCTGGAGCTCGACGCGCTGGCGGACCAGCTCGTCGCCGCAGCAGACGCCGAGGGGCTCGACACCTTCGCCGTCTGCGGCTACTCGCTGGGCGGCCCGGTCGCGATCCGTGCCGCGGCCCGCCACCCGGAACGCGTCACCTCCCTCATCCTGACCGCCGCGTTCGCCCGTCTGGACACCCGTACCGAGCTGGCCGCTGCAATCTGGCACCAGCTCTACGAGTCCGGGCAGCACCTCCTGCTCGCCCAGTACCTGACCCAGCTGACCGTGAGTGCACCGGCGCTGAACTCCCTCACCTCGGAGCAGGTGCGTGCCGCCGCCCAGCAGGCCGCCTCTGCGCTGCCGCAGGGCACCAGGGCCCAGGTCGATCTGGTCCGCCGCGCCGACGTGCGCTCAGACCTTGCCCTGATCACCGTCCCGACCCTCATCGTTGTCACCACCGCCGACAACCTGATACCCGCTGCCCTCCAGTACCAACTGCATGAGGCCATTCCGGGCGCGCGGACCGCCGAGCTCGCCACCGGGCACCTACCCTTCCTGGAGCAGCCCAAGGAGTGGCTGGAGATCATCACCGGCTTCCTCGGCCGACGGCAGGACCAGGGCTGAAAGACCTCGCGGGCGGGGGGGGGGCCCCGGCCCCCCCCCCCCCCCCCCCCCCCCCCCCCCGGGGCCCCAGCGGAGTTTGGAACCCCCCA